>DYBN01000042.1 GCA_019418605.1 Sutterella sp. | reverse complement strand
CTCATCAAATGTTGTTTTCACGCCACGTGACTTTCACACACATCCACGAAGAGCCGTGAAGAAATTTCTTGTGAGACTTCCTACATCACTGTTTTTGCAGTCAATTCTTTTGAAAAAGAGCGGCGATTTCCCTGAGCTCGGCTGTCACCGTCGACAAGCGCTTTTCGAGAGCGGCATTGCGCTGCTGCAGCGACTCGAAAATTTCGGCCGACTGACCGGCCTGCAGGTTGAACTGCTCAAGGCTGCTCTCAAGCTCCGAGGCGCGCGCCTGCGCGGAGGCCAATGCTGCCGACTGCTCCTGAGAGGCTTTTTTCTGCGCCACGAGCTGCGCATTGAGCTCCTGCATCTGAACCTGCGCGCTCGAGAGCTGCGAGACAAGCTGGGCCTTCTCGGCGAGCGCCGCCTCGAGGGCGTCATCGCTTTGCTTGGCTTGCGCAAGAGCCGACTGCAGCTGCGCCTCAAGCGTTGCGGCGCGCTCCTTCAAAGAGGCATTTTCCTGCTGCAACTGCTGCGCGCTGCCTTGCCACTGGTTCGAGTCGCTGCGGGCCTGAGCAGCCTGCTCGCGCGCCTGCTCGAGCTGCTCGCGGACCTGCTGCAGAGCCGAGAGGGCCGCTTGGGCATCATCGGCGGCGTGATCAGCTTCGCGAGGCTGCGCCGGGGCGCGCACGGGTTCGCTCTCTGCTTGCGCAGGCGCGGCGGCAGCCGCGGCATGAGGCGCAGCCTGGGGCTCAGAGGCCGGCTGGGACTGAACAGGTGCAGTGCGGCTCTCGGCGCCTCCGGGGTACTGCACCGGAAAGGCGCGCTCTCTTCTGAGCCTGTCCTTGGCCTGCTCAATCGTCAGGTGTTCGCCGTACAAAAGCGTCTTGATGCGCCGCAGCAGCGCCACGTCGTTGACCGTGTACTGCGACTTGCCCGCACCGCTGCCAAGCTCCGGAAAATGTCCTTGCCAATAACGAACAATGTAGGGAATCAGGCCGCACTGTGCGGACACCTCCTGCAGACTAAAAAGCCGGTCCTGTTGCATGTCAGACATTTTGGAGCTGGGTAAGAATGAAAAAAACAAGCCGACGCGCACGCGGCACATCGGCCTTTGACAGGGTGCGTGATGCGCGAACGGTGCTTAGTTTAGCCGATCCCGCAGCACATGCCGCACGAGGGACGACTGCACAAAAGCACCGTCGTGCAAACGCTAATTTTCCCGGGCTCCCTCCTTGAGGTCCGGATCATGGAACATGGCCACCGACTCGCGCAAGTACGGCGCAGGGATAAAGGAAACCACGCGCCGGGCGCTCACAAGATGCTCTTCGCCGGTACGGGGGTTGCGGCCGGGCCGCGCCCCCTTGTCGCGCGTGGAGAAGGTGCCGAAATTGGCGAGCTTCACTTCGCGGCCGTCGACGAGCGCCGCCTGCACTTCATCGAAAATCGCCTCGAGAACCGAGCTTGCCTCACTGCGGCTCAGCCCGAGCCGCTCGTTGAGGATGTCGACGAAATGCATTTTGGTGAGCGTCGATGAATTGGCGGGACCGGTTTCAAAAAGCTTTTCGATCGTGTTCCCCTTGTAAGCTGGTGCAGCAATGCTCTCAATCATTTTTACTTCAAATTCAATCGCTTAGCGCAAGTGTCCAGAAAAGAGCGCGAATGATACACGCTTTTTAAGCGCGCAGTTTCGCTCCGAGTCCGGACAAAACGTCAACGACCGCTTCGAAGGCTGCCTCCGACTGCTGCTCGGTGACAGACTCCTCGCCCGAAGAGACAAGCGTCATGCGGAAAGCCATGCTGCGCTCGCCGCTCTCGCCCGCCTTCGGCGCGTAGATGTCAAAGAGCCGGAAGGATTCGATGATCGAGCCCACGCGGGTGCCGGTGCGCAGCTTCTCGACCGCATCCTTGACCTGCTGCCAGGTCAAATCAGCCGGCACCGACACGGAGATGTCGCGGTGCATGGGCTGGAACTTGCTCACGGCGCGGGCTTCGGGCACGGCCGTTCTGAGAATCGGATCGATGGCAAGCTCAAAGACAACGGGCGCCTTGGGCAGCGCATACTTGTGGCAAAGCCGCGGATGCAGTTCCCCGATAAAGCCGATCTCCTGGCCGTCCAGGACAATGCGGGCCGCCCGCCCCGGGTGCAGCGCGGGATGCGCGCACGGCTCAAAGCGAGCCTCTAGCGGCGCAATGAGCGCCTCGACGTCGCCCTTGACGTCGTAGAAGTCAACGCTGCGCTTGGCAACGCTCCAGTGCTCTTCGTGCGCGTCGCCGTAGGCAAGGCCGGCAATGTGCTGCGGCTGCCGCACGCCCTTGACGCTGTAGGGGCCGTCTTCGACCGTCTCGTCGGGGAAGAACACGCGGCCAAGCTCAAAGACGCGAACGAATTCCGCCTTGCGGTTCAGGTTAAAGCGCAGGATGTCGACCAAGCCGCCCACGAGCTGCGTGCGCATCACCGAGAGCTGGCTTGCGATGGGGTTCAAAAGACGGATCGGCGCATCGTTGCCGGCAAAGTCTTTTTCCCACTGCTCCTCAACAAAGCTGAAGTTGACAAGCTCCTGATAACCGCGCCCGGCCAGCGTCCTGCGAAGGTCGTGCGCGCGCCTGAGCCCTTCGGGGCGCGCGCGCATCGCGCAGCGTGCAAGCGGCGGCAGGTCGGGCAGCTTCTCGTAGCCGTAAAGACGCGCCACCTCCTCGACGAGGTCCTCTTCGATTTCAATGTCAAAGCGATAGGTCGGAGAGACCACGACAAAATCGTTGCCCTCGCGGGTGAATTCAAAGCCCAGACGCTTGAAGGCTTCGGCCATGAACTCGTCGGAAATATCAACGCCCACCAGTTTGCGGCAGCGCTCGGGGCGCATGCGCACGACGCGCCTCTCGGGCAGATTCACGCACTGATCCTGCACGGGGCCGACCTCGGTTTGCGGCGTTCCGCAGATTTCGAGCACAAGCTTGGTGATGTAGTGCATGTGGTCGACATTGCTGCCGAAGTCGACGCCGCGCTCAAAGCGGTGCGCTGCATCGGTCGAGAAGTTGAGCTTGCGGCAGCGGCCCTGAATCTTTTGCGGGTACCAGAAGGCGGCCTCGATGAACAAATTGGTGGTCTCATCGGAAATGGCCGTCGACTCTCCGCCCATGATGCCGGCAATGGCCTCGGGACCGGCTTCGTCGCAGACCACGCCGTAGTACTCGTCAAGAACCGGCTTGTCGCCGTTTAACAGCTCAAGCGTCTCGCCCTTTTTGGCCCAGCGCACGGTGATGTCGCCCTTGACCTTGTCAAGATCAAAAAAGTGCGAGGGACGTCCGAGCTCGATCATCACGTAGTTGGAAATGTCTACGAGCGCGGAAATCGAGCGCTGGCCGCTGCGCTCAAGGCGATCCTTCATCCACTGCGGCGTGGGCGCCTTGGCGTTGAGGTTGCGGATGACGCGGCTTGCAAAGCGCCCGCACAGATCGGGCGCCTCGATGTGCACGGCGCGCGTGCAGGAAGAATTGGCGGGCACTTCCTCAAAAACGGGAAGATTCAATGCAGCTCCGGTCGCCGCATGCACGTCGCGGGCCACGCCGAGCACGCTGAGCGCGTCGCCGCGGTTGGGCGTCAATTTGATTTCAAAGCGCTTGTCGTCCAAATGCGCCCACTGCCGGATGTCCTCGCCGACCGGTGCGGCGGGATCGAGAATCCAGATTCCGGAGTGATCCTCGCTGATGCCGAGTTCGCGCGCCGAGCAGAGCATGCCGAAGCTTTCAACGCCGCGCATCTTGGCCTTCTTGATCTTGAAGTTGCCGGGCAGCACCGCGCCGATTTTTGCGCAGGCAACCTTGATGCCGGCCCGCACGTTGGGAGCGCCGCAGACAATCTGCAAAATCTCGCCCGTTCCGGCATCTACCTTGCAGACGTGCAGATGATCGGAATTCTGATGGTCCACGCACTCGAGCACTTCGGCCACGACGACGCCGGAAAAGTCGGGCGCGATGGCGCTCACCTCCTCGACCTCAAGCCCGGCCATGGTCATGGCTTCAGCAAGTTCATCCGTAGAAAGCGCCGGGTTGACGTACTGACGCAGCCACTCTTCGGTAAACAACATTTCTTTTTGACTCCAAAACCGGGTTATTCGTTGAACTGGCGCAAAAAGCGCAGATCACCTTCGAAAAACAGCCGCAGATCGTCAATGCCGTAGCGCAGCATCGTCAGACGCTCAAGGCCCGATCCGAAGGCAAAGCCGATGTACTTTTCGGGATCAAGGCCGTAGTTGCGCACCACGGTCGGATGCACTTCGCCTGCGCCCGAAATTTCAAGCCATTTGCCTTTTTTGGGGCCGGTCGTGAAGGCCATGTCGACTTCAACCGACGGTTCGGTAAAGGGGAAGTAGCTCGGGCGGAAGCGCACCTTGAGCGCGTCCGTCTCAAAGAAACGGCGCAGAAAGTCCGTGTAGACGCCCTTGAGGTCGGAAAAGGAAATGTTCTCGTCAATCCAGAGTCCTTCGACCTGATGAAACATCGGCGAGTGGGTCGCGTCGCTGTCGACGCGGTACGTACGCCCCGGAGCAATCACCTTGATCGGGGGTTCATGGGTCTGCGCGTAGCGCACCTGCATGGGCGAGGTGTGCGGGCGCAGCGGCAGCTGCAGGCCGGTGCTGTCGCAGCGGTCGACGTAGAACGTATCCTGCATCGAGCGCGCCGGGTGATTGGGCGGGTTGTTCAGAGCCGTGAAGCTAAACCAGTCGCTTTCGATTTCAGGGCCGTCGGCCACGTCAAAGCCGATGGAGCCGAAAATTTCCTCAATGCGCATCCAGGTGCGGATGACCGGATGAACGCCGCCGCGGGCAAGCGTGCGCCCGGGCAGCGTCACGTCGATCGCCTCGGCTGCAAGCTTTTGCTGCATGGCCATTTCGGCCAGGGCTTCGCGGCGTGCATTGAGCGCGGCCTCAACCTCGCCCTTGGCCTGGTTGATGGCCTGGCCGCGGGCGCGCTTTTCTTCGGGCGCGAGCTTGGCGAGCCCCTTCATCAAAGCCGTGAGCGAACCGTTCTTGCCAAGGTAGCGGGCTTTGGCGTCTTCGAGCGCGGCCGGCTGCCCGGCAGCGGCAAAGTCAGCCTTGGCCGACTCTACGATTTGAACTAAATCATCCATTCTTACTCACCAGATGCGGGTGTCGGCCCGGGCGCGGACGTGCATCCGTGCGCAAAGCCGGCAACTGAAATTCTTTCAAGTACCTAAAAAACAAAGAACCCGAACAAAAATAAGCTGCGTTCGGGTCGAAAAAAAAGGGCCCGGCGGATACTGCGCCGAACCCCATTTCAGGAGGTCTTGCCCTGAGGCCCAGCCCCATTGAAGACCTTTCCTGTTTTTCAAGCCCAATGTGCAATTAGGCCAGAGCCGCCTTGGCCTGAGCGACGAGGGTGGCAAAGCCTTCCTTGTCAAACACAGCCATGTCGGCGAGCACCTTGCGGTCGAGCATGACGTTGGCCTTCTTCAGACCGTTCATGAAACGGCTGTAGGTCATGCCGTTGAGGCGGGTTGCGGCATTGATGCGGGCAATCCACAGACGGCGGAACACATGCTTCTTGTCGCGGCGGTCGCGGTAAGCGTACTGACCGGCGCGCATCACGGCCTGCTTGGCAACACGATAGACGTTGTTGCGACGCAGACGGAAACCCTTGGAGAGGGCGAAAATCTTCTTATGACGGGCACGAGCCGTCACACCACGCTTTACTCGAGGCATCTTATTCTCTCCTTGCTTGCATTAGGCGTACGGCAGCATACGATGGATGGACTTGCTGTCAGACTCGTGGATGGTGACCATGCCGCGCAGGTGACGCTTGTTCTTCGTCGTACGATGGGTGAGAATGTGACGCTTGGTGGCGTGGCCGCGCTTGATCGAACCGCCGGAACGGACCTTGAAGCGCTTGCTCGCAGCCTTCTTAGTTTTCATCTTCGGCATTTGCCGTTTCCTCTTTGTGATTTGTCGGAACCCCAGGCGCGGATGACGTCATCGCATCCGATCTTTGTTCATGCCCGCTCCGACTTGTTTTCGCCGGCGTTCCAGCTGTCTGAAACACCGGCGAGTCTACGAAAGCTCGTGATTATACACGAAATTTCTATTTTTTCTTTTTAGGCGCAAGGACCATGATCATCTGCCGGCCCTCGAGCTTGGGCAGCTGCTCGACCTGCGCCTCTTCGGCGAGCTCCTCGCGGATGCGCTGCATGATCTGAGCGCCGATATCCTGATGAGCCATTTCACGGCCTCGGTAGCGCAGAGTCACCTTTGCCTTGTCGCCGTCGGCCAGGAAGCGGCGCAGCGCACGCAGCTTGGTCTGAAAGTCATTCTCGTCGGTGGCGGGGCGGAACTTGACCTCCTTGACCTGCGCCACCTTCTGACGAGCCTTCATTTCCTGGGCCTTCTTCTGCTCCTGATAGCGGAACTTGCCGTAGTCCATCAGGCGGCAGACCGGAGGCTGCGCGTTCGGGGCGACCTCCACGAGATCGACGTCGGCCTCCTCGGCCATGCGCAGCGCCTCAGCGGTTCGAACAATGCCGATCTGTGCGCCGTCGACGCCGGTCAGTCGGACCTCAGGTACCCGGATCTCTCCATTGATCCGGTGATTGCGATTGCGAGCTATGACTCTACTCCTCAAAAATATCTTTCTTCATCCGCGAAAGAAGGCTCGGGAATGCGCCCGAAAAGCCACGGCTAGTTCGTCTGGCTCTCGTAAACACGGGTGCGGTCTTCTTCGAGAACGCGCTCTATAAACGCCTCGACGCTCATGACGCCGAGATTTTTGCCTCCGCGGGCACGGACGCTGACCGAGTTGGTCTGCACTTCCTTGTCGCCCACGACCGCGATATACGGGATCTTCTGCAGGCTCAGCTCGCGGATTTTATAGTTGATTTTTTCACCACGCAAATCTTCTTCAACCCGCAGACCGGCGGCCTTGAGCTTGGCTGCAAGCTCCTTGGCAAAGGGCGCCTGAGCGTCCGTGATCGTGGCCACGGCGACCTGCACGGGACTCAGCCACACGGGCATGGCGCCGGCGTAGTGCTCGATGAGCATACCGATCCAGCGCTCGAGCGAGCCCAGAATCGCGCGGTGCAGCATCACCGGCACCTTGCGGGTGTTGTCTTCGGCCACGTACTCCGCCCCAAGACGGCCCGGCATCTGGAAGTCGACCTGCATCGTGCCGCACTGCCAGGCGCGGCCAAGGCAGTCGCGCAGATGGTATTCGATCTTGGGGCCGTAGAACGCCCCCTCGCCCGGAAGCACCTCGTAGGGAACGCCCGAGGCTTCGAGGCTTTCAATGAGCGCCGCCTCGGCCTTGTCCCAGACCGCGTCTTCGCCGATGCGCATTTCAGGGCGCGTGGCGATCTTGTACTCGATCTGATCAAAGCCGAAGACGTGGTAGACCTCGCGCACGAGCTGCGTGAAGTTCGTGCACTCGTTGAGAATCTGATCTTCCGTGCAGAAGATGTGTCCGTCGTCCTGCGTAAAGCCGCGAACGCGCATCAGGCCGTGCAGCGCGCCCGAGGGCTCGTTGCGGTGGCACTGGCCGAACTCGCCGAAGCGCATCGGCAGATCGCGGTAGCTGCGCAGCGCCGAATTAAAAAGCTGAATGTGCCCGGGGCAGTTCATGGGCTTGAGAGCGTAGTAGCGGTTCTCCGACTCGGTCGTGAACATGTTGCTGCGGTACTTCGCCCAGTGGCCGGACCTCTCCCAAAGAGAGCGGTCAAGAAGCTGCGGGGCCTTCACCTCCATGTAGCCGTTGTCGCCGTAGATACGGCGCATGTACTGCTCGACGACCTGCCAGAGCGCCCAGCCCTTGGCGTGCCAGAAGATCATGCCCGGGGCTTCCTCCTGCAGATGGAAGAGATCGAGCTCCTTGCCAAGGCGGCGATGGTCGCGCCGCTCGGCCTCTTCGAGCATGTGCAGGTACTTGTCCTGATCGGCCTGCGTGCACCAGGCGGTGCCGTAGATGCGCTGCAGCATCTCGTTGTTGCTGTCGCCGCGCCAGTAGGCGCCGGCAACCTTCATGAGCTTGAAGACCTTGAGCTTTCCCGTGCTCGGCACGTGAGGGCCGCGGCAAAGGTCGGTGAAGTCGCCCTGGCGGTACAGGGAGAGCACTTCGCCTTCTGGAATGCCCTCGATGATTTCGGCCTTGTAGAGCTCGCCCAGGCCCTTGAAGTAGGCAATCGCCTCGTCGCGCGGCAGCGTGTAGCGCTCAATCGGAATGTCCTTCTTGACGAGCTCGTGCATGCGCGCTTCGATTTTCTCCAAATCTTCCGGCGTGAACGCGCGGTCAAACTTGAAGTCGTAGTAAAAGCCGTTGTCGATGGCCGGTCCGATCGTCACCTCGGCCTGCGGGAAGAGCTCCTTGACGGCCTGCGCCATCAGGTGCGAGGTCGAGTGGCGGATAATTTCAAGCGCCTCGGGGCTCTTGGGCGTAATGATCGCAACCTGCGCGTCGGCTTCGATGACGTGCGACAGGTCCACAAGCCTGCCGTCGACCTTGCCGGCAAGCGCCGCCTTGGCAAGTCCCGCACCGATCGACTGAGCGACGTCTGCCACGGTAACGGGAGCCTGAAACTCCCGAACCGAACCGTCGGGCAACGTAACAGCGATCATTTTTTCAACTCCTTTCGTTTGTGCGAAAAAAAAAGAGTGCTGACTCCGCTGAGCCGCACTCTTTTCATTGATGACACCTATGCGCGCCCGCAGACTTATCGCTTACGGGTGTTTGTCGTTCGCTGAGACAAACCAATGCGCATTTTCGAGATGTCTCCAAAAAATTCTGGTAGGCACAATTGGATTCGAACCAACGACCCCCACCATGTCAAGGTGATGCTCTAACCAACTGAGCTATGTGCCTGAGAGATTGCGAAATATAAAGATGTTTTTTTGCTTTTGCAAGTCAAAAACTCTTTTTTCGTCGACTTTCCGGCAGATTTTTACGCAACCTTTTGATTTTACAGTTATCTTTTTTCTTCACCTGCACATCAGGCGCGCCGCGCGCTCAGCACTCCCTTGATGTCGCGCAGCTGCGTGAGCGCCCGGGTCAAGTCGCTCGAAGCGTGAATCTCGATGGAAAAGCGCATGTGCGCATCGCCCTTGACGCTCACGGTGTTGATGCCGATGATGTTGAGCTTTTCTCGCATGAGAACTTCCGAGATGTCCTTGAGCAGCCCCTGGCGGTCGCGCGCCACGATGTAGATGTCGACCGGGTAGACGGCGTCGGCCTGATTGCCCCAGCTCACCTCGATGATGCGCTCATGGTCATTGGCCTCGAGGTTTTTGACGTTGGGGCAGTCCATGCGGTGAATCGTCACGCCGCGGCCGCGGGTGACAAAGCCCACGATCTCGTCGGGCGGAGCCGGGTGGCAGCAGCGCGCAAGCTGCGTCATGAGGCTGTCGACACCCACGACTAGCACATTGGAGCGGCTTGCGTTTTGCTGCGAGCGGCTGATGCTCACCTCGGGCTCGGCGTGCTGCTCCTCGGGCTGGGGCTGCACGGCCTGCTCGAGCGCCTTGATGCTGAACTCCTCCTTGGCAAAGGCAACGCAGAGCGCATCCACGCTGTCGTAGCTCAGGCGCTTTGCCAGGTCTTCCAGCTTGAAGGCGGTCTTGCCCAGCCGGGCAAGTTCCTTGTCGAGCCGCTCGCGGCCTGCCTGCGTCTGTTGGGCAAGGGTCTGGGCGTTAAACCACTGCCGCACCTTGGTGCGCGTGCGCGGGCTGACGGCAAAGCCCAGATCCGGATTGAGCCAGTCGCGCGAGGGGCCGCCCGTCTTTGCCGCAATGATTTCGACGGTTTGGCCCGTCTCAAGCGGCGTATTAAGCGGCACCATCGCGCCGTTGACGCGCGCGCCGCGGCAGCGGTGCCCCAGCTCGGTGTGCACCTGGTAGGCAAAGTCAATGGGCGTTGCCCCGTGCGGCAGCTCCACCACCCTGCCCTGCGGCGTCAGGGCGTAGACGTGGTCCTGCTCGACGATGCCGGGCTTGGCCGGGGGCTCCACGTCACTTTTCCACTGCAGCAGCTGCCGCAGCCAGGCCACGCGCTGGTCTTCGGCCTCGGCCCCCTTGCTCTTGTTGGAATTTCCCGTCTCCTTGTAGCGCCAGTGCGCCGCCACGCCGAGTTCGGCAAACTCATGCATGGCCCGCGTGCGGATCTGCACTTCGACGGGCTTGCCCGAGGGGTCGGTCACGACCGTGTGCAGCGACTGGTAGCCGTTGGGCTTGGGGTGCGCGATGTAGTCGTCGTACTCCTTGCTGAGAACGGTGAAGTTCTCGTGCACGATCGAGAGCACTTCGTAGCAGCGCTCGACCGTGTCGACAATGATGCGCACCGCACGGATGTCAAAGAGCTGGTCAAAGCGCAGGTGCTTGCGCACCATCTTTTTGTAAATCGAGTAGATGTGCTTGGGGCGCCCGCTCACCTCGGCCTCAATGCCGTGTGCCTTGAGCAGCATCTTGATCGTCTCCACGCAGTGCTGCATGAAGTCAAGGCGCTGCTCGCGGGACTCGTCGAGCTCCCGGGCAATGTCGGCGTAAATCTTGGGCTCGACAAATCGAAGCGACAGATCCTCGAGCTCCCACTTCATCTGCCAGATGCCAAGGCGGTTTGCCAAGGGAGAGTACAAGGCCAGAGTTTCCCGCCCGTAGTCGTCGGCTCCCGGAGCGCCGGTCTTTGCAAACCAGCGCAGTGTCTGCAGGCGGCTCGCCAGGCGCAGAATCACCACGCGCAGATCGTGGCACATGGCAAGCAGCATGCGCCTGAGCGCCTCGGACTGATAGGTGGCGCTCGCCTCCTTGGAGCCCGAGCGCGCGCGCGTGCTCACGCGCATGAGGTTCTCGAGGTCCTTGACCATCGAGAGCACGCTCTTGCCGAAAGTCTTCTCAATCCAGGCATCGGCGTCCGGAATGCAGTCGCCGACGGCAAAAAGATAGGCCGCGGCGATGAGCTCATCGTCGTCGCGAATGCCTCTCAGGATTTCGGCCATGCCGTCGGCATGCTCGAGCCTTGACTCGCCCGAGAGCAGCACCTGATCCTTGTAGAGCGGCTCGACAAGCGTGCGAGCAAGTTTCCAGTTGACGGTATGTTCAAGCGGCGTATCCGCTTTCTGATTGGTCGGCATCTCTTATTCTTATCCAAACTGCTTTGATTGCTGCCGGCGCGCCCGCAGGCTCGTTTCTCGCTCCGCCGCACCCTCAGGCGGGCGGCAAATCTTGTCCTGTCGTCGAATTTTCGCGGGGCCGCGCCCCCGTTGCGGGAAGCGCCGAATGAAACGACCTCTTGGGTTTGTATGGGCGCGCTGCGTTCAGAATCGTCATCAACAAGGGCGCGGTGGATGCACCCGTTGCGGGGACCTTCTCGAAATGTCCCTTCATCTGATCGGCAAACCATTCTAACTAGGAAAATCCCGGCCGCAACGGATTTTTCAGGTTGTCACACACTTGTCCGAGGCAATGCTGCCGGCCGCGGCTTCAAGCGCTTTCGAAAAAATCCGAAGGCAAAACGGGAGCCCCGGCAGGGGCTCCCGCTTTGCGCCGTGATCATCTGATCACTTGCGAATGCTGCAACAGGTCACAGTGTTCGCATCAAAAAGTTAGAACATCTGGCGAAAACGCACGCCGAACGTCGAACTCTTCTCGCTGTCTGAACCTGTTTCATAGGCTGCGGTCAGCGCAACAGACCATCCAAAAGGATCCTCCTTCCCGGTCGGCTTGGCGCCGATGCCGAAAATTCCTCCCTCCATGCGCGGCTTGGTGCCCGTGCGCAAAAGGTCGAGCGCCGCGGCAATCCGCACGGAATAGTCGCGCGCCGAGGCAAAGGAGGCCGTTGAGCTTGCCGTCCCGTCAAAGAGGGCCGAGCGCATCTCCCAATTTTTATCGCCTGCAGCCGCCGTAGCCGACAGATCAATGCGCGGTGCAACGCGAAGCCCGAGCGAGTCGACCTCAAAAGAGCTCGAGGCGCCGACGCCTGCCGTTATCGTGGTCCAAAGCCGCTTGCCGGCCGAAGTCTCAAACCCGGTTCCGTACACGGACTCGGTGGCGTCGCTTACGGCTCCCTCGTCAAACTTTGCGTAATGCACGCCCGCCTGCAGCATGGGGCTTAAAACCAGCTCGTCCCCGAAACGGGTCTCAAGCCTCACCGCACCAGAGAAAATCTCGAGCTCAGGCTCGGATTCAAGCCGGTGGCCGTTGGCAAGCGCCTTTGCCGTGATCTCGGCGCGCGTGTAGGAGAGCGCAATCTTGAGCGCGGCCGCATCGAAATAGCGCGCGACGGAGGCCGTCGCCGAAGCGCTCGAAGCTTCCGAAGTGAGCGTCGTGACAAGCCCCTTGGCATCGATGTCGATGCTCGAAAAGCTCACGGCAATCGAGCCGATCCAATTCTTCCAAAGACCGATGTCAAACCCCAGCGTGCCGTAGACCGCATCGGCTTCAAAGCCGCGGCGCCCGCGGCCGCTTGAAAACATCTCCGGCGCATCGTAGTTGGCTGCCTGCCCCTGCACCCACCAGTGCCCCTCATTGGCGTAGAGAACATAGTCGTGCGAGAGGATGCTCTCGACAATGTCGCGCTCGACGCGCTCGAGCGCTGCAAGCGCTCCCGAGCTTGCAGGCAGAAAGACTGCCGAGTCGACGACGTTGACGTAGGACTCGGGCCCCACGCGGTCCGGATCAAACGAGTCCACGATGAAGCTGTAGCCGGGCCTTGCTTCGACAGCGCCCCACGAATAGCCCTCTTCGACCGCACGCACGATCTCAGAGCTCTGAAGCCCTTCGAACTGCCAGCACCACAGACGGGCAAGTTGTCCGTCGACGATGTGGGTGCGCACGCCGTTGAGCGAATAGACGTTTTCTTCGGCAAAGCCAAGCAGCGTCAGGTCGGGCAGCTGCGCCTTGCCGTCCCAGCCGTAGATGATGAGCTGCGAGTCCTTTGACGCGTGCACAAGCAGCGCCTCGTCAGAGGCATTCTTTGCGGCGGCGCCCTCGCTTTCTTCGCCGTAGTAGATCACCCAGCGGGCGTCTTCTCCCAGGTAGACGCCCCCGGGCGAGGTTTCGCCCGAGACCTCGCCCACCGTCACGGTGACGTTGTCGGGAACCGCCTGCTGCGTGAGTCCTGCGGCGGTGATGAGCGTGGTGCTGTTGGGGTTGTTGGTCATGATGTCGGCGTCAGCCAGAATGTGGGCAAGACGCGCACGCACCTGCAGCTCGACGGAAAGGTCGTCAAACCCGGCAATGTTGTCGCGAACCGAAGCGTCAAGCCGCTCGTTTGCGCGATCGAGCTGCGTGCCCAGCGCAAGCGTGGCATTTCCCGTGACGCTGATGCGGGCCTCTCTGGCCGATTGTCCCGCAAAATCCTCGCCGACGTTGTTTGTCAGGTCATGTACGAGAAGCGCCGAGCCCAGACGCCAGGCGTTGGGATCGGACTGGCTGCTGCCGTTGACGGCGATGCTGCCGCTGGTGAGGTTGACTTCGTCGATGCGCAGCACGGCCGTGGCACCGTCGATCACGCCTTCGCCCACGTTGAAGTGCGAAGCTTCCTGCGGCACTGTGCGGTAGCGGCCAAGCTCTCCGTCGCCCGCATAGGTCACCGTCGATGCCTGCGCCGTCATCGTGCCGCGGGCCATGTCCAGGGCCCCGCTGATATTGACGGAAGCGGTTTGGGGCTCGTCGTCGTTGGACACAAACCAAATCTCTCCGTCGCCCCGGATGGCGGTTTGCGCCGAGATGTCCATGTTGCCGTAAACCAAAAACCGTGTGGCTCCCTGCCCCCCTTCGGGGGTCGCGTTGGACAGAAGCACGCCGACGGAATCAGCAACGGATGCCAGGTTGATTTTTGTGTTCGAGAAGAAGGATGACGAGTCCATCAACCCGGCGTATCCGCTTGCCTCAATCCCTACTGTGCCATTTTCCGTGAATTGATCGGCTGTGATCGTCAGGCGGTCTCCCTCGATATAGCCTTCGCCCCGAACGCCGTTCTCGTCGACTGTAACGAGCGCGGCGCGTCCCTCGATGGACGCAATCGCCGTCGCCGAGACGAGCCCGGCGATGAGAAGTGAATGAAAGAGTGTTTTCGTTTTGAAGGTTCGTGTGAATTGATTCTTCAGTTCCACGATCTGTCCTTGTATGAAGGGTTGAAAAAGCCGCGGATTCTATCCAACGGCGCCGCACCGCCAAGAGGGGCTCGGACAAAGAAATTTCTTCACCCAATAAAATCAAGGACTTAGCGAAAACAAAACGTGACCAAAAATACAACAGACCGGCCCCGTCGTTTGGGAACCGGCCTGGATCAAGGGACTTTTAAAGACCTTCCGATTAAAGGAAAATCATGTCCGCGATAAAGAACGTCGGGAAAAGAATGCACACCGACCAAGCGACATAGCCAAGGAACGACGGCATCTTGATGCCGCGCTCCTGCGCGATGCTAAGCACCATGAAGTTGGGGGCGTTGCCGATGTAGGTCACGGCTCCCATAAACACGGCGCCCATCGAGACGGCCATCAGGGTATGGCTGTGCACGGTCATCAGCGTTGCAGCATCGCCCCCTGCAAGATTGAAGAAGGCCAGATAGGTGGGCGTGTTGTCAAGCACCGACGAGAGCGACCCGGTGAGCCAGAAGAACATCTGGTTGTTGAATTCGCCGGCTTCATTCGTCACCATGGCCACAAGCGGCGCAAAGGCGCCGTGCTCGCCCGCGCGCAGCATCTCGAGCACCGGCACGATGCAAAGGAAGATGCCGAAGAAGAGCTTGGCCACTTCAAGGATCGGAGCGAAGTTGAACTGATTGGCTTCGCGGGCGGACTTGGGCGTCGTTGCAAGCGACAAAATCGCAAAGACCACAAAGAGCGCATCACGGGTGATCCCCTGCAGGGAGAGCTCGACGCTAAGCACGTTGAAGCTGACGCCCGGATTCCAGATGCCGCTCATCAAAACCGTGCAGACAATGCCCAGCAGCCACAAAAAGTTGATGCCGCCGTCAATGGCAAATTTGGTCGTTTGATCCGTGTTCTGCACGAAAAGCCCTTCGCGCAGCTCCTTCTTGTAGCAGCAGGTGTCGATGACAAGGTAGACCGCAAGCAGGATTGCCAGCACAAGCAGCAGGGGCGGCAGCAGATGCCATGTCGTCCAGAAGAACTCGACGCCTCTTAAAAAGCCCATGAACAGAGGCGGATCTCCCAGCGGAGTCAGGCAGCCGCCGATGTTGGCCACGATGAAGATGAAAAAGACAAACGTGTGCATCTTGTAGTGGCGGCCCTCATTGGCGGCAATGAGCGGACGGATGAGGAGCATCGCCGCGCCGGTCGTGCCCATGATATTGGCAAAGAAGGCGCCCACAAGAAGAAAGCCTGCATTTACGATGGGTTTGCCCACGAAGCTGCCGCGGATGTGAATGCCGCCGGCGGCCACGAACAAGGCTCCGACAAAGAGCAGAAACGGGATGTAGTCGCCGATGATGGCGTGCGCGACCGCACCGGTGGCAACGCTTGCCTCATAGCTCAGATAAAGAGGCACCACGCAGCAAAGGCCCCAGAAAACCGCCACTTTGCCAAAGTGGTTGTGCCAGAAGTGCGGAACAATCAGCGGACAGAGCGCAATGCTCAGCAAAATGCCGGCAAAGGGCAGCGCCCAGATGATGGAAAGATCAGCGCCGTTGAGCGAGGCGGCCGACGCAAGCGCCGGCGCGCCTGCCGCCGCAGCCGCCGCCAGAATTTTTGCAAGGTTCACTTGAAGAGTCTCCCTGTGGTAGCCAAGAGCCCTGCACGCGGGAAAGGGCAAGGCCGTCAAACGCGCTTGATTTTAGCTAAAAATTTTAAAATCTTTACATTTCTAGAGAGAAAAACTTAGGTAGTCTCCCGCACGCGGGCATCAAGACGTGATGCCGAAGACCTGCTTGAGGTAGGCCAGATAGGTTTCGTCCTCGCACATCCCCTTGCCGGGAGCGTCTGAAATCTTGGCCACGGGCTGCCCGTTGCAGCGCACCATCTTCATGACGATGTTAAGCGGCTTCGGACCGAGATCGTTCATGAGGTTGGTGCCGATTCCAAAGCCCATGCGGATGCGGTGATTGAAGCGCCGGTAGAGCTCGATGATGCGCGGAAACGTCAGAGAGTCCGAGAAGATGAGCGTCTTGCTGCGCGGGTCGCACTTGTTGGCGGCATAGTGCTCGATCATGCGCTCGCCCCAGACGAAGGGATCGCCCGAATCGTGCCGCGCGCCGTCAAAGAGCTTGCAGAAGTACATGTCGAAGTCCTTGAGGAAGGGCTCCGTGCCGTAGACGTCGGCAAGCGCGATGCCCAGGTCTCCCCTGTACTCCTTGGCCCACATCTGAAAGCCGTAGGTCTGGCTGTCGCGCAGACGCGGGCCGAGCGCCTGGCAGGCCTGCAGATATTCGTGCGCCATGGTGCCCATCGGGATGAGGCCGAAGTCGCGGGCGTACATGACGTTGCTCGTGCCCGAAAAGATGTCGCGCCCCATCTCCTCGATGAGCGTTTCGATCACGCGCCTCTGCCAGCGGCAGGAAAACCGGCGCCGCGTCCCGAAATCGCTGATCTTGAGGTTGGCGTTGTCGGGCTCATTGACGGCCATGGCGATTTTTTTGCGCAGCCGCCGCATGCCCTCGGCGACATCGGGCTCGGGCATCAGGTGCCGGAAGTACACCTCGTTGACAATGGCAAGCACCGGTATTTCAAAAAGAATCGTGTGCAGCCACGGTCCCTCGACCGTGATGTCAAGGCCCGCGGAGGCCGTGCTGTCGCGGCGCACGCGCACGTACTTGTTCTTGAGGTGAAACAAGCTTAAAAATTCAACGAAATCGGGCTTGATAAAGCGCAGGCTGCGCAGATAGTCGAGTTCGTCTTCGCGCAGCGCAAGCGAACACAGATGATCGATCTCGTCTTGAATCTCCTCGGCAAAGGGACTCAGATCGATGCCCTCGGTGCGGCAGCGAAAGCGGTAGGTGCAGTTTGCGCCGGGGAACTGATGCAGCACGCACTGCATCATGGTGAATTTGTAGAGATCGGTGTCAAGAAGCGATTGAATGATCATGTATGAATGGCCGACATCTTGGCGTACGGCAATTGGCGGTCCGAAAAAAAACGGACCGAGAGCAGCGGATGATTGCGCCTTAAAAGCAGGTGTTGTAGTGCACTATAGCGCTTGCGTGATGCGCATGAGCTCGCGGGCCTTGCGGTAGACAAGGGACTTTTCAAGCTCTGCGCGTGCGGGGATGCTCCCGCGCGGAACCAGAAGAGCCGCGCGTTCGCGCCATGCGTCATCAGCCTTGAAGTCGAGCTCGGACAAAAGCGCGTCGACTTCTTCGGGCGCGTTGCAGCAGATGAGCCCGTCGCAGCCCGCGGCAAGCGCTTTTTGCGCGCGCTCAAGATACGTCCCGGCGTTTTTTGCGCCCTGCATCGACAGATCGTCGGAAAACACAAACCCCGCAAAGCCCAGCTTGTCTCTAAGAAGCCCCTTGAGAATCACGGATGAAAACGTTGCGGGCTCTGAATCAAAGGCCGGGTAAACGATGTGGGCGGTCATGACCGAGGCAAGTCCGATGCCAAGCCACCGGTAGGGCTTGGCGTCGGCTAGTTCTATGCGCTCGGCCGCCCTGTCGTCAACGGGCAGCGCCACGTGGCTGTCGGCCTGCGCCCATCCGTGGCCAGGGAAGTGCTTTCCGCAGTTGGCCATGCCCGCCATGAGCATGCCCTGGCTCACGGCGCGCGCAAGGCGCGTGACAACCCGCGGGTCAAGCGCAAAGGAGCGCTCGCCGATGATGCGGCTTCGCCCCCAGTCAAGATCGAGCACCGGCGCAAAGGAAAAGTCCACGCCGCACGAGCGCAGCTCCGCGGCAAGAACATAACCGGCAGCCGTCAGGGCGCGCGCGGCCGCCTCGGGGTCGGAGGCATACATCGCGCCGTAGTCATGCATCGCGGGTATCTCGGTGAAACCCTCGCGAAAGCGCTGCACGCGGCCGCCTTCGTGATCCACGGCAATCAGAACGCCGGGCTTTGCGGCATGAATTTCACTGCAAAGACGCGACAACTGTTCGGGACTTTCATAGTTGCGCGTAAAAAGAATCACCATGCCGACCAAAGGATGCGCGATGCGCTCCTTTTCGTGCGGCGTAAGACGGGTGGATGCAATATCGCAAACGACGGGGCCGAGCATAGGAACTTGTTTTTTGGGGATTCCACAGAAAAACACGTGACCGCACTCAAGCCGCCGCGCCTTCTCTTCTCGCATCCCGGAGCCGGTCACGGAGAAAAGCCGGCCCATCTGGCCATTGTCGAGCGGGTGTTGAGTCCTCGGTCGCCAACATAGTAGCCGATTATCTCGCGCAGAACGTCGCGCGAGCCGCGGATGTCGGCCGCGTTGTCAAAGCGGCAGGAAACGATGGCGCGGGCAACGTCCGCCGGTACGCCGGCTTCGCCCGAGGCCAGTGCATCGACGCTTTTGAGTTCGCCGTTTCGCACGATCCAAAAAAGATCGTCGCGCGCGAGCTCCTCTTCCTTGGCGCTCTGTCCCCAGCCAAGCACGCGCAGCAGCTTCACTTCAAAAATTCGAAGCGCCCTCTGCAGCCCCAGTCCTTTTTCCGAGGCAAGGGCCCCGAGCACGTCTTCGTAGGCGCCAAAAAGTTCCTCGCAGGGGTCTTCGCGCACCGTGAGCCGCATGACGAGCTCGTTGACGTAAAACGCTGAAACCAATGCCTCGGGCGCAATTGCCGGCAGCCCTCCGAGCCATTTGGCGTCCGTGAGGTTTTTAACTTCGCCCGAACCGGAGAAATTCACCAGCAGCGGCGTAAATGCATTGATAAGGCCGCGAAACTTTCCGCCGGGGCGCTTGGCGCCCTTGACCGTCACGGCTACCCTGCCGTGACGCGCGGTCAATAGTTCGGCAATGACGCTTGTCTCGCGCCAGGGCCAGAGCGCAAGAATGTAGGCGCGCTCGCTTCTTGCCCGCACCATCGGAGCCCGGGGTTTTCCCAGGGATGCCGACAAAAGAATGTCGGCCTGGCTCACCTGCCCGTCGGCGTCAGCGTCGGCTTCGGACGTCTTCTTCGCACCCGTTTTGGCTGGTGCCGAAGAACCAGACTCGCTGCCGCTCTTTGCAGCCGTTTCCGCAGCATCGGCAGCAGGAAGACAACTAGGATGTCCTGCGGCAGGGTCGACTTGCTCGGCAGTCATGCTCTATTCGTAGCCGAGCGACTTCAGCACGCGGGCGTCGTCGCTCCACCCCTTGCGCACGCGCACCCAGATTTCAAGATGCACGCGCTTTCCCAGAAGCTTTGAGACGTCGGCGCGCGCCAGGCGGCCGATTTCGCGCAGCTTGGCGCCGTGCTCGCCGATGACGATGGGCTTGTGGCTTTCGCGCTCGACGATGAGCGCGGCCGTGATCTCGGCATGCTCGTCGTCTTCCTGCCAGGACTCGATCATCACCGCAACGCCGTAGGGAAGTTCGTCTCCCAGAAGCCTGAAGGCTTTTTCGCGAATCGTCTCGGCCACCATGAACCGCGGCGACTTGTCGGTGAAGAGATCTGGATCGAAATAAGGAGCAGACACAGGCAGGTGCTTTTTGATTTCGCCAGCAAGATCGTCAAGCATTCTTGCCTTCTCGGCGCTTACCGGCACGATGGCGCTAAAGGGAAAACGCTTCATCGAGTCGGCCATCAGCGGCAGCAGCCGCTTCTTGTCGCGGACGAGATCGATTTTGTTGAGCACCAGGATGACGTTGTCGGCCTTGGGATCGATGAGCTTTAAAACCTCCATGTCGTCGGCCTTCCAGCCGGCTGCGTCGATCACAAAGAGCACGCAGTCGACATCGGCAAGAGCGCTGCGCACGGTGCGGTTCATGCGCTTTAATAGTTGCGAGCTGTAGCGCGACTGAAAGCCCGGCGTGTCGACAAAGACAATCTGCGCATCCTCGTCGGTCACAACGCCGAGCACGCGGTCGCGCGTTGTCTGGGGCTTTTTGGAAGTAATCGAGACCTTCTCGCCCACCATGGCGTTGATGAGCGTGGACTTGCCCACATTGGGACGGCCGACGACGGC
Source organism: Sutterella sp. (assembly GCA_019418605.1). Classification (GTDB taxonomy): domain Bacteria; phylum Pseudomonadota; class Gammaproteobacteria; order Burkholderiales; family Burkholderiaceae_F; genus Duodenibacillus. The sequence continues at coordinate 812 of DYBN01000042.1, read as the reverse complement.
CACATAGCCGCAGCGAAAATTCTCTGCGAACTTTCTCTGCGCGCCTGTCGAGCCCAAGGCGCCGGAGAGCATCGCCTCAAAGGCCGGATCGCTCTGCGGCCGGGCCTCCTGCCCGGCCTTTTCCTCGCAAAGAGGCTCTGTTTGATCGGTTGACTTTACATCGGTCATAACGGTTGCGGGGGCGGCAAAGCCCCCTCTTCTGACGAATGACGGAGCTATCCGTCGGCAAGAAGCTTTTCAAGCACTTTTTCGGCTGCGGCCTGCTCGGCTGCGCGGCGGCTTGTGCCCTTGCCGCGCTCTTCAATGCCAAGGCGCTCCACCGAGCAGGCGCAGAAAAAGGTCTGCTTGTGCGAGGCGCCGCTGATGTTCACCACCTTGTACTCGGGCAGCGGGTAGCGAAGCCCCTGCAGGTGTTCCTGCAGCTTCGTCTTGGCATCCTTGTCAAGGCGCTCGTGGGCCATGGCCGCGCTCGTAAGAATCGGCTCGTACAGGCGCAGGATCACATCGCGGGCCTTGTCAAAGCCGCCGTCGAGAAACACGGCGCCAAAAACAGCCTCGCAGGCATCGGCCAGAATTGAGGGACGCCTGACGCCTCCGGTCTTGATTTCTCCGTCGCCCAGGTAAACAAAGGAGCCGATGTCGATTTCGCGGGCGATTTCATTGAGCGCCTTCTCGCAGACAAGATTGGCGCGAGCGCGCGAGAGCACGCCCTCGGTAAAGTGCTTGTCGCGCTCAAACAGAGCGTACCCGATGACGCAGTTCAAAACCGAGTCGCCCAGGAATTCGAGCCGCTCGTTGTGGTCGGCCGAAAA
>DYBN01000041.1 GCA_019418605.1 Sutterella sp. | reverse complement strand
TGTGTATAAGAGACAGCCCCACGGCCGTCGTCGAGCGCGGGGCGCAGGTGTGCGCCGGCGCCGTCATCGGCGCCCGCACCGTCGTCAAGACCGGTGCCGTCGTGGGAGAAAAAACGCGCGTGGGCGAAGACGTCATCATTTATCCCAACGTGGTGATCTATCCGGCCTGCACGATCGGCAATCGCGTCATCATCCACTCCGGTGCTGTGATCGGCGCCGACGGCTTTGGCTTTGCGCCGTTTCAGGGCGAGTGGATCAAGATTCCGCAGGTGGGCGGCGTGCGCATTGACGACGATGTGGAAATCGGCGCCAATACCACGATCGACCGCGGCGCGATCGAAGACACCGTCGTGGGCAAGGGCAGCAAGATCGACAACCAGATTCAGCTCGGCCACAACTGCCGCGTGGGCGAACATACCGTGATGGCCGCCTGCGTGGGCGTGGCGGGCTCCACCCACATCGGAAGCCACTGCGTCATCGGCGGCGCGGCCATGATCAACGGGCACATCACGATTCCCGACGGCTGCATGGTGGGGCCTGCGACGTCGCTCAAGACCTGGGATCCGAACGCGCGCGTGATGATGGGCTTTTTCCCCGCGCAGGAACAAAGAAAGTTTGAGCGCAATGCCGTCGTCGCCATGAACCTCACCACGATGCGCCGTCAGGTGAAGGAACTGCAGGCCAAGATTGAGGAGCTCGAGGGCGAACTTGCCGCTATGAAGGGCGAAAAGTCCGAGAGCTGACGACAAGCCGTTTGCGCCAAGGGTTTGCCCTTTGCCGCGCGCGAGAAAAAGCCTGCGCTGCGGCAAGGCTTTATCATATTGCCCCGAGGCCCCGCCTTTTGCTTGAGCCGCCGGCTTTGCCCGGCGGACGGCGGCAAAACAAGCCTCCTGCGGGTTTTTGACTTTTTTGACAATAAAACACAAAGACAACGAGCCATGGAAAAGACCATCACCGAGATCATGAAGCTTTTGCCTCACCGCTATCCCTTCCTTTTGATTGATCGCGTTCTCGAGATCAACGAGGACTGCACGCGGGCGAGGGTGCTCAAGAACGTCACGGCCAACGAGCCGCAGTTCATGGGGCACTTCCCGGGCATTCCCGTGATGCCGGGCGTGCTGATTGTCGAGGCCATGGCTCAGGCCTGCGCCGTGCTCGTGATGGCGCGCCTGTCCGAGGAAGAGCGCAAGAAGAAGGCTCTCTTTTATTTTGCGGGCATCGACGGCGTGCGCTTCAAGCGCATCGTGCAGCCCGGCGATCAAGTGATTTTCGAGTGCCACTACCTCAAGGACCGCGCCCAGCTGTGCTGGTGCGAGTGCCGTGCGCTCGTCGACGGCAAGGTGGTCTGCGAGGCCAAGTCCCTGATGTCGGCCCGCAAGGTTTTTGAAGACGAGGCGGCCTGAGGACGGCCTGCGCTTTTTTAGCGCAAACAAGACTTGCCGCCGAGCGCCGGCTGCGCATTTTCTTTGCGCAGGGCGCCGAGGGCCCGCAAAAAGAGGCCGCCGGCTGTGAGCGCCGCAATTTCCTCGATTTGAGGAGTGCCTTGCGGCGCAGCCAGGCCGGGTCTTTATGAACGCAAGGAGCCTTCCCAAAGAGGGCGGCGACAGGTCAAAGGAACACATATGGCACACATTCATCCTTCCAGCATCGTCGACAGCCGTGCGCAGCTCGCCGATGATGTCGTTGTCGGCCCTTTCTGCCTGATCGGCCCTGATGTCGTCATCGGCAGCGGCACGGTTCTCAACAGCCACGTGACCGTCTCGGGCCGCACCCGCATCGGTGCGCGCAACCGCATTTTTCAGAATGCGGCCGTCGGCTGCGAGCCGCAGGACAAGAAGTACGGCGGCGAAGACACGGCTCTTGAGATCGGCGACGACAACGTCATTCGCGAAAACTGCACGATTTCAATCGGCACCGTGCAGGACCAGAAGGTCACGCGCATCGGCTCAAGGAACCTCTTGATGGCCAACGTGCACATCGCCCATGACTGCCAGCTTGGAGACGACATCATCATCGCCAACAACGTGGCCGTAGCCGGCCACGTCTGGATTGAGGATTTCGTCATTTTGGGCGGCCAAGCGGCCGTGCACCAGTTCTGCCACCTTGGCCGCAACGCCATGGTCTCGGGCCTGGCGGGCATTTTGCGCGACGTCCCGCCCTATGTCGTTTGCTCGGGCAATCCCGCCTCGCCCCACGGGCTCAATCTCGTGGGACTGCGCCGGCACGGCTTTTCGCAGGAGTGCATCTTCAAACTAAAGAGCGCCTACAAGGCCTTGTACCGCGAGGGCAATCTTGTTGCCGACGCCGGGCGCGAAATTGAAGCGCTCTACGAGGGGTGCGACGAGCAGACGCTCGCGCACGTCAAGCACTTTCATGACTTTGTGGTCGGCAGCGCCCGCGGCGTGATCCGCTAGGCCTCGGGCGGCCTGAATCGCTCCGATTCTTCGGGTGAACATGACGCTAAAAGACGACCCCAAGGGGCTTTCCGAGGGCGCGGCCTGGATCGCGGGCGAGGCAAGCGGGGACTTTCTCGCAAGCCTCGTTCTGCCGCGCCTTGCGCAGGAGATGGGCGGCGCGCCGCAGTTTGGCGTGGGGGGGCCCAAGATGACGGCGGCGGGCCTTGACGCTTGGTACCCCTCGGAGCGGCTTGCGGTGCGAGGCTACGTGGAAGTCATCAAAAAGCTTCCCGGGATTTTGTCGCTGCGCCGCAATATGATCGAGCGGGTCTCGCGCGTGCGGCCGCGCGTCTTTATCGGCGTAGACGCCCCGGACTTCAACCTCGGGGTGGAGCTAAAGCTCAAAAAGCGCGGTTTGAAGACTGTGCATTTTGTTTCGCCCTCGATCTGGGCCTGGAGGCCTGAGCGCATCTGGACCGTGAAGGCGGCAACCGACGTCGTGCTTCTCATTTTTCCCTTTGAAGAGGAAATCTACAAGAAGGCCGGCGTACCCGCGGTCTATATCGGCCATCCGCTAGCGGGCATTATTCCGATGAAGCCCGACGTCGAAGGCGCAAGGCGCGCGCTCGGCATCGATCCTGAGGGAGAACCTCTTTTTGCCGTGCTGCCCGGTTCGCGCGTTGATGAGGTATCAGGCTGCGGCCCCGTCTTTTTTGAAGCCTGCGAGCGCGTCATCAAAAGGCTCGGAGGCGCCGGACGCTTTGTGCTGCCCGCAGTCGACGAAAAGCGCCGCGAGCAGATTCTTGCCGTGGCGCGCAAGTACCCGGCCTTTTTCGAGCGCCTGACGGTCGTTGCCGGCAGGAGCCACCGCGTGCTCGAGAGCGCCGATGCGGTGCTCGTGGCCTCGGGTACGGCAACGCTTGAGGCGGCGCTTTTTAAAAAGCCGATGGTGGTGGGCTATACGATACCGCCCCTGACGGCCTACCTCATGCGCAAAAAGGGCAACATCTCCTACGTGAGCCTTCCCAACATTCTCGCGCAAAGACCGGTCGTGCCTGAATTTCTGCAGTATTTCTGCACGCCGGACGCCATCGCGGCAAGCCTTGTGGATCAGCTCAAGGATTCCCGCCGCAGGCAGCTCGAAGAAATTTTTACCGCCATGCACGTCTCGCTTTTGCGGCCGACGGCCGACATTGCGTGCGAGGCGATTCAAAAGGTGCTTCGTGCCTGAGAAAACCATACCCATTGCTGCGGATGCGGGCGCAAGTCCCGTCTCGCTCATGCGGCTTCCCGTGCCGATTTCGGGCGAGGTGCGCATCAAGGACGGCAGGCTCATCGACCGGCGCGGCCGGCCGCTGCGCGATCTGCGCATCAGCCTTACCGATCACTGCAACTTTCGCTGCCGCTACTGCATGCCCAAGGAAAAGTTTGACTCCCGGCATCAGTTTTTGGCCCACACCGAACTCTTGCGCTTTGAGGAGCTCGTGCGCCTTGTGCGCATCTTCATCGGGCACGGCGTCGAAAAGGTGCGGCTCACCGGAGGCGAGCCGCTTTTAAGAAAGCACGTCGAAGAGCTCATTGCAGCGCTTAAAAAACTCAAAACGCTCTCGGGCAGGCCGCTTGACATCGCAATGACCACCAATGCCACGCTTTTAAAGCGCAAGGCGGCCGACCTGAAGGCCGCGGGCCTTGACCGCGTGACGGTGAGTCTTGACGCGCTTGACGAGGCGCTCTTTCAGAGCATCAACGATGTGGGGTTTCCCGCTGCCAAGGTGCTCGAGGGCATTGAGGCAGCGCGTGACGCGGGGCTCTCCGTGAAGGTCAACACGGTTTTAAAGCGAGGCATGAACGAGGGAGAAATCCTGCCGCTGGCCGCACATTTCCGCAATACCGGCATCGTTCTTCGCTTTATCGAATACATGGATGCGGGTACGGCCAACGGCTGGCGCATGGACGACGTCGTGTCTTCGGCCGAGGCGGCCGCAGTCATCAACCGCGTCTACCCCATCGAGCCCGTCGAGCCCAACTACCGGGGCGAGACGGCGCGCAGGTGGCGCTACCTTGACGGGGCGGGCGAGATCGGCTTTATCAGCTCGGTCACGCAGGCCTTCTGCCGCGACTGTTCGCGCGTGCGCCTCTCGGTGGAGGGCAGCCTCGTCATGTGCCTTTTTGCCGATAGGGGATACGATCTGCGCACGATGCTGCGCGGCGGCGCCACCGACGAGGAGATCAGCCTTGCCATTGCCAGACTTTGGTGCGCCCGCGACGATCACTACTCGGAAATTCGGCTCTCGCAGACCGCACCGCGCCGCGCGCGCGTCGAAATGCAGTACATCGGCGGGTGACTTGCGGCAAAAGTTCCGTACAATTTGTACTGAAGGGCCGGTCCGCTGAATTGCGGGCTTCGGCATCAGGGAAAAAAAGGACAGCGTTAACCCCTATTTTCCGTTGTCCCGTGAGGTACTACCTTTAGCGGGCACTAAAATAGATTTTGGTAGGATTTGGGTTACATTGCCGCTGTTGTCCTGCCCGCCTTATTTCAAGGCATTCATTGAGCCTTTGACGTCAAGACACAGCCCCTTGTTGCGGGCTAGGGAAGAACCAGCATGAGTAAATCCGACACGAAGCTTACCAACGACCTCAAGCGGAAACTTCAGCAGCGCTTGGACAAAGCCGCGGCCGAGGACGATGGGACCGGCATGCTTCTTACTAGAGAGATCGGAGAAATTGGCCGCGAGATCGGCGTTCAGCGCATCTGCCGCATCGCCAATTTGGAAAGGACAAGCTTTTACCGCACCTTCGACGGCATGACCGATCCTCGCTTTTCCAACGTTTTCCGCGTGATCAAAGCGCTCGGCTTGACGCTGACGCTGCGCTAAAAAACGAGAAGGCCCCCGCTGCGGGAGCCTTCGGCGGGCCTTGCGCGGCGCAAAGCCGCCGGCGGGCCTTACTCGGGAAGTCTGCAGAAAAATCTCGTTTTCTGCCGGCTTCCCGCTTTCGTTTTTGCCGGGCGCTGCCCTCGCTCGCGCCCGGCTCTGCCTCAGGCAGTCTTTCGCATGGCGGCAAGCGTGCGGTAGGCCGCCTGCAGGTCGCTTTTGACCAAGGTGCTTTTGAGTTCGAAAAGACGCCGGTAGGTTTTGCTGTTTTCCTCGTTGGGCACGTACTGCGCGTCGCGCACGATCGTCTTTTCGAGTGCCGCGCGAATGTCCGAGACGTCGCCCGCGGCAAGCGCAGCGAACACGCAGTTTGTCACCACGGCGCCGCCCGAGGTGCGGTAGCGCACAACTTCGGCATTGAGCATGTCGGCCTTGATCTGGTTCCAGAGCGAGTCGCGGCTGCCGCCTTCGGTGACGGTGATGCGGTTTAGGTCAACGCCCGCGGCGCGGTACGTGTCCGTGATCTCCATGTAGTCGTAGCCGATGGCTTCAAGCACGGCGCGCCACATGACGTTTTGATCATCGTCGAGCGTCATGTTGAGAAAAGCCCCGCTTGCCCCCTTGAACTCTCCCGTGCCGCCCGTGAGGTAGGGAAGGAAAACGACGCCGTTGCAGCCGGCGGGCACTTTTTCGGCGGCGTCCGACAGGTGGCTGTAGTACATCGCGTTGCCCCCTTCCTGGCAGACATTGTCCTTGAACCAGCGCAGCGCAAGCCCCCCGGTGCGAATGAATCCCCAGTAGAAATAGGTATCGGGCAGGGAGCCGCTGTTAAAGATAAGGCCCGCCCCCTTGCGCGAAAGTTGGGGGACGATGCCCTTGGTCGAGACGCAGAACATGGCGCAGGTTCCTGCGACGTCGACGCCCTGGCCTGCGGCAAAGACGCCCGAGCCCAGCATCGACTGCATGGTGTCGCCAGCGCCCGCGCACACGGGCGTGCCGGCTTTGAGCCCCGTGCGTGCGGCCACCTCGCTGCTGATGCCGCCCACGATGTCCCAGGGCTTGAGAATGCGGGGCATGTACTTTTCATCGATGCCGAGGATGGAGAGCTGCTCGGGCGACCAGACTTTTTCCTCGACCTTGTAGCCAAGCCCCCAGCCCGACATCGCGCCCCAGTCGATGAAGGCATCGCAGGCCTTGAGGCCCGCAAGGTTCATGAGAATGTACGGGGCGTTGTGCACGAACTTGACGCCGCGCTCGGCAAAGTTTCGGTCGTTTTTAAGAAGCCAGCGAGCAAACATCGCGGGAAACATGCAGTTGGCCTGCGGATTTCCCGTTTCGCGGCCCCAGATGTCGAGATCAAGCGCGTTGATCGCATCGCAGTCGTCCTGCGTGCGGCTGTCGAGATAGTTGATGTAGGGAGTGACGGCCTTGCCGTTTTCATCGATGCCCGCGATGCCGCAGATGATGCCGTCGCCCATGACGGCGGCGATGTCGCCCGCGTCGTAGCCCTTGCCCTTGACGTCGTCGACGCAGCGGCGGATGCACTCCACGGTGATTTCAAAGAATTCCTCAACGTCCATCTGCACCCAGCCCGGATGCGGGTAGTGCAGGGTGGTGGGAAGACTGTGGGCGGCCACGGCCTTGAGTTTTTCGTCATACACGGCGACTTTGACGCTTTGGGTGCCGGCATCAAAGCCGAGGTAGAGTTTGCTCATGTCTTGGGGAAACCTCTTGAATTGACGGGGCGGCGGCGGCAGCGCCAGGCGTGCCGGCAAAGGGCGCCGCGCCCTTGGAAATGCATGTGAATCAGGCGCCATTGTATCGGCGCACCGGGCCTGCTGCGCGCGAGACCGGCGTGGATTTTCGCGGGCGCAAAAAAAGTGCCGGCAGGGCTTTGGGCCGACTTGGGGCCCGGATGCTGGCAAAGGCACGGGCTTTGTTTGGGGCATTGCTCTTGCCTTCATCTAGGCGCAGCTCGGCGCAATCCGGGCCGTGCACGGCAGACCAAGGAAACGGCCGCAGGCGGCGTGCGCCGCCCCCGATGGCCTGAAAGATCAAAGCGCAAGCCTTGTTTTGGCGCGCACGAAAGCCTTGCCGATTCAGTATAATGCGGCGTTTCAAGCGCATCGCGCATGCGCGCGTTTGTGTCGTCCGGCAAAAGCTTTGGGGCCAAGCTCCAAAAAAACCGCATGCAGGTCTTCGCCCGCATCGGGCAAAGCAGCTGCCGAGAAAAAAGAATCTTTTAACCCTTGCCTTGCAGCGGCCGTCCGATCGCAAAACTCAACTCATCGGCGGTCGGTTGAGTTTTTGTCACCCAGCGGCTGCAGGCACATGCATGAAGAAAACCGTTCCAATGACTGAAAATGTAGAAGCCGTCAAGGCCGAAGAGGCTCTCAAGGCCGAAGAAGCTGCAAAGACTGAAGAAGCTGCCGCGGCCGAAGAGACTGCGCAGGCCTCCGAGGCCAAGGCTGAAGAGCCCAATCCCCTCGAAAGAAGCGTGGAAGTGACGCTTGACCAAGCCCAGTTTGATTCCTCCGTGAAGGCTGAACTGCGGCGCATCGGCAAGAATCTCAAGATGCCCGGCTTCCGCCCCGGTCACGTGCCCGCCAAGATGGTTGAGGCCGCCTACGGTTTCGATGCGGCCAACCGCGTGATGAACCGCATGATCGACGAGCAGTTCCGCGAGGCCGTCAAGCAGGGCAACTACAACGTGGCAGGGCAGGCAAACGCCGCCCCCGTCGAAGGCGAAGCGATGAAGTTCAAGCTCACCTTCGAAGTTCTCCCCGAGATCACCACGCCCGATCTGAGCGCCCTTGAACTGAAGCGCTACACGTGCGAAGTGACCGAAGAGGCCGTGCAGAAGACGATCGACATCATCGTGCGCCAGCGCGCGACCTATGAAGTCGAGGAAGGCCGCAAGGCTGCCGCCGACGACAAGGTGACGGTGAACTTCGAGGGTTCCCGCGACGGCGAGCCCTTTGAAGGCGGCTCCGCCGAGGACTTCCAGTTCCTGCTCGGCCAGGGCCGCATGCTGCCCGAGTTCGAGACGGCCGTGACCGGCATGAGCGCCGGCGAGTCGAAGACGTTTGATCTGACGTTCCCCGCCAACTACGGCAACGCCGACCTCGCGGGCAAGCAGGTCTCCTTCAAGGTTGATTGCACCAAGGTTGAAAAGCCCGTGTACCCGGCTGTTGACGATGACTTTGCCAAGACCCTGGGGCTTGAGTCGGTCGAGAAGATGCGCGAGGAAATCAAGAAGAACCTTGAGCGCGAGGTCAAGGAGCGTCTTTCCATGCGCACCCGTCAGGAGGTGATGGAAGCGCTCTACAAGCTGTGCGACTTCCCGGTTCCGCAGGTCATGCTCGAGGCGGAAATGAAGGCCGTCGCCGAGAACTTCCTGCAGTACGCCGGCTCCAAGGGCAAGGCCGAGGATCTTCCGCGCGAGCTGCTCTTTGAGCCCGCCAACCGCCAGCTGCATCTTGCCATGCTCACGCAGCACATCCTGCAGGAAAACAACATCGTCGCGTCGAAGTCCGAGATCGAGGCGCGCGCCAGAGAGATTGCCTCTGCCTACGAAGAGCCCGAAGAGATGGTGAAGTGGGTGATGAGCAACCAGCAGCAGTTCCAGGGCGTGGCCGGCCGCGTGCTCGAAGAAAAGCTCGTTGACTTTGTGCTTGGCAAGGCCAAGACCACTGAAGAGGCCGTGCCCTTTGACGATCTGATGGGCAGGTCGACGGCCGCCGCCTGATAGGCCGGCTGCCGTTGGTGCCGCCCCTGCTCTGACGCCCCCGGGGCGCCGCCCTGCGACAAAATTTGCCGCAGGCGGCGCTAAAGTGAGGCTCGGACGGAGGGTGCAACCCAAGGCTTGTGGAAAGCGGAAAAAGAGCGCTCTGCCTGCTTTTTCCGCTTTTTCTTTGACATCAATCACGCAACAAGAAGGATTCGGTTCATGCTCAATCGCATTGACGACATGCTCATCCCCATGGTGATCGAGCAGAGCGGGCGCGGCGAGCGCAGCTTTGACATTTACTCCCGGCTGCTTCGCGAGCGCATTGTGTTCCTCACCGGCGAAGTAAACGACGAAAGCGCCAATCTGGTGGTCGCGCAGCTTCTTTTTCTGGAAAGTGAAAATCCTGAAAAAGACATTTCGCTCTACATCAACAGTCCCGGGGGATCGGTCTATGCAGGGCTCGGGATCTACGATACGATGCAGTTCATCAAGCCCGACGTGCAGACGATCTGCGTGGGCATGGCGGCCTCGATGGGAGCCTTCCTGCTTGCGGCGGGCGCCAAAGGCAAGCGCTGTGCGCTGCCGCACTCGCGCATCATGATTCATCAGCCTTCGGGCGGCAGCCGCGGCATGGCAAGCGACATTCAGATCCAGGCGCAGGAAATCCAGGACCTCAAGGGCATGCTCAATGCGATTTTGGCCGAACGCACGGGCCAAAGCCTTGAGACCATCGCCCGCGACACCGACCGCGACAACTACATGAGCCCCGCCGAGGCTCTGGAGTACGGGCTCATCGACAAGATTTACGAAAAGCGCGCCTGATTTTTTGCGCTTGCTGCTGCGGCGCAAAACCAGACAAACATGAGCGCGGGCGGCCGCAGGGCCGTCCGCGCGTGAACGCATCTACAGACTTTGTATTTTTGGCTATGACGCAATCTGATGATTCCATGGACCGCCGCTGCTCGATCTGCGGGCGGCACAAAAAGGATGTGGCGCTCTACGACACGGGCCGCGGCATTTTGATTTGCGAGCGGTGCATCCGCGGGCTTTACCGCAGTCTCGGCGCCGACGCCCAGGACGAGAGCGCGGCCGAGGAAAAGAAGTCGGCCGCCGAGGACATTCTGTCCGTACCGATTCCGACGCCCCAGCAGCTCTATGCGCATCTTGAAAACTACGTCATCGGCCAGAAAAAGGCCAAGCGCGTGCTCTCGGTGGCTGTCTACAACCACTACAAGCGCCTGCAGCATATGCACCGCAACAACGACGTCGAGCTGCAAAAGTCAAACATCCTTTTAATCGGCCCCACGGGGTCGGGAAAGACGCTTCTTGCGCAGACCCTTGCCAAGGTGCTCAACGTTCCCTTTGCCATCGCCGATGCGACCACGCTCACCGAGGCGGGCTACGTGGGCGAAGACGTTGAAAACATCATCCACAAGCTCGTGCAGGCCGCCGAGGGCGACATCGAGCGCGCGCAGTGCGGCATCATCTATCTCGACGAGCTCGACAAGATCGCCCGCAAGAGCGAAAACCCCTCGATTACGCGCGATGTCTCGGGCGAAGGCGTGCAGCAGGCGCTCTTAAAGCTCATCGAAGGCACGGTCTGCAACGTGCCCGTTGAGGGCGGCCGCAAGAATCCCCGCGGACGGATGAACGCCGTCGACACGAGCAACATTCTCTTTATCTGCGGCGGCGCCTTTGACGGGCTGGAGAAGATCGTGCAGCGCCGCTCGGTTAAAAGCGGCATCGGGTTCGGTGCCAACGTGGCGGCCGTCAAGGAAGAGTCGCTCACCGAGCTCTTTTCCCAGGTTGAAGCCTCGGACCTCGTCAAGTACGGCCTTATTCCTGAACTCGTCGGCCGTCTGCCCGTGCTTGCCATGCTCGAAGAGCTCTCGGAAGACGCCTTCGTGAGCATTCTCACCAAGCCCAAGAACGCCCTTGTAAAGCAGTTCTCGGAACTTTTTGCCATGGAAGGGGTGGAGCTTGAGGTAACCGACGAGGCGCTGCGCGCCATTGCCAAGAAGGCGATTGCCAGAAAGACGGGCGCCCGCGGGCTGCGTTCAATCGTTGAAGAAGCTCTTTTGGACGCCATGTTCGAAGTGCCTGCGCGCCCGGAAATCGGCAAAGTGCGCGTGACGCAAAACACGATCGAAAAGGGAGAGCCCGTCGAGATGATCGCCTGCGCCCGAAAGCCCGTTGAGCCGCTGCGCGACAAGCCGCAGGCCGCGGCCCAGGGCGCTGCTGCCGCCGGCGCCGCCCTCTAGCGTTGGGCGCGATGAGCCCCCGGGTGCTTCTTTGCTCTACCTTGTGCAGGGGCCGGAGGGCTTTTTCCGCGGTCTTCCATCTTTGTTTTTTTCTGTCGGGCTCTTTGGAGCACAAGCGGCCGGGGCTGCTTGTGCTCAAGGCGTCCTTTCAGCGGCGCGGCCGACGACGGGCGATGAAGGGAAGGGAAGGGAAGGCGATGGGAGTCCGAGGACTGGCTCGTATTCCCCGCATCCATCTTGAGCTTTTGAGCGCATTTGCCGCAAGCACTTGCAAAATTTGTTCAAAAAGCTTTGCGCTGCCGCTCTAAGGCGCCTTTGTCTCCGTACAATCCCAAAACACATCCCGAGTCCGCCGGGGCTCGGGCGGCGGCGGGCGCTTGATTTTTTCGCTTCATTTTTGTCCTTTTTTGACCTTTGTCTTGCGCGGACTTTTTAGGGCAGACGTTTTTCTGACCGCGCCCTTGCTTCTTGAGATTTGCCGCCCGCATCCCCATATGAGCACAAGGACTCTTCCATATTTTTTGGATTGAAAGAAAATTCAATGACAACTCAAAATGCCGTTCCCGCCGTGATCGTGGCGCCCTTGCTACCAATCCGCGACCTTGTTGTGTTTCCGCGGATGGTTCTGCCGCTTTTCATCGGTCGCCCGAAAACGGTTCAAGCCGTCCAGCAGGCCATGGGCGGCGACCACAAGATCATTCTCGTCACGCAGCGCGACAGCAAGACCGACGATCCTGCCGTAAGCGACTTGTATTCCATCGGCACCTACGCCACCGTGCTGCAGATGCTCAAGCTCCCTGACGGCACGCTCAAGGTGCTCGTCGAGGCGCACCACCGCGTGCAGATCACCGACCTTGAAGACGGCCCTGCGGGGTACGCGGCCAAGGCCCTGCGCGTGGATTCCACCTTCGGCGATCCGAAGGTGATGGAAGCGACGCGCCGCACGGTGCTCAAGCGCTTCAACGAGTACGCCCGCGAGAGCAAGAAGCTCACCGAAGAGGTGGTCAACTCGGTCAACAGCGTCGAGACCTCGGGAGAGCTTGCCGACGCCATCGCCTGCAACCTCACGCTTCCGATTGACAGAAAGCAGCAGCTCCTTGAGCAGACGAACGTGCTGCAGCGCCTCAACGACATCCTGACGTTCCTTGCGGGCGAGATGGACATTCTTGCCGTTGAAAAGCGCATTCAGGGCCGCGTCAAGAAGCAGATGGAGCAAAGCCAGCGCAACTACTACCTCAACGAGCAGATGAAGGCCATTCAAAAGGAGCTCGGAGGGGACGACGGCGGCGGCGCCGACGACTTCAATGTCTACCGCGACCGCATTGCCGCAGCCGGCATGAGCAAGGAGGCCGAGGAAAAGGCGCAGTCCGAGTTGAAAAAACTCAAGATGATGCAGCCGATGAGCGCCGAGGCAACCGTGATCCGCGGCTATCTCGACACGCTGCTTGAACTGCCTTGGAAAAAGAAGACCGAGGTCTCGACCGATTTGAGAAAGGCCGCCGAAATTCTTGACAAGGACCACTGGGGCCTTGAGAAAGTCAAGGAGCGCATCCTTGAGTATCTCGCCGTGCAGAGGCGCGTGGACAAGGTGAAGTCGCCCATTTTGTGTCTGGTCGGCGCCCCGGGCGTGGGCAAGACGAGTCTGGGCGAGTCGATTGCGCGCGCCACGGGCCGCAAGTTTGTTCGCATGGCCTTGGGCGGCGTGCATGACGAAAGCGAGATTCGCGGGCATCGCCGCACCTACATCGGCTCCATGCCGGGCAAGATTTTGCAGTCGATCACGAAGGTGGGCGTGCGCAATCCTCTGTTTTTGCTCGACGAAATCGACAAGCTCGGGCGCGACTACAGGGGCGATCCCGCGGCCGCGCTGCTCGAAGTGCTCGATCCGGAGCAAAACCGCACGTTCATCGATCACTATGTTGACGTCGACTTCGACCTCTCGGACGTCATGTTCGTGGCAACGAGCAACTCGTACAACATTCCGCCCGCTTTGCTTGACCGCATGGAGGTGATCAGTCTTTCGGGCTACACCGAAGACGAGAAGGTGCACATTGCCATCGAGCACCTCATCCCCAAGCAGCAGGATTTGAATGGGCTGAAGAAAAACGAGGCCGTCATTACCGAAGACGCCATCCGCGACATCATCCGCTACTACACGCGCGAAGCGGGCGTGCGCGGCCTTGAGCGCTCGATTGGGAAAATCTTCCGCAAGGTTGTCAGAAAGCACAGCGAGGCTGAAGACGACTACAAGCAGGCTGTCTCGGAGGCTCAAAAGGAGGCTCAGGAGGAGGGACAGGAGGCCAAGACCGTGCGGCGCCGCGGCATGGGCAAGATCACCGTGACCGCCGAAAACCTCTCCGAGTTCCTCGGCGTTCGCCGCTACACCTACGGCATGGCGCACAAGGAGCCGCAGGTGGGGCAGGTCAACGGGCTTGCCTGGACCGAAGTGGGCGGCGACATCCTCTCGGTGGAGGCCGTGGCCTTCCCCGGCAAGGGCGTGGTCATCCGCACGGGCTCGTTGGGCGACGTGATGAAGGAGAGCATCGAGGCCGCCCGCAGCGTTGTGCGCGCCCGCGCCCGCAGGCTCGGCATTGATCCCGAGAGCTTCGGAAAGACCGACTGGCACATCCACTTCCCTGAAGGGGCTGTGCCCAAGGACGGACCGAGCGCGGGTGCGGCGATTACCACGGCCATCGTCTCGGCCATGACGAACATTCCCGTGAGGCCCGACGTGGCCATGACGGGCGAAATTACGCTTCGAGGCGAAGTGCTCGAAATTGGCGGCCTCAAGGAGAAGCTTCTCGCGGCGCTGCGCGGCGGCATCCGCAAGGTGCTCATCCCCGAGAGCAACGTCAAGGACCTCGTGGAGATCCCCGACAACGTCAAGTCCGGCATGGAGATCGTGCCGGTGCGCTGGATCGACAAGGTGCTCGAGGAGGCGCTTGTGCGCATGCCCGAGCCGCTGCCGGATTCTCCCGCCCAGGCCAAGCCCGAGGCAGCCGTGGTGGCGCAGCCTGCCGCCGAAACGCCCCGCAGTCCCGTGACGGTGCGCGCGCACTGACAAGCCCAAAACCAGCTCTCTGGTTTTGATCGGGACGGGGCGCAGCCTCGATAGCCCGCCTTCTCGTTTGCCGCTTTTTGCGGTGCCCGGGAGGCGGGCTTTGTCTTTGTCTGCGGGCTGCGGCGGCAGCCTTCAGCCGTTTGGCTGAGACCAGCGGCGCGACGATTGGGAAGTGCCGGGCGCCGCGTGCCGATACACTCGCTTCGGACGAAAATTTTTTTGGTTGGTTGACCGCAAACGGGGAGCAGGAAAAATGTTGGAGGTTCAAACTGGACGCAATCAGGGCTCCGGGGCGGGCGCCGCAGAGCACGGCGCTTTGTCCCGCTCGGGGCTGAGAAACCTTCTTGCGCGGCTGCAACGCGACATTCGCGCCCACGGCGAGGAGCAGCGCTTCTGCACGCTGTGGCGGCAGATTTCTCCCGAGGTGGTGGAGTTGGTCGACTATTTTCCTGAACAAATTCAAAGGCCGGGGGCGGCGGCTTTGGGCGAGACGGCGCAGTGCATGCCCGCCTGGCAAATCCGCAAGGTGCTGCAGGCGCAGCTGCAGTAAAGGGAAATTGCGTTTGTCGGTGAAATCCCACGGCGCCTGCTTTTGCAGAGGCCTCAAGCACGGAGTTTTGAAGGCGCTTGATTCGGCGCCGTCGGACGGGCAAAAAATTCTGCAGGCCTCTTGTCGGGCGTGAAAACTACGCTATAGTTACGCCTTGTCAGTTGGACAGTCCCGGCAGTACGGGGCAGAACGATAATTCATAGGGGAACACCGATGAACAAGAATGATTTGGTCGAGCAGATCGCAGTTGCTGCCGACATCTCCAAGGCGAAGGCCGCCATGGCTGTGGATGCCTTTGTTGAAGCTGTGACCGCTTCCCTCAAGAAGGGAGAGGATGTTTCGCTCGTTGGCTTCGGCACCTTCACGGTTTCCGAGCGCGCCGCCCGCACCGGCCGCAATCCGCAGACCGGCGCTGAAATCGAAATCGCGGCGACGAACGTTCCGAAGTTCCGCGCTGGCAAGAAGCTCAAGGATGCTGTAAACTAATGCGCTCTTTGATCGACGTTTTGAGTCGATCTCCGTGCATGGATGCTTAGCTCAGTTGGTAGAGCGGCGCCCTTACAAGGCGTAGGTCGGGAGTTCGAGACTCTCAGCATCCACCAAATGCATCAGACATCGCCCCGTAATCGTTGGATTTACGGGGTTTTTTATTGCCTTCAGAAAGCAGAATTCAAGCCTTTTCCTGAAATTCCCTCGAATGCGTGCACCGTCTTGGTGTAGATCCTGACGGCCATCTGATTTTTTCTACCAAACTTGGCGGTAGATCCTTTAAGACATAAGGATCTGCCGCCGATTTTTTTTGCTGTTTGATTTGATTTATTGTTCTAGATATTGCACAATTTTGTCTGCACGTACCGTGCAGATTATAGGACAGGTTTCCATGGGCCGTATCTACCGCAATCTCAAAGAAATTCCCATTCCCGAAGGTGG
>DYBN01000040.1 GCA_019418605.1 Sutterella sp. | reverse complement strand
ATGACCGAGTACTTTGGCCAGGTGCGCGTCGACTACCGCTTCTAATCGTGCACACACGGGCGCCCGAGGCTTCGGGCGCCCGCAAGAGCGCGCAGCAAAAAGGGGAAAAAGCAGGGCGAGAGCCGCGCCTTTTCTACCTACAATCGCAGAAAATCAAAAATGCCGCCAAGGCCCGTCAAATCTGGGCTGGCGGCATTTTTGCGGGGTCAAAACCCGAAAAGACTTGCTCAGTGTCCCGCGCTCTGGGGCTTCGGGATGATGCTGCCGCGCGCAAGACCGTTGAGGGTGCCTGCGGCCGCTGCAAGCCACAGCGCCATCAAGAGGACAAAGAGCCCCAGGGAGACGCCCGAGAGAAGCTCAAGCTTTGCGATGGCCGAGAGGCGAATTGCGAGCACCGTCATGGCGCCCACGGGGAAGACGAACGCCCACCAGGAAAGGGCAAAGGGAAGTTTCCCTTGCAGGGCGTTTCGAATCGTCATGGCCGCGCACAGCACGAGCCACCAGATCGAGGCGCCCATAAAGCCCATGGCGACAAGCGTGCCGTAGGTGAAGGCGCCTTCGTTGCCCGCTGCGTGCAGAAGCGACAAAAGGCTCAGCGGAATCACGCCCATGGGGGCCAGATGCACCCAAAGCGTGGGCGTCATCTTGCCCTCGATGCCCGGGCGCAGGAAGTGGCGCGACATCGTGAGCGCCGCAAGGGCGATGTACATGAACGAGCCCGCGCCCATGCCGAGCATGTTGACGCCGAAATAAACCTCCCGCATGAGCCCCTGGGCCTGGCCCGCAAGACCCGCGCCCGCCACGGGAATTACCACGAGGCCCACGGCCGGGATGAAGTGCGCGGGCGTCACCATTTCAAGCTTCAAGCGGTCAAGCGTAAAGAGCCGAAAAAGGATGAGGTAGCTTGCAAGCACCGTGCCCGCCGTTCCCGTCCACCACAAAATGGCGACGGCCGCCGGATCGATGCCGCGCATGCTCCATTGCCCTGCCATCACGAGCAGGGCAATCGGGAAGGTGGCGTAAAAGCTTCCTTCGACGGGGTGCGAGATGGTCTCAAAGACCTGGTGCGGGAAAAGAGCGATGCGCGCAAGCCCCGCCGCGCCCAAAACAAGCATCATGACGATGGCCGCGTAGTGCAGAAAATCGGCGATCCACTGCCAGGGGCCGCTCTGAAACAAAAGCCAGGCGGCAAGGCTCGCCACGGACGTGCCCATCACGGAGGCAAACCACCCCGGGGCCATGGTTTTGACAAAGTTGCGCATGTTCTTGTCCAAGCAAAGGGAGGGAAAGACAAAAAGGGGAGAAAGGGGAAAATCAGAAACCGCGGCTTTCGACGTCGGGCTTTGTGGGGCTGCTGTCCCCGGCGGGGCGCTCAAGCAGCCCCTCCTTGTCGTCGGTTAAAAATTCGAGCACGCCCTCGCGCACGATCGAAAGATTTCTCCCGCGGCGCTTGAAGACCTCGCGGGCCTTCTGCGCAAGAAAGCAGTAGGCGCCGCGGCAGTAGGCCGCGCAGGGCGTATGTTCGGAAATCTCGTCGATGTGCGCTTCAAGCGTCTCAAGCGGCATGTTCACCGCGCCCGGAAGGTGCGCGGCGGCAAATTCTTCGGGCGGGCGCACGTCGATCAAGACGAGAGCGTTGTTCTTTGCAAGCTCGACGGCCCGCGCGGCGTCAAGGGCGTCGGCGCCCGCGTTTGGGCCCAGTCGGTCGGCTTCGCCGTCGCTGCCGCGAGCTTCTTCGCCTGCTGCAGCGGCAGCCTTGCCGCCCGCATCTGCCGCCGGCAGCAGGTGCTCGGCGGTCTTTCGAAGCAGCACGGCCAGAAGGAGCACCTCGCGGCCTGCCACGGCGTACTGACGAAAGCGCCCCTGGCGGCGCACGCGCACAAGCCCTGCGGCGTGCAGCACCTTGAGGTGCGCGCTCACGCTCTTGATGTCGGTTTTGAGAATCTGCGAGAGAGTCTCCACCGTGCGCGGGCACTGCGCGAGGATTTCGATGATTTCAAGGCGCGTCTCCTGTCCGAGCGCCTTGGCAAGGCGTCCGACGCGGCTGTAGAGGCGGTGCTTGAGGTCGATGGCGCGGGGCATGGCAAAAGAAGGTGATCAGACAAAGAGAAAAAGGAAGCCTTCCAACATTCTAATAAATTTTAGAATGTTGAACGGCTTCCCTTGCCGCACTTTTTTCCCCGGGGCCTGCGCAAGGCTCTCTTTTTTCATGCGCCGTAAAACAAAACCGGCCGCACGAAGCGGCCGGAGAAAGTCGGGCGGGCTTTTAAAGCCCGGGCGCTCGGGAGGACGCTTGCGCGCTGCAAAAGCCCTCCTAAAGCCCGTCACACAAGAAAGCGCATGATCAGCATGCCGATGCCCGCCATGAGAAGCGAGTTGATCATCAGCCACGGCCAGTACTTCTTGGGGCAGTCGGCTACGCCCAGCAGTCGGCCCATGTACTGGATTTGCGAGGCCATCAGGAGCAGCGCCGGAGACAGAATCGTGATGTCGTGCGGGGTGAGGTTGCCCGAAGCAAGAAGCGAGGCGGCAACGCCCACGCCCGCTCCGCAGCTGAGCCAGGTCGCGCACAGCACCGTGAGCGCTTCGCCCGGCAGATCCCACACGGCCATCAGGAAGCCGCAATGGTCGCCCAGAAAGCGCAGCACGCCCCACAGCTCGAGGATGTAGGCGAGCACGAAGGCCATGATGACGTTGGGCATGAGGTTGTTGATGGCAACCCCGAAGCCCTTGCGCAGACCCGCGACAAAGATGTCGAAGGGGTTCTTGGAGGTGGTTGCGGCGGCATTACTCATTTTCGAAATCCTTCTTGTAAACGGTCGACAGGACGAAGCGGGTCAGAGCGCCGCCCACGAACTTCAGGACGAACATGACCACCAGGGGCAGCCACACCGGCAGCAGGAAGGCCGGGAAAAGCGCCGAGGCAATCGAAAAATAGTTGTTGACAAGGCCTGCGCCGGCGTACTGCCAGCCGCACATCACCACGAGGTTTTGTTTCGAGATGGCGCCCGCGTCGTAGAGACCCTTGGTGAGGGCCGCGCCCGCGTCCGTGCTCTGAAGGTCGGTGATGAGCGCAAGGCCCGTGTTGCCGGGCACCCCGAGGATGGGCTTTAAGAGCGGAGTCATCAGCTGCTGCGCGGCGCGCAGGGCGCCGTAGTGCGAGAGCACTTCGAGAAGGCCGAGCGCGAGCATCACGCCGGGCACGAGCGACAAGGCAAACGCAAAGCCCTGGCGCGCGCTGATGCCGCCCTTGCCCACGAAATTGGTCGACTCGAAGACGGAGCCGAATTTGCCGATGAGCGTGGTGAAGTCAAAGGCCCCGAGCCACGTATAGCCCTCGGGCATCTTGTAGAAAATTCCCGAGAAGAAGCAGATGGCGAGAAATAGCGAGACGTACGCTCCCACGCCGACCTTCTCCTGCTGCATGTGGGGAAGGTTTTGCGGAGACTTGTCCGCAGGGGTTTCAGTGGTCATAACAAACTCCTGTTGAGGTGTCCTTCGTGCGGTGCCGGCAAAAGGATGTGTCGTGCGGCCTCAATCGTCCCCGCCTTGGGACAAAGGGCGCCGGAGCTTGCCTTGCCGGGAAAGAAAATCGTCTTGGCTTGAAAAGCGGGCGGCTTTCAAAAGGGCGGCGCGCAAAGAGCGTGCGGTGCGGCTCTTTTGCTGCGGGCAAAGCGATAAAAGCGCAGCGGCGGGGGAGAAGAGAAACAACAATCCTTTCGGTAGAACCGGCGCAAGGCACGACGCCTTGTCCGGCCGGGCCGGCGCCCGCGAGGAAGGCGCCATTTTATGGCAGGTATTTCAAAACGTAACTGCCGAAACTGCCTAATGGGTTTGACCCGCCGCAGACTCTCGGGGATTTTCAAACCTCTGAGTGATACAAAAAGACAAAATTCAAGGGTTAACCCGTATGTTTATAGAGCGCATGCAGCAAAACAGCGCCTTTGCCGCCGCGCAGCCCGGCGCGTGAGTTTTCGCCCCGATGGCACAATTGCCGTGTTTAAATCCAAACCCGCCCGAATCGATCCGTTTTTTCCATGCAAAGGGCGTAAAACACGAAAAAAGGAATCCATCCGCCATGATGAACGTTGTCATTCTCGCCGCAGGCCAGGGCAAGCGCATGCACTCGAACCTTCCCAAGGTTCTCCAGCCCCTGGCGGGCAAGCCCATGATCGAATGCGTGCTCGAGACCGTGGGAAGGCTCTCGGACGCAAGCCGCACGATTGTGGTCGTGGGGCACCGCGCCGAAGTGGTCCGGCAGGTGCTCGCAGGGCGCGAAGAGCTCTCCTTTGTCCTGCAGGAGCCGCAGCTTGGGACCGGGCATGCGCTTCAGTGTGCGCTGCCTGCGCTAGACATGACGGCCGAGCACACGCTCGTGCTTTTGGGCGACGTGCCGCTCGTGCAGCCCGAGACGATTGACCGGCTTGTGCGCGTGGCCGGAGACGGCATGGCGATTTTGACCACGGTGCTTCGCAACCCCACGGGCTACGGGCGCATCCTGCGCCAGAGGGGCCGCATCGTGGCAATCGTCGAGCAAAAGGACGCCACCGAGGGGCAAAAGCAGATTCGCGAAGTCAACACGGGCATCATGCTGCTGCCGACGGCGCGGCTTGCCGGGTGGCTCTCGGAATTGAAGGCGAGCAATGCCCAGGGCGAGTACTACTTGACCGACATCATCGGGCTTGCGGTGCGCGACGGCGTGCGCATCAATTCGGCGCGGCCGCGCAGAAGCTTTGAAGTCGAGGGCGTCAACTCCAAGACGCAGCTCGCGCGGCTCGAAGGCATCTGGCAGGATCATCAGGCGGAGCTTCTCACCGAAGCGGGCGTCACCGTGATCGATCCCTCCCGCATCGACATCCGCGGGCGCCTGACGTGCGGGCACGACGTCACGATCGACGTGGGCTGCATCTTTATCGGCGACGTGCAATTGGGCGACAACGTCGTGGTGGGCGCCTACAGCGTGATTCGAAACGCCCGGATCGGGGCGGGCACGACAATCGAGCCCTTCTGCCACATTGACGAGGCCGAGGTGGGGGACAACGCCCGCATCGGCCCCTACGCGCGGCTGCGCCCGCAGGCTTCGCTTTCGGACAACGTGCACGTGGGCAACTTTGTGGAAATCAAGAAGTCCGTGATCGGCACGGGATCGAAAATCAACCACCTCTCCTATATTGGAGACACCGACATGGGCAGCGGCGTCAACATCGGCGCGGGCACCATCACCTGCAACTACGACGGCGTCAACAAGTGGCGCACGACGATTGGCGACGATGCCTTCATCGGGTCGGATACGCAGCTCGTGGCGCCGGTGACGGTGGGAGCGGGCGCGACTTTGGGGGCCGGCACGACGCTCACCAAAGACGCACCGGCAGGCGAACTCACCTTGAGCCGCGCTCCGCAGCGCACGCACAAGGGCTGGAAGCGGCCCGTGAAGATGGATGTGAAGGCGGGCAAAAACAAGTCCCGGGCAAAGAGCGGGAACGCAGAGGAGGCCGCCGGCGCCGCTGCAAAGGATGCGGCGGAGTGATTGCGCGGTTTCACGTGAAACGATTTTTTAAATAGAGGCAAAACCAATCATGTGTGGCATTGTTGCCGGCGTCAGCCGCCGGGACATCGTTTCCGTCATGCTCGAGGGACTGCGCAGGCTTGAGTACAGAGGCTACGACAGCTGCGGGATTGCCGTCGTCCGGGACGGGAAAATTGATCGCGCGCGCAGCGTCGCCCGCGTCAAGGACTTGACCGAGCAGGTGAAAAGCGAAGGCATGCAGGGCGCCACGGGCATTGCGCACACGCGCTGGGCCACTCACGGGGGACCGGCCGTGATGAACGCGCACCCGCACATTGCGGGCAACCGCATTGCGCTCGTGCACAACGGCATCATTGAAAACTATGCGCAGCTCAAGGCCGAGCTTGTCTCCCAGGGCGTGCAGATGACAAGCCAGACCGACACGGAGGTGCTTGCGCACTTGGTCAACGCCTGCTACGAGGGCGATCTGCTTGCCGCGGTGCAAAAGGCCCTCTCGCGCGTGCGCGGGGCCTACGCCATTGCGGTCTTTTGCGTCAACGAGCCCGAGCGCATCGTGGGCGCGCGGCAGGGCTCTCCCCTGGTGGCGGGCCTGGGCGAGGGGGAAAACTTTCTTGCAAGCGACGCCATGGCGCTTGCGGGCGTCACCGACCGCTTCGTGTATTTGGAAGAAGGCGACGTGGTCGACATCACGCGCGAAGCCGTTGCGGTCTACGCCCGCACCGACAAGGGCTATGAGCCCGTCGAGCGCAAGGTGGTCTGCGTGCAGGCTTATGCGGGAGCAGCCGACCTCGGGCCCTACCGCCACTACATGCAAAAGGAAATTTTCGAGCAGCCCCGGGCGATTGCCGACACGCTCGAGGGCGTGGCGGGGATCTCGCCCACGCTCTTTGGCACCAACGCCCAAGAGGTTTTCACGGGCGTCTCGCGCATTCTGATGCTTGCCTGCGGCACGAGCTACTACGCGGCGCTCACGGCCAAGTACTGGCTTGAGGCGATTGCGGGCGTGCCCTGCGACGTGGAAATTGCAAGCGAGTACCGCTACCGCGTCTCGATTGCCGACCCCAATGCGCTTGTCGTGACGATCTCCCAGTCGGGCGAGACGGCCGACACCATTGCGGCGCTCAAGCACGCCGTCGCCTGCGGCATGACGAAAACGCTTGCCGTCTGCAACGTCGCGCAAAGCGCTCTGGTGCGCGAGAGTCTTTTGAGCTACATCACCCGGGCGGGCGTCGAGATCGGGGTGGCGAGCACGAAGGCCTTTACGACGCAGTTGGCGGCGCTTTACCTTCTGACGCTGGTTCTGGCCAAGATGCGCGGCAGGCTTGACGCCGAGCGCGAGCACGAGGCGCTCTCGCGGCTGCGGCACGTGCCCGCGGCCTTGGCAAGCGTGCTTGCGCTCGAGCCGCAGATCATCGACTGGGCCGAGCGCTTTGCAAGCAAGGACGACGCGCTCTTTTTGGGGCGCGGCGTGCACTACCCGATTGCGCTTGAAGGCGCGCTCAAGCTCAAGGAAATCAGCTACATCCACGCCGAGGGGTATCCCGCGGGCGAACTCAAGCACGGGCCCCTGGCGCTTGTGGACGCAAACATGCCTGTGGTGACGATTGCGCCCAACGACGAGCTCCTTGAAAAACTCAAGAGCAACATGCAGGAGGTGCGCGCCCGCGGCGGCAAGCTCTACGTCTTTGCCGACGGCGACAGTGTGATTGACAGCACCGAGGAGATGCACGTCATCAGGCTGCCGGAAAACTACGGCGACCTCTCGCCCATTCTTCACGTGGTGCCGCTGCAGCTTTTGGCCTACCACACGGCCCTTGCCCGCGGCACCGACGTCGACAAGCCGAGAAACCTTGCAAAGAGCGTGACGGTGGAGTAAAAGATCAGGCCTTCGGCGCCATGAAGCCTTGAAGGCCGAAGCCGCCCTCAAAAGGGAGAAAAAGCGGCTCTGTTCATGCAAACAGACGCGCGTGCGCTCGCACGCGTGCGCGCGGCTTTGGGCTTTGCCTTGGACGCGCCGCTGGTGTCTTCTTTCTTCTTCCTTCATTTTCTTTGCCCGACGTCCCTTGTAATGCCGCAGGAGCCAAACTCAGAACATTCTCAGGCCTCGCATTTGAGGACTGAGACAACGCCCTCGGGCGGAGAGTCTGCTCAGGATTCTGCGGCGGCTTCCCGCGCAGGCGAACTCGCCCTTGGGCACGTGCTTGCGCTCCTGACGGTGGCCGTCTGGGGCGTGACCTTCGTCTCGACCAAGGTGCTGCTTGCGGTGCTCACGCCCGTGGAGATTCTGTGCATTCGCTTTGTGCTCGGGTACGTTTTCCTGTGGGTGCTCTGGCCAAGGAGAATGGGGAGGGCGACGCGAGCGCAGGAGAAAATCTTTTTCCTTGCGGGCCTCTCGGGGATTTGCCTTTACTACCTCGTTGAAAACATCGCGCTTGTCTACACGCGCGCCTCCAACGTCGGGGTGATCGTGTGCCTGTCGCCCTTTTTCACGGCGATTTTGGGAAGCCTCCTTGCGCGCTTTCAGGGCGGCGGCGAGCGGCTGGGCGGATGGTTTTTCGCGGGGCTCGTCATCTCGCTTGCGGGCGTGGCGCTCATCTGCTGGGGAGGCGAGGAAAGCGTCGAATTCAACTGGAGGGGCGATTTGCTTGCCGCCTGCGCGGGTTTTGTCTGGGCCGTCTATTCGCTCCTGGTCAAGCGCATCACCGCCTGGGGCTTTGCGGCGCTGCCCGTGACGCGGCGCATTTTCTTCTGGGGCATCGTGTGCATGGTGCCCGTGACGATTTACGACGGCTTTGACGTCTCCGTGGAGGAGCTGCTCGATCCGGTCGTAGGCGGCAACCTCGTGTTTTTGGGGCTTGTGGCCTCGGCCTTGTGCTTTGTGTTCTGGAGCATGTCGGTCAAGGCGCTCGGCGCCCTTGCAAGCACCGTCTACATCTATCTTGTGCCCGTCATCACGGTGGGCACGGCCATCGTGGTGCTCGACGAACCCTTTACGCCCATGGTCGTGCTCGGCATGCTCTGCGTGATCGCAGGGCTTGTCTGCGCACAGGCGGCCGAGGCGATCCTCGCGCGCATCCGGCGCAAATAAGCGCGGCGTCTCCGGCGCGCGACGAAGGGGAAAATTGGCGGTGCTTTTTCTTGCGGCCGCCGCACGCGGCCTGCGGGCGGCGCGCCTTCCGCCATTTGGCGGATGACAAAAAATCTAAAATCCGTAAAATGCTGAACGCTCGTTCAGAAAGTGAATGATCATTCAGTTTGAAGGGGAAAGGGGGGCTTTGCGTCCCCTTGTCGTGCTTGTTTTCCCCGAATCCTGGCAGTCCATCGCCAGCAAACGGAAATATTTCGTTTCGGAGTCCTCATAAATGTTGTTGAAGAATTCACCGCGTTCGGCGGTCTTTGCTCTGGTTGCCTGCGCGGCGGCCGCTGCAGCTTTGACGGGCTGCCAAGGCAAGAAGCAGGAGACGTCGCAGGCCAATGCCGCGCCGCAGGCGGTTCTTGTTTCCGTGCAGGAGATCAAGCTGCAGGACGCGGTCATGCGCACCGACCTGCCCGGCCGCACCTCGGCCTATCGCGTGGCCGAAGTGCGCCCGCAGGTCTCGGGCATCATCCAAAAGCGCCTCTTTGAAGAAGGCGCGGAAGTCAAGGAAGGCCAGTCGCTCTATCAGATCGATCCGGCCGTCTACGAGGCCAACGTCGCCTCGGCCAAGGCCTCGCTCTTGCAGGCGCAGGCCACGCTCGTCTCAGCCCGAGCCGACGCCAAGCGCTCGGCGGAGCTTGTGAAGGTCAACGCCGTGAGCCGCTCTTCGGACGACTCCGCGCAGGCCGCCTACAAGGTGGCCGTGGCCAATGTGGAGGCCGCCAAGGCAGCGCTTGCCTCCGCGCAGATCGACCTGCGCTACACCAAGGTCACGAGCCCCATCACGGGCAAGGTGTCGCTCTCTGAAGTGACGCCGGGCGCCCTTGTGACGGCCAATCAGGCGCAGCGCCTGACGGTCGTGCAGCAGCTCGATCCGATCTACGTCGACGTCACGCAGTCCTACGACGTGCTCGCCAAGCTGCGCGAGCAGGCCAAGGCCGGCATCATCAAGACCGGCACCGAGGGCAGCGCCGACGTGCAGCTCATCCTCGAGGGCGAGCGCATCTACAGCTCGATCGGCAAGCTCACCTTCCAGGACGCCTTGGTCGACGAGTCGACCGGAACGGTGCGCATCCGCGCCGTCTTCCCCAATCCCGACCGCGAGCTCATGCCCGGCATGTACGTGCGCGCTCGGCTTGTTGACGGCGTGCGCGAAAAGGCCGTCAAGCTCGATCAGCGCGCCACGATGCGCCGCAGCACGGGCGAGCCCTATGTCTACGTCGTTACCAACGACAACAAGGTTGAAAGCCGCGACATCGTGATCGCAGGCGCCGACGGTCCCTACTGGGTGCTCGACAAGGGCCTGAGCGAGGGCGACCGCGTCATCGTCGAGGGCATCCAGCACGTCAGGCCCGGTACTTTGGTGCGCTGCGAGCCTGCGGGCGCGCCGGGCGAAGTCAAGCCCGCGGCTGCCGCTGAAGGCGCCGCAGCAGGTGCCGCTGCCGCCGCCGGGAAGGCCTCCAACTAAGCCGGGGGATTCAATATGCTGAGTCGTTTCTTTGTCGATCGCCCGATTTTTGCCTGGGTGATCGCCATTGTGATCATGCTCGCCGGCGCGCTCTCGATCACGCAGCTGCCGGTTGCGCAGTATCCCAACATCGCGCCTCCGCAGGTGCGCATCAACGCGACCTACCCCGGCGCCAATGCCGAGACCATGTCGAGAACGGTGACGCAGATCATCGAGCAGAACATGACCGGTCTCGACGGCCTGATGTACATGAGCTCCACCTCGGACTCCACGGGCCGCATGGCGCTCACGCTGACCTTCGTGGCGGGCACCAACCCCGACATCGCGCAGGTGCAGGTGCAAAACAAGCTCTCGGCCGCGGAACCCAATCTGCCTGAGACGGTGCGCCAGCTCGGCGTCACGGTCGACAAGAGCTCCGCGTCGTTCTTGATGGTGGTGGGCTTTATTGACCGCACGGGCCGCATGACCTCGGGCGATTTGGGGGACTTCCTCACCAACAACGTCGAAGAGACCATTGCGCGTCTGGAAGGCGTGGGCGAGGCGACCGTCTTTGGCGCCTCCTACGCCATGCGCATTTGGATGGACCCGGGGCTGCTCATGAAGTACAGCCTCGAGCCCTCGGACGTGATGGCCGCCATCGAGGAGCAGAACGTGCAGGTGGCCGCCGGCGACATCGCGGGCCAGCCCACCAACGGCAAGCGCATGATCACGGCCACGATCCGCGCGAGCTCCCTGCTCAATACGCCCGAGCAGTTTGAAAACATCGTGTTGAAGAGCCCCTCGGACGGTTCGACCGTGCGCATCAAGGACATCGGCACCGTCGAGCTCGGACAGGAGACCTACACCTTCCAGGGCCGCTACATGAACGCGCCCTCTTCGGGCATCGCCATTTACCTGAGCGCCGGCGCCAATGCGCTTGACACCGCCAAGCGCGTGCAGGACAAGGTGGCCGAGCTCTCGCCCTTCTTCCCCGAAGGCGTCGAGACGGTGATCCCGTTTGAGACCACGCCCTTTGTGCGCGCGGCCATCCACGAAGTGGTGAAGACCCTTTTTGAGGCCATCATCCTCGTGGTCTGCGTGATGTATCTCTTCCTGCAGAACTGGCGCGCGACGATCATTCCGACGATCGCCGTGCCGGTGGTGCTGCTGGGCACCTTTGCGGCCTTGAGCGTCCTGGGCTTTTCAATCAACGTGCTCACGATGTTTGCCATGGTGCTTGCCATTGGCCTCTTGGTCGACGACGCCATTGTGGTCGTTGAAAACGTCGAGCGCGTGATGGCCGAAGACAAGTGCGATCCGCGAACGGCAACCATCAAGTCGATGAACCAGATCACGGGCGCTCTGATCGGCATTGCCATGGTGCTTTCGGCCGTGTTCGTGCCGATGGCCTTCTTCGGCGGCTCCACGGGCATCATCTACCGTCAGTTCTCGGTGACGATCGTCTCGGCCATGGTGCTCTCGGTGATCATCGCCCTGACGCTGACGCCCGCGCTTTGCGCGGCCATCCTCAAGCAGGAGGACGAAACCAAGCCCAGGTCCAGCCGGGGCTTCTTCGGGCGCTTTAATTCGGGCTTTACGGCCTTGACGCACGGCGTGTGCTCGACCGTGCAGGTGATGGTGCACCGGATCTTTCGCATGATGATCATCTACATCGTGCTGTGCGGCGCGGTGGTGCTGGGCTTTCTGAAGATTCCGAGCGCCTTCATGCCGCCGGAAGATCAGGGCACGCTGCTCATGATGATGCAGCTGCCGGCGGGCGCCACGGCAGAGCGCACCGATCAGGTCCTGACGCGCTTTCAAGACGACCTCATCGCCACCGAAAAGAACACCCTTGAGTCGGTCTTTACCGTGCGCGGCTTCTCCTTTGCCGGCACGGGCCAGAACAACGCCATGGGCTTTTTGAAGTTCAAGGACTGGAGCGAGCGCACCGATCCCTCGCAGTCGGTCGACGCGGTGATGATGCGCGCGATGATGCGCCTGATGTCGCCCGAGTACAAGGACGCGCAGGGCTTTGTGTTCGCGCTGCCCGCGGTGCCCGAACTGGGCGTTGCCGAAGGCTTTGACTTCTATCTGCAGGATCGCGGCGCACAGGGCCACGACAAGCTCATGGAAGTCATGGAGATGTTTCTTGCGAAGGCCAACGCCGATCCGCGGCTGGTGCAGGTGCGCCACAACGGCATGGCCGACGCGCCGATGCTGCAGGTCAACGTCGACTACGACAAAGCCAGAGCCCTCGGCGTTTCCGAAGCTCAGATCAACACGACGCTCAACGCGGCCTTCGGTTCAACGTACGTCAACGACTTCATGGATCAGGGACGCTTGAAGAAGGTCTACGTGCAGGGCAACGAAGCCTCGCGCGGACAGGTCGAAGACATCAACCGCTGGTACGCGAGAAGCACGAGCGGCGACATGGTTCCCTTCTCGTCGTTTACGACGACCGAGTGGACGTTCGGCTCGCCGCGTCTGGAGCGCTTCAACGCGCTTGAGGCCGTCAACATCCAGGGCAGCCCCGCCGCGGGCGTCTCCTCGGGCGAGGCCATGCAGATCATCGAGGAAATCCTCGCGCAGATGCCCCACGGCTACTCAATCGAGTGGAACGGCGTCTCCTACCAGGAGCGCATCGCGGGCAGCAACGCTGCTCCCTTGTATGCACTTTCGCTCTTGGTGGTGTTCCTTGCTCTGGCCGCTCTTTATGAGTCCTGGTCGATTCCCGTGGCCGTGATTCTGGTCGTGCCGCTGGGCGTGCTCGGCGCCCTGGGCCTGACGTACTTCACGGGCAAGGAAAACGACGTGTACTTCCAGGTGGGTCTGCTCACGACGGTGGGCCTTGTGGCCAAGAACGCCATTTTGATTGTGGAATTTGCCCGCGACCTGGTCGACAGCGGCAAGGAGGTGCTCGATGCGGTGGTTGAAGCCGTGCGTCTGCGCCTGCGCCCGATTCTGATGACGTCTCTGGCCTTCGGCCTTGGCGTGCTGCCGCTCGCGATGGCCTCCGGCGCCGGCGCCGGCGCGCAGTCGGCCATCGGCGTGGCCGTGCTCGGCGGCATGCTCGCCGGCACGTTCCTGTGTGTATTCTTTGTGCCGGCCTTCTATGTGCTGATCGTGCGAATCTTCGGCAGCAAGAAGAGCCCTGCCCGCGCACACGACCAAGAGGTGAAATAAAGAAATGCGTAAGAGTTTTTGTCTTTTGCCGCTCGCGGCCGCCTTGCTTATGTCGGGGTGCGTGAATCTCGCGCCGGAGTACACCCGGCCCGAGGCGCCGGTGCCCGCGGCCTGGCCCCAGGACGAGGCGACGGCCAACGCGGTCGTGCTCACCGACGGGCTGGCCTTGTGGGGCGACTTCTTCACCGACCCCAGGCTGCGTGAGTTGATCCGCCTGGGAATCATCAACAACCGCGATCTGCGCTCGGCGGCCTACGCCGTCGAGCAGGCCCGCGCGCAGTACCGCGTAAGCCGCGCCGATCTTTTCCCGACGATTGCCGCGGCCGCCGACGAGACCGCAAGCCGCACGCCGCAGTCGGTCAGCCAAACCGGGTCGGAGTCGACGTCGCAGGTCTACACCGCGCAGCTTGGCATGACCGCCTACGAGCTCGATCTCTTCGGGCGCGTGCGCAATCTCAACGAGCAGGCTCTGCAGGCCTACCTGCAGACCGAAGCCGCGCAGCGCTCGATGCAGATGACGGTGGTGACCGAAATCGCGCAGACCTGGCTCTCGCTCGGGGCTGCCAAGGACCTTTTGAAGCTTGCCACCCAGACCTATGAAAGTCAGGTTGAAAGCCTCAAGCTCATCGAAAAGAGCTACGAGCTTGGCGCTTCAAGCCAGCTTGAGGTGCAGCAGGCGATCACGACCGTGGCCTCGGCCATGGCCGCGCAGGCCCAGGCCCGCCGCTCGGTGTCGCAGTACCGAAATGCGCTCAACACGCTCGTGGGCAGCCCCGTCGATCCGAGCATGGAGCCCGACAAGCTCGTTGACTCGGCCACGAACCCCGTCTCGGCCATTTCAAACGTGCCGAGCGAAGTGCTGCTGCAGCGCCCGGACATCGCCTCGGCCGAGGCGGCCCTGCGCTCGGCAAACGCCAACATCGGCGTGGCGAGAGCCGCGTTCTTCCCGAGCATTACGCTCACGGGCGCCTTCGGGACCACGTCGACCGAGTTGTCGGACCTCTTTAGCAGCGGCACGGGCTTTTGGAACTTCGTGCCGCAGATCAGCCTGCCCATTTTCTCGGGCGGGCGCAACATCGCCAACCTCGAGGCGGCGCAAGCTGCGCAGAAGGCGGCCGTGGCCGACTACGAGTCCGCCATCCAGAAGGCCTTCCAGGAAGTGGCCGACGCCCTTGCCATGGAAGGCACGGTGGGCGACGAGCTCAAGGCCCAGCAAAAGCTTGCCGATGCAACGGCCGAGTCGCTGCGGCTTTCCGAGGAGCGCTATCGCAACGGCGCCGAGAGCTACCTCACGGTGCTCGACAGCCAGCGCGCCAACTTCTCGGCGCAGCAGACGCTCATCTCCACCAAGCTCTCGCGCGTGACGAGCTTCGTGACGCTCTACAAGGCCATGGGCGGCGGCTCGCAGCTTGAGCCCGCCGAGCAGACCCAAACGGAAGGCGCGCAGGGCGTCCCCGTTGGAACGACCGGCAGCGTCCCGGCGGGGAGCAGCGGCAATGAGCGTTCTTGACTTCAACCTCTATGAGCAGCGCCGCGAAGAGATTCTCGACGTGGCGCGCGAGTGCTTTGCCGAGAAGGGGTTCAACGCGACCACGATGGTGGAGGTGGCCCGCCGCACGGGCATGAGCGTGGGCAACCTCTACAACTACTTTCACGGCAAGGCGGCCATCATCGAGAGCCTTGCCGACCGCGAGGTCAAAAAGCTCGCCGACGAGGCCGCGCGCTTTCGCAGGGTGCCTCCGACGCGCGAGGAGCGCCTTGAGTGCTTGAAGAAAATCGTGCTCGCCAACCTCGACCTGAAGCGCGCCCGCGTGACGCTTGAAATCTTTGCCGAGGCCGTGCACAACGAGCAGCTGCAGCAGATCATCTCGCGCATCGACGACAAGATGCGCGAGCTCCTCGTGCAGATGCACCGCAGCTACGACGACGTCGAGGGCGACGAGCGCTGGCTTGAGACCCGCGTGACGGTCGACATGGCCTTAGTCGACGGCCTTTCCATCCGGATGGTGGCGCAAAACCACATCGACCGCATCCGCGTGGCCGAGGAAATCGCCCAGCGCGTGCTCGGCGGCTGGGAGCGCTCCGAGAGAATCGGGAAAAGGCCTGAGTTCTCTTGATTTTTGGCACCAAAGCGCGAAAAAGAGCTAGTGAAATACCCTTTCACTGGCTCTTTTTCTGGTGCAGGCAAAAACGCTCTTTTGGCATAATCCTCGCCGGATTGGGAGGGAACACGGCCTTCCCCGGCTAACAGCCTTCAGAGACAAGAAAAACATCAACCGTGCTCACAATGTGCGGCGCGAGCAACGCAAAGCGGCAGGGGGTGCAAAACCACGGGTTGCAAAGCGAAGGAGTTGCGCGGCGCATTTTTTCATGTCGGGTCGTCCGGCCCGCAAGAGGGAACACCATATGGCTACGAAAAGAACACCGATCTACAAGGTGCTTTACTTTCAGGTGATCTGCGCCATCATCTGCGGCGTGCTCCTCGGGAACTTCTTTCCCGACATCGGCGCGCAGATGAAGCCCCTGGGAGACGGCTTCATCAAGCTCATCAAGATGATCATCGCGCCCGTGATCTTCTGCACCGTCGTCACCGGCATCGCCGGCATGGAGGACATGAAGAAGGTGGGCAAGACCGGAGGTCTGGCGCTCGTGTACTTCGAGGTGGTCTCGACCATCGCGCTCATCGTGGGTCTGCTTACCGTCAACCTTCTGCAGCCGGGCGCGGGCATGCACGTTGATCCCGCAACGCTTGACGCGGGCGCCGTGGCCGCCTACACGGGCCCGGGCAAGATGCAGACCACCACGCAGTTCATCATGAACATCATCCCGTCGACCGTGGTGGGCGCCTTTGCCGACGGCGAGATTCTGCAGGTGCTCTTTTTCTCGCTTCTGTTTGGCTTTGCGCTGCACAAGTTCGGCGGCCGCGGCACGCTTGTCTTTGACGTGATCGACAAGTCCTCCCAGGTGCTCTTTCAGATCGTGGGCATGATCATGCGCGTGGCCCCCGTGGGTGCCTTCGGCGCCATGGCCTTTACGATCGGCAAGTACGGCATCGCCTCTCTCGTGCCCTTGGCTGAACTGATGGGCACGTTCTACCTTACCTGCATTCTCTTTATCTTCGTCGTTTTGGGCGGCATCTGCCGCTGGCACGGCTTTTCGATCTTTCGCTACATCGGCTACATCAAGGAAGAGCTCTTGATCGTGCTTGGCACCTCTTCGTCGGAGTCGGTGCTGCCGCGCATGATGGCCAAGATGGAGCACGCGGGCGTCAACAAGTCCGTGGTGGGCCTTGTGATCCCGACGGGCTACTCGTTTAACCTCGACGGCACGGCCATTTACCTCACCATGGCCGCCATCTTCATTGCGCAGGCCTGCGACGTGCAGATGACGATCATGCAGCAGGTGACGCTGCTTGCGGTGCTGCTTCTGACGAGCAAGGGCGCCGCGGGCGTGACGGGCTCGGGCTTTATCGTCCTTGCGGCCACGCTCTCGGCCGTGGGCCACGTGCCGGTGGCGGGCCTTGCGCTCATTCTCGGCATCGACCGCTTCATGAGCGAGGCGCGCGCCCTCACCAACATGATCGGCAACGGCATCGCCTGCATCGTGGTCGGCCACTGGATGAAGGAAGTCGACAACGAGAGGCTGCACTACGTCATGCACCCCGACAACCGGCACGAGGCCAACGCGGCGGCCAATGCGCTTGAAACCGCGCATGCCGTGGTGGTGGTCAAAAACGAACATCCCGCCGACAAGTCTTAGCAAACACCCAATCCCTTGACGGGCGCCGGCGCAAGGCGCCCGCTTCGGGGACAAAGCAAAAACAAGGCCGGCCGAGCAGCTTTTCTTGCTAGCTCGGCCGGCCTTGTTTTTGCTTGGCGCTCCCTCTTCGGGGCCCGGGGCCCCGAAGGGAGAGAAAGAGCGCCGCGCGGGACTACTTGCTGATTTTCACCGGGATGAAGATGCGGGCGTCGCGGCGCTGCACGAGAACGCGCAGGGTCTTGCCGGCATTTTTCTCGATCACGCTCCCAAGGTCGTTGACGGTCTTGATGGCCGTGCCGTTGACGTTGACGATGATGTCGCCCTCGGCGATGCCGGCCTTGCGGGCCGCGCCCTGGCTCTTGACGACGAGAAGCCCTTCGGTGCCCGCCTTTTCCTGCTCGTCGGAGTTGAGCGTGCGCACCGTCACGCCGAGCTTGGAGGCGTTCGAGGCGCTTGCCTTGCCCGTGCTGGCAGGCGCGTTGTCGGCTTCCTCAACCTTGACCTCGATCGTCTTGGTCTTGCCGTCGCGGATCACTTCAAGCTTGGCGGTCGAGCCCGGCGCCATGCTGCCGATCATGACGGGCATGTCGACGCTGTCGTCGATCGACTTGCCGTTGACGGCAACGATCACGTCGCCCACGCGCAGATCGCTCTTGGCGGCAGGCCCGTCCTTGTCGATCTGGCTCACGATGGCGCCCTTGGGGGTCTTCATGCCGAAGCTCTCGGCCAAATCCTGCGTGACGCTTTGGATCACGACGCCGATGCGCCCGCGCGTGACCTTGCCGTTTTTCACGAGCTGATCCTTGATCTGCATGGCAAGGTTGCTCGGAATGGCAAAGGACAGTCCCATGAAGCCGCCCGAGGTTGAGAAGATCTGCGAGTTGATGCCGACCACCTCGCCCTTCATGTTAAAGAGGGGGCCGCCCGAGTTGCCCGGGTTGACGGCAACGTCGGTCTGAATGAAGGGCACGTACTGATCGCTTGGCAGCTTGCGGCTTTTGGCCGAGACGATGCCCGCGGTGACGGTGTTGTCCAGGCCAAAGGGGCTGCCGATGGCGGCCACCCATTCGCCGACCTTCAATTCGTCGCTGTCGCCCATCTTCAAAACGGGGAGGTTCGAGGCCTCGATTTTGACGACGGCGATGTCGGTCTTGGCGTCGCTGCCGAGCACCTTGCCCTTGAACTCGCGGTTGTCGGTGAGCCGCACGGTGATCTCGTCGGCGCCGTCGACCACGTGATGGTTGGTGAGAATGAGCCCGTCGGCGCTGATGATGAAGCCCGAACCCGTGCCGCGGCGCTCAGGCTCCTCGCGCGGGCCCATGAAGGGCAGCATCGGGAAGCCGAAGCGGCGGAAGATTTCGGCGTGCCGCTCGTCGAGCCCGTCAAAGGGGCTTGCGCCCTCGATGATGCGCGCCTCGCGCACGGTGGAGATGTTGACGACGCCCTTGCCGAACTTTTCGACAAGCTGCACAAAATCGGGCAGCCGCTGCGTCTCGTGCGCCTCGATCGGCGCGAGCTCCTGCGCGCAGACCACGCCGCTTGTGAGCATCGAGCCCGTGGTCATCACAAGGGCGGCGGCCACGGCAGCCGCAACCGGCTTAATCGCTTTGTTGAGAATCAAGGTGTAGGCTCCCAAAGAAAAAAGAGATGCGAAGTTGTTTTGCCGGTTGAAGGGCCGCGGTCTTGGCGCCGCAGGCCCAAAAGAAGGCTCGCGCGGGCGCACGCATTTGTTGTTTGTGCGCTTTGCGCCGACGCCTTTTGCGGCCGGCGAATTTTTGATAGCGAAGACGATAAACCAAAAACCTGATGGAAGGCGTGTCGGTGTGTCGCGCCGCCGTTAAATTTGTAACAAAGGCCGGAATACCAGAGTACAAAAGGCCGCGCAGAAAAAAGGGGCGCGCTGCAAGGGCGGGCGCGCCCCGTCTTTCGCAAGGGTATGTTTGGTCTATCGGCCGATGAGCGAGAGGAGCTTGGCGAGCATGGCGATGCGAGGCTCGATGCTGTCGACGTCGAGATACTCCTTGTCGCTGTGCGCGCCGCCGCCGCTCGGGCCCATGCCGTCGCACACGGCAATGCCCGTGGGCGCCATGTGGTTGGCATCCGACGCTCCGCCCGCATCGACCCAGCGCGCCTCAATGCCCGTGAGCTCGGCCGCCCGGTTGATCTTGTCGACGAGCCGCGCGCTTGCCTCGGTATAGGGCATGGCGGGCGTCTCGCCCAGAATTTCAACGCTTCCCGTGACGCCGTCGATGGTGGGGGCGGCCACGCGCGCCTTGATTTTGTCAAACGTCTGCTGCATGGCCTCGTCGGTCCAGCCGCGGATGTCAACGCCAAGCGTGCAGTCGGCGGGAACGACGTTGATGGCAGAGCCGCCTTGGATGAGGCCGACGTTAACCGTCGTGCCCGTGCCGTCAAAGTCAGAAAGGGCGCTGAAGTCTTCGACCATGCGCGCGGCTTCCAAAATGGCCGAGCGACCTGCCTTGGGGTTGTTGCCCGAGTGCGCGGCCACGCCCTTTAGCGCAATGCGAAGCTGATAGGCGCCCTTGCGCGCGCGCACGAATTCTCCGCCCGGGCGGGCGGCTTCAAAGACAAGCCCTTCGGTGCTGCGGCTTGCAACCGAGCGCATCCAGGCAGCCGAGGCCTTTGAGCCCGTCTCTTCATCGGGATCAAGGCACACGGCAATCGAGAGGCGCTCAAGGTCGGCCGGGTCGGCCGCCTTGAGCGCGTAGACGATGGCGAGCACCCCCGACTTGCAGTCCGAGCAGCCGGGGCCCGTGACGCGGTTGCCGTCGCGCCGCATGGGGCGCGCGGCCGCCGTGCCGTCGGCAAAGACGGTGTCAAGGTGCGCGTTCATCAAGAGGTCGTAGTGCTCGGCCTGCGGCTTGTTGGTGGCAAAAAGGCCCTTTCCGACCTCGCTTCCGAGGTCGACGAGCTCGGCCTTCCAGCCGATCGCCTCAAAGTGGCGCTTCATGATTTCGGCCGCCTTCGTGACGCCTGCCGTGTTGCGGGTGCCGCAGTCGAGGTTGACGAGTTCGGCGAGGTCCTTGAGATAGTTCTCGAGCATGTCTTGCAGTGTCTCCAAAAAATGATGGCAAAGTCCTCAGGCAAGGCGCGGGATGGCCCGCTTGGGGCTCAACGGGAGGGTGACGACAAACTGCGCGCCGAATCCTTCGCCCGAGCCGTCGCGGGCGACGCGCGCAAAGCCGTCGGTGATGCGGATTGTGCCGCCGTGCATGGCGACGATGCGGCTGACGATGGCTAGTCCCAGACCGGTGCCCGAGACCTTGGTGCCAAGCGCCCGGTAAAAGCGCTCGAAGACGCGCTCGCGCTCTTCGGGCGCAATCCCGGGCCCGTCGTCGGTGACGGTGATGACCGCGTTGTCGCCGTTGCGGGCAACGCCGATTTCGATGCGGCCGTTTTCCGGCGTATAGCGGATGGCGTTGTCGGCAAGGTTGACGACCATGAGGTGAATGGCTTCCGGCATTCCCATCATCGTCAGCGGCTCGGCGCGGGCCTCAAGCGTGATGGCCTTGTCGCGCGCGGCCTGCGAGAGCTCCTCGACGGCGCCGGCTGCGACGGCCGCAAGGTCCACTTCGCTCATGGGCTTGTCGGCGTTTTCGGGATCAAGCCGCGCGATGGTCAAAAGCTGCTCGACAAGCCGCGTGGCGCGCGCCACGCCCTGCTGCAGGCGCGCGGCGTACTTGGCGCGGTCTTCGGGCTTGCAGCGGGCAAGAAGCTGCGCCTGAAGCTTGATGGCCGCAAGGGGCGTTCGCAGCTCGTGCGCGGCGTCTGAGGCAAAGCGCTGCTGGGCGCTTAAGCTCTCCGAGAGGCGCCGCAGCAGATTGTTGATGGCCCCCACAAGGCTTTTGAGTTCAAAGGGCAGATGCTCGATTTCGATGGGCTCAAGAGAAGAGGGCGAGCGCATCGCCACGGCGCGCGCCGTGCGGTTTAGGGGCTGCAGCGACTGCACGATCACAAACCAGATGGCAATCGCGAGAAAGGGAATGAGGATGAGCATCGGCTGCACGATGCGCATGGCCGAAGAGACGGCAAGCCGCTCGCGCACGTCCATGGGCTGCGCGACCTGAATGATGCGCGTGCCGACGGTGCTTGCAAATTGACGCCACTGCTCGCCCGACTCAAGCGTCACGTCGGAAAACCCCACGGCCTCGGCCACCGGCAGAGGCCTTTGGTGGTGCGACATGTAGATGCGGTTTTCGTGCGCGTCGTAGATCTGTACGTAGATGTTGAGCTGCGGGGACTGGCCCACGAGCGTGATGTTGCTGATGTCGATGCTGCCCGCCTCGACAATTTCCATGGCGGTGTGCTTGAGCTGGCTGTCGAAGATGGCCGAAAACTCCGAGCGCGTGGAGTGGTATGTCGCCCACGAGGCGACGAGCCCGGCCACGATGAGCGCCGAGACAAGGGTAAAGACGATTTTTGCGCGGATGCTCGCCATCTCAAGCGGCTTTTACGGCAGTGCGGATGAGGACCTGCGGGCGGGCGCGGGACTTAAGTCTCAAGCAGGTAGCCCACGCCGCGCACGGTTTTGATCGCGTCGTCCGAGAGCTTCTTGCGCAGGTGGTGAATGTGCACTTCGATGGCGTTGCTGCCCACCGACGTGTCCCAGTTGTAGAGCTTTTCCTCGAGCTGCCCGCGCGAGAGCACGATGCCGGGGCGGTCGGCAAGCGCCACCAAGAGCGCGTACTCCTTGATCGAGAGCAGCACGGGCTGTCCGTTGAAGAACACTTCGCGCGTCTCGGGCTTGATGAGAAGCCGCCCGCGCTCGATCGTGGGTTCGCTGCGGCCCACCGAGCGGCGCAGCAGCGCGCGGATGCGCGCCGAGAGCTCGTCCAAATCAAAGGGCTTGATGAGATAGTCGTCGGCGCCGGCGTCCAAGCCCGCGACGCGGTCGGCCACCGTGTCGCGCGCCGTCGTCACGAGCACCGGCGTGTGAATTTTTTGCGAGCGCACTTCGCGCAGCACGCTGATGCCGTCCTTGCCCGGCAGTCCCAGATCCAGAATCACCAGGGAAAACGGAGTGGTGCGCAGCGCAATGAGCGCCGAATTGCCGTCCTGCACCCAGTCGACGGCATAACCCTCGGCATTGAGGCCGTCTACGACGCCTTCGCCGATCATCGGGTCGTCTTCAACCAAGAGAATTCGCATGGTCTTACTCGTGTGCACAATGTGGGAAGCGGTCCGCAGGCGGCCCCGCATGAAGAAGTCTCTTCACGCTTGGTAAAGACAAGGGAAAGTCCGCCGGCCCGCACCGCCTCTGCTCAAGAGCCAATGATACAGTCACCGGGCCCCCTTCAAGCTTAAGAAATGAAGAGCAAAAAGCCTGCGGGACCGCGCGCTTATTTGAAGGGCGGATGCCGGCCGGCGCGGCGCTTTTGGCACCCTTTTTCGCTTTTCGGGCGTTTTGTCATGGTTTTGAAGTACTGCGGTGTTAGAGTAATCCGATAAGCCCGTGAAATTCAGCTTTCGGAGACGCACATTTTTTGCCGCCCCGAGGTTTGAACGCCCAAGACAACAAAACAGATTTGGAGATAGACCAGTGACAGAGAAACTGACCAACGAGGCCAAGGCACCCGTTGAAACGGCCGCGCCCGAGACGGCGCCGGCTCCCGCTGCCGGGGATGCGCCGGCGGTCCCCGCGGCAGCAACAGAGCAAAAGGTTGAAGCGTCTGAAACGCCCGCAAAGACCGCAAAGGCGGCCAAGCCCGCGCGCAGCGCCCGGGCCGCGGCCAGGACGGCAAAGACGGCCGAAAAGGCTGAAAAGACCGAAAAAGCGCAAAAGACTGAAAAGGCTGAAAAGACGGCTGAAGCGGCAAAGGCGGCGAAGGCGGAAAAGACAGCGAAGACACGGGCTCAGAAGACGACAAAGACCGCCAGGGCGGCAAAGAGCACGACGGCTTCGCGCGGCGCCGCGCGGCGCGCGCGCAGCGAGGCCTCCGACAGCCCCATCGCGCTTGATTCGCCCACTCTTTACACCAACCGCGAGATCAGCTGGATTGAGTTTGACCGCAAGGTGCTCGAGACGGCCATGGACACGAGCGTGCCGCTGCTTGAGCGCGTGAAGTTTCTCTCGATTTTCTTTAACAACCTCGACGAGTTCTACATGGTGCGCGTCATGAACCTGCAGCGGCAGGCGCGCAGCGGCGCGGCGCCCACCGGCGCCGACAAGATGTCGCCCGCCAAGCAGCTCGCCGAAATCCGCCGGCGCGTCTGCGAGATGCTCGATCAGGCCGAAACGCTCTGGCTCAAGGAGCTGCGCCCGGCCCTGGACAAGAAGAACGTGCGCTTTGTGGCCTACGAAGAGCTCCAGCCCAAGCACCGCGAGATCGTCGACAAGTACTTTGAAAGCGAAATCTTCCCGGTGCTCACGCCGCAGGCCGTCGACGCCGGGCGCCCCTTCCCGATGATCTCAAGCCGCAGCATCAACTTCGTCATTGAGTTGAGAAGCCAGAACGCCGACGACGAGAGAGCGCACTTTGCCCGCTTAAAGAGCCCCAACAACGTGCCGCGCTTTCTGTACCTGCCCGACGATCTGCGCGAGGGCGACAACCTCACCTCGGGCGAAGGGCGCATTCTCCTGATGGAGGATCTGATCGCGCACCGCATGGAGACTCTTTTCCCTGGCTACAAGGTCAAGAACTACGGGATGTTTCGCGTCACGCGCAACACCGACGGCGAAATTGAAGAAGACGAGGCCGACGATCTGCTCTCGGCCGTGCGCGACTACGTCGAGCAGCGCCGCTTCGGCTCGATCGTGCGCCTCGAGCTTGGCCGCGGCATGCCCGTGGCGCTGCAGGAGTTTCTCATCAGCCACCTCGATCTGCATCCCTCGCAGATCTACAAGTCGCGCATGCCGCTTGCCTTCAGCGAATTCATCCGTCTGATGGCAATCGACCGTCCGGGGCTCAAGTACCCGCCCTTCAAGTCGCGTCTGCCCCGGCCCTTTGAGCCCGAAGAGGATCTGTATGCCGAACTTAGAAGCCGCGACCTGATGGTCTATCATCCCTACGACAGCTTTGGCAGCGTGCTGCGCTTTCTGCGGCTTGCGGCCACCGATCCGCGCGTGGTCGCCATCAAGCAGACGCTTTATCGCTGCGGCAGCGACTCGCCCGTCGTGCAGAGCCTGCTTGAGGCGCGCCGCCGCGGCAAGCAGGTGACGGCCGTCGTCGAACTCAAGGCGCGCTTTGATGAGGAGCAAAACATCAATTGGGCCGAGGAGCTCGAGCGTGCGGGCGTCAACGTCGTCTACGGCTTTGCCGGACTCAAGATTCACGCCAAGCTCTGCCTCGTGGTTCGCCGCGAAGACAGCGGCATGCGCCGCTACGCGCACATTGGCACGGGCAACTACAACGCCTCTTCGGCCAAGATCTACACCGATCTCGGGCTCTTTACGTCCAATGAGGAAATCTGCAACGACGTGCAGGACCTCTTTAACGTGATGACGGGCTTTGGCGTGATCAACAACTACCGGCGCATCTTTGTTTCGCCCAACCATCTGCGGGCCAACATCACGCGGTTAATCCGCGAGGAGGCGCAGATTCACCGCGAAAAGGGCAACGGGCACATCATCTTGAAGTGCAACCAGCTCGTTGATCCCGACATCATCCGCGAGCTCTACGAGGCAAGCCAGGCGGGCGTGCGCATCGAGTGCATCGTGCGCGGCATCTGCTCGCTGCGCCCGGGCATCAAGGGCGTCTCGGAGACGATCACGGTGCGTTCGATCGTGGGCGAGCTGCTCGAACACGCCCGCATCTACTACTTCAACCACAACGGCAAGCCGCAGATGTACGTGGGCAGCGCCGACATGATGACCCGCAACCTCAACGGGCGCATCGAGGTGCTCACGCCCGTGCTCGACGAGTCGATCAGAAACAACGTGCTCGAGCAGATCGTGGCCCCGCAGCTTGCCGACAACACGCACTGCTGGGTGCTTGCCTCCGACGGCAGCTACCGCCATCTCTCGCCCAAGGCGGGTGAAAAGGCGGTCGACTCGCAAAGCGAAATCCGCCGCGTGCTCGACTTGCTCAAGCGCTAGGCGGCCCAAGCCCCAAGGCAGCGGCAAAGGCGCCCTCAAAGGGGGGCGCCTTTACTCGCATCTCGCCTACAATCAAAGGAAACGACGGTCTCTTTTGCGGCGCGTTTTTTCCCGCGCCGCGCGTTTCCTGGGGCCGTCCGGCTTTCTCTTTGACGGGAGGATCGCCTTGTGACCAACTCTCAGCTGCCTGAGCGCGCAGGCGCAGCCGCATCGGGCTTTGCGCGCACGCCCGAGCCCTCCATCGTGACGGTCGCCCGCGTGGTCTACATCCTGCACGGCGTCTCCATCGCAATCGGCATTGCCACGGGGGCCTCGATCATCGGCGCCTTTCTCTTCGGGTGGCCCTCGATTGCCGCCGTGGTCCTCAACTACGTGATGCGCTCGGACGCGCGCGGCACCTATGTCGAGAGCCACTTCTCCTGGCAAATCCGCACCTTCTGGTACGCCATGTTTTTTGCCCTTGTCGTGGCCTTCGTGGGCTTTGTGCTTTCGTGGCTGCTCGTGGGGCTGGCCGTGTGGATGTTCGGCTTTGTGGTGATGGGCATCTGGGTGGGCTACCGCATTCTGCGCGGGTGGATCCGGCTCTCGCGCGGCGAACCGATGCCCGTGGCGTAGAAGAGACAGACAACTTTTTTCTGCTCTGCAAAATATACGAATAAAA
Organism: Sutterella sp.; assembly: GCA_019418605.1. Lineage (GTDB taxonomy): Bacteria > Pseudomonadota > Gammaproteobacteria > Burkholderiales > Burkholderiaceae_F > Duodenibacillus. Next base: position 11,960 of record DYBN01000040.1, on the reverse strand, counting down.
AGTAAGGGTTAACTACGAAATTCGTGGTGCTCCCTACAGCGCCAAAACCCTGAATAATTCGCTCCGAGCGCGATGAGAGCGCTCCATTTGAAGGTGCGTGCGGCCTCTTCGCGCGGCGCCTTGCTTTCTTTTTCCCGATTTCCGGCCTGGCTGTGCTGACATGCCCCGGGCCTTTTGTCGTTGTCGGGAAATCTCAAAGAGCGTTTCATTCTTTTCGAGCAGAGCTTTTTTCAAGTGCACAAAGCGGCGCGGGCTCTGCCGCCCGGCCCGCGCATTCTTCCCCGGGCGCGGCCGGTTGTTTGTCTACGGAGAACTTTTCGTGAAAACATCCTTCAAGATTGCTGCGGCAGCTGCAGCGGTGCTGGCTTCGGTCTCATCGGCGCATGCCGCAGGCTTCATGCTCAGTGAACAGTCCGTTGCGGGTCTGGGCCGTGCATACGCCGGCGCCGGCATCGTGGGCGACGATCTTTCGGCCGTGTGGTACAACCCGGCCGGCATGGTGCTTTTGCCGGGCACGCAGGTGCAGTTGGGCGGCGTCTATGTGGAGCTTGATCTGGAGTATTCCGGCTTTGACGGGACGTCCGAAAACGGCCGTCAGTCGGGCGTTCCGATCCCGAATCTTTTCTTTACGCACCAGATGAACGACTCCATGTGGTTCGGCGTGGGCCTGACCGTGCCCTACGGGCTTGCAACGGAGTACGACCGTGACTGGAGCAATTGGAAACGGGGCATGAATGCGGAGATCAAGGTGTTTGATCTCAATCCGAGCTTTGCCTGGAAGGTTTCCGACAAACTCGCGATCGGCGCGGGCATCTCGATTCAGTATGCCGACGCGAAATACGAAACCGGATCCCAATTTGAGACTCCGTTAGGTCTTTTTGAAGGATACGGACGCCTGAGCGCCGACAGCCTTGCCTGGGGCGGCAACATCGGCATCATGTGGTCGCCGACGGAAAACTTGCGATTTGGCTTGGCGTATCGCTCGCAGATCAATCACCACGCAAAAGGGGATCTGCGCTTGGGGCAAGCGGCTTTGCATCCAGGAAACAGCGGTTACGACGGAACGTTTGACAATGCGTCGGCTTCCTTGTCCGCTCCTCAGACGGTGCTGCTGACGGGAACGTGGGAGGCGACCCCGCAGCTGCGGATTTCCGCCTTGATCCGCTGGGCGGACTGGTCAAGTTTTGACAGTCTGGGCATCAGCGCCTCGGATTTCCACGGAAACCCAATGATGGAAATGATTCTTGCATCAATGGGGGGATCGATTAGCCCTGACATCGACCACAAGTGGCAGGACACCTGGCTCTTTACGCTTGGCGCCGACTACACCATCAACAGCGCCTGGACGGTGCGCGCCGGCATCGGCTATGAAACCTCTCCCATCGACGACGAGCGCTACCGCACGCCTCTGATTCCCGACGCTGACCGTCTGTGGCTCTCCGTCGGCGCAACCTGGCACGTGACCGAAAACCTGCAGGGCGACTTCGGCTTTACCTGGCTGCACGGCGTGGGCGGCGACGCGCTGCTTTATGGCAATGAGAACGATGCAGAACCCGCAGGCAAGTACTCCACGCTTGACGCCTATCTCTTCGGCGCCCAGATGGTGTACCGCTTCTAAAACCAAGCCTTCGCCTTGAAGCGGATCGGCTTCAAAGGCGGGCGTGCGGGAACTCCCGGCCGGCTGCATTTTTTCGATGCGGCGCCGGGAGTTTTCCTTTGCTTTTGGCCGAAGGACGGGTCGATAATGCAGTGCCTGTTTTAACAGGCAAGGCGCACGGGGCCGGAAATTTTGGCTAAGGAAGCACGAGGCGCTTCGGGGAGAGCAAGGCGCAAAAACAAGACGCCGCAGGCAAGAGGTGCCGATTCATGTGGGAGCTTTTTCTTTATCAGCTTGAACTTTCAACGCCGCTTTTTCTGATGGTCTTTCTGGGCTGGGCGACGGTCAAGATCGGGCTCTTCGACGTCAAGGTCACGCAGGCGCTCTCGCGTTTTGTTTTCAAGTTTCTGATGCCCGTGATGCTCTTTGAGCTCATGAGCAAAACAGCCGACATGCCGCCCGTTGACTGGAGCGTGCTGATCGCCTTTTTCGGCTCCTGCGTGGTCGTCTATCTGCTTGGAAGCTTCATCGGCGGAAAGTTCTTCGGCCAGGACTCGACCGGGCGCGTCATCACCGGCATGGGCGGCATCTTCGGCAACAACGTGCAGCTTGGCGTGCCGATCGTGCAAACGGGCTTGGGCGAGGCCGCCATGCCCACCATCTCGCTCATCATCGTCTTCAACGTCCTGCTGCTGTGGACGACGGCGACGGCCTGCGTGGAATTCGGGCGCACCAAGGGGCGCATCGACGTTAAAAAGTTCTTCGGGGCCATGACCAACGTCGTGAAAAACCCCATTGTGCTCGGTATTATTGCCGGCGTCCTCTGGATGATGACGGGGCTTTCGATGCCCAAAGTGGCCGCCGACACCGTGGCGCTGATTTCGCGGGCAACGACGCCCTGCGCGCTCATGGCCGTCGGCATGGGGCTTGCCGCGCACTCGATTTCAGCGGCGCTGCCCAAGGCGCTCGTCGTGACGGCGCTCAAGGTGGTGCTGCAGCCTCTGTGCGTGTACATGCTCTGCAGGCTCATCGGCCTGAGCGAAATTCAGACGCAGGCCGCAACGCTGCTAGCCTGTCTGCCCGTGGCGGTCAACCTCTACATCATGGCCGCGCAATTTGACAGCGACGAAGATCTTGCAAGCTGCGCGCTTTTCGTCTCGACGCTCATCTCCGCCCTGACCGTTCCCCTGACGATGACTTTGATGAGACTTTAGGAAACCGGAAAAACAAATGGCTTTAGGCGCAACCATCTACAAGGCAACCATTGACGTGAGCGACATCGACCGCGGCTACTACGGCGAGAGAACGCTGACGATCGCGCGGCACCCGTCGGAGACCGAGTCGCGCATGATGGTGCGCATTCTGGCCTACGCCCTGTACGCAGGCGACAAGGTCGAGTTCGGCCGCGGGTTGTCATCGGAAGGCGAGGCGGCGCTCTGGGAAATTGACGAGGCGGGCGACATCGGCCGCTGGATCGAAGTGGGCGTGCCCGACGTGAAGACCCTCAGGCGCGCGGCGGGCCGCAGCGCCGACGTGGTGGTGCTTGCCTACGACGAGGCGCGCTACCGGCCTTGGTGGCAGTCGCACAAAGGGGATTTTTCAAAAATCGACAAGCTCAGCATCCGCGCGATCGCCGACGAGTCTGTTGAGGCGATGACGCAGATGGCCGCGCGCAGCATGCGGCTTGCCGCCACGATTCAAGACGGCATGGTGTGGCTTGCCGACGGCAGCCGCAACCTTGAAATCGAAATCGAGTCGCTCATGCGGCGCGGCGAGCCGGTCTTTTAAGAGAACGCCCGCAGGCCCAAAAGAGAGCAAAAGGCGGGAAAAAGCGGAAGTAGAGAAAGAGAGAGCGGCCTGCGGCTTAACTATTGCGCAGGCTGTCGGCCGTCATCCAGAAGGCCGATTCGAGCTCGCCTCTGAGGGCCGCATCGGGCACCTCTCGCTCCAGGGCCTGCGCCATGCAGCCGTACCAGAGGTCGCGCAGCTCGGGCGTGATGGGGATGCTCTGGTGGTTTTCTCTTAACTGCGGCAGCCCGTGGCGCTCCATGTACAGCGCCGGTCCCCCGAAAAAGCCCGAGAGATACTCGATCATGCGCCTGCGGTAGTGGCCAAAGCCCTGCGTGTAGTGCGCGCACAGCGCCGCGTAGGCCGCATCGTGCTGCAGGATGTCAAGGTAGCGGTCAACAAGCCGCGTCAAGCCCTCTTCGCCCCCGAGACGGCTGTAGAGCGAGTCGGTGGTCATCCCGGCCGCACCCCCTAGCGAATGAAGACGCCCCACAGGCCCAGGGCAATCAAGGGCCAGGCCACGAGGGGCGAGAAAATCACCCGCAGCACCCGGTGCTGCGGAACAAAGCCAAAGCCGTGCACCCAGGCCGCGCTCATTCCCATCATCAAGACGGCAAGAAACCCGTGCGGCACGCTTGCCGAGTCTTCTGCGACAAGGCGCGGGTAGAGCACGATCACGGCCACGATGGATGCGGCCGCAAGAAGGCTTGCGGCTCGTGCAAGCTTTTGCAGGAAGGTCTTATTCATCGGCCTCTTCGCGATTGTCGAGCATGGTCGAGATGACGACCGACAGGGAAATCGCAAAGCCAAGGCCCGTGAGCCAGTAAAAGTAGATCATCGTGAAAATCCTTTCGTAGCGCTTGGAAAGCTTCTTTTTTCAGCCGGCGCGGATGCGGGCATCCGCACCGGCTTTCAAAGGGCGCTTCTTAGTAGAGCTGATGGTCGTTCTTGCGGATGTATTCGGCGTTGAGCTTGCCCGACATCGTCCTGTAGGCCCAGCCCGTGTAGAAAATCACGATCGGCAGGAAGATGAGGGTCACGAAGAACATCACTTCAAGCGTGAGCTGCGAGCTCGTGCAGTCCCAAATCGTCAGGCTCGAGCGGGGGTCTGAAGAGCTCGGCATGATGAAGGGGAACATCGCAAGCAGCGGCGTGAGGATGATGCCCAGCAGCGACACCGACGAGCAGACGATCGCCATGAGGCCCTTGAGCTGCTTGACGAAGTAGACGCCCGCCACGGCGCCGATCACGCCCAGCGCGGGCACAAGCCACAGCACGGGGTAGTTGGAGAAGTTCGTAAACCAGGCGCCTGCGTAGACGTCGACCGTTTTCAGAAGGGGATTCGAGGGACCGGCGGGGTCAAGCCCTGCGGTCACAACGAGCCCGTCCAGGCCAAAGTAGGCCCAGACGCCGCCCACGACAAAGAGCACGGCCGTGGCAAGGCCCGTGAGCGAGGCAATCGAAACCGCGCGGCGCTGCAGCTCTCCCTCGGTGCGCAGCACGAGGTAGTTGGCGCCGTGAAAGACGATCATCAAAAGCGAGACAATGCCGCACAGCAGCCCGAAGGGATTGAGAAGCCCGAAGAAGCTTCCCGTGTAGATCGGGCGCATCGTGTCGTCGAAGTGAAACGGCACGCCCTGCAGCAGGTTGCCGAAGGCAACGCCGAAGATGATCGGAGGCACGGCCGAGCCGACAAAGAGCAGCCAGTCCCAGGTGCCGCGCCAGCGCGTGGACTCGAACTTGCCGCGGTAGTCAAAGCCCACGGGACGGAAGATGAGCGCCATCAGCACGATGAGCATCGCCCAGTAAAAGCCCGAGAAGGCCGCGGCGTACATCAGGGGCCAGGCCGCGAAGATCGCGCCGCCGCCCGTGATGAGCCAGACCTGGTTGCCGTCCCAGTGGGGCGCAACGGAGTTGATCATGCAGCGGCGCTCGACGTCGTTCTTGCCGAGGAAGGGAAGCAGGGTTCCCACGCCCATGTCCTGGCCGTCCATGATGGCAAAGCCGATGAGCAGGACGCCGATGAAAAGCCACCAAATGGCTCGGAGAATTTCATAGTCAATCATGATGGATGTCTCCTCTGGCGGATTTAAGCCTTGCGTTCAAAGAAGTAGCGGCCGGTTCCCAGAGAGCTCGGACCGAGCTTGGCAAAGCGGACCATCAGCCAGACTTCGACGATGAGTAAAGCGGTGTAGAGCAGCACAAAGCCTGCAATCGAGCCGATCAGATCGCCCGTGGTGAGCGAAGACACCGACAGATCGACGGGAAGAATCTCGTAGATCGTCCAGGGCTGGCGGCCGTATTCGGCCACGAACCAGCCGGCCTCGCAGGCAAGCCAGGGCAGAGGCAGGGCGGCGACGAAAAGCCACAGGGTCTTTGTTTTGCGCGCGATCGTGCCCTTGAGCGAGTAGACGGCCCCGAGCAGGAAGATGAGGATCGAGGCAAGGCCGCAGCCCACCATCAGGCGGAAGCTCCAGTACATCGGGGTGACGGCGGGCACGGTCGAGAGAGCCGCTTCGCGGATCTGCTCGGGCGTGGCCTGCGAGACGTCGGTCGTGTACTTCTTCAGGAGCAGCCCGTATCCCAGGTCGCCCTTGACCTCTTCAAACTGCTGGCGCAGCGAGAGGTTTTCCTTGTCCTTGCGCAGCGCCTCGAGCAGCGTCACGGCTCTCTGGCCGTTGACGATGCGCTCCTGGGCCTGCTCAACGAGCGGGTTGATGCCGGGGATTTCTTCCGAAAGGCTGCGCGTTCCCATCAGGCCCATGAGCCAGGGAATGCCGATGTCGACGGTGTTCTTGCGGGCCTCTTCATCGGGAATGGCAAAAAGCGAGAGGGGAGCGGGAGCTTCGTGCGTCTCCCACACCGCTTCCATCGAGGCGATCTTGGTGGGCTGGTTTTGCGTGACGAGGTAGCCCGACTCGTCGCCCATGTGCAGCGTGAAGATGGTCGAGACCAGGCCGAAGACGGCCGCCAGCCGCAGGCTTCTCTTGGCAAAGCCGATGTCGCGGCCGCGGATCAGGTACCAGGCCGAGACGGCGAGCACGAACATGGCGCCCGTCATGTAGCCCGCGTTGATGGTGTGCATGAACTTGGCCTGCGCCCAGGGGCTCGAGACGATCTCCCAGAAGTTGGTCATCTCCATGCGCATCGTCTCGTAGTTGAATTCGCTGCCCGTGGGGTACTGCATCCAGGCGTTGGCCACGAGAATCCACAGCGCCGAGAGGTTCGAGCCCAGAGCCATGAGGCAGGTGACCGCAAGGTGCCCGCCCTTGGAGAGGCGGTTCCACCCGAAGAAGAACAACCCGATGAAGGTTGACTCCAGGAAGAAGGCCATCAGGCCTTCGATGGCAAGCGGGGCGCCGAAAATATCGCCCACGTAGTGCGAGTAGTAGGCCCAGTTCGTGCCGAACTGAAACTCCATCGTGATGCCGGTGGCCACGCCGAGCGCGAAGTTGATGCCAAAGAGCTTGCCCCAGAAGCGGGTCATGTCTTTGTAGACCTCGCGGCCCGTCACGACGAAGCAGGCCTCCATGATCACCAGCATGAACGACAGGCCCAGCGTGAGCGGCACGAAGAGGAAGTGGTACATGGCTGTCAGCGCAAACTGCAGGCGCGACAGGTCAACAAGTTCTTGAGATAACATAAAAATTAGCTCCGTATTGCCCGGGCTGCCCCGGGAGTCACGAGCGCCGGCGCCCGGACAATGCCGGTCGCCTTCGGCTCCGCCTCGCCCCCGGCGGCGGCCGTCCTGCAAAAGCAGGAGCATCCGCCGTGCCTCCCTTTTCCTGGCAAGGCGGGCGCGGGGTTTTTGTCTGCGGCTGCGGCGCCGCGGACAAAAAGAACTCTCCTTTGTCTAATTGGGTTGTCGTGGGATGCGTGCGCCCTCGGAGACGGGTGCGCGCTCAAGAATTCCCGAGGCGACGTTCTCGGGCGTCTGCTCGATGCGCTTGTCCGGGCCGAAGAAGAAAAACCACAAGGCAAAGATCACGGCAAGCTTGCAGCAGAGCACCACGGCGATTTCCAAAACCAGCCGGGGGCTCGTGCGGGTGCTCTTTGCAGCGTCCTTGATGTTTGTCGTCATGGAAGTTTCCATCGGCCTAAATGAGGTGCACACAACTCAACACGGTGATCTTAGGCGCACAAGGTGACAAAGGGCTGAAACAATTTGACAAAAATCCGGACTTTTCTTCACGCGGGCGCTTTTTACTGACAGTTTTGTCAGTAAAATCCTTGAACTTCTGTGAGCATCCTGCGTTTTGCGTAGAACAAAGGAAGCATATGCCGGCGCCCTTCGCATCCCGGATTCCCTCTTTGGAATGAACCGGTGGTGCACGCCCGGGACTTTTCTTGGTTTTTGTTTGCGCCGATGGCTGTTGCTAGCGAACTTTCCTGCCTTTTGAACGCGCTCGATGAGCCCGCCATGCTCATTCGCCCCGAGGACATGACGGTGGCGGCGGCCAATGCGGCCTTTTTGTACGCCTTCGGCGCCCTGCGCCTTGAGGGGCGGCGCTGCTGGGAGGCGCTGCACCGCTCGGCCGCGTGCGGGCAGTGCGGACTGGGCTGCCCGCTTAAAGAGGCGCTGCGAACGCGCCGGGAGGCCAGAGTCGAGCAGATCCTTTTTGCCGGCGCGGGCGCCACGCGCTTTCGCGTGTCCGTGCGGCCGGTGCTTGCCGCCGACGGACGCGTCGTGTATTGGCTCGAGCGCGTGCGGCCCGAGCTCGGGCTGGCAACGGCAAGCCTCACACGCGGCCAGGTGGGCGTGTCGGCCGCGCACGAAAAGCTCATGCGCGAAATCGGCAAGGCGGCCGCCGCCAATCACCCTTTGCTGATCGTAGGGGAAAGGGGGCTTGGCAAAGAGCTCTACGCAAGAACCGTACATGAAAACAGCGTGCGCGCCTCCCGCCCCTTTGTCGCGGTGCCGGCTGCGGCGGCAAGCCCCGCCAACGCCCGCATGCTGTTGTGCGGGTGCGCGGCAAAGCGCGGCCGTGCGGCCCGCGCGGGGCTCATGGAGCGCGCGGCCGGAGGCACGCTTTTTATCGGGCACGTGGAAAAGCTCCCTGTCGCGGTGCAGCAGATGCTTGCCGACGTACTCTCCTGCGGCCTCTACGAGCCCCTTGATGCTCCCGTGCCCGCCGTGGCGTCCTTTCGGCTCATGGCAAGTTCGGCCTACACAATGGCCGATCTGTGCGCAAGCGGGCGCCTGCAGCCGCGGCTTGCCCGGTTTTTCGAGCACCATGTGCTTGAAGTGGCGCCCTTGAGAGAGCGGCGCGAAGACATCGCGCCGCTTGCGCGCCACTTCGTGCGCATGCTCGCGCCCGCCAACAGCTACGCCATTACCGAGGAGGCGGTCGAGCGGTTGACGCAGCTGCCCTGGCCCGGCAACGCCCGGCAGCTTCGGGAGACGCTTGAAGAGGCGGCGCTGCACGCCGTCGGCACGACCATTTCGGCGGCCGATATCGTCTCTTCGGCCCCCGCGGCGGCGCCCCTGTTTCATCCGCAGGCCGTCCCCGTGACGCTCTCGGAACTTCCCGTGCGCTACATCAACTGGCTCAAGGAGTCGTTTTCGGGCTCGCGCGCCGAGATGGCCCGCATGCTCGGGGTTTCGGAGAGAACGCTCTACCGGCTGCTTGCGCAGGCCGAAGGGGCGGGCGCAGGCGCAAAAGACAAAGAAGAGGCCGGCGCGGCTGCGCCGATCTCGAGAATCAAGACGAACAAAAACGAGCGCGGCAAGGCAGGGAGAAGTCCGCAGGGAGTTCAGGCGTGAAGAAATGCCTTTACGACACGGCCGAGCGCGAGAGGCTTGCCTACCGGCTGCTGCCGCAAGAAGAAGAGCAGTGGCTTGCGCGCGGCGGCGACCTGGTGCACTGGTCGCGCCTGCGAGCCGGGGACAAAAGCGCGGCAACGCTCGTGCTGCTGCATGGAGCTGCAAGCAACGCAAGCCGCTGGGAGGAGTTCGTGGAAAACTCTTCGCTGCGCGGCTGCTGCGACATGATCAGGCTGGATGCAAGAACGCACGCTTCGAGCGTCTCAAGCCGGAGGGCGTCGCTAGAGATGTGGTGCGCGGACCTTGAGGCGCTCCTTGAAAAGGCCCGCGTGCAGCGCCCCGTTCTCGTGGGCCACAGCCTGGGGGCGCATGTGGCGATGCACTTTGCGGCCTCCCGTCCGGAGAAAACAGCCGGCCTCGTGCTCCTTGATCCATTGGTGAGCGAGGCGCTCTCGCCCAAGGCGCTTGCCATGAAGCGCAGGCGCGTGCTTGTCGCTTTTCTCGAGAAAGCTGCGCGCGCTCTTAATCGCCTGGGCGTGCACCGGCGGCTTGTGAGGCAGGATTTGCGGGCGATGGATCGTGCGGCGCGCGAAAAACTCGCCCAGGGCGGCAGGGCGCTTGAAGACTTCATTCGCTCCTACTCTTCGGTTTGGGCTGATCTCAAGTACATGCACGCGGCCTGCTACCTGCGCGACATGCTCGAAGCCGGACGCGCCTCTCCCGCGCCGCAGGCGATCCAGGCGCCCGTGCTTGCCATTGCCGCAAGCGGCGGCACGTACACCGACGCAGACCTCATGCGCAGGTGGGCGGCCTCGCTGCCCGAGGGCACCCTGCAGACGGTGCACTGCGCGCACTGGCCTCTGACGGAGTGCCCGCAGGAAGTCGACCGCGTCGTGGCAAAGTGGATTAGGGAACGCTTTGTCCTTTTGGCGGCCGACTGAGAAAAAGCGGCAAAAAAAGGCCGCCCGGCTGACATCGGTCCGGGAGGCCAAGGGGGTACATCAATAAAAGGGAGAAAAACCGGGATTTAAGGCGCGGGCAGCGCGGTCCACCCCGTGGGGCAGCTTCGAACCTGCGGGTAGTAGCCCTGTTCGCCTTCGCACCAGTAGACCGTGCGGGACTGTGCGCGCGTGGCCGCCTCCTGGGCGATGGCTGCGCTTTGCGCGGCGCTTGCCGCGGAGGCCGCCGCGGCGTCGGCCGCATAGTCCGAGCGCGTCGAGTCAATCATGGCGCCGATGCCGTAGGCCGTGGCGCCGATGGCAAGCGGCGCCCAGACCCAGTCCCAATCCCAGTGGCGGCGGTAGTGCCTGAAGTGCGGGCGCGGAGGCGGCGGCACGGGACGAACCATGGGCGGCCGAGGGCCGAACCCGGGGCCGGGGCCAAAGCCCGGACGCGGTCCGGGGCCGGGGCCGCGCGCAAAAGCCGAGGAGGCGGCAAGACAGGCCGCCAGCAGGACGGTGAGTGCGGCGGCGAGAACCTTGAAGTTCGGCGTCAAACGCAGGGAAGTTGTCATGTCGGGTGCCTTTGTCAGTGAAATGCGTCAAACCTGTGTCGTGCCGCACGCGGGGCGGCGCGAGAAAAAATCAGGGGAAACCGGCGGCTGTATCCAGAAGGACTGAACGACCGTTCAGTTTCTAGGGACACTTTAGCGCCGCCGCCCGTGTTTTTGTAGGGACGGAAAAATTTTGCAAAATCTGTTGCATGCGCTTTGCGCGGCGCCCCCGGCGCGATCGTGACACAATAGCCGCACGGCGCCCCGAGCGGGCGCGGGCCCCGCAACAGGAAAAGGATTGGAAATTTCAGCGTGAACGAACAGCAGCTCAAGCACTATCGTCAGCCCTATCAAAAGGAAATTCGCTTTGTCCGCATCTTGATGTACGTGGGCACGGCGGCGTTTTTTGCGGCCGCCGCATCCGACCTTGCAAGCAATGCCTCGGCAAGCGCAATCGGCAATTTCGGGCTCGTGCTGATTCTGCTGCGGCTCTATCTGCTCTCGCCGCTTATCGTGGCGCGGGCAAAAAGGGGAGACCAGAAGTGGGTGCAGGCCGAGGCCGACGCGCTCTTTGAGCGCTACCCCTGGGCCGATCAGCTCGGGCGCGCCGGCTGGTGGCTTCTGATCGTGGCCGTGGTGCTGCAGCTCTTTTTGGGCATTGCGTGAGGAATTTTGCGAAATCCTCAAAGTTGTGTACAATGCCGAACTTCCTTGGAGGGCGCGATAGGCAGAGCCCTCCGGACAGTGGTCGCGGGAAACCCGCAAAAATTCCAAAAAGAGGGACCGCAGCTGTCAAGGCGACGCCAGTCGCTTCAAAAATCCGGAAAACACTTGACAAAGTGCATTTCTATCCGCATAATCTGCCATTCACTACGGAGGGGTGCCCGAGTGGCTAAAGGGGGCAGACTGTAAATCTGTTGGCTTACGCCTACGATGGTTCGAATCCATCCCCCTCCACCAGCTGCCTGCGCTGCAGGAAAGCGAGATTGCAGTGCGGTCGAAGCCGAATTGCAGTTGTACGCAAGGGCGGGTGTAGCTCAATGGTAGAGCAGAAGCCTTCCAAGCTTACGACGAGGGTTCGATTCCCTTCACCCGCTCCAATTCAAAGCGTGCCCGTGTGGCTCAGTGGTAGAGCACTCCCTTGGTAAGGGAGAGGTCATGCGTTCGATCCGCATCACGGGCACCAGTAATTCCTTCTTTATCTCATATTTTGCTGCTCCGGGGTTTGTTCCCGGCCTTTGTTCAGGAGTTAACCATGGCAAAAGGTAAGTATGAACGCACTAAGCCCCATGTGAATGTGGGCACGATCGGTCACGTTG
>DYBN01000004.1 GCA_019418605.1 Sutterella sp. | reverse complement strand
CCTTGCGGGGAAGTAGCCAAAGACGATGCCCGTCAAGGCGGCAAAGAGAAAGCTCACCAGATTGATCGCCGGGTCAAAGGCAAAGGGCAGTCCCATCATCCCCGTCAAGGCCCAGGAGGCGCCGACGGCAATCAGAATGCCGAGTATGCCGCCCATGGCGCCCAGCACCACGGCCTCGATCAAAAACTGCAGCAGCACCTCGCGGGCCGTGGCGCCGATGGCAAGCCTCACGCCGATCTCGCGCGTTCTCTCGGTCACCGACACCAGCATGATGTTCATGATGCCGATGCCGCCCACCAAAAGGCTCACGGCGGCCACGGCCCCCAAAAGCGCCGTCATGATCTGCGTGGTGGAGGCCACGCGCTCGGCCACCTCGGCCGTATCAAGGATCATGAAGTTGTCGTCTTCACCCGTTGAGAGCGAGCGGCGCTCGCGCATGAGTTCGCGAATGGCGCTCTTGAGGTGCTCTCGATCGCTTGTGGTGTCGATGTTGATGAGAATCGTGTTCACGCGGTTGTTGCCCACCAGCCTGCGCGCGGCGGTGTTAAAGGGCAGCACCACCAGATCGTCCTGGTCGTTGCCCATGGCGGCCGTTCCTTTTTCGGCCAGCAGCCCCACGATGCGGCAGGAAAAGGCGTTGATGCGAAGCATCTCCCCGAGCACCGGGGCTCCGGCACCAAAGAGTTCCTTTTGAATGGTCGTGCCGATCACGCACACGGCCGCCCCGGAAATCTCTTCAGCAGGCTCAAAGAGGCGCCCTTCGGCAAGCTCTCTATTTTCGGTGGCAAAGTAGTCCACGCTCGAGCCGATCACGCTTGTCGTCCAGTTGCGGCCGTTTGCCACCACGATCGTGCTGCGGTTGATCTGGGGCGCCGCGCTGATGACGCCCGCGATCTGATCCTCAAGCGCGTTGATGTCTTCGATCTTGAAGCTTGGCGCCCCCGTGGCGCCCCCGGGCCCGAGCCTCTGGCCGCGGCGCAGCATGAGCTGATTGCTGCCGAAGCTTTCGATTTGTTCGCGCACGGCCACCGTCGCCCCGTTGCCCACGGTGACCATCGTGATCACGCTTGCGACGCCAATTACGATGCCGAGCACCGTCAGCAGCGAGCGCATCGGGTTGCGAAGAATCTGTCGAAACGCAAGAAGCAGTGCATTGCCAAGCATCTCTAGCGCCCCTCCTGCAGCGTGTCCGAAGCAATCGAGCCGTCGACGCAGCGCACGCAGCGCCGCGCATAGGCCGCCATGTCGGGCTCGTGCGTCACCAGCACGACCGTGATGTGTTCGGACTTGTTCAAGTCGGTCAAAAGCTCCATGATCTCAACCGAGCGGTGACTGTCCAAGCTTCCCGTGGGTTCGTCGGCAAGAAGCAAAAGCGGGTGCGTGACGATGGCCCGCGCGATCGCAACGCGCTGCTGCTGGCCGCCCGAGAGTTCGGCGGGCGTGTGTTTGGCCCAGGGCAGCAGCCCCACGCGCTCCAAGGCCGCGCGCGCCATCTTGTGGCGCTCTTCGCGCGAGACGCCGCGGTACAAAAGCGGCAGCTCGACGTTTTCAAGCGCCGTCGTGCGCGCGAGGAGGTTAAAGCCCTGAAACACAAAGCCCAAAAAGCGGCGCCGCAGGAGCGCGCGCTCGTCCTTTGAGAGCGTCTCGACGTGCAGCCCCCGAAAGAGGTACTCGCCGCTTGTGGGGCTGTCGAGCGCGCCGATGATGTTCATCATCGTCGACTTGCCCGAGCCAGACGGACCCATGATCGCCAAAAACTCCCCCTGATCAACCGTGAGGTTGACGTTGGTGAGCGCATTGAAGGCGGCCTCGCCCGTGCCGTAGCGCTTGCAGATGTTTCGCAGTTCAATCAAACGCCCTGCCATCGGTTTCCTCTTTGTTTTTTGTTTGCCGCTTGCACAAAAGACTCTGCCCTGGGGGCCCTACTTCGCCTGCTGCAGCTGATCGGTGATCACCTTGTCGCCCGCCTTCAAATCGCCCGAGACGATTTCGGTCATGCGCCCGTTGGTGAGTCCCGTGACGATCGTGCGGGGCTCTGCGTGCCCGTCGCGGCCCACCACGTAGACTGTCTGCTCGCGCTCGGTTTGATTGAGCGACACCTCGGTCGACTTCTTGGGCGAGCCCACCGAGTGCGGGGGCCCCATGCGGATCGAAAAGCCCGAGGAGTCGCCCGAAGAGCGCACCGAGGGCTTAAAGCGCAGCGCCGTGTTGGGCACAAGGAGCGCATCGTCGCGGTGCGCCGTTTCAATCGTTGCCGTGGCCGTCATGCCGGGGCGCAGCTCAAGGTTGGGGTTGGCCACCGAGAGATAGGTCGTGTAGGTGATCACGTTGTCGGTTGACGTGGTCGAGCCAAAGGCCACCTTGGTGATGGTCGCGTCAAAGCGCTTGTTGGGGTAGGCCGCCACCGTGAAGGTCGCGCGCTGGCCGTTTCGCACCTGTCCCACGTCGGCCTCGTCGACGTTGACCTCAAGCTCAAGCTCGCGAAGGTCCGTGGCCACCGTGAGCAGCTCCACGGCCTGCAGCGTGGCCGCCACCGCGTAGCCGGGCTCCACCGTGCGGGCGAGCACGACGCCGTCGACGGGGCTCTTGATCGAGGCCTTCGAGAGGTCGGTCAAACGCGTCTCAAGCGTCGCCTGCGCGTCGTCAATGGAGGCCTTGGCCGACATCACCCCGGCGCGGGCCTTCAAGACGGTGGCGCGCTGCACGTCAAGCTCCGTGCGAGAGGGGAGCCGCCCGCCCGAGGTTTTGTTCAACTCCTCGTAGCGGCGCATCGTGGCCTCGGCCTCGACCTGCGTGGCTTCGGCTTCGGCAAGAGAGGCCCTGGCGCTTGCCAAAGAGGCTCTTGCCTGATTGACTTCGGCCGTGAGGTTGGCGTCGTCGAGTTCGATGAGCACGTCGCCCTGTTTGACCACGCTGTTGACGTCAACAAGGACGTTGCGCACGATGCCCGAGAGTTCCGACCCGATCGAGACCGTGCGCAGGGGGTTGACCGTGCCGTTGGCCGTGACGGTCACCGAAAGGGAGCCGCGCGCGATCTCAGCCGTTCGATAGCTTGGCGCGGCCGCAGGAGAAAAGACTCCCGCCCACCAGGCGGCGCCTGCACCAAGCACAACGACGGCGGCCGCCGCAAGAAGCCACTTTCTGCGGCTTTTTCCTGCGCCGGGAGCAAGATCGTCTTTTGTTAAAGGCGCTGGCTCCGCCGGGGGCGCCGACGGGAGCGTTGACGGGGGCGCCGAGGGCGCTACCGCAGGCGCCGCCGCATTCGTCGAGCCGGTCTCGTTGATGTTTTTTGTGTCTTTGTCCGCCATTTTCTTCTTCCTTCACGGAGTTCTTTTGTCGGGGGCTTTGAAAGCGGGCTTTAAGCCTCTGGCGAGGCGGCCTGCACGGCGCCTGGCGCAGCGGCTTTACTCGCCGCAACGGGCGCGGGCTTGAGGGCCTCCGAGATGCGCTCGTCGATTTGGCGCACCGCCTCATCGGGCTGCCAGCCGCCTCCCATCGCGCGGTACAAGTTGATGAGCTGCGTGGCGAGGTCGGCCTTGTTGCTCTGGAGGTTTTCTCTCGCCGAATAAAGGCTTCTTTGCGTGTTGAGCACCGTCTGATAGTCGGTAAGCCCCGCCTCGTACTGCTGCATGGCAAGGTCGGCGGCCGAGATGGCCGCATTAAGGGCCGCCTGAAGCGCCGTCTCGCGGTTTTGCGCGGTGCTGATGCCCGTCAGGGCGTTTTCGGTTTCTTCAAGCGCCGCTAAAAGCGTGGCCGCGTAGCTCGCGCGCGCCCGGTCCAGGGCCGCGAGCGCCTGTTCAGAGGCGCTTACCTGCGCGCCCCAGTCAAAAATCGGCATGGCAAGCGCCCCGAGAAGCGAGGCAACGCCCGTGCCCGTAGCGCCGAGCGCGGAGATGGCCGCAGCCTGCGTGCCGAGACTTCCCGTCAACTGCAGGTTCGGAAACCACTGGCTTCTGGCCTCGTAGACGCGATCGGACGCTGCCACCAGAGAGTAGGTCGCAGCGCGCATGTCCGGGCGCTGGCGAAGCGTCTCCGCAGGCAGCGACACGGCAAGCGTTGCGGGCGCGGCGGGCACGATCTCCTCGTCGCTGACGATCAGGGTTTCAGCGGCCTGGCCCGTCAAGCGCGCAAGAGCGTTGCGGTATTGCACGATCGAGGCCTGCATCAGAGGAATCTGCGCGCGGGCGCCTTCCATGTTGCTGATGGCCTGATCGAGCTCGGTTCTGTCCGAGAGCCCCGCCTCGTAGTGCCAGCGCGCGATGTCGCAGGCCTGCGAGTAGTTTTCAAACGTCATGATCGCGATGCGCTTTCTCACATAGGCAAGACGCAGGTTGACGTAGGTCTGCGCCACTTCGGAGGCGACGGCGATGCGGGTGTCTTCAAGCGTCATGGCGCTTGCCATGGCCTCGAGATTGGCCGCTCTTTGCGCGGCGATGTTGCCGCCCGCAAGCGAAATCGACCAGACGGCCTGGGCGCTGGCGCTCCAGGACTCATTCGTTTCCCCCGTGCTCATCTGACGGCTGCCGCTGCCGCTCATCGAGGCATTAAGGCTCGGAAAGAGATTTGCGGTCGCCTCGTCGGCCAGGGCCGCGGCCTGCCTTAAGTTGGCACGCGCCGTGAGCACGTCGGTGTTGGCGCGCGCGGCTTCGGCAAGGAGAATGTTGAGTTCGGCATTGTTCCAGGCCGACCACCAGTAGCGGTTGGTTTCAGCGCCGGCCGCAGACAGTTGCGGCATCTCCGAAGACCACGCCGCGGGCGTGACGTCCCTTTGCTCGGCCAGAAAGTCGGCGTTGCTCGCGCACCCGGCGGCAAGCACGCAAATGCCTGCGGCAAAAAGGATGCGTGCGGCTCTGCCGAGGCCGGCCTTCGTCGCGGCTTCATGTTTCCTGCCTTCAGGGGCCGCTTTCAAGTTGTCTTTCTTGTGCATCATCTTCTTTTATCAAAGGGCGGGATTTGCTTCGTCGGGTTTTCTTCTCTTTGCGGCGGCTGGCGCAAGCCCTGGGCCCTTGCAGCGCCCCGGCCCCGGTCATGACCGGGGGTTCCTGTGCGAAATTCGATTCAATCTACCGGCTTGAGGTTAGCGCAAGATGAACCGGGGTACGCGCAGGCAGCGCGCCAATTTTTCTTTCTCCTATTGTTGGCCTGCGGGAAGTAAACTTTCGTGCCGCAAGTGCAAAGTTGTGCAAAGAACAATGCGCAAATCCTGCACCGGCCCGGCCCTTCGGGCAGAATCGATGCATGAGAATGCGCTCATGAGAATGCGCACGAAAAAGGGGCGCTCGACAAAAAGCACTCAAGACGCGAAAGCCGCCGCCCGCAGGACGCATCGACCGAAAGCGCGCTTTCCTTCCATCTGGAAAGAAAGAAAAGCCCCCGCTGGCGGACGGCCCCGGGCGCACGGGCATCTGAGAGCGGCTCCTTTTGCTCTCAAGGGAAAGTCTCTGAAAGCCTCTTTGGCTTGCGGCCCTCCCTTTTCAATGGCCGCGGGCGGCAAGTCCCTTTTCAGGCGCCCGGCGGGCCCAAAAATGCAAGACACCGGTTTTACGACAAGCAGTACTCGAATTTTGGATTGACAAAGGCCTATGTATACACGTCCCCAGAAGGTTCTCATCATCGACGACGATGTGGAACTTGCCACGCTGCTCATCGACTATCTCACGCTTGAAGGCTTTGAGGCCAAGTCTGCGCAAAACGGCCTTGACGGCCTGACGATGCTTGCCAACGAAGAATTTGACCTCATCGTGCTCGACGTGATGATGCCAGGCATGTCCGGCACCGAAACGCTCACCAAGATTCGAGAGAAGTACAAAACACCCGTGCTGATGCTCACGGCCCGCGGCGACCCCGTCGACCGCATTCTCGGGCTTGAGCTCGGAGCCGACGACTACGTTCCCAAGCCCTGCACGCCGCGAGAACTCGTGGCCCGCATGCGCGCCATCCTGCGCCGCACGGGCGCAGGCGACAACACCAACGGCCCCGTGCAGGTCGGCAAGCTCGTCATTGACCTCTCGCAGCGGCGCGTCACCTACGACGGGCAGCCCGTGTCCCTCACCGGCACGGAGCTTGCTTTGATTGAAATGCTCGCGCGCCACGCAGGCGAGCCCGTGGCCAAGGCCGACATCTACCCGCGCATTCTCGGGCGCCCCCTCGGGCGCTACGACCGCGCCATCGACGTGCACATCTCGTCGATTCGGCACAAGCTGGCCGAGTTCGCCCACGACGACATCTCCATTGAAAGCGTGCGCGGCGTGGGCTACCAGCTCGTGGACCGGACGGCCGCGCGCTGATTTTTCAAAAAAAGAACCCTCTTCCTTCCCTCGGGGCGGCGCGCCCGGCCAAAACGCAAGGCGCCCGCGCCCCGTTGAGCACAGGTCCCGACGATGGCGATGACCGGCAGATTTTCAGACGCAAGCGGCCTTTTTCTGAAGTTCTTCATCGGGCTTTGGATCACGATCGCGCTCGTGGCGGGCTTTGCCTGGTCGCTGAGCGCCGATCAGCAGGATGCGCCGCGCAACTACGGCTCCATCGAGCGCGGCCCACGCGTGTGCCGCACAATCGACGTGGCGCTCAACATGGCCTACTGGGGCGGCACCGACGCGCTCGTGGGATGGCTGCGCGACCGCACGGCAAACAACACGCCGGAGGTGTTTGCAGTGGACGCCGCGGGCCGCGAAATCAGCGGCCGCAAGGTGCCCGAGATGGCGCTTGCCGAATTAAAGACCCTTGACCCCGCAACATTCGTTCGCGGGCGCGGCCACGGCCACGGCGGGCACCGCGGCTGCGGGCGCGTGGGCGTCGTTGTGGCCGACATCGAGGGGCTGGGCCCTTGCACCTTCTTTACGGTGCGCACGGACCTGCCGCCCGATAGGCCGTTTTTGCGCACGCTCTGGCATACGCCCTGGTGGGTGTGGCTGATCGTGCTGGCGGTCACGACAACGCTCGTTGCCGGAGCGCTTGCCTGGAGCCAGGCGCGCCCCATTCGGCGCCTGCACTGGGCCATGCAGCGCACGGCCGCAGGCGACCTTGACGTGCGCATTTCAGGAGAGCTCGGCAGCCGCCACGACGAAATCGGCGCGCTCGCCCGGCAGTTCGACGAGATGGCCGAGCGCATCAAAGGCTTGGTCGGCCGGCAAAAGAGGCTTTTCCACGACGTCAGCCATGAACTGCGCAGTCCTCTTGCACGCATCAGCATCGCAGTGGCGCTCGCGCAGAAAAACCCGCAGAAGGCCCCGGAGCTTTTGGAGCGCATCGACCGCGACGTGCAGACGCTTGACGCTCTGGTCGACGAGCTTCTTACCTATGCGCGCTTGGACGACAACGCCCCCATGGTCTTTGAAGTGATCGACATCGTCCCCTTGATCGAGACCGTCGTTGACGACGCCAACTTCGAGGGCGGCGCCAAGGACGTGCACGTGAGCCTCGAGGCTCCCGCCGAAGTGCGCGTCAACACCCACGTCGACACGCTCCTGCGGGCGGTGGAAAACCTCATTCGCAACGCGCTTCGCTATGCGCCGCCGCAAAGCACGGTCGAGGTGCGCCTTGCCGTTGAAGGCGCGCGCGTACGGCTGACCGTGGCCGATCACGGCCCCGGCATGCCGCCCGAGGAGATTTCCCGGATGTTTGATCCCTTCGTGCGCGGCAAAAACCAGGCCACGGGCAACGGCTTCGGGCTGGGGCTTGCCATTGCAAAGCGCGCCGTCGAGCGCCACGGCGGCACGCTCACGGCCGCCAACCGCGCCGAAGGAGGGCTGGTGATGACAATCTTGTTGCCGCTCGCGCAGGAAGCCCAGGGCAAGTAGGAATGCGCTTCGGAAGGATTTCTTTCAGGGAGCCTTTTCCCGACTTCTCCTGACTTGCCCGCAGCGGCGACGGCGCCGGCGGACGCGGGTCCGTCTATTTGAGCGCGTTGCAAAGAGGTTGAAAGGGTGATGACGATTGCTCTGGACAGTACGGCGGGCGGGTTCCTTGACCTTGAAGCCTTTAAAAAAGACATTCGCGACCGCATCGCGTCGATCGTCTCGGAAATTTCCGCTGCATTGATGAACGCGGCAGTACCGCGCTCCGACGATGCCGCCGTGGAAGTCAGGCAAAAGTTCGAAGCCAGGATCAGCAAGGCCAACAGGAAGCTCGACGACGTCAACCGCGCTTTGCTGTCTTTGATCGCTGATTTCCAGGCAGCCTCTGCGGCGGTCAACAGAAAGATCGTCTCCGTGAAGGTCGGAGACAACAAGATCGATCGAAACGGGCATTTGGCCATGCAGCTCGAAGTTGTCGCGAACATCTGCAGCATCGCCGCCAGGCGAGCAAAGGCCTCTCGCTCAGAAATCGAGGTCTGCGGCCTAAATTGCCTTGCCCTCTTCGATACTATCGCGCTCTTTTCCCAGCTTGAGAAAAACTTGATGGCGCTTTTGGACGACGTGCGCGATCTTGGAGAGAGGGTTGCGATTCATGATGCCTTGACGGAAAAGCCCGTCAGCGCCACCGACGCTCCCCTCCTCAGCCGGCTTCTCGACGGGAAGAAGGCGTGAGCTTGTCTTTCGTCCCGCGTTTGTAAAGCAGTCTTGAGAAGGCGGCTTCCTGCATTCAAAAGGCCGCAGCAAGCTTGGGAACACGAAACCCTGGGACGCCATACTTTCCTGTTTTCTAGCGGCTTCATCGGACGGCCGGCATCAGGCCGCCAATCTGAAAGAGTGACGTCTTGTCAAATCGCTGCCCGCAAAGCATCTTCCAGACCGCCTAACGCGGGTTTGGCCGCATCCAGTTGCGGGCTGCCGCAAAATCGAAGGGCTGTCCAAGCGCTTTGGAAAGCTTGCGGCAGCCCTTCAATCAAAGCCCTTCTCCCCAACCCCCTCAAAATCCCGCCCAAATGAGCAAGGCAGGATATTGAGGGCCGGGAAACCCGAGAAACGCCTCTCGGGCAGGCTTTTTCTCAGTTAGAGATCATGCGCGCGGGTGCGCTTTTGCGGTCCCTTGTAGCCTTCGGAAGCAACGCCGACGGTGTCAAAGGCCGTGATGCGCTTTTCTCCCGCAAAGCCGTAGACCCACACATCGTAGGCGGCGCCCGCGATCATGTACTTGGCAAGATCGGCCTGCTTGAACTGCATGATCAGATCAGGCGTTCCGTCGCCGTCAATGTCGCGCACGCTCTGCGAGACTGGCTTGGCAAGATCGCCCACGACGCCGTTGGCGCCCACGGACGCACGGCCGACGCCGGCGTGGATGCGCGAGGCGTCCACCTTCTTGACGTCAAGCGTCTTGTCGCCGTAGAGCACGATGTCGACCGTCTCGCTGCTCTTGGGGTCGATGACGTCGGCAAGAACGGAGACGGCGTGCGGGGCCTTCTGAAGCCTGTGGCCGCTCACCTGCGCGGCGGCATCAGCAAAGACCTGATCGTTCCAGGCGTGCAGATAGGCGGCCGCCCGCTCGGGCGAGACCTTAAAGAGCATCTTCGCTCGGGCGTCCACAACCTTTTGCTGCTGCGCCCAGCCCGCCTCAAGCGAGCGGATGAACTCGCCGTTTTCCTTCAGATCGTCTCTTTGGTAGTCAAAGGTGTTGGCCGCTTCAACGAAGCGCCACACGCTCCAGTCGGGGCGATACGAGAAGTGCTCGGGCGTGCCTTTGAACTGCTCGGCCGTTGCGGTCTGCCAGTCCAAAAACGCCGTTCCCTCGGCGGGCTTGGCAAGCGGGTAGAACGGCACGTAGGGCGTCTCGCAGGGGCGCGCGAGCGTGCGGTAGCCTGCAATCATCAAGGGTTCGGGACGAATGTCGTAGACCACCGACTCATGCGTCGTCGGGCGGCAGATGCCAAAGCCCTTGTGATGGTACCACCCGGCATCGTCGCCGATTTCGGCCTCGTGCGAGCGCAAAAGCTCCTTGAGATCGGCTACGCCAAACTTCTTTTGCGGCACGACGCTGTAGGGGAACTGCTGGGGATCTTCAATCACCTTGCCCGTGATGATTTTCCAGGCAATGCGGTTTCTCGACTGGTTGTACTGCGCTTGGCGCCTTTCATCGGGCGCGACCGCCTTGCGGAAGTTGAAGTCGCTGTAGACGCCTTCGCGGGCGGGCTTGTAGCGGCCGTTTTTGATGGCGCGCTCAATCATGCCCGGAGCCACGATCACGTTTTCCGTGTCGGTGGCGTCGACCTTGTCCATCATAAAGTTGTTCGGGATGTAGACGACTTCATTGTCCTTGATGCGGCGCGCGACCCATGTGTTTCCCTGATGAATGGCAATCTGCCAAGCCTCCTTTGGATCGGCAATCGTGTAGGTGCGGCCCTCAGAGAAGTACCCGTAGGTCTTTAAAAGATCAATGGCGATGTCCACGGCATTGCGTGCGCTTGTTGCGCGCTCGGCCATCACGCGGCGAATGCCGTAGCCGATGCCGCCGTCCTTGACGGGCATGATGTCGTCTTCGTAGATGCCCGTGCAGGCGTTGGAGACGATCACGACGCCGTTTTCGTTGACAAAGCCGTCGGAAAACGAGGCGCCGGACGGATCGAAGGTCTGCGACCAGTAAAAGCCGAAGGTCTTTTCAACCTGCGGAATCTTGGCTGCGGCGGGCTCGTATTCGATCATTTCGCCCTTTTTGTGAGTTGCCGCCGGCACCCAGTACTGCGCGGTCAGAATGCGCCCGCCGTTGTCTTCGTTGTGGGCGATGAGAATGTTGCCCGTCTCGGAGACGTCCTTGCCGACGATGACGGTGGAACAGGCCTGGGCTTGAAGGGAAAGAGAAAAAAGCGCTGCTCCGACTGCGAGAGCGGAGAGTTTGATGGTGTTTTGCATGGGGATGCTCCTTGCACAAAACAAGACCGGCGGGAAAAGCGCGATAGCGGCGCTTGCGACAATTGAATCAATTCCCGCCTTGACGGTCTATCGGACGTAGGTGCTCAACTACTCCCGTCACGTCCGATCCGAGGCATTGTAAAGAGGCGCCTGCGGGCCGAAAACCCCTTCACACGTAGGATTATCCCGCAGGCGCCTTTGGACTTTTCATCAGCTTAAAACTTCAAATTACTGCATTTTGAAGGATTATCTCTGAAAGCCTCCCCGCGCCGGCTGCGGCGACACGCCCCGGCACCGGGCTCCGCCGGGGCGCCGCGGCGCTAGCGCAGCATCGCGAGCACCTGCTCGTGAACCGGGCCTCCGGCCGTGCAGACGGCCGAAAGCTCTTTCAAGGGATTGCCGCCCGAGACGGAGGTGATGACCCCGCCCGCGCCTTCGACGACGGGAAGCAGCGCCGCCACGTCCCAGTAGCACAAATCGGGATCGATCATGATGTCGGCGCCGCCGCTTGCGACGGCAAAGTACCCGAAGCAGTCTCCCATCGTGCGGTAGAGCTTCACGGCGTCGATCACCTTCTGCATGCGCGCATCCCCTTTTTGTTCAGGCGTCGTCCAGTGGCTTGTCGCAAGAAGCGTCGCCTGCGAAAGATCGCTGCAGGGCCGCACGTGCAGCTCTCGCTCAAAGCTCGTGCAGGCCGTTTTCACCGACATGGTCGTTTTTTCACGCGTGCCGATCGTGCGCACGCCCGCCGCGGCATGAGAAATGGAGGAAATGAGGGGCCGAAAGCCCTCGCCTTCGTCACGCTCAAGCGCAATCAAGGTGCCGAATAAAAACGAATTGGTAATGAAGCTTCTCGTGCCGTCGACGGGATCGAGAATCCAGCGGTAGCGCACGCCCGCGGTCTCGGCAGAGTCCTTCACGCCGTACTCTTCGCCAAAAATGCCGTGCGAGGGGAAGCGCTCTTCGATCATGCCGCGCATGATGCGCTCGGCCCCCTTGTCGGCTTCGGTCACGGGCGTGCCGTTGCTCTTGTCTTCGACGTGGATGCCGCGAAGAAACTTCGAGGCAATGACGCCGAAGGCGGCGTCGATCAGTTCGTTAAAAAAGGGGATGAAAAGCGCCTTTTCCTCTTCGGTCGCCTGCATCGTGAGTTTGTCGTACGCCACGGCTTTGTTCGCCTCCCTGTGCCAAACGTGTTGTTCGTGTCCTTGACGGGACCCAAAGGCAAAAAAGCGATTTTGCCGCGCCTCCGTCAAAAGGCCTGCCACATGATAAACGAGGGCCCGCTAGTGCCGAGGCTTCACACTGCCGCAGGGAGCCAACGCAAGCGCATCGCGCCCTTTGGCGCAAGGGGCGCCGCGCAATTGGCATTTCCTATTAAGCTCATAGGGAAAGAATCCTCCGCGGGTCTTTCAAGCCCCCTGCCGGATGGCGCATTTTTCCTTTTAAATCAATGAGTTGACCTTCATTTTGCACGCGCGCCCGGAGCGCAATTTGAGCGCTTTCGCAATTTGTTGCATTTGCCGCGGGCTTGTTCGGGCGCTTTGCGTGTTAGAGTGCAGGCACCTGAAAAATCATCGCAATTGAGAATCAATCCTGTTTGACTTTTTTGCGTACGCCTTTTTGGAGATTTAGCTATGTCGATTCTTCGCACCGAAGTGCTTCCCTTTTCCGCCAAGGCCTTCAAGGACGGCGACTTCATTGACGTGACGCAGGCCGATCTGCACGGCAAGTGGTCGGTCGTCTTCTTCTACCCGGCCGACTTCACGTTCATCTGCCCGACCGAGCTTGAGGACCTTGCCGACACCTACGAGGAATTCCAGAAGCTCGGCGTTGAAATCTATTCCGTGTCGACTGACACGCACTTCACGCACATGGCCTGGCACGCCTCGAGCCCTGCCGTGGGCAAGGTGCGCTTCCCGATGGTGGGCGACCCCACGGGCACGATCTGCCGCAACTTCGGCGTTCTCATTGAAGAGGACGGTCTGGCCGAGCGCGGCACGTTCGTCGTCAACCCCGAGGGCCAGGTCGTGGTCGTCGAACTGCACAACGGCAACATCGGCCGCGACGCGCACGAGCTGCTGCGCAAGGTTCAGGCCGCGCAGTACGTGGCCGCCAACCCGGCCGAAGTCTGCCCCGCCAAGTGGCGCCCGGGCGACAAGACGCTCACGCCCTCGACCGAGCTCGTGGGCAAGATCTAAAGCCTGAAGATCAGTAAATCGCAAGGACAAAAAGACCAAAGGGGCCTCGCGCCCGGTCTTTGCCAAGCGGGGAAGCGGTTTCGCCTCCCCGTTTTTTTTGCGCTCGCGCTTCCTACTTGGCCGCGCCCTTGAGCTTTCCCTCCTTTTGCATCATCTCAAGCACGGTCTTGATCGGCAGCGCCTTGGAAACCTTGCCGTCATAGCCCTTGACGTCGGTTGCGGCAAAAAGCGAATTGACAATCGCCTCTTCGGTGGCCTCGATGGCGGCCATGAAGATGGGCGTCATGTCGTCGTTTTGCACGACGTTCATGTTTACCTTGGCAAGGGCCTTGGCTTCATGAGGCACGCGCATGTCTTCGGCGGTCGAAAAGGCGATCACGAAGTCCCCCGACCCGTTTGAGGCCACGCCGCCCGTCTTTGCCATGCCCATGAAGGCGCGCTTGGCAAGCCTTTCAAGATTGCGGGCTTCAAGCGGCGCATCGGTAGCCACGACCATCATGATCGAGCCGTCGGCGCTCTCAATCTCCTTTTGATAAGGGTACCCTCCGAGCGCCTTGCCGACCTCAACGCCGTCAATGGTGAGGAGGCCGCCGAAGTTGGTCTGCACCAGCACGCCAATGGTCCAGCCGCCCATGCTCGAAGGCAGCACGCGCGAGGCCGTGCCGATGCCGCCCTTAAAGCCAAAGGCCTTGGTGCCCGAGCCCGCGCCGACCGAGCCTTCTTCAACGGGCCCGGACTTGGCGCCCTTGATGGCCGCGAGCACGTCCTTGCTCGTGACAAAGCGCGCGCGGATGTCGTTGATGCCGCCGTCGTTGGTTTCGCCGACGATGCCGTTGACGCTTCGCACGTTCTTGTTGTCTTCAAAGGAGAAGGTGTAGTCGATGATGCCGTCAAGGCCCGCGGCGATGTTAAGCGTGTTGGTAAGCACGATGGGCGTTTCGATGTTGCCAAGTTCCTTCACCTGCGGGTAGCCCGCAAGCTTGCCGAAGGCGTTGCCCAAGAAAATTCCCGCAGGGACCTTGGACTTGAAGATGTTGCCCGCGTGCGGCAGCACGGCGGTCACGCCCGTGTGCGCGCCGCGGGCGTCGTCATGCACGTTCACCTGCCCGACCAAAACGCCCTTGACGTCGGTAATCGCATTGTTGGGCCCGGGCTGCAGCACGCCGATTTCAATGCCGTACTCGCGCGGGCGCTTGGCGCCCTCTTCGGCTAAAGCCGACGAAACGCAGAAAGCCGCGAGAGCGGCCGCAACAACGCCTTTTGCCAATCGATTCATGTTTGCCTCCGTCGATCAAAAAGGAGTTTCAAAGGGCGCTTGCTTTTCACGCGGGCTGCGCCTGCGGATCAAGCCGCGGGCTTTGCGCGAAAGGCAAAACACGCGCCTTTTCCCTTTTTTGATCATATCGGTGCGGCCCGCCGGACCTGACGGCCGGGACGGGCAAAGCCCCAAAGGAGAAATCCCTACGTCTTTTGCCATATGAAAGTCAGAAGGCCGCCGGCCGGAGGCTTTGCGCGCGGCGCGTTTGTCTTTTTGCACTCCTTGGGTGCAGAATGAACGAAATTCGTTTGTGACAAATACCGGAGGATTTGTATGTCGAACTTCCCCACAGAAAACCTTCGTACCATAGCGTTGGTCGGGCACGGCGCGAGCGGCAAGACGAGTCTTATCGAAGCCATGCTCATGCGCTCGGGTGCGATCGCTGAAGTCGGCAGCGTTGAGCGCGGCAACACCGTCTGCGACAACGATCCGCAGGAAAAGGCAGCAGGCCATTCGCTTCGCATGGCCGTCGTGCACCTTGAGACCGCCATGCCCGACCTGACTCCCGTACGCATTCACGTCATCGACACCCCGGGGTATCCGGACTACGTCGGTCAGGCTCTTTCGGCCCTGGACGCCGTGAAGTCGGTGGCCGTCGTGGTCGACGCCACCAAGGGGATCGAGCTCATGACCCGGCGCATGATGAAGTGGGCCGAGGAGCGGGGTCTGTGCCGCGTCATCATCATCAACAAGATCGATGCGCCCGACGTTGACCTCACCGCGCTTCTCAAAGAGTTGCAGGAAGCCTTCGGCAGCGGTGTTCTTCCCATCAATCTTCCCACCAAGGGCGCCACGCGCGTCATCGACTGCTTTGACCGCGACCACGGCGACGCCGACATCATGAGCGTGCACGACGTGCACCGCGCCTTCATCGAGCGCGTGGTCGAAGTCGACGACGAGACGATGGAGCGCTACCTCGAAGAGGGCGACGCCGACCCGGCCACGCTGCACGCGCCGATTACAAAGGCGCTCAGAGAGGGCCACATCATTCCGGTTTGCTTTACGAGCGCCAAAAAGCTCATCGGCATCCGCGACTTCATGAAGGTCATCATCCGCCATCTGCCCTCGCCTGCCGAAGCCAACGATGCGCTCTTTACCGACAAGGACGGCAACCCGGTGACGACGACGCCTGACGCTTCCAAGCCCGTCATCGCGCACGTCTTCAAGGTGGTAAGCGACCCGTTTGTGGGCAAGATCGGCGTCTTTCGCGTGCACCAGGGCCGCATCACCCCGGGGTCGACTCTGTATGTCGACGACATCAAAAAGCCCATCAAGGTGGCGCGTCCCCTGCTGCTTCAGGGCAAGAACACGACCGAGACCGACGAGCTGCACCCGGGCGACATCGGGGCTCTCAACAAAATTGACGAGCTCACCTACGGCTGCATCCTGCACTCGGACCCCGCCGACGACGGCATCCGCATGCGGCCTCTTCCCTTCCCCAAGCCCATGTTCGGTCTTGCGATCGCACCGGCTCGCCGCGGCGATGAAGGCCGCATGAGCGAAGTTTTAAACAAGATGCTCGCCGAGGATCCGACGCTTGCCGTCGACCACGACGTGGTGCTCAACGAAACCGTCCTGCGCGGGCTCACCGAGATGCACGTGCGCACGGTGCTCGAGCGCATGAAGGATCAGTTCAAGCTCGAAGTGATCACGAGCAACCCGTCGGTGCCCTACCGCGAAACGATCAGCCAGCCCGCCGAAGGGCACGCCCGCCACAAGAAGCAAACGGGCGGCGCCGGCCAGTTCGGCGAGGTGTATCTGCGCGTGGAGCCGCTGCCGCGCGGATCGGGCTTTGAGTTCGTCGACCAGGTCAAGGGCGGCGTCATTCCCTACAACCTGATCCCGGCCGTTGAAAAGGGCGTGCGCGAGGTGCTCTCGCAGGGCTACGTCGCGGGCTACCCGATTGAGGACCTGCGCGTGGTGGTCTACGACGGCAAGTCGCACCCGGTCGACTCCAAGGAAGTCGCCTTCGTTGCAGCCGGCAGAAAGGCGATGCTCGATGCGCTCGCAAAGGCAGCCCCCCAGGTGCTCGAGCCGATCGTGGAGATTCTCATCACGGCGCCCGACAGCTGCATGGGCGACATCACGGGCGACCTCGCAAGCCGCCGCGGCCAGATCGCGGGCACCGACAACCTGCCCGGCGGCCTGATGGAAATCCGCGCCACGGCCCCGCTCTCGGAGCTTGACGGCTATGCCACGCGCCTGCACGCGATCACGCAGGGCGCAGGCGCCTTCACGATGGACCTTGCGGGCTACCAGCCCGTGCCCGCGCAAAAGCAGGCCGAGCTCGCAAGCAAGTTCAGCCGCAAGGCCGAGGAGGATTAAGCGCTGCAAGGAAGCGGCACGCCCGTGCGAGGCCGCTTCACTGGAATCTTGCTGCAGACAAAAGCCAACGGGCCTGTCCGCGTGTCCTTCAACGCCCGGACAAGCCCGTTTTGCCCGTTTTTCTTTGGGTCCGTTTTTCTTTGTGCGCCCTGCGAGAAGGCTGCTTTTGAAGCGCGCCCGCCTCCACGGCGGGCTTGTCGCTAATTTTCAAGCCAAATCGTCACGGGCCCGTCGTTGACAAGCTGCACGGCCATGTGCGCGCCAAAGCGTCCCGTGGCCACTTTAAGGCCCCCTTTGGCGCACTCGCTTGCAAAGAGTTCGTAGAGCGCGCGTCCCGTTTCGGGATCGGCCGCAGGGGAAAAGCTCGGCCTGTTGCCGCTGCTCGTGTCGGCCGCCAGCGTAAATTGGGAGACCACGAGAATGTCGCCTCCGACGTCGGTCACCGAGCGGTTCATTTTGCCCGCGTCGTCTTCAAAGATGCGGTAGCGAAGAACGCGTGAGGCAAGCGCGCGGGCCTTCTCGGGCGTGTCGCCCTTGACGGCGCACACAAGCACCAGAAGGCCCCGCCCGGCCTTGCCCACTTCCTCGCCGTCGACGGACACCGCGGCGCCGGCCACACGCTGCAGGAGCGCAATCATCTCGTTTGTGTCTCCTTCGAGCCTTTTTAATCGCAGACCAGACCGGTCTTTGGTTCTTCGTGCATTACGCCACGGTCACCCGGGCCCAGCGGCGCTTGCCCACCTGAATCGTGAGCACCTCGCCCTTGTGAATCTTCAGGCCCTTGTCGGAAACACGGTCGCCATTGATGCGCACGGCGTTTTGTTCAATGTTGCGGTTGGCTTCGCTCGTGCTCGGCACAAGCCCCGCTTCCTTTAATAAGCGCGCGAGTCCAATCGTGCCGTCCTCGCCGCTTTGCACCGTGACGCTTTCAATGTCGGAAGGAACGGCGCCCGCTCTGAAGCGCGCGTTGAATTCGGCCTCGGCGGCGTCGGCCGCAGCCGCATCGTGAAAGCGCGTGATGATCTCCTTGGCAAGCAGCACCTTCGCCTCGCGCGGGTTGCGCCCCTGCGCGCACTGCTCCTTTAACAGGGCAATCTCGCGGTTTGACTTCAGGCTCACGAGGTCGTACCAGTTCCACATGAGCTCATCGGAGATGCTCATCACCTTGCCGAACATCTCGTCGGCCGACTCGGTGATGCCGATGTAGTTGTTCTTCGACTTGCTCATCTTGTTGACGCCGTCAAGGCCCACCAGAAGCGGCATCGTCAGGATGCACTGCGCGGGCTGCCCGTACTGGCGCTGCAGCTCGCGCCCGACGAGGAGATTAAAGCGCTGGTCCGACCCCCCGAGCTCAAGGTCGGCCTGAAGCGCCACCGAGTCGTAGCCCTGCATCAGGGGGTAGATGAGTTCGTGCATGGCAATGGGCGCCTGCTCGGCATAGCGCTTGGCAAAGTCGTCGCGCTCGAGAAGCCTGGCGAGGGTGTAGCGGCTTGCAAGCTTGATGAGCCCCTCGGCGCCAAGCTTGCTGCACCACTCGGAGTTGTAGCGCACCTCGGTCTTTTCGAGATCAAGCACGAGCCCTGCCTGCGCCAGATAGGTTTCGGCGTTGACGCGGATCTGTTCGTTTGACAGCGGCGGGCGCGTGATGTTGCGCCCCGAAGGATCGCCGATGGCGGCCGTGAAGTCGCCGATTAAAAAGATCACCTTGTGGCCGAGGTCCTGGAGCTGGCGCAGCTTGTTTAACACCACCGTGTGGCCGATGTGAATGTCGGGCGCCGTGGGATCAAGCCCAAGCTTGCAGCGCAGGGCGCTGCCTTCGGCCTTGGCGCGCGCGAGCTTTTGCTCGAGTTCGCTTTCAATCAAAAGCGTATCCACGCCGCGGCGAATCGTATCCATTGCTTCGACAATATCCGGCGTGACTTCGTATTTGCGTTCCTGCTCCTGAATCGTTGCTTCCGACATCGGTGTTGTTTGCTCGCTTTGAAAGAGTCTGCATCAAAAGGGAAAAAACACTAAGCGCGCGTCCGGCGCGCCGCGCTTCTCCCCGGCTTCCCCCGCCGGGGGCGGCGTGCATTGTAGCAAGCCGGCCTTTCGCCGCCTTGATTTCTGCCATCCGCGCGCCTCTTGCCTGAAGTTCGCAGCACCTTGCCGGCGCAGAGCAAAAAGGCCGGCTTCTCAAAAGCCCGCGACAGTCTCCCCGCACAATGGTTCGCGCTTCAAACCACGTTTCTCTTTTTTTTCGGAGAAGAACACAGATGCAGTACAAAAAACTCGGGCGCACCGGCCTTTTTGTCAGCCGCCTGTGCCTTGGCACGATGAATTTCGGCGACGTCACCGATAAAAAAGCAAGCTTTGAGATTCTCGACGCGGCCTTTGATAGAGGGATCAACTTCATCGACACGGCCGACGTCTACGGCGGCCCGCAGCGCCCCGACATCCCCTTGGGATACGGCATCTCCGAGGAGATACTCGGCGAGTGGCTGCAAAAGTCCGGCAAGCGCAACGAAGTTGTCGTCGCCACCAAGCTCTATCAGCCCATGATCAACGGCGTCAACGGCGGCCGCCTGTCGGCCTACCACATCCGGCAGGCGTGCGAGGACAGCCTGCGGCGCTTGAAAACCGACCGCATCGACCTCTGGCAGATGCACCATTTTGACCGCACCACGCCCTGGGAGGAAATCTGGGAGGCCATGGACGTGCTGGTGCGCCAGGGCAAGGTGCTCTACATCGGCAGCTGCAACTTCCCGGGCTGGGGCATTGCCGCCGCGCAAGGCGAAGCGCGGGCGCGCCGCATGCTGGGACTCGTAAGCGAGCAGAGCCGCTACAGTCTTGCCTGCCGCGCCATCGAGCTTGAGGTGCTCCCGTCGGCCCGCTATCACGGCATGGGCGTGCTCACCTACAGCCCGATTGACGGCGGACTGCTCGCGGGCGCTCTTGCCAAGGCCGCGCAGCGCCACCGCCGCGACAATCCCTCCCTGCCCATCCGTGACCCGAAGTTTGTCGAGCGCATCGCCGCCTACGAGGCCTGCTGCGCCAAATACGGCGTTGCGCCCGCCGACGTGGCGCTTGCCTGGGTGCTTGCCAATCCGGACGTCACCTGCCCCATCATCGGCCCGCGCACGCTCGAGCAGCTCGAGAGCTCGGTCAAGGCCTGCGACATCACGCTCAACCCCGAGATGAAGGCCGAGCTTGAGGCGATCTTCCCGGGACCGGGCGGCGAGGCGCCCGAAGCCTACGCCTGGTAAAAACTCAAGTGCACCCCATCCGGATCCTTTTGATCCGGACGCCGGGGTCTTCTCATGCAGTCCGGCGCCTCGAAAGCTGCGCTGCACAGACCCCGGCGTTTTCACCGCCCTTCTCTCTTCTTTGAAATCAGAAGAGGTACATCCCGACCGTGAAGATCACAAGCGCCGCACACACGGGCACGAAGGTGCGCTTGCAGATGTCCATGGGATTGACGCCTGCGATGCTTGCAATGACAATGACGCCGCCCGCAACCGGAGAGATCGTCCGCCCGAGACCTGCGGCCACCTGAGCCACGGCGCCAAGCTGCACGACCGTCATGCCGAAGTCGGCCGCGTGCGGCGTAATCACCTCATTGAAGGCCAAAGCCGCAGCATTGCCCGAACCGCACACGACGGCCATCAGCCAGGGACCGACGACGGCCGAGACCATCGCAACCGACTCCGATCCCTTCATGGCTTCAACCAATGCGCCCGTCAGGCCGATTGACTTCATGCCCGAGGCAAAGACGGCGGCCGCTGCAATCAAAAGCGCCACGTCGCAGAAGGCGTCTCCGCAGCCGCGGCAGAACTTTTTGGAAATGTCGCCCGCCTTGAGACGGTTGACAAGGCCTATCACCAGACCCACGCCCGTGCCGATGAGCATGCAGCAGGGCACGGTGAAGACCTCGTTGGGAAGCCAGCCGACCTGCTTTGAGGCAATCACGAGCAAAAACAGCGGGAGCACAGGCACAGCCGCGTAAAAGTAGTTCACCTTGAAGTCGGCCGCGGCCTCGGCCTGCATCTTCAGAGCCTCGCTCTGACTGCCGACGCCTTCCTTTAAAAACAGAGCAAGAGCGGCGAGCACAACGGCCGCAACGAGCGCCCCTGCGAAGGCCGGCACGAATTCGGCCATGATGACGACCATGGCGTCGGGCGCGTCAATTTCACCGGCCTTGAAGGCGAGGTCCGCGACCTGGGGATTAAACATCAGTCCCGGACTTACGACAGAGCCCCAGGTTCCCAAGAAAACGGCTGCCGCCGCCATCACGGGGCGCACCTTCAGCGCAATCAGAGCGGGAATGAGCAGCACGCCCACGGCGGCCGCAATGCCCACGGCCGAAGGCAGCACGATGTTAAGAAGCCAGGTGATGACGACCGCGCCGGGAATCACGAGCATCGGCACCTTTGCCAAGGGCCGCACGAGCGCGTTGACGAGGTGATCGGCGCACTTTGTAAAGCTCATGACGTAGCCAAAGCCCATCACCGTTGTGTAAGTGGGCACGAGCCCGGCGTTGACAAACTGCTTGACGAAGGCGTCCACGGCAGCGGAAAACCCCGTCGAAGAACCCGCAAGCAGCGTGCCCGCAAGCGTCATCACCATGCCCGACAAAAAGAGAACGAGGCGCGCTTCGTAGTTTTTGTAGATTAACCAAAACGTGCCGATGACGATCAAAACTCCAAGCCAGATCATTTCCGCCTCCTACGCGCAGTGCCGCTGAGCTTGCAGGCCCGAGTCCGCCGCTGCCGCCTCAAGGCGGTGTGAGCGGTACTCAAAGAGCCCTTCAATGTCGGCGCAATAAAAGTCGAGCCCCGCCTCCTGCGCGGCCTTTCTGCCGGATTCACCCGCAACAAGCGTTCCTCCGGTTCCCACAACGACGCCGTTTTCAAGCACGGGCCTGCCCATGCTCCAGGAGTGCACCGCCTGCCCCTTGTCATAGTCGATGACCGTGATGTCGGCGTCGGCCCCCGCCGAGAAGTGCCCTTTGTTGGCAAGTCCGAGCAGCCTTGCTCCGGCAAAGCTCGACTTGCGCACGAATTCCTCAAGCGAGAGCGCGCCGAACTTCACAAGGCTCAGTCCGTGGGAGACGATGACGTTGCGGGGAATCCCGCCGCCGTCGGTAGAAAAGCTGTCGACGAGGAAGTCGTCGGTGCGTGCGCGTCTGGCAAGAGCAAAGAAAAATCTTGAGAGCGCGGGATTGACTTCAAAGCTCACCGGTACGTCGCTGCCCGCGGCCTCCCACAAGGAGAGCCCTTCTTGCGGCTCAACGAGCACCGTGACGCCGTCTTTGACTGCATGAACGTGCGCAAAACCGTCGGCAATCGCATCTCGCATGCCTTGCGCGTCCACGCGATAGCCCCTGCTTTTGAGGCAGTTGCGGGCAATGGGATTTTCGGGAATGCCGTCGACGCACTTGCCGAAGCTACCGTTGATCGAGGCGAGGTAGCTCTCCGAGTCGATTTCGGGGTGCGCGGCAAGCAGGCGCTGCGCGAGATCAAGCTCATCCTTGAGTTCGAGCACCGCGCCCCTGCAGTAGGCATTGACGTGCGCAAGATGAAAGGGCGCGCCGTCGGCAAGCTCAATGATCTGCCGCATGCCCCGAATGTCTGAGCCTTGCGTTGTGGTGCCGGCGTGCACGGCAATATAGAGGCCTCTCTCAGCGCAGCGTTTGATCACGCGTGCGCTTGCCTGCGGCGTCAACGGGTAGTGCCCGCCGAGAAGCTTGACGCCAAAGGCCCCTTTGGCAAGAGCGTCGGCCGCAGCGCGCTCAATGTCTTCGTCCGTCGGATCGTTCGTCGGGAGATTGATGCCGGGCCGCAGCCACTGAAGGCACCCCAGTGCGATGCCGCAGCCGCATTCCTTGAGATTGCGCTTGACGCTCTCGACGGGGCCTGCCATTTCGAGAGCGGTTGTCACGCCTGCCAGAGCGAGCATCCTGCAGCCCATCGGGCCGCCGAGCCAGCTTGAGGCATGCATATGGGTGTCGATGATGCCGGGAACTACGATGAGGCCTGCGGCGTTGACTTCGCGTCGCGCCGGCCCGCTGACGCGGCCGACTTCGGCGATTTTTCCTTGTTCGACGGCGATGTCGCAGACGCTGTTGATGCGGTTGCGCCAGTCGACGACGCGGCCGTTTCTGATGATGAGATCGTGCATGAGCAGCTTCTCCTGCCGTGCGCAGGCGCGGGCAGCCGATCGTGCAGCCCGGGGCACGGTTTTTAGGGTGTTGCATAAAAAGCAAGCTCTTGAGATCTCACGCTTGACGGGAAAAAGTGTAGTGACGGCTCCAAGTTTTGAAAAATATTATTTCTGATGACTAGACTTAACTTTTCTGTTAACTCAACTCCCCTCCTCCCGCCGTGGCCCAGACCATTCTCAAGCACCTTGAAGCCATCATCAGCACCGGCTCCATTGCGGCCGCAAGCCGCAAGCTCTTTGTCTCGCAGCCCTCCCTGAGCCAGTACGTCAAGCGCGTGGAGGCCGACTACGAGATCACGATCTTTGACCGCTCGACAACGCCTTGGACGCTCACGGCCGAAGGAGAGGCCCTCATTGAGGCACAGCGCGAAATCGAGCGCATCGACGCGCGCTGCCGGCGCTTTTTTGCCGATCGGCGGGGACTTAAAACCGGCACGGTCATCATCGGCTCGACGCAATACCGAACGGCAACGCTGCTCAATCCCGTCCTGTCGGTTTTCAAGCGGCGCTACCCGGGCATCATGGTGCGCATCGAGGAACGGGCGACGGCCGAGCTGTCGGATCTTGTCGAATCCGGCGGCGTTGACTGCGCCTTCATCATCACGTCGCTTGTAACGGGCGCTCTTGCGCACCGTGTGGTGTACCAGGAAGACGTCCTCGTGGGGCTGCCGCCGGATCACCCCTATGCCAGGCTTCATCCCGCAGCCTTGGACAAGCCGCCCGCCATCGATCTCAAGGCGCTCGAAGGCACGCCCTTTGTCATCATGAAGCGCGGCCAGATTTTTCACGAGTACTTCGAGCGGCTGTGCGCCCGACACCGCATCAATCTGCCCGTTGCCCTTGAGACCCAATCCATTTTGACCGTGCCTTCGCTCATTGAGGCGGGCATCGGCGCCGCCCTTATTCCATCGACAATTGCCGAAGACTGCCGCCGCCGGGGCGTGGCGCTTTACGCACTTGACGGCGAGCTCCCCGTCAACGAGCTCTCGCTTGTCTGGAAAAAGTGGGGCTACATCCCGCACGCCGTCCAAGGCTTCATCGACACGGCCTGCCAGGCGCTTGAACCCGCGCTGCAAGACCGCAGGAACCTTCCCGTTTGAGACACGTGCGCACAAGCGGGCCTTGTTACAATGGAGAGACGATCGCTGGCCATGTCGAGCCCAAGGATGACACCCGCCTGTTGCCAATGCTCGTGAGCCAGCTCAAGCTGCAGCGCGCTTTTCGTTTCCTTTGATCATTGCCCGCGCTCATCGCCTCTCTCGCATGCGCGAAGACGCAAAAAATGCCGACGGCTCCCTTGCCTTTCGTTTCTCGTCACGAATCAAAAACACTTCTTCGGTGCCGCCCAAACCCTCAACCCGTCCTTTCCAATCATGCAGCTCCAACCACTTTCCATTGGTACATCGGGCTTTTCGCAGCTGAGGCAGGCTGGCCAAATCTACGTTGACAAGACGGCGCTGATCCATGAGCTTTGCTCGACGACACAAAAGATTTTCCTTGTCCGCCCGCGTCGCTTTGGGAAGTCGCTTCTTTTGTCGACATTCAAGTCGCTTTTTAAGTACGGTCTCAGGGACTTCAAGGGGCTTGCAATCGAAAAGCTTTGGAAGAAAGAACCTCCTTGCACCGTCGTGCGGCTTGATTTTTCCTTGGCAAAGATATTTTCCGACTTTGACGACTTCAAGGAAGGCTTCTTTGAAATGCTGCGCAGAGACTTTCGCGCCGCCGGGTTTGTATACGATCGTGCGGGCGGCGGTCTCCTTGAGCAAATCAAGGGCTGGATGTCGAGGCTTCCTGCCGGCTCATTGGTTTTGCTGATCGACGAATACGATGCGCCGCTTGCGGCCTGCCTACACGACGAAAAGCTCTCTGCCAGCGTCGGGCAGCTCATGAGGCGGTTTTTTCTCACCGTCAACGCGGCCACAGACTGCCTTCGCTTTCTGTTTGTGACAGGCATCACAAAGCTTGGCAACACCGGCATCTCAGAGGTCAACGGGCTCGAGGACATTTCGCTCGAGCCAAGGTATGCAGCGCTGCCAGGCTTTGACGAAGAAGAACTCGAACGGTTTTTTGGTCCCCATCTGGATCAAGCGCAGAAAGTTCTAAATCTTGATCGGAAGACGTTGATCGACGCGCTGCGCACCCACTACGCCGGATTTTGTTTTGACGAACAGGCCGCAAGCCGCGTGTTCTGCCCGTGGTCCGTCCTCAAGTTCCTCGACCGGCCCTACAACAAGTTCCGAAGCTATTGGTGCGAGAGCGCAGGACACCCTTCCGTGCTCATGAACTTCCTCAAAGCTCACAAGATGGCTGATCCGCAGATGTTCGATCAGCCGTTGACGCTTGAGGTCGCAAAGCTGCGCGCTCCTTTGCAATGCGGGGCGATTCCTTCTCCCGTGCTTGTGGCGCAGGCGGGCTACCTCGGCATCAAAGCCGCAAAAAGCGACGGTGTCGTTGAGCTCGGCTACCCGAATGAGGACGTCCGAAGCTACATGGCCGCTCTTTACGCCGACGAGCTCCTTGCCGGCGTCAGGCGCGACGAGACGGGAATTGTCAGGCTCAGGAATGCGCTGGGCAAGGGCGCCCTTGAGGAAGCCGTCGACATTCTCAATGCCGTCTTCGAGGTCCTTGCCCATCCGCGATATCCGATTGTGGACGAGGCCTCCTGCTGCGCGTTTTTGCAGGTGCTTCTCTTCGGAGCGGCCATGTGCCCGGCCCAAATTCACGCCGCGCACGGCCGCAGCGCTCTGGAAGTTGACGCAGGAAGCCGCAGCTGGCTTTTTGAAATCAAGTTCGCAAGGAAACCCAAAGAGGCTGCATCGCTCCTCCTTGAAGACGGAGTCCGGCGGCTGCAGGAGGACAAGCACTGCGCCTCTTTTTCCCAAGACGGCTCCCTGATGCGGGCGTGCCTTGTCTTTGTTCAGCAAAAACGCGCGTTTGCGCAGTACGCGGCCGTGCCGTGAGAAGCGAAGGAAACAGCGGCTCACGTTTTTTCGTGCGCCCGCACGGGCAAGCCTCGCTACAATGAGGAGCATCCGTAAAACTTCCGCACGAGGGCCTTGCGCTTGAGCCAAGCCTTCGCCGGGGTGTTTGTCTGCTTTTTTAAAGGGCATGTCCTCACAGTATCTCGTCGGCAAGGAGCTTTGCCGCATCGGCCGCGCGGTCCTTGACCTGGTGCGTTCGCGGCATCTCTCGCCCGTGGGCGCAGGAGGCTTTACGCGCTCCTCGCTTGTGGCGCTCGGCATCTTCTGCGCCCTGCCCGTGGCGGCCACGGCCGCGCTCTACCTCTCGATTCCCGACGAGACGCTCTCGGCCGCGCCCAATCAGGTGCTCACCACCGAAGTCGTGCGCCTGCCCGACTTGAGAAACCAGATGGCGGCCATCGAGGCCGTGCCCGAACCCATCGCCCACGACATCTTCGTGCGGCCCTCTGAAACTCTCACTTCTCTTTTTGCACGCCTCTCGATTCGCGACGAGCAGGCGCGGCGCTTTATTGCCTCGCACCCCGAAGGAGCAGCGCTTGTCAACCCCCACGCCGGACAATTTGTCTCGGCCGTGGCGAGAAAAGACGGCAAGCTGCAGGATCTCAAGCTTTATCTTGACAGCGACGTCACCAACGAAGGCCGGGTGATTCACGTGCGCCGCGGCGCGCAGACCGAAGGCGGCAAGGTCGACAAAGACGCGCTTACGCTTACCGTCTCCCCTTACGAGTACGACGTGGAACTTACGATGGTCAACGGCTTTGTCGGCAGCTCGGTCGATGAGAGCCTGCAAAAAAGCGGCGTGCCGCAGCCCGTCGTGCGGCAGATGCACTCGGCCTTTGACTACGACCTTGACCTTGTGAGCCAACTTTCGCGCGGCGACGCCTACCGGCTTATTTTTGAGACCAAGTTTGCCGAAGGCAGCTTCGTGCGCTACGGCAGGCTTCTTGCCATGCAGCTCGATCACGAGGGCGAGACGACCGAACTCTTCTGGTTTGGCGGCGACGGCATCGGGGGCAACTACTACGACGCCAAGGGCAACATCGCCAAGCGCATCTTCATGCGCGTGCCGCTTGACGTCAAAAGCGTCAGTTCCGAATTCTCTCCCTTGCGCCGCCACCCGATCACGGGCGTCGTGCGCCCGCACTGGGGCACGGACTTTCGTGCGCCCTGGGGCGCGATCGTGCGCGCCGCCGCCGACGGCGTGGTCGACTTCGCGGGCGTCGGCACGGGCTACGGCAACTACATCCGCATCAATCACGGCCCCGACATTCAGACGCTCTACGCGCACCTCTCCTCAATTGACAAAGACGTGAAAAAGGGGGCGCGCGTCAAGCACGGCCAGATCATCGGCCGCGTGGGCCAGACGGGCCTTGCCACGGGGCCGCATCTGCACTACGAGCTCAAGATGGACGGCGTGCAGATCAACCCGATGACCGTGCGCCTGCCCGATGAAAGAACGCTCTCGCCCTATCGCTACGCACAGATGGAAGTGCTCATTGCGCCGCTGCGCGCGCGCCTTGCGCTCTTAAAGAAGGTTCAGACCGCGGGGCTCAAAAAGCTCGAGCCGGGTAGCGGCGCGCAGGAGACGATGCAGCCTTAAGGATCCGGAGCTGCAAGGCAGCCAACGTTGTCCGGGGCGGCGCGCGGGAAAAGAAAATACAAACAGTCCTTGAAAACCAAAGAGATCCCACAAGGGAGAGTTTCACGCATGCAAAAGACCATCACCCTCGGCCTGATGTCGGGCACGAGTCTTGACGGCGTCGATTCGGTCGCCGTCGACTTCTCGGGCAGCACGCCGCGGCTGCTCGGACACCACCACACGGCCTTTCCCTCCGAGCTCAAGCAAAAGCTCTACTGCCTGTGCAAGCCCGGCGACAACGAGATCGACGAGATGGGCCGCACCTCGGTCGAACTTGGCCGCTTTTACGTGCAGGCCATCGACGAGCTGCTTGACTTTGCCGACATCGGCCGCAAGGACGTGGCCGCCGTCGGCATTCACGGCCAGACGATCCGCCACCGGCCCGAAGAGGGCTGGACGCTGCAGCTCAACAACCCGGCGCTCGTAGCCGAGCTCTCGGGCCTGGACGTTGTAAGCGACTTTCGCGCACGCGATCTGGCCGCGGGCGGCGAAGGCGCGCCTCTTGTGCCCGCCTTTCACCGTCAGGTCTTCATGGGCGAAGTTGCCCGCAGCGTCGTCAACATCGGCGGCATCGCCAACATTACGTTTCTGCCCGCGCGCCGAAGCTACGGCAAGATCATCGGCTTTGACTGCGGGCCGGGCAACATTCTTCTCGACGCCTGGTGCCGCCGGCACCTGCAGCGCGACTTCGACGCCAACGGCGCCTGGGGCGCAACGGGCCACGTCGATCAAGCGCTTCTCGAGCGCCTGCTCGAAGACCCCTACTTTGACCGCGAGCCGCCCAAGAGCACGGGGCGAGAGCACTTCAACATCGAGTGGCTCGAAGAAAAATTAAGCGGCCAGGAGCCCGTCGACGTGCAGGCAACCCTCATGATGCTCACCGCCCGCACGATCACCGACGCCGTCAAGCGCTTTGCGCGCCAAACGCAGGAAATCTATCTGTGCGGCGGCGGCGCCCTCAACGGCGCCTTGGCGCAGATGATCCGGCGCGAGGCGGGCGACGCGATGTACGTGCGCTCGACTTCGGTTTTGGGCGTTGACCCGATGCACGTTGAGGCGATGGCCTTTGCCTGGCTTGCCTGGGCGTTTTTAAACCGCATCCCCGGCAACCTTCCGGAGGTGACAAACGCCACGGGCGCCCGCATCCTGGGCGCGCTCTACCCGCACTGACCGGCACCTGCCGGGGCGCCTGACGTGCGGCTTGCCCCGGCGGGAACAAAGGCTGCCAGCCCGTTTTTTGTTGCGCCCGCGGTCCCGCCCGCACGGCGCAGGGCGCTTTTTGCTCCCCGAAAGTTGGCGGCCCGCCGCGGGAGCCTTTAGACTCGCGCGCAACAAAAGACAAGCGCGCATTTCCTTGTTGTTTTTTAAG
This sequence comes from Sutterella sp., assembly GCA_019418605.1. Taxonomy (GTDB): domain Bacteria; phylum Pseudomonadota; class Gammaproteobacteria; order Burkholderiales; family Burkholderiaceae_F; genus Duodenibacillus. The sequence goes on along the minus strand of DYBN01000004.1, from coordinate 1,967 downwards.
CTTCCTCTCAAAGCTTTTTTGCGCCCCGGTTCACCTCGCCGCGCGCTTTCTTAAAGCCCGATTTTTGCCGCTTCGCCGTCTGCCAAGCGGCTTTTCCTTATCCATTTTTTCGACCCCCACAGCGTCTTTTCGCGTCGCCATTGCTTTTTGAGCGACGCTCTCGTCCCATGCCGTCCCCAGCATCCGTCAAAGCAGCGCTCAAGAACCTGCCGCTGCAAAAGTTTCACCCCGTCTCGATTGATGCGCTGAAAAACTACAACGCACACAGCTTTGCCCGCGACGTCAGCGCGGGGCTCACCGTCGGCATGGTGGCGCTGCCGCTTGCCATGGCCTTTGGCATTGCCTCTGGCGTGGCGCCCGAGGCGGGCATCTACACGGCCATCATCGCGGGCTTTCTGATTTCGCTTTTGGGCGGCTGCCGCGTGCAGATTGGGGGCCCGGCCGGGGCCTTCATCGTCATCATCTACGGAATCATCGCCAACTACGGGCTCTCAAGCCTTTTGGTGGCAACGATCGGCTCGGGCGTCATTTTGTTTTTGATGGGGCTTTTTAAGCTCGGCAGCTTCATTCGCTTCATCCCCGTCTCGATCGTCATCGGCTTTACAAACGGCATCGCGGTGCTCATTGCGTTGAGCCAGGTCAAGGACTTTCTGGGCTTGACGATTGAGAAGATGCCCGCGGACTTCTTTCACCAGATCGGGACCCTTGCTTCGCACCTGGAGACCTTCAACCCCTGGGCCTTTGCCGTGGCGCTCGTGAGCTTTCTCATCGTGAAGTTCTGGCCCAAGGGCTATGCGATGGGCGGCGCCCCGTGGAAGCGCTGGATTGCGCATCTGCCCGGCACCGTCGTCGTGCTTGCGGGCTCGACCATCGCCGTGTCGATCTTCAACCTCCCGGTGGAGACGATCGGAAGCAAATTCGGCGGCATCCCGCAAAAGCTCCCTGAGTTCACCATGCCCGCCATTTCCTGGGGAGACCTTAAAAACCTCGTGGGCCCGATGATCACGATTGCGCTTTTGGGCGCCATTGAAAGTCTTTTGTGCGCGCGCGTTGCCGACGCGATGACAGACGATCGGCACGATCCCAACCAAGAGCTCATGGGGCAGGGCATCGCCAACTTCGTGGTGCCCTTTTTCGGCGGCATTCCCGCCACGGGCACCATCGCCCGCACGGTCACCAACATCAAAAGCGGCGCAGCCTCGCCCGTGGCGGGCCTTGTGCATGCGGTCACTCTCTTGGTCGTGATCCTTGCGGCCGCCCCTCTGGCCTCGGGCATCCCTCTTGCCGCGCTCGCGGCCATTTTGATGTTCGTCGCTTGGAACATGGGCAACTGGAAGGAATTCCTGCGGCTTCGCAAGATGACGATGAGCTACAAGACGACGCTTGTGTGCACCTTCGTTCTCACCGTGGTCTTTGACCTCACGGTCGCGGTTGAAGTGGGCCTTATCGTCTCGAGCGTCTTCTTTTTGTACCGCATGAACACGCTCACGCGCGTCGAGCCCCAGACGCTTTCGTTTCACATGCCCGAAGGGGTGGAGTGCTGGAAGCTCACGGGAGCGCTCTTTTTTGGCTCCGTGAGCAAGCTTGAGTCCGTGACCGACCCCAAGCGCATCACCGCGCGCAACGCCTCCAAAGTCGTGATTCTCGACTTCAGCGACCTGCTCAACATCGACAACTCGGCCATGGACATCCTTGCGGGCTTTATCCGCGCGCTCGGGCGGCGCAACCACGCGCTCATCATCGCGGGCGCAAGCGGCCACCCGCTCAAGCAGCTGCAGCGCACGGGCATTGCCGCCGCGCTCGGCAAAAACATGGTGCCCGACATGGTCTTTGCCGAGCACCGGGCGCGCGAGCTCATGCGTGAAATCGCGGAGCTTGAAACCAGCGGCAAGCCCGTCGTGTAGCGTCTGGTGTTTTTAAGCTGCCGCAGCCCGCGGCAGCCGCACCGTCACGAGAAGCCCCCTGCC
>DYBN01000039.1 GCA_019418605.1 Sutterella sp. | reverse complement strand
GGCTATACGCGCGCGGCGGGCCGCTGCATGGTGGTGCAAAGCGAGTTTGCAGGCCACCGCGTCGTGATGGTGGTGCTCGACTCGGAGACCAACGGCAAGCGCGCCGACGACATGCTCAAGATGCGCCGCTGGCTCGAAGACGAAGTGCGCTTTGAAAACCAGTTTGCCAACGTCGCGCCCTTTGGCTTGCTCTAGCCGAAGTTCTTTCTCTGCGTCCCTGACTTGAGGCAGATCGTACCCATTGCGAAGCACGAAGGCTTCGTTTTCTTTGTTCGGGTGATTCTGCGGTTGTACAATCCGATCGTGATAATTCCTTCTTTTTAGAGGATAAGGTTGGGTAGGTCCGGCAGAGAATATTGATAATGAGAATCACTACCCCCCCCCCAAGAGATAGTCATATCAACACACGTAAATCGTGTGGATGAACCCGTTTTCACGGGACCCAACAAAACCGCTTCCTTGCCTGCTCCCTGCGCAGCAAGCGGCCTTTCAAATCCGGATGCGCGCCTGTCCGACACCGCACCAGCGGCGAGAGTGCGGCCGGCGATGCTTGCTTCTTCGACTCGAGTACCGAGTCATCATCTGCGGCGCACAGTCTTTTCCCCTGAAGCGCAGTCCGGAAATTCTGCATATTTAAATGGCATAGAAAGCCGCCAGGGTTTTTTACTGCTCACGTGCAGTGAAATGCGCTCTCCAATGGAGAGCGGCATGCGCCGGCTTTTTCAGCGCCGCTGTCTCCTTCCGATTTCAAGATGCCGCGCATCGCGGCGTCTCCCTTTATTTTCCACACAGTCCCGGTTTGTTTTTCGTAAAAACGATCGTCTGGCTTTGGTGCCGGTCGTTTGACGAAAAGACCGGGTTTTTATTTATCTCAATTCGGGTCGTTCTTCAAGGTTAAGAAATGAACAAGTGTTTTAAAGTGATTTTTTCAAAGGCCAGAGCTTCGCACGTTGCCGTAAGCGAGGTCTCTTCCTCAATTCAGGCCAAGAGTTCAAAAACAATCGTGGCGGCGGCTGTTGCCTTGATGCTTTCCTCGGGCGGCGTTGCTTTCGCTATTCCTGCCGATCATCATGTAGAAGAGGGAGGGCAGACTATTGACACAAATGGCGTTTTAACGTCTGCCACTCTGACGGGATCGCATGCGCAGTCCACTGAAGCTGGAGCGAATCCGAACAGTGCGCAAAAATGGATGGCCGCTTATGTTGGCAGCGACACCGACTGGATATCTGTGACCGGTGAGAATCTGGATTTGAGCTATACGCTTAATCGCGACACATCTGATCCGGATTTGACGGCCTCCGTTCATGGACGCACGCTTGTCGTTTCTGGAGCGGCGGATTTGTTCCTCTCCGGAGAATCTACAAATATTTCGCTTGTTGTCAATGATGCAAATGTTGAGACGAGTGCAAACGATGCCTATTCCGCAATCGGCGTCTTTGGCGGAGCTGCGCTTACCCTCGGTGCACAAGAGACAACGATCACGGCAGAAAACGGCGACGGCCGCTCTCCGGTGGCCGGGCTGGCGGTCCAGCACGACGGCTCCAGCGTTTCACTGACAGGTGAAACGGTCAATATCAAGGTTTCGAGCGCCACCGACGAAATGCTCAGATGGGAAGAAGATCGCATCAAAACCTATGCTGCGTACGGCGTTGCAATTAAAGAAGGCAACACCACATTCACCACGTCGGAGGGGACAACACTTAACGTCGACGTCGAAAATACGGCTGAGGCCGGCGACGGAGCAGAGGTAATCGCTTTTGATACGAAAAATTCAACGGTGACCTTCAACGGCATTACCAATATTACCGCAACAACACATAGTCAGAGTCCAAGCGAAACCATTGGTCTTCAGCTAAACAACAACGCCGGCGTCAACGGGCAACAGGTCCTTACCAACAATGGAAATTTGACGGTTACGGCATCCGGCAACCAATCCACTTCCATCGGTGTATATCTGCGTTCAGAAAGCAATGAAAAGGTCACGTTTACGTCTAATGGCGAGCTCAATATTAAAGCGAGCTCGTCGGAAGGCAACGAAGCCCAATCCATGGGCATCTACTTTAACCCCGAGGAGTACAACGGGCAGCGGCCGAACATTGAAGTCAATCTTGCCGGAACAACCACGATTGAGGCCGAAGAGGCGCTTTATTCCGAACCTGACTACGGTTACGGCGCGCACATCGGCAGTCCTATTGAGAGCATCCAGATGAATGTATCCGGGAATTTGACTCTCAATGGCAATGTCGGCGACTTCAAGGGGATATTTAATCAAACTGACGGAAAAACCGTTTTAAATGCTCCTGACCATGGGTTCTTCGATACGCAGGTGAATCTGTCAGGCGGCGAAATTGACGCCTCCGATGATGCGTGGGGCGGAGATTCCTCCGACATGCGCATTTGGGTATCGGGGGGCGAGCTCAAGATCGGCGGCATGCAGATCTCAAGCAGCGACGCTTTGGCATTTACGGGCGGAACGATTACGGTCACAGGCCAAAGCCACGTCGACGATCCCGAATGGAACGAAGAAATGGACGGCAACGCTCTTGTCGTCACCAAATACGGCACACTGGATCATACCCAGAATCAAGAGGTTGAAGTTGTAGCCTCAGGAGATTCACACCTCATTGTCGAAGGCAATGCACGAATTCTTGGGTCATTGTCGGGATTGGGGTCGTTGACAATCAACGCTGGTGATTTTTATGTCGAAGGGCGCATAGCGGCTAAAAATCTCGAGCTCAACGCGGGAGCAACAATTATTAATAATCACGGCCACGTGGATCCCGAGCAAGCGATTTTTCACGAAGGCAGCACCTATTGGGACCAGCAGCCTGAGCGCGCCGGACTTTTCCCGATAGAAGGCGTCACGACGTTGACGGTAGAGGGAGCCAATTTGGTTTGGGGTGAGAATCAGGCGGCTATTACCGCCATTGAAATGAGAACTGATGATGCAGCTCCCGGCAGTTCACCCACACTGACTTTTACCAAGGGCTCCTATGATCTTGCGGAAGGCGTGGATATTAAAGCCGGTAAATTTACCGTCACCGATCAAGCCTCAATTAATGCCGGACAGCTGCTGATTCAAGATGGTTCTGCCGAGGTTTCGAATGGACAAACCGGTGCCGGGGTTTTCAAAGTCGGTAAAATTGAATTCACCGAGGAAGGTTTAGGAAGCCTTGCAGTCAACGGAGGCAGCCTTGAGGTTGGCTCGCTTACGCTTGCGCGCAGCGGTCAGCTCAGTTTAAATGGCGGGTCAGTCAAGATTACAGGTCAGGGCGCAGACGCTGAAACCAATGCTTTGCAAATCAATCAAGGTGTTCAGGTTGTTGCCACGGGCGGCACTGCGCTGGTGATTGAACATGCCTCCAATATTGACGGCACCGTCACGGGCCTTGGAAGCCTTGCGGTTAATATCGGCTCTGAAGAAGATTTCCGTGTAGGCGGCTCTCTGCAAGTTTCTGGAGACGCAACGGTTTCCGGCGGTACGCTTGACCTTGTGGAAGGCGCAGAAATGACGCTTGACGGCAAGCTGACTTTCAAGGACGGCGCCTATTATTCTTCCGCGGGTACTTTAAATGCTGCCGGAGGTCTGGTCTTTGAAGACGGAACCACCTTGATCGAGTGGGATCTTGAAGATGACGGCAGTCTTCTGATTGAAAGCGGGAAAGTCGACTTCAATGGCAATGTGAAACTTGCCACCGGCAATGATGAAACCCCGATTTCCAAACTCTCGATTGGTCCCAACGACAAACCCGGCGTTTACGAAAATGCCGACGTAACTTTCAATGGCGGCAAGTACTCTTTTGAAAGCGTGCAGGTTCAGCAGGGGAGTTTGACTCTTGCCGGGAGTGAGGGAAATGTTGACATCGACGAGCTGTCCATCAGCGAAGGAAATGTAGCTCTGACGGGCGGCAATTTAACGGCCGAAAATCTTGTTTTTGGGGAAGCCGGCGGCAAGCTCACAATCGATGGCGGCACGCTCAACACGTTAACCAGTCAGATTTTCACAGTAGCAGCAGGAGAGAATGTTCTCAATCCGCAAGGATTGAAAAATTCAGATCGCATAGATTTCACCTCGGGCACGCTTGTCTTTAATGATGCCAAGTACAACCAGAACTATGCGGACTGGGCGGGGAACCTGGTCGGAGCAGATACTGATTTCATGGTGAAGTTCACGGGCACCCTCAATGAGAGCGTCGAAGGCGAAATTAACATTGGGGATCTGGCCGAATCTGAAAACACCGTGCACGGAAATGTGGATGCGGTTGTCTCTGCTGACGGCGCCGGTACGACAACGGCGACGATTGACAAGTCCGTGGGCGTCTCCTCGGTCGTGGCAGACGCAGGCGTCGCCTCGGTTGACATCGCCGCCGACAAGACCGTCACGCTTGTGGGCGGAAGTGATGGTGCAAAGGAAGTGATTTCATTTGCCGAAGGCACAGAAGGCACGGTTTCCGTTTCCGGCACCGTGGCCTTGGGTACGACGGGGTCGACCGACGAGCAAGGCACGTTGAGTTCTGCCGTCACCGTTAACGACAGCGGCAAGCTCGCCGTCAATGGCGGAGCGTTTACGGTCGCCGACGCCACCGTTGAAAGCAATGGCGCTCTCGAGGTCGCGGGAGGTCAGGCAACTTTCAACAAGGTGACCGTGACAAGCGGCTCGGTGGATGTAAACGGCGGGACGGCAACTTTTGATGAGTTGGCCGCAACCAATGCGACGATCCGTGCCAGCGATGGAAACACATCCATTCAGAACCTGACGGTGAGCGGCGAGACAAGCATCGCTTCAAGCGACACCGCAGTCAAGGTCGCTGCGCTCAATTTTGGCAGCGACGAGAGCGGGAACACCATCACAATTACGGGCGTTGTTGACGTTGCCTCGTTTGCAGACGAAGCAGACGGCTCGAACACCACGGTCAACATCGGTACGCCAAACGAAGACGGCCAGTTCGGTGATTTGACGATCAGCGGCACAACGCTTGCCGGGGCGACCTACTTCCTTGATCCCGCCTTCCAGGATGGAATTGAGCAAGGGTCAAGCCTTAAATTCGAAGGCACGACGGTCGACGGCAAGATTATTGCCGGTCAAAACAGCTATGTCGTGCTGGGATCCTCGGACGATTCGGAGCTGATCGCTCTCTTTGACGACAACAGCAAACTGTCCTGGGGCGGAAATGAAGGTCAGGTGGGTGCGGCTGTTTATGTAGCCCAGCCGATTACTGTGGCTTCCAACGGCGGCATCCATGCCGATGCAGCCCTTACCTCAGCCCAGCCCGTGGAGGACGGCTCCGTTTATTTCGCTTCCAACAGCGCCTTGGTTGCCAATGTGACCGGCGTTGACGGAACTTCCATCATCACCGTGCAGGACAATGCATCCGTTACGGTTCAGGAAGGCTCAAAGGCGGTCCTCGTCGGCGACATCAGGCATGGCATCGGCTACCAGCTGATCAACAATGACGCGGCCAACGAGACCTGGGGCAAGAACCTCATTGCCGGCAACAGCATGTGGGATCTGGAAATGAATGACGAGGGCAAGATTGAAGCCACGCTTCAGGATGCTTCGCTCATATACGGCGACGCCATGCAGGGCTCGGCCTTGGCCAATGCCGGCATGCAGGCAAGCGGCGCCGAATACGATTATGTCAATCAACTGCTGACCGATGCCTCCGGCAACATTTCCGCTCTGGCTTCCGTGGCCGAACGTTTCGACGCTGCCATGAATCCCGCGGGGGCGCTGACGGCCTTTACGACAGCCTACGACCGCGCAAGCGACTTCCGCCGCGTTGTGCGTGAAGAAAGCGTCAAGGGCGAGGGAAACCGCTTGTGGGCGCAGATTACCGGCGGCAAGACAAAGCTTGACGGTATTTCCAGCGGCGGTCGTTCGATCAACACCGAGACGAATGTCTACGGCATTGCAGTGGGCGGAGAAGCAGAATTCTCCAACTTCACGCTGGGCGCGGCCTTTACGGGCGGCACCGGTCACACCGACAACGACGCAGTTGACGGCAAGGATGACTTTGAGTACTACGGGCTTTCCGTGTACGGCAAGACCTCGGTTGGCGGGTTCGACATCCTTGGCGACATTTCGGCCACGTGGTTGAGAAGCGATTTCACCATCGGCGGCGTTGCTGATGTGGATGCGGATACGACGACGGCCGTTTATTCGTTGGGCATCCAGGGCGAAAAGAAGTTCGAGCTGTCGTGGGCCGACCTCACGCCGTTTATCGGCGTGGATGTCTACCACGTGCGCTCCGACGGCTTTGACAACGGCCACGGGGCCAGGATTGATGATTCCGATGCCACGGCAGTGGAAATCCCGATCGGCGCCCGTTTGTCCAAGAGCCTTGAAACGTCCGGCGGCTTCCAGATGGAACCGTCCTTCATGCTCGCCGTTGTGCCGACGATTGCCGACACGGAGATCGACAGCAAGGTGCGCTTTGCCGGTGCTGAAAGCACCTACAACTTCACCTTTGCCGACGACGTGAAGATTCGCTCCAACATTGGCTTGGATGCCGTGAAGGACAACTTCGCGCTCGGGCTGCGCGCCGGCTACGAATGGGGCGACGAAGAACGCAGTGCCGTGAACCTGCAATTGCGGGCGAAGTACAGCTTCTAATCTGCCCTTTGTCACCACCCTGTGCGGTTTGACTCTTAAAGGAGAACCGCACGGGGCGGACGCGGCCTGCTGTGAAAGAGCGCGGTTCTTGACGGCCTGGCGCGCGTTCGAGGATCTCTGGGCGAGCCGGCCGGGCTGTGCCCAGCCCCCGGCTTGCGAGCCCATCATGAAGTACTTTGACGTCGTTGACCATGACGGCGCGCCGGCTTCGCTCAAGCGCGGCGAAAAGGCAATTACCGAGGCGCTCCAGAGCGGGCGTCAGCGCGTCGAGCTGCCAGACATGTCTTTGGCCCGGACGGGATTCTCTCGGGCCTGCAGAGCATCGCCCACACTCACCGCAAGGCAACCGGCGGCATGATGTGCCGCGAGGTTGGCGCCGGGAAAAAGCTAATGCCCGCTGCCTGCGGCTGTCGCGGCATTTTCGATCAGCCGCATGCGTATTAAGACTTGGGAGTGCCCATAAAGAGCCCGGCACGCCTCTCCTATAATGGTTCCAACACCAGACGGTGCAGTCTGAAGGTGCGCCCTCGGCCAGGAGGCTGCAGGGAAAACTTTCGGGCTCTCCGACAAAGAAGGGGCGCTTTGCGCCCGGGTGCCTTCAGCCCGGGCGGGCGTTTCCTGCATGAACAGCAAGCTTTCAGAGGAAAGCTTTGGCGCCTCGGTTTTCACCGGGCGCTGCAGGAGGAATAGGACAAATGAAGAGCATTGGCATCGTGGCGGGCCACCATCAGGAAGAGGCCCTCAAGCTCAAGGCGGCCGTTTTGAAGCTTGATGCAAGCGTGGAGATCATGGTCGACGACGGCGACTTCAAGGTCGACGAGGCCTTCCGCAAGTCCGACTGCAAGATCAACAATTTCAACGCCGTCGAGCGGCTTTCCGCGCGCGGCGCGCAGGTCGTGGGCTTTGCCTGCGGCTGCCCGCACGGCTTTTTCAAGGAGCTGCAGACGGAGACGACCACGCGGCTCGTGGATCCGTGCAGCGATGATGGCGAGCGGCTTGAGCCCGAAGCGTATGCAGCAAAGCTTCTTGCAGCCGACCCGGCTCCTTTGCCCAAGCCCTTCAAGGTGGGCCTTGTGGGAGGGCTCGGACCGGCGGCGACGGTGGACCTCTATGACAAGATCACCCGCGCCTGGCCTGCCAAGAACGACCAGGAGCACTTCAAGGTCGTGATTGAACAAAATCCCCAGACGCCCGACCGCACCAAGGCGCTTCTTGAAGGCGGCACGGATCCGACGCTTGCGCTCTACCACAGCGCCAAGCGCCTTGAGGAAGACGGGTGCGACTACATCATCATCCCCTGCAACACGGCGCATGCATTCCTCCCCTACATGGAGCGGCACCTTGATACGCCCTTTATCAACATGCAGCAGGTGACGATGGACGAGATCAAGGAGAAGTTTGGCGAGAAGGCCCGCATCGGACTTCTGGCGACCACGGGCACCGTGAAGTCGGGCCTGTATGGTGAAAAAGCCAAGGCCATGGGCATGCCGCTGTTCGTGCCCGATGAAGAGCACCAAAAGCTCGTGATGTCGGCCATCTATGGCCCCAAGGGCGTCAAGGCGGGCTTTACGAGCGGCACGTGCCGCGACGAGCTCCTTGCGGCGGCCGACTACATGGTGAAAACCTACGAGTGCAACGTGCTGATTCTGGGCTGCACGGAGCTGCCGCTTATTGTCGATGAGGGCGACGCCCAAGTGGCGGGGCGCACGGTGTTTTTCATCGATCCGACCTCGGCGCTGGCGCGCCGCGTCTGCAAGGTGGCCCGCGAGACGATTAACGAGCGCGGCGTCATCTGATTGCCTGTCCAAAGCGGGCCTAATGAGCCCTGAAAGAAAAAACGGCGCATCTCTTCCGGCAAGGAAGGGACGCGCCGTTTGCGTATCCTGACCGCGCCGCCCTCTTGCGAAACAAGAGAAACGGCGGGGAAAAGTGCAAAGGCGTTTAGTCTTCGGCGAGCTTCTTTGAAATCGAGGCGACCGCGTTTTTGAGGTGCGCGACCCACTCGGGCTTGTGCTGCATGTCGCTTGAAGAGACGATGGTGACGGCGGCCGTCACTCTTCCGGTCTTGTCGCGCACGGCGGCGCCGATGCACTGAATGCCAGGCTCGAGCTCCTCGCGGTCTTCAGCCCAGCCGAGCTCCTTGACGCGGTTGAGTTCAAGGATGAGCTTTTCGGGCGTGCAGATCGAGTGCGGGGTGCGCGGCTTGAGCTGCGTGCGGCTGATGTAGGCCGAGACCTCCTCGGGCGTGCAGTCGCACAAAAAGAGCTTGCCGCCGCTTGTGCAGTGCAGCGGCGCCATGGCGCCGATCTGACGCGCAAGCCGCACGCCGGTTTCCGGCGCGTAGACGTGCTCGATGTACATGACGCGGTCGTCGCGCCGCGTCGAGAGATTGATCGTCTGGCCTGTGAGCTCATGGAGCTTTTGCATGTCGGCGATCGCCTTCTCGCGGATGCTCAGGCGCCCGCGCACGAGGCTGCCGAGTTCAAGAAAGGTAAGCCCCAGGCGCCAGCCGCCGTTGTCGTCGCGCTCCACGAAGCCGTCTTCGGCAAGATTCCACAGCAGACGGTGGGCCGTCGACATGTGAATGTCGGTCTCTTGGGCGATCTCATGCATCGTGTACGGGTCGCGGCGAGAGGCAAGAAGAAAAAGGATCTTGCGCACGCGCTCAAGAACCTGAACTTGTTTGAGTTTGTCTTTTGCAACCATACGTTTGACTTCAGTGTTGTTGCAGCGGCCGGCTCGCTTTGGAGGGCTTCATCTTCGTCAAGCCCTCGGGCGGCCGGCGGTTTGCGTTGTTGTTGTCAGTTTTTCGCGGCTTCGTCGGCCTTGAGCTGTTCGGCCACGATTTCGGTAATTTCGACGATCGGCACGGTTTTGCCGTCATTCATTTGTTCGGCCTGGGCGCTTGTGAGCATCGTCAGGCAGTGCGGGCAGGAAACCGCAATGCGGCTGCCGCCGGCGGCCTTCAGCTCGTTGAGCCGGATCGTGTTGATGCGCGCGGGCTGATCCATGAAGATTTGTGCGCCGCCCGCTCCGCAGCAGGTCGCCCGGTCGCCGTGATCGTGCGCCTCGTCAATCGAAGAGCACGCGGCAAAGAGAATGCGGCGCGGCTCCTTGACCTGTCCGTTGTAGCGGGCAAGGTAGCAGGCGTCGTGCAGGGTGACGCTTGCGCTCTTGGCCTCCGAGAGCGTGATGCGCCCTTCTTCGAGCAGCCGGTTGATGAATTCGACATGGCTCACCACGCTCCAGGAGCCGCCCTCAAACTGCGGGTATTCGTTTTTGAGCGTATTAAAGCAGTGCGGGCAGGTGGTGAGAATTTCCTTGAACTGATAGCGGTTGATGTTTTCAATGTTTTCAGCCGCAGCCGTCTGAAAGAGATACTCTTCGCCCGCTCTGCGGGCAAAGTCCGCGTGGCAGCGCTCTTCCTGCATGACGGCAAAGCGCACGCCCGCGCTCTTGAGAATGCGCACCATGGCGCGGGCAATCTTCTGCGCGCGGCGATCGTAGCTTGCCGAGCATCCCACCCAGTAGAGCACGTCGTAGGATTGCCCCGGCTTTGCGCGCTCAATGTCAAGATCCTTGGCCCAGGCGAGGCGGCTGCCCGGATCCATCCCCCAGGGGTTGCCCACGCTTGCCGTGTTTTCAAGCGCCGTGGCGAGCCCTTCGGGGAATTCGCCTTCTTCAAGCGCCAGGTGCCGGCGCATGTTGACGATCATGTCGGGAATCGGAATTTCAGCCGGACAGGCGTTGGCGCAGGCCCCGCACGTCGTGCAGGCCCACAGCGCCTCCTTGGGAATGACGCCGCCGATGAGGGGCTTTTCGCCGTTGACGCCCCGCATGCGCGCCTGAAGCGCAAGCACGAAGTTTTTGGGGTCAAGCGGAGTGCCCGCCTTCACGGCCGGGCACAGACCGCGGCAGCGGCCGCACTCGGTGCAGCCGTCAAGACGCAGTCTGTCCAAGCGCGTGAACTGATGAAAGTTCGAGATGCCGAAGGTTTCCTGCTCCTCGATGTCGTCGATCTTTGCCAGCGCGCCGGCCGGAGGCGCCTTGCGGTAGAAAATCGATGTCGGCGTCTTGAAGATGTGCGCGTAGTAGGTAAGCGGAATGGCGGCGATGAAAACGAAGGCCGCAAGACCGTGGATGACCCAGATGAAGACGTGAATGCTTTGCAGCTGCTCGGGCGAGAAACTCGAAAAAAGCTGCGCCAGAGCAAAGCCCACGAAACTAAAGTGCGCCCAGGCAGGCTGCTGCACCGCAAGGCGCAGGGCCTCGAGCACAAAGCCCGAGGCGATGATGAAGGCAAGGCTGCCCAAAATCGCGGCAAACCGCGCATTGGCTTCAACCCGCGCATCGTGCGCGACAAAGCGCCTCCATGCGGCAACGGCAAGGGCGATGAGCGCAAAAAGGCCCGCGGCATCGAGCACCGTCTTGTAGGCAAGATAGAAGTTGCCCGTGAGGATGCGCTTGTCAAAGATCAGATGCGCGATGTCCCAGTCGATCGTTGCAACGGCGGTGCCGAAAAACAAAAAGACAAAGCCCCAGAAAAGAGCAAAGTGCGTCCAGCCCAGTCCTGCGCTGCGAATCTTGGCCTGAAGCAAAATTTCTTTGATCGTGCGGCCGGCGCGCTCGCCGGTGTCGTTAAAGACGTCTGGATTGGGAGCGCGGCCGCGGCGCAGCTTCACGGCGCGCACGATGCCCGCGATGCAGACGATGACGGCCGCGAGTCCGACGATGTACACGCCGATTTCGGCCCACAGCGGCACGTTCCAGAACGCGGGGCGTACAGGGGTGATGTCCTGCATAAAAGACGATGATTTGGTGGTGTTGCTGACTTGGACATGCCGCAGGCAAATTGCACACTGCGAAAGTCCCCATTTTCATAGAGCCCCAAACGATAGCGCAAATTTATTGCTGCGTCAGTGTTTTTGTTATCGCTCAGTGCAAAAAATTGCGGCCAATGCGTGGGTTACTACGTAAAGTCAAAGATGAAATTCCACCAAATTGGGCGCGAGAGCCGGCGAAAGTCCCGTGAAGCCCCGGTCTTGGTTATTGTGCCGCCTGCGCGTGCAGGACGCGGCGCGCCTGCGCGACGGCCTCGACGCAGTCTGCGACAAAGCCCGGGCCGTTAAAGACAAAGCCCGTGAGAATCTGCACGAGGGCGGCGCCGGCCTTGATTTTCTCGGCTGCATCTTCTTTGGTGAGCACGCCTCCCGTGGCGATGACGGGCAGCGCGCCCTGAAGGTGCGAACTCAGAAGGGAAACGATGGAGCTTGAGCGCTCGCGCAAGGGCGCTCCGCAGACAAACGTGTGCCGCCCGCTTCCGGCTGCGGCCAGGGGAGCGGCGGCCGTAACCGCGTTGATGCCGTTTTCGACACAGATGTCGGCGCAGCGCAAAAGATCGTCGTCAGAAAGAGATGCGGGCAGCTTGAGCGTGATGGGGCGCCGCGGCAGGCTCAGGGCCTCTGCGAGCGCATCGCGCTTGGCGCAGCAGGCCGAGACAATGCTTTGCAAAAGAGAAGTGTTTTTGAAAACCTCGGCGGGGTCGGAGAGCTTGGAGCAAAAAAGGTTGAGGCTAAAGTAGTCCGCGCGCCGGTAAAAAACGGACAAAAGCTCCTCGAGCTCGAGGGCGATGTCTTCATGCGCGCTCGTGCGCGAGGCGCCGATGCTGATGCCCGTGACGCCCCCTCTGAGAAGAAAGCCGTCGGCGCTGCGAAGGGCCTTTAGAGCGGTCTGGGCGCCTGCATTTTCAAAGTCATCATGAATGACGATGCTTTTGTTTTTGTTGTCGCGCACGAAGGCGGGGGAAGATACAAACTTCTGCTCGGCGAGCGTGATGGTTCCGGCTTCCACAAAGCCAAAGCCAAAGGCGCCGAAGCTGCAGACCTGTGCGCCGTTGCGGTCAAGACCTGCGGCAAGACCCACCGCATTGGGAAAGCGCAGTCCCATGACCTCAAGAGGATCTTCGTCTGGCATGCGCGAGACGCCGTCGTGAAACCCGAGCGTCGTAAACCACTCGAGATTGTCGATCATGACGCGGTTGGCGCGGGCGGGATCCATGTGTTCAAGAAGCCACTTGGCGGCGCTGTAGAGCATGGCGGGTGTCAAAGATTTGGGAAAAAAAGCGAAAGGCAAGGCCGCACAAAGAGAAAGGAAAAAAGAGGAGCGCCCAGCCGCCAAAATTTGAAAAGCCGGGGCTTGCGCGAGCTTCGAAAAGTTTCTCTTCTTGCGCCTCGGGGCCATTGTAGCGGGGGCAAACTAAGCAGAGCCTGCACCCAAACTTGATGAGGCTTGTAAAGAGAGGCAAGGCAAAGGCGCGTCCTGCGCTCTCCAAGAGGCTGGTTAGAGAAGCACGCCGCGGCTGGCAGCGGGCGGCTTTAAGCGGCGCAAAGATGCCGGGCAAGTAAGGAAAACAAAAAAATTGCGCTGCGGGCCTTGACAACGGAAAAATTCTTCTTACAATGCGCAGTCTGTCTGAGAGATCAGGCGAAAACAAAACACGGATCGCGGGGTGGAGCAGTCCGGTAGCTCGTCGGGCTCATAACCCGAAGGTCGGAGGTTCAAATCCTCCCTCCGCAACCACGAAAAATCAGGTTCCGCAAGGAACCTATTTTTATGGAAGCGCAAGCTTCCCGCAAATCGGCTCTCGAGCGGTTCTCAAAAAAAAGAGAATCGAAAAAAAAATCGAAAGACGACTTGCAAAACGAATGTGAGTTCTGTATGATTCACATTCTTCGCCGCTCGAACGAG
>DYBN01000038.1 GCA_019418605.1 Sutterella sp. | reverse complement strand
CCGGGTTTTAGCAACTGCTGGGAAAGAGCGTTTTCAGCTATGGGGAACTTACTTTTCTTATTAGATGTAGCCGTAGATCAAGCCAAGGCACCAGCCCACGATCACGGCGGTGATCACGCCGATCAGGCCGGGCAGGATGAAGGAGTGGTTGATCACGAACTTGCCGATGTGCGTCGTGCCGGAGCGGTCGAACGTGATGGCCGCAAGGTCAGACGGGTAGGTCGGCAGGATGTAGTAGCCGTAGGCGGCAGAGGCCATGGCCACGATCACTCCGGGCGGCGTGCCGATCTGGATTGCCACGGGAACCACGATGGCCACTGCAGCGGCCTGCGAGTTCACGAGCTTGGAGACGATCAGCAGCACGATGCCGAAGGTCCAGGGAGCAACCTTGATCCAGCCGGTGAGGGCTTCCTTCAGGGAGTCGATGTGGTTGGAGAACATCGTATCGGACATCCAGGCCACGCCGTAGACCGAGACGATGGCGACCATGCCGGCGTTGAACACGGCGGTCTTGTTGATCTTCTTGGCGTCACAGAACATGACCATCAGCACGCCGGCAAACAGCATGAACATCTGAATGACGAGGGTCATCGACAGACGCTTCTTGCCGACCATCGGGCGAAGTTCCGGAACGGAACCGAGGATGGCAACGACGGCAACGGTGATGAGGAAGATAAAGAGCGAGGCCCACTGCTTCTTGTTGAACTTCACGCCGATCAGGGTCGTGGTTTCGCCGTAGACGTACTTGCGCTGTTCGGGATCAGCGATCAGAGCCTGGAACTTCTCGTCCTTGTCGAGGTCCTTGCCGCGGAACACGGAGAACGTGCCCACAGCGAAGATGCCCACGATGGCCGCAGGGATCACGATGGCAAACAGCTGCATGAAGCCGAAGGGCTGGCCGCCGACCATCTGGCCGTCGAGCAGAGCGATCATCGAGACGGCGGCAACGGCGGCCGGCGAGCAGATCACGCCCATCTGGGCGGCGATCGTCGAGGCAGCCATCGGACGTTCCGGACGGATGTTGTTCTTGATGGCCACGTCATAGATAATCGGCAGCATGGTGTAAACCACGTGGCCGGTACCGCAGAGCACGGTCAGGAACCAGCAGATGTACGGAGCCAGATAGCAGACAAAGCGCGGGTGCTTGCGCAGCGCGCGTTCTGCAATCGAGAGCAGGCAGTCAAGACCGCCCGCGGCCTGCATGGTGGCGCCCGCGCAGACCACGGCCATGATCGTGAGGATCACGTCCACGGGCGGCTTGCCGGGCTTGAGGCCGAAGCCGAAAATAAAGATGATCAAGCCAACGCCGCCCATCAGACCCAGCGTCATGCCGCCTCTGGGTGCTGCATAGAACAGGCAGGCGAGCAACACGAATAGTTGCAGCCAAAAATCAAAACCAATCATTTCTCATATCCCCTCGGTAGGTTAGGACGGGGAAATTATCTGACCGGACACACTCATTTGGTGGTAGACCATTGGTGATATTGCGCAGACTTTTGACCTGAGTCGTATTGTTAGAAAACTTTACGAATCCTCGTACAGAGGCCGCTTTCGTCACATTTGCTGAAGGTTCCATCAGGGTTTGCACCAAGTTCGACCACGGGTAATTTGTATGCATTAGGGGTTAATCCCGTACTCGATTTAGGTACGACTCAAAAATCCCAAATAATTGAGTCTTTTCTAAGGGTTTGCACCTATGTCAAACAGATGGTAGGCAAAGTTTGTCCGGCGAAAAAAAAACTTGCCCGGGACAAAAGGGCGCAGGCGCGCCCGCAGATGCGGGCGGCGGCCGAAAGCTCCTTGCCGCATGCATGCACAAAAACGAGGCAGGCGCGCATGGACGGCCGGCCGCGTGCACAAAAATTGGGTTTTATGCGGGAGACTCTTTTGCCGAGGGCGCTTGATCCGGCTTCCCCGCCGCCCTCTTTGTTGTCTCAAAAGGCCAGGAGAGAATCCCGCCAAAGTTGTGCACGCGCTTCCAGCCGTGTTCGGAGAGCCAGCGCGCGGCGATGCCGCTGCGCCTGCCGCTGCGGCAGTACAAAAGGTAGAGCGCCGACTTGTCGGCCATTGCCGCGGGAATGCGGCCTTCGAGAATGTCGTCGAGCACGATGTTGACCGCGCCGGGAATGTGTTCGAAGGCAAACTCATCGGGCCTGCGCACGTCGATGACGGCAAGAGGCGCGCCGCCCTCCATCAGCTCGCGGGCCGCTTCGGGTGAAATGTCAATGGGCATCATGCAGAGGGAGTGCAAAAGAAGGACTGAAAAACGACAGAAGGGATGACGCAGGCGGGGCCCGAAGAACCGGACGGTCCGGTCCCGCGGGCCCCGCGCAGGGCAAAGAATCTCTCTTGCCGGAAAATTCTCCGGCAAGGGAGGCTTCCGCAGATTATCAGAAGCGGTGCGCCTTGCCCGAGGCGTCGCCTGCGGGCTTGGCCGAGGCGCAGGGCTTGATCACAAGCGAGGGCTTCGTGAGCGTCTCTTCCGGCAGCGGCGCGATCGCCCCCGTCGTGCCGTGCTTGCGGCGCAACTCCTCGATGTCGCCAAACTCAATGGCTCGCTCCGGGCAGCTCTCCACGCACACGGGCTGGCCGCCTTTGCTCGTGCGTGCAGCGCACCCGTCGCACTTGCGCATCTTTTTGGCCTTCTGATCGAGCTGCGGCACGCCGTAGGGGCAGGCCTTGGCGCACATGCCGCAGCCGATGCACTTTGCAGGGTCGATCACCACGAGGCCGTCTTCGGCGCGCTTGGCGTGCGCGCCCGTCGGGCAGACCTTCACGCAGGCGGGATCGGCGCACTCATTGCAGCCGATCGAGACGTAGTAGGCAAAGACGTCCTGGCGCCACGCGCCGTCCCAGTTTTTGCGCCAGCCGCCTCCTTCGTACTCGATGACGCGGCGCAGATTCAGGCCCACGGGCATGTTGTTGAGGTCCGCGCACGCCACCGAGCAGGTGCGGCAGCCCGTGCAGCGGGAAACGTCGATGAAAAATCCTTTTTGAGACATGGTCAATTTCTCCGTTCTCAGGCCTTGCGGACTTGCACGAGGATCGTGTGCTGGGCGTTGCCCTTGCCAAGCGGGCTCGGGCGGTGCGAGCTGAGCGTGTTGATGCAGCCGCCGACGTCGATGCGCTTGCCGTCGATCGTCTCGGGCTTGTACCAGGCGCCCTGGGGAATCGTGACCACGCCGGGCATGATGCGCGGGGTCACGCGGGCGGGCAGCCGCACGGTGCCGCGGTCGTTGAAGACGTCAACAATGTCGCCCTCGGCAATGCCGCGCGCCCGGGCGTCAAGCTCGTTGATGAAGACTGCGTCCGGGTGCAGCTCGCGCAGCTTGGGCAGGTTGTGGAACGTCGAATGGATGCGGCCGTGGCCGTGAAAGCCAAAGCACTGCAGCGGATACTTCTTGGCCTTGGGGTCTGCTGGCATCTCCCAGGTGCTCCAGAAGACGGGAATCGGGGAGATGACTTCGCCCTTGGGCAGTTTCCAGTCCGCTACCTGCTTTGCCAGCGCTTCGGAATAAATTTCGATCTTGCCCGAAGGGGTCTTCAAGGGATGCGCGGCCGGATCCTTGCGGAAGGCTTCCAGCGCGATCGGGTCCTTGCGCACGCCCCAGAGCTTGACCATGCCGTTTTTCCAGAACGTGGCGAAGTCGGGCAGCTCGGGGACCTTCTTTTTGGTTTCCTCGTAGCACCAGCGCACCCACTGCTGCTGCGTGCGGCCTTCGGTGAAGGCCTCTTCAAGGCCGAGTTCGCGGGCGATGAGCCGGCAAATCTCCCAGCTTGACTTCTGCTCGTACTGCGGCTCGACTGCCTTTTGAATGGCAAGCAGGCAGGCGACGTCGCCGTGGCTGCCGCCCTGGCAGGCCGCGTCGTCGGTTTCGGGACCGAGCACGTCGGGCAGCAGGATGTCGGCGTAGCGGCACGAGGGGGTCATCATGTTGTCGCACACCACGAGGAACTCGAGCTTGCTCTCGTCGGCGAGAAGCTCGTCGGTCCAGTTGCAGTCGCCGTGCTGGTTGATCATCGTGTTGCCGCCCGAGTTGATGATCATCTTGATGTTTTGGCTGAGCTTTTCAACACCCTTGATGCCGTCGGTCGTGCGCGTCATCTCGGTGCCGCGGTAGATGGCGTCGGTCCACATGAAGACAGGAATCGAGGCCTTGACCGGGTTCTTGCCCACGGGCAGATAGACGGCCGGGAAGGGCGTGTTGCCCTCGTGTTCGCCTGAGTTCGTGCCGGGCAGCCCCACCTGGCCCAGCAGGATGGGCACCATGGCGATGGCGCGCGAGGTCTCCTCGCCGTTGGCCTGACGCTGCGGGCCCCAGCCCTGCGAGACGAAAAGCGGCTTGGTGTGCGCCATCTCGCGCGCAAGGTTGCGGATGACGTCGACCGGGATGCCGGTGATGGCCGAGGCCCACTCGGGAGTCTTGGGCGTCTTGTCCGGGCCGCGTCCCAGGATGTAGGACTTGTAGTCGCTGTTTTTGGGGGCGGACGCAGGCAGCGTCTTTTCGTCGTAGCCGATGCAGTACTTGTCCAAGAACGCCTGATCAACCCAGCCCTTGGTGATGAACTCGTAGGCAAGGGCGCCCACCAGGGCGGCGTCCGTGCCCGGACGGATCGGGATCCACTGATCGGCGCGCGTGGTGGCCGTGTCGGTAAAGCACGGGTCGATGATGATCATGCGCGGACGGTGGCGCGCGAGCGCTGCGTCGACCTGATAGCCCTTGCCGCCGCCCGAGGGACGCATCACGGAGAAGTTGTTGCCGAAGGCGACGTAGAGCTCGGCGTTTGCAATTTCGCTTGGCAGCGACGCCGGACGTCCGCCGTAGGTGAAGGGGAAGGCCGCCTGCAGCTGGGCGTTGGAGTAAGAGCCGTAGTACTTCAAAAAGCCCCCCATGAGGTTCATCAGGCGCTGCCAGGCGCGGCGCGAGCTCACAAGCGACTGCTGGCCGCTGCAGTACTGCCAGTAGATGGCCTCGTTGCCGTAGGTCTCCTTGATGCGCTTCCATTCGCGCGCGATTATCGAGACGGCCTCCTGCCAGGAGATGCGCTCGAACTTGCCTTCGCCGCGCCTGCCCACCCGCTTCATCGGGAACTTCAAGCGGTCGGGCGAGTAGATGCGCTCGCGCATCGAGCGCCCGCGCTGGCAGGCGCGCAGCTGTCGTGGCCCAAGCGTGTCGGGTTCGGTGTTGTCGGTTTCAATGCGGATGACCTGGCCGTTTTTGGTAAAGCACCGCACCGGGCAGCGCTGGCCGCAGTTGATGACGCAGGCGCACCACTTGTACTGTCCGTAGTCGTCGACGGCGGCGGCCACGGCTTTGGCAATCGGGGTCATGGGAAGACCGCTGGCCGCGAGAACGCTCAAAAACGTCCTTCTCGAGATCGTGAAGTCGAGCATGTGTTGATTTCTCCTGAAGAAGCAGGCGGGGTCTCGTCGGTGTGTGTTTTCCCCGGCGTTTTTTATCGTTTGGAGCAAAGGGAAAACGCGCGGCGCCGTTTTTAAGACAAATGCACCGCTGCCAAGACCGCCTGCCGGTGGGCTACGCAAAGCGAGGACGCAAAAAGGCCGATCCCGGCTCTGGTATACCAGTGAAGTCTAGTTCAGCGCCGGGCAATGCTGCGCAGGGGCCTTGTGTAAATGTCCCCGAGGCCTTTGAGCTGCGCCACACTTTTCTCTTCGGTGCACGCCGGCAGCCGCCGCGCGGGCGCCCAGCCCCAGGGTGCGCATAAAATGGCGCGCATCTCAAAATGGATGCGAACAAGCACCGTCAATTTTTTCTTGGAGTCCGCCCGTGAAGGCTTTGTTTGTCATGACGGCGGCAGCCGCCGCTTCTGTTGTAAGTTTTCTCACTCTTGCGCCCCAAGAGGCGCTTGCCGCCGGAAACACCTCGATTGAGTCCTTCAACAAGGCCAAGAAGCTGCTCGAGCAGAAGGTCTACTTTGATCACCGCGTGACCTTTTACTGCGGCGCGGCGTTTGACGCAAAGAAAAACATCACGCTGCCCGAGGGCTTTGTGACGCCCGCGCACGCCAAGCGCGCTTTGCGCGTGGAGTGGGAGCACGTGGTGCCGGCTGAAAACTTCGGGCGCGCCTTCGTGGAGTGGCGCGAGGGGAACGAAGCCTGCGTCGACAACCGCGGCAGGCAGTTCAAAGGGCGCAAGTGCGCCGAAAAGGTCAACCGCACCTACCGCCTGATGCAGTCGGACCTCTACAACCTGTATCCGGCCATCGGTGCGGTCAACGCCATGCGCTCAAATTACCGCTTCAGCGTCCTGCCGGGCGTGCCCAATACGTTCGGCACGTGCGCCATGAAAATCGACGATCGCCGCGTCGAGCCGCCCGAGGGCGCCCGGGGCGCGATTGCGCGCACAACGCTTTATATGGCCGACAGCTACCCGCAGTACCGGCTCTCTTCGGCGCAAAGAAAGCTTATGGAGGCCTGGGACAAGACCTATCCGGTCGATCGCTGGGAGTGTCTGAGAGCCAAGCGCATTGAAGCGATTCAGGGAAATGAAAACGCGCTTGTCGCGCAGCCCTGCCGCAGCAACGGGTGGTACTAAATCTCAATAGCCCGAAAAAGAGGGCGCCAAAAGAGAGGCCCTACTGCGGCAAGGCGCCGTACATTTCCTCAACCTTGGCCGCAACGGCCCTCCCAAGGTCGGCGCACTCCTGCGCCGTGAAGTGCACGTTGTCGGGCTGATCGGGCATGCCGGTCACGGGACCTGCGTCCAGAAAGTCGGCTCCGGCCTCGCGCACGGCCTTCTCCACAACGGGCGCCCAGTCCTTCATTTTTCCCAGAGATCCTGAAAAGAAGTCTCCGTAGGGCGTCTTGTCGCCGTCAAAGGCGGGCGGCAGCACGATGAGAACGCGCGGCGCCCGGTAGGCCGTGCGGCGCTGCCATTTTCCCTGCCGCACGCAGGCAACAAGGCGCGCGAGGGCCTGTGCGGTCTCTTTGGCCGTGCGGTTGTGGTGCCGCGCGAAGTCGTTGGAGCCCAGCATGATGATGACCAGGTCGCTTGGCATGTGCGCCGAGAGGGCCGAAGGAAGCGTAAAAAGCCCGTTGTAGGCGGCCCCGGGGATTTTGCCGCTGCCGGGACTTCCCTTTTCATCGAGATCGGTCGTGCGCCCGCCCAGGGCGTCGACTTCAAGACTGCAGCAGTTTTTGATTTTTCCCGACGCGGCAAGGGCTTTCATCATTTGCGCGGGCCAGGTCTGCGCCCGCGGCAGGCGCGAGACAATTTTTGTTTGCGGCTCGTAGACCCAGCCGAAGGTGAGCGAATCGCCGTAAACGAAGATGGAAAAAGGTTCGGCGCGCTCGCCCGAGGCGGGCGATTGCACCTCGGCTGCGGCCGCCCCTTGGGCAAGAAGAAGGCAGGCTGCAAAAAGCGCAAGCCTGCGGGCAAGAAGCGGAAGTCTTTCAAGGGAAAAACGAGGCATAACGTTCAACGCAAAAAAAGCCGCAGGCAGGGCGGGGCGGAAGAAAAGCGCGCGAAGTGAGCGCCGGCTCATTTTTAGACGGCAAGCTCAAAGTAGATGACGTCGAGATACTTTCCGAACTTGAAGCCCGCCTCGGTGAGCGTGCCCACGAAGCGAAAGCCAAGGCGCTCGTGCAGCCGGATGCTTGCCGCATTGTCGGCCGTCACAAGCGAGACGATGCGGTGCGTGCGGGGGTCGGCCCGGGCAAGCTCGATGACCGCGTGCGAGAGCGCAAGTCCCAGACCGCGCCTGCGGCGGGCCGCGTCGATGTAGACGGAAAGCTCCACCGTGCCCGCGTAGGCCTTTTTGGGATTGAATTCCGAGAGGCTCGCGTAGCCCGCGGCGCGCCCGTCGATGTCGGCCACCAGCAGCGGGTGATTGTCCTTGTTGTGCGCAAGCAGCCAGTGCCGGCGCTCTTCCAGACTCGGCACGAAGGTGTCGAACGTGGCGGTTGACTTCAGTACGGCGTCGCGGTAGATCGCGTGCAGGTCGACCAGGTCAAACTCTGTGGCGGGGCGAATGATCACGGCAGTCACCTTGCGGGCAAGGCAGGAAAAAAACAGGACAGCCACCTCATTTTAGGGGGCCTCGGGCGTTGAAAAAATAAGACAAAGTGCCTAACGAGGGGCCTTTGGTTCGGCAAAAGACGCCCAAAGCAAGAAGGCGGCGCTGTTGGCGCCGCCCCCTTGTTTCTCAGAGCTTGATGCAAAATCTTCGCGCTACCCTCCGTAGGGCTCCCACTTGCCGCGGTTGAGCTTGAGGTAGTCGCGCCCCTTGTACTCGAGCACCGCGGCCTGTCCGTTTTCGGAGACCATGTGCGTCTGCGGCAGGTCCTGCACCAGCGTCTCAAGCGGCACGGCGCCTTCGGGCTTGGAGAAGAAGTTCGTCTCGATCGTGCGGCCGATGAGCGTGGTGAGCGCAAGGTAGCTCGAGCTGCCCGAGACGTGGATTTGGTTCTTGGGCAGCTTGTTGAGGCCCACGAATTTCACGAGAACCGGCACTTGCGTGATGCGCCGGCTCGGGATGTCGCGCAGACGCGGGGTCTGGATCCGATCGCCCCTGACGGCCGCGCCGTGCTCGGGCACGACGATGAGCATCACCTTGCGGCGGCCCTTTTCAAGCTCGTTGATGAAGGTGTTCAGGTTGTCAAGGAACGTCTTGGCGCGCGGCTCAAACGCTTCCCACCGGCTGTGCAGCGGCAGTCGGTTGCCGTCGTGCAGCGCAATGAAGTTAAAAAGCGACACCGAGCGCTTGTCCTTGTCGCGGTTCATGACGCGCGTCCAGTGGCGCATCACCGAGAGGGAGTCGGCGATCTCCTCGTTGTTAAACGACATGTACTTCAAGGGGAACTTGCGCTGCTCGAAGGGGGCGGTGAGGCCTGCCTGCGTGCGCATGGTGTTGAGGTAGTTGTCGTAGGCGCCGCTGTGGTCCAAAAAGAGGTGCTGCTTGAAGCCGAGCGCGTCGAGCCGGTTCATGATCTCGCAGTCCGGGCGCCGCGCGCCGTACAGGTCGTCGTGCGAGGGTTGCCCGCACGCTCCGGTGAGAAGCCGCAGCGCGGCCGGGCCCGAGTAGGACGTGGCCGAATTGAACTTGTCAAAGCGGATGTTAAAGCGCGAGAACACGCGGTGATTCTGAAGGTTGGCCGCCTCCAGATCGTCGTTTGAAAGCGAGCAGATGTTGAGAATGATGATGTCAAAGGGCGTGTCCTTGGCCGAGATGCCGCTCGGGAAGCGCACGACGCGCTCCTTTTCGTAGTCAAGAAACGTCTGGTACCAGTTCTGCACTTCCTCGCTTGCGGCCACCGCATCGGGGTTGCCCGCAACGGCGGCCTGCGCGAGCACCTCTTCGGAGGTGCGGGGCGCGGCCTCGGCAATGAGCGCGGGCTGCTGGCGCACGGGAGCCGCGGGCTCCATGAAAAGCGGCTGCACGACGAGAAAGGCCATGTAAAGGGCCGTGACCGTCGTGATGCGCACGAAGTCGCGCAGCAGGTAGTAGGCAAGCACGATCACCACGCCCCAGCCCACCATCCGGAAGTTGATGAAGTCCCAGACGAGCTGCACGACGTAGTTCACCGAAAAGCCGGCGATGCCCGAGGTGTTGGCGATGATGCTCTGCGGCCCCGGCAGCCAGCTCTCGGACCACACGAGTGCAACGGCAAGCACGACGGCCGCCGTCTGGCGCAGCGCATTGAGCACGCGCCCGTTGACGGGCACCAGCACGAAGAGGAAAAAGATCGCATTGTATAAAAGGTCAAGGCGCAGGTAGCCCGCGTAGGCAAGGGCGAACTTGCAGATGAAGTAGACGTTCCAGAGCCCGAGCCCAAAGTAGGTGCGGGGCCCCGTGCGGTCCTTGTCAAGCTCAACGAGCTCAAGCGCGCGCGGCGAGCTCTCCCCTTGAGCGCTCTGTGCACCCTGTGCGCTCTGAGAGTTTTCCTCGGGGCCGGGTGCGGTGCCGTTTGAATGTGTTAAACGAGTCACGAGGCGGCTCCTTGCGCACGGTCATGCGCTGCGGGCGCGCCGCCCGCGGCAGGCGCCGCGGCTTCAGGGGCCGGTGCGGCTTCCTTTGCGGGGGCCGCTGCCGAGGCTTCTCCGGACATGGCGCCTGAAGCGGCGCCCGTCGTCGTGCCGGAAGAGGCGCCGGCGGCTGCGGCGGCAGCAGCGTTTGCGGGAGCCTTCTCGCGGGACGCCGCGCTCTTGTCGGCTGCGGCGGGGTGCGGCGCGGCAGCACCCGAATCGGGCGCGGCTGCAGGAGCGGCCGCCTCGGCGCCGGCAGCCTTGCCCTGCGGCTGCTGTTGCTGGGACTGCTGGCCGTGGGCGCCCTGGGCGGCGCTTTGAGCCGCAGGCTTGTCAGAGGCGCTGCGGGGCTGGGAAGCCTTCTCCTGCGTCTTTTCCTGAGCCTTTTCCTGCGCCTTTTCCTGGGCCTTGTCCTGCGCTTTTTCTTGCGCCTTCTCCTCGCGGGCCTTCTTTTCCTTTGCCTTGGCGTCGGCCGCCGCCGACGCGGCGCTCATCTCGATGGCGGCCTTGGAAATTTCAAGCCTGCCGTTGCGGTCAAAGCGGTAGAGCCCCTCGTCAAATCCCGCGCCGTAGAGCATCAGGACGTTGCGGTAGTAGTTCTCTCCAATGACGGGCTCGGAGGCGATGACCGTGCGGATGAAGTCCGCGGTCTTTGAGTCCTTGAGCATCTCAAGCAGGCACGCGCCGAACCCGGGCGAGCCCGGCTGATTGACCGCGCCCGTGAGGATGTTGACCTTCTCGGGCGGCATGTTCATGCGCTCGGTGAGCGCGGCCATCGGAGCGAAGCGCCGCATCAGGATGTCGTAGGCCGGATCATCGGGCGAGAGCATGCCCGTCCAGAGATAGACGCGAATCGAGTTGTAGCTGCCAAGCAGATAATCGTCGCCTTCGGGCGGCATCATGCGGCCCGTCTTGTCGATGCGAGCCCAGTCAGGAGAAAATCCGGCCGGAGCCGTGCGCACGAGCGCGCGCACCGTGCCCTCGGCAACGTCCTTCCAGTAGGAGTCGACTTCAGAAAAACGCCGCAGGATGAAAAGTGGCCAGTAGCTGGGATTGACAGTCACAAAAGTCGGGTGGTCAAAGCCGCTGCCGCCGGGCAGCACCACGGGCCCCAGGTTGGGAACCTCGCGCACGTCGCGCTTTAAAAGCTCCATCATCGCGCGCGCCTTGGCCTCGTACGCGGGCTCGTTCCAGATCCGCGCGGCCTCAAGCAGGTCGTAGGCAATCCACAGATCCGAGTCCGTGGCGTTGTTGGCGTCAAGAATGCCCCAGCGGTTGCCCGAGCCCTTGCCCCAGAGCCAGCTTGGAAGCTGACGGGTGATGTCGCCCTTGGCAAGATTTTTTTCGGTCCAGGCAAGCAGCTTGTCAAACGTCTCGCGATCGTTGGCAACGAGCGCAAAGAACATCGCGTAGGACTGCCCTTCGCTCGTGGTGATCGCGCGCGCGTCGCTGTAGTCGATCACGCGGAAGTTTTCGTCAATGTTGGCCGACTTGAACTTCTCCCACATGGGCCAGGCCTGTGCGGACAAGGAAAGCGTCGACATCACGGCGCCGAGCATGCCGGTTATCAAAAGGTTTTTGAGCGTGTGTCGTCTCATGAACGCCTCCGCAGCCAACGGCGCATGTAAAGGAAGATTCCGGCACCGGCCACCACGGCGGCGGCAAGCGCAAGGAACACGAGAACAAAGGGACGGTCGGCAAGCGAGAGCCAGACGCGGCGCAGCCAGGGCATGTCGCCCACCATGTAGGTCGACTGCGGGGCAAAGCCCGTGAGGTTGTCTTCGGAGAGGAATACGGTGCCGCCGGCGGCCTCCGACAAGTCCGTGGGCCGCGCCAGACGCGTGTTGAGCACGTGCGCTCCATGCGCGCCTTCAGACAAAAGGGCGAGCACCGTGCGCGAGCTGTCAACGGGCGAGCGCGTCGAGGCGATGACGGCAAAGCCCGTGCTCAAAAATTCCTGCTCGCGGGCGGCATCGGCGGCAGCCTCGCCCGAAGTCGCCTCGGCCGCGCTCCTAGCGCCCTTTTTGCCCGCGTCAAACCATGTCCCGAGCGCAGCCGTGATCTTGTCGGCCGACTCCTGGCTGATGTCGAGAACGTCCGAGGGAAGGGCCGCCGCAAGCAAAATGTCCTTTCCCTTCATCTTGTCGGCTTCACCCGGGGCGGCAACCGAGACGTGCACGGGCGCCACGCCCGTGACGGCGCCGATGCGGCCCACGGCGTTAAAGAGCGTCGTAAGCTGCGTGGCCGAAGCGCCGGGCTCGATCACGGCCACGGTCTCCGAGAGGTCGGCGTACTTCGAAAACGGGAAGGCGCCCTGGGTAAAGAGCGCGATTTCAGGCAGCTGCGCGTAGTGGTACATGCCGCTGAATTCAATCATCGAGGAGGGCTCGATTTGAATCTGGTGCGAGGCTAGCGTCGATGCGCGGCAGTTTTCGGGCGACCCCTCATTGGCCGAGGCCTGGTAGTGCGCCTCAAAGGCGATGTCGTTGACGGCGGCTAGCCCCGCGGTCTTGCCGCCCGGGACCGTCGCGGGCCCCTCGGTGAGCGGCAGCGCAAAGCTCTTGGCGCCGCGGCTAGCCTCAGTCGAGAGATTTTCGCTGTCGGCAAGATAGCCGTTGACGAGCGTGCGCAGCTGCGCGGACTGCCCCTGTTCGGGCTTGGTGAAGCGGTAAAGAAGGCTGATGTTGGCTTCCGACGCGCTCGTCATGTAAATGTCGGGCGCAAGCCGCATCTCAAGGTGCAGCGCGGGCAGCGCCGTGCCGCGCGCCGTGAGCTGCTCGGGGTACTCCATGAGCTGGCTCAAGGGCACCGCATAGTCCGTGTTGATCCACTTGGGTGAGGCGTAGGCCTCAAGCGGCTCGGGAGCCTTGAAGTCGTCCTTGACCTTGTGGCGCGGGCCGATGAGCATCTGGTTGGAGGCGGCAAGCGCCTGCGCGGCTTTTACCAGGTCGGCCTCGTTGCGCCCGCCCACGACGAGCATCTTCTCGTAGAGGCCGCCGGGGGCGTCGAGCATCAAAAGTTCGGGACCCTCAAAGGCGGCAAGCTCGGGCAAAAACGCTTCGCGCTCGGCGTTGGTGGCGAAAACGACGAAGTGCCCCTCGCCCGGCAGCTCGTTGACGTAGACGGGAAACGAGGCGCCGCGCCAGGCCGCAATCGCTCCGGCGTGTCCGGCGATGATGGCCGCGGCCTTGATCGTCTCCTGCGAGGGGGCCTTGGCAAAGACAAAGGGCAGCACGGTCTGCGCGCCGCCCGCGGCGTCGACAAAGGGCAGCGGCAGCTGCGCGAGGTCGTTGGCAAGCCGCAGGCTTTGCTTTTGCAGCGTCAGGCGGCTCGTGGGGGCGATGTCAAGCCAGAGCGCCTTGTTGCTTTCGCTCTCGCAGACAATTTGATAGTGGCCCACGAACTCGATGGAGAGCTGATTTCTCCCCTTGACCGCCTTGGCGTTTAAAGGAATCGAGAGGTGGCTCGGCTTGCCGATCGTCTCTTTGGTGAGCGCGCTTGACCCCTGCAGCTCGCCGTTTAAAAAGACGTTGATCTGGGAGGTGGCGGGCAGAAGCGAGGGCGAGGCCGTGAAGTCAAGTTCAAGTTGCGCGCCGCTTACAAACTCATCGGAGCGCACGCCAAAGTCAAAGTACTGCGTCGAGTTGGCGCCCGTGAGCTTGACGGCCGTGGCGCGCCCGCCCGGCACAAGCCCGATGAGGTCAAGCGTCTCGGAAACGGGGGCGGCAGCATCCGTTCTCCAGACGGGGGCGGCGGAGGCGGCCGCGGGTTCGGCCGCAAGGGCGGCGCTCTCATGAAAGGAGACGAGCGCACACGCGGCGGCCGCGGCCGCAAGCAGCGTTGCCTGCGCAAGGCGCATTCCGCTGCGGTTTTCGCGGCGTTTTTCGTTTGAGCACAATTTCAAGCGTTGCAATGGCTTCATGGCAGTTCACGCAAAAATGGGAAAACGTGAAGACAAAAGGTGAGAATTGTTGTTTTCAAGCAGCCGCCCGAGGCACGCGCGGCATGAGCGACAAAAGAAAGCGCAGGGCCCTGCCGGCTTTGCCGGGCGCAAATTCAACAAGCGACTTGTAGCCGTACCAGGCAATGGAGCCAAGCCGCAGAAAGCCCGCGATGAAGCGGTCGTCGACGTGCCCTGCAGGGGGCGTTGCCCACATGCCCTCGCGGGCAAACGTGCAGCGGTTTAGCGCAATCTCTTCGGCCTTTGAGGCGGGAGAAAGGCGCACTTCAAAAACGCTCTTTTTCTTTCCTTCGGAGCGCTCGATCGTCGTGACGGCCGCGGCAAAGCGGTGCTCTTCCCCTCTCGCGAAAAGCGTCACGGCAAGGCGTGCGCCGGGCGCAAGGCGGCGAACAAAATCGTCGTCTGCTTCAATCCTCAGTTCCGTCTGCGAGTATTCAAGAAGCTGCGCGGGCTGCGCCTTTGAGCCCTCGGCCCTGCCTTCATCGTCGGGGAAGTCAAGCTTGACGGGCGCCACGAGCGGCACGCGCGGCAGGCGGTGCTTTTGCACCTCTTCGACGGCCACGGCCGCGGCGGCGCCCAGCACCATCAGGTTGTAGACGATCCAGCCGATGTTGATGACAAGGGTGGAAATCTGCGGGTCGGCCGCCGTGACGGTCTTGTAGATGCCCACGGCGAGCCCCGCAAGGTTCAAGGCAATCAGAATCAGCACGGGCCGCGCGATGCCCCAGTCGACGTACTTTTTGTCGATCGTCATGCCCTTGGCCGTGACGTTGAATTTTCCCTTGTGCGGGAAGATGAGCGCCACGGTGGTCGGCAGCAGTATGTACCAGGAGAGCACCGTTTCGTAGACGCCGCTCAAAAACGGGTAGCGGTAGCCGCGCTGCAAAATCTGGTTTGTGATCGCCGCGTGCACCATGTGCGGGATGACGTAGGCAAAAATGGCCGCGGCCGTCGCATAGATCACGTAGATGTCGGCAAACATGTAGGGCAGGGGCGCCACGAGAAATATGAGGCGCGGCAGCCCGTGCAGAAAGTGCACCATGGCGTTGAAAAAGCACAGCCGCTGCGGCAGCGTGAGCCCCTTGCCTAAAAGCGGGTTGTCAAGGCGAAAGATCTGGATCATGCCGCGCGCCCAGCGGATGCGCTGCCCGATGTGCGCCGAGAGCGACTCGGTGGAAAGGCCCGAGGCAAGCGGGCGCGAAATAAAGGCCGACTTCCATCCGAGACGGTTGAGTTTGAGCGAGGTGTGGGCGTCTTCGGTGACGGTCTCGACGGCGATGCCGCCGATCTGCATCAGGGCGCTGCGTCGCATCACGGCGCTTGAGCCGCAAAACATCACGGCGTTCCAGGTGTCGTTGCCCTTTTGAATGAAGTCGTGAAAAAGGGAGTTTTCAATGGGCATCGCCCGCTCAAGGTGCAGGTTCTTTTCGAACGGATCGGGCGAGTAGAAGTGATGCGGGGTCTGCACGAGGGCGATTTTCTCGTCCTTGACAAGCCAGCCCACGGTTGAGGTGAGAAAGTCGCACGAGGGCACGTGGTCGCAGTCAAAGACCACGATGAATTCACCCGACGTGATCCCGAGCGCGTGGTTGATGTTGCCCGCCTTGGCGTGGTTGTGCTCTTTGCGCTTGATGTAGTTGACGCCCACTGTCTGCGCGAACTCGGCAAAGGCCTCGCGGCTGCCGTCGTCGAGCAGATGCACGGCAATCTTGTCTTTGGGCCAGTCCAGATTAAGCGCTGCGTAGACCGTGGGCTTGATCACTTCAAGCGACTCGTTGTAGGTCGGAATGAAGATGTCGACCGTGGGCCAGGTTGCGCGGTCCTGGGGCAGCGGCCAGGGCTTTCTGTCGAGCACCCAGCAGACCTGAAAGTAGCCCAGCACCATCACGACGAAGGCGTAGATTTCGGCCGCAAGCAGCATGAGGCTGAAAAATAGTTCCAGCGCGGTCGAGCCCTGAATGGTCGACGTGCAGCGCCACCACAGATAGCGCCCCGAGACCGTGACCGAAATCACAAAGAGCACCATGAGCGTGACGCGCGACTTTACGTGCGTAAAGCTCCAGGCCGAAAAGAGCATGATCGAAAGAAAGACGACCTGCCCCTGCACGTCAAAGGGCTGCGTGATGCAAAGAAAGACGAGCGCGGCCACAAGAACGATCGTCACCCGCACAAGCGCGGTCTGAAGTCCCGCGGGGATTGGCCGGCGGCTTGCGCCCGAGCGCTGCGAGCGGGCCTTTTTTTCCTCAATCGTCTCGCCCACGCCGGACAAAAGCCGCGAGCCCGCCCGCCCGATTGCCTCTCCGAGGCGCGTCATGGCTTGCACGAAGCCCGCGGCCGCGCGCGCCAGGGGGTTCTTTTCGCGAAAGCGCTTCCAGTCAAAGGCAAAGACAAGGCACAGCAGGATTGACTGCAAAAAGATGCGCACGACGTCGGAGACCGTCGGCTTTTCAAAATTGACGTGGGGATAGAGCCTTGCGCGCTCGGCGCGGATGTGCGCCCAGAAGCCGCGCTCAAGCGGCACGAACACCCAGGCCGCAAGAAGGGCGAGCGCATTTAAAGCAAGCGCAAAAAAGCCCGTCCCCGCATCGAGCCACCCGGCGATCGTCTGCGAGAAATGCCTTCGAACCTGTTTGAGCGAAAAAAAGAGCATACGTGGTTGGCCGGGGAGGCTCGAAAAGGGCCTTGTCCCCGGCGCTGCTCGAACGAAAAATCGTGTTTTTTATTGAGTGTTGCCGCAGGGCGGCGGGAAAGGCTGCCGGGCTTGCCCGCCCCTCGTGCACGGCAGGACCGCGCGCGTGCGCGCACAGATGGAAATTGCCCGGTGCAAACAACGCAACAAATACAAATTTGCAGACTGAATCGTGCTTCAGTCTGCAGGGCAATGCGCATTATAAAAGACGGTCCGCGGCCGCCTGCGGCGCCCGGCGTGGGCGTAATCCCCGAAAATTGTTTCAAAACTCAAGAAAAAAGCGCCGCAGGCGCGGGTTGACTTAAGGCGCACAAGCAGACCTCACGGGCGGCCTTGACGCCGGTCAAGAAAAAGAGAGATTTCCAAGCGCCCGGCGTCCTCCTTCGGGTGCCTCTTCGCACTAGATCAAAGGAGAGGTTCGGGGAAACAAAACCTACTACTTTGGAAGGACAAGGTTAGCCGCTTTGGCCGAGCGCGGCATTGTGCCTTGCGTAGAGGCTGTTTCGGGCGGCGCTCGCAGGATGCGGAAGGGGACAAGGAGCGGCGGATGCAGGGCGCGCGCGGGCTTGCGGCTGCCTTTGAGAAAGCAAAGCGGGTGCGCCGGCATGAAAATGGCTGCAAGCGCCGTGCTTGGAGTGGCGGATAAGAGACGCGCGCGGCCCCTCGGGCGCGGCCCTGCAGCGTCCCCCAACAGACCGATTGACGCTTTTCCGGGCCCTTGGGAAAAATCCCCCTTCAAGACGATGCGCCGGGATGAACGAGGCCGTGCAGTCGACTTCCTTGATGGATCCGGTCATTGTCTGTCAATAACAGAAAAAAGACAAAGGTGGCGCCATTTCGCGCCCGGTGTGCGCGAGGCGCTTTCCAAGAAAACTCTCCCTTCAGGAGGATCCCATGGAAGTTTCTCGCAGAAGTTTCTTCAAGAGAGGTTTTCTGGCCGGCAGCGGCGGCATCGCCGCGGCGCTTACGGGCAAGGTTGCGGCCGCGCCCGCCAGGAAGACTCCCTACAAGCTTCAAAACGTTCAGGAAGTCACCAACATCTGCTGCTACTGCTCGGGCGGCTGCGGCACGATCTGCTCGTCGCGCAACGGCGAGCTCATCAACCTTGAGGGCGACCCCGACCATCCGGTCAACCTCGGAGGCCTTTGCCCCAAGGGCGCGGCCATGTGGGGTCTGCGCAACATCGTCAAGGCAGACCGCACGACGCAAAACCACCCCGACCGCGTCATCTATCCGATGGTGCGCCGCCCGGGGTCCTCGAAGTGGGAGCGCATCAGCTGGGAGCAGGCCGTCAAGGAAATCGCCCGCCACGTCAAGAAGACGCGCGACGAGAGCTTTGTGACCGTCGAAGACGGCGTGACCGTCAACCGCTGCGACGGCATCGCGAGCTTGGGCGCCGCGCAGTTGGGCAACGAAGAAGCGTGGCTTGTGCAGAAGTTTGCGCGGAGTCTCGGCGTCGTTGCCATCGACAACCAGACGCGCGTGTGCCACTCCTCGACCGTCTCGGGCCTTGCGCCCACCTTCGGGCGCGGCTCCATGACGAGCCACTGGTGCGACTTCGCCAACTCCGACGTCATCATGACGATCGGCTCGAACAACGTTGAAAACCATCCGCTTTCCTCGCGCTGGGTTGAAAGAGCGCAGGACAAGGGCGCGACCTGGATCGTGATCGACCCGCGCTACTCGCGCTCGGCCGCGCAGGCCGACATCTACGGGCGTCTGCGTCCGGGCACCGACATCGCCTTCTTCGGCGGGCTCATCAACTACATCATCGAAAACGACCTCTGGCACCACGACTACGTTCTCAACTACACGAACGCGGCCGACATCATCCGCGAGGACTATGCCTTTGACCCGGAAACGGGGCTTTTCTCGGGCTGGGATCCGGACAAGAAGAAGTACAACGCCGCAAGCTGGGGCTATGACGTCGACAGCCAGCGGCAGTGGGATACGAGCGAGGGCTCGCCCTTTGCCTGGGTCAACAAGCCGGGCACTCCCAAGTTCAAGACGCCCGCGCTCAAGGTCCTCAAAAAGGACATGACGCTCACCAACCCGCGCTGCGCCTTCAATCTTCTGAAAAAACACTTTGCCCGCTACAGCCTTGACATGGTCAACCGCATCACGGGCATGGACAAGGACGTGCTGCTCAAGGTCTGGCAAACCTACGCCTCGACCGGCAAACCCGACCGCTCGGGCTCGATTCTCTATGCGCTTGGCGAGACGCAGCACACCTACGGCTCGCAGAACTGCCGCATCATGTGCCTGGTGCAGCTGCTGCTTGGAAATGTAGGGAACGCCGGAGGCGGCATCAACGCTTTGAGAGGCGAGCCCAACGTTCAGGGCTCAACCGACGTGGGCGCCTCCGTGCACCAGGCCCCGGGCTATCTTTCCTGGCCGCGCGGGGACATTCACCCGACGCTTGCCGACTATCTCTCCAAGGAGACCTATGCCGCGGGCTACTACACCAACAAGCCCAAGTTCTGGGTGTCGGCTCTCAAGGAGTGGTTCGGCGCCAACGCCACCTTTGAAAACGACTACTGCTACGACCTGCTGCCCAAGATCAGCCCCAGGCACGACTACGCCTACTACTCGACCATCATGACCTTCAACCAGATGCGCGACGAGCGCATCAAGGGCTACTTCTGCTGGGGCATGAATCCGGCGCACTCCACGCCCAACGCCGCGCACGCGCGCCGCTCGATGGCCAAGCTCGACTGGCTCGTCGTGGCCGACTGGTTCTTTACCGAGACGGCCGAGTTCTGGCACGCGCCCGACATGAAGCCCGAAGAGGTTCAGACCGAGTGCTACTTCCTGCCCGCGGCGCTCATCTATGAAAAGACCGGGTCGATCAACAACTCCGGCCGCTGGATTCAGTGGCGCGAAAAGGCGGTCGAGCCGCCTGGAGAGGCCAAAAACGACTTCGAAATCATGCTCATGCTCTGGCAGGAAATCCGCAGCCTCTATGAAAAGGAGGGCGGCGCGTGCCCCGAGCAGATTTTGAAGACCAACATGGACTACACGATCAACGGCAAGCCCGATCTGCGCGCCCTGTGCTGGGCGCTCAACGGCTACGAGGTCGCCACCGGCAGGCTCGTGCCCGCCTACGGCAGCCTGCAG
Organism: Sutterella sp.; assembly: GCA_019418605.1. Taxonomy (GTDB): domain Bacteria; phylum Pseudomonadota; class Gammaproteobacteria; order Burkholderiales; family Burkholderiaceae_F; genus Duodenibacillus. The sequence goes on along the minus strand of DYBN01000038.1, from coordinate 8,564 downwards.
GCCGACGGGACGACCGCCTGCGGCATCTGGATTTTCTCGGGCTACTACAACAACGAGGCCGAGAAGATGGATCCGATGAAGCAGCCCATGACGCGCCGCAGCAAGGACGATCCCACGGGGCTCGGGCTCTTCCCGCAGTGGTCCTTTGCGTGGCCTGCCAACCGCCGCATTCTCTACAACCGCGCCTCGGCCGACATCGAGGGCCGGCCCTACAACCCCAAGCGCGTGCTCGTGGAGTGGAAAAACGGCGCCTGGGTGCAAAACGACGTGGGCGACTTTGTGACGGCCGCTGCGCCCGACAACAAGGCCTTCTTCATGACCTGGGAGCAAAACGCGCGGCTTTTTGCCTCCGGCATCAGCGACGGTCCGCTGCCCGAGCACTTTGAACCGCATGAAACGCCCGTCAAGAACCTTTTGAACGGCGCGGGCGGCAATCCGTGCGCGGTCTTTACCGATGATCCTTCGGTGCGTCGCGGCTCGAGCAAGGACTTCCCCTATGTGGTGACCACCTACTCGGTGGTCGAGCACTGGCAGTCCGGCACGCAGACGCGCAACATCCCCTGGCTCAACGAGCTCATCCCGTGCAACTTCATCGAGATCAGCGAGGAGCTTGCCAAGGAAAAGGGCATCAAAAACGGCGAGATGGTGCGCGTCTGGAACAGGCGCGCCTCCGTGAAGGTCGCCGCCATGGTCACCAAGCGCATGAAGCCCATGGTGATCGACGGCAAGGTGACGCACGTGGTGGGACTGCCGCATCACTTCTCGTGGGCGACGAAGTTTGCCACCGGCGACAACGTCAACGACCTCACCCCCAACGTGGGCGATCCCAACTCGTGGATTCCGGAATACAAGGCCTTCCTTGTGAATCTGGAAAGAGCAGCCTGATGCTGCGCGGTGTGTTTCAAGGAGAATGAATAATGGCTAGCAAAAAAGAAGTCGCCATCTTGTTTGACTCGTCGCACTGCACGGGCTGCAAGGGGTGCCAGGTGGCCTGCAAACAGTGGAACGTCCTGCCCTCGCCTCTGGGGCTCAATGCCAACAAGTTCACCGGCTCCTACCAGAGCCCGGCCGATCTCAACGGCGACACCCGGCTGGTGATGACCTTTGCCGAGCACGAGTCCGGCAACAAGTTCCAGTACCTCAACTTCGCCATCGGGCGGCGCTCGTGCTTTCACTGCACGGACGCGGCCTGCGTGGAAATCTGCTCTTCGGGCGCGCTCTACAAGACCGAGCAGGGGGTCGTCGCCTTTGACACCGACAAGTGCAACGGCTGCACCTACTGCGAGTCGGCCTGCCCCTTTGACGTGCCGCGCTTTCGCCCGACCGACGAGCGCATCGACAAGTGCACGCTGTGCCTGGACCGGCTCGAAGAGGGCGGGATTCCGGCCTGCGTCAAGACCTGCCAGCCCGAGGCGCTCAGCTTCGGTCCGCGCGACGAGATGATCGCCAAGGGCAAAAAGCGCGTCGAGTTCCTCAAGAAGAAGGGCTTTGACAAGGCCGAGCTCTACGGCGAAAACGAAATGGGCGGCCTGCACGTGATGCAGGTCTGCAAGCACGGCCACGAGGCCTACGGGCTTCCCACGAACCCGAAGAAAAATTCGCTTGTGGACGTGGCCACCGCCATGCGCACGGTCACGGGCGTGGGCACCGCCGCCGTGGTGGCGGGCCTTGCCGTGTCCTTCATCGCCGCGAGCGGCTATCGGCGCGAGAAGGTCTCCATCGAGGAGGCCAAGAAGCACTGGACGCCCGAGCAGCGCGCTCTGGCCGATCGTGAAGTCAAGGAGCTTCTTGAAAAAGAAGCCCGCAACAACTAACCGCTCAAGAGGTGATGACTATGACTCGCTACATTCAGCGTCATTCGCTGCTGACCCGCGTAACCCACGGCGTGGTTGCCGTCAGCTGCATCCTGCTTGCGGTCACGGGACTGTTTGTCTTTGTTCCGAGCCTGGGCGGCGGCATCATGGGCGGAGAGTTCACCAAGGCCATGCGCATGATTCACCGCGTGCTGGCCATTCCCTTCATCCTGGTGCCTTTGATTGCCATCCTGCGCTCGCCAGGGGGCTTTGTGCACCTCTTTAAGGAGGACATCTTCGGGAAGTGGGACAAGGACGACGTCGCCTGGGCCGCGAAGTTTCCGATCTATCTCTTTGCGCCGGGCAAGGTGCACATGCCTCCGCAGCACCATGTGAAGTCCGCGCAGCGCTTGGCTGACGGCGCGCTCGTCTTTTTCTGCATCTTCATGGCCGTCTCGGGCATGATCATGTGGCTAAACACCGGCCTGCTGCCGGGCGGGGGCTGGAAGGTCGAGTTCTCGCAGGAGACGGTGCTCGCCGCCCACGTCGTGCACGACATCTTCTTCTTTCTGACGGTGTTCGTGGGACTTGCGCACATCTACCTTGGCGCGGGCATCTTCCCCGCGTACCGCGGCACGGCGCGCATCATGTTCGGCGACGGCAAGGTGAGCGAATCCGACGCCGCCTACCACTGGGGCTACTGGGCCAACCAGGAGCTTGCCCTGGGCAAGAACGTGACCGAGGAAAAAGACGGCGCGGCGAAGTAAAAGCCTGGCCCTTCTGCAAGGCAAGCCGCAGGAAAGGCCGCGCGGGGGCAAAGTCCGACTCTGACAGAGGTTTGAGATTTTGGTCCCGCGTGCGGCCTCTCCCTAAGTGAAAAGCCTTGCGGCGGCAGGGAAAACATAGGCTTGCGGGAGCTTTGCCTTATTGGCTCAACGCTCCCGCACCGGGCCTTCGTCTTTTCATCCTTTAAGAACAAAAACAGCATTGGAGCACGCATGCTCAACGAAAAAAACATCGACCGCGCTCTTCAAAAGTACGCAGAAACCGAGGATGCGCTGCTGCGCGACAAGCTCAATGTTTTCGGCGCTCTTTTAAAGCGCGCTGCGCGCATCAGCGCCGAGGCGGGCGTCGACGCGCCGGACTGGGGGCGCAAGGAGCTCGAGGCGGCTGCAAGGGGCGAGACGTTTCTTCTTGCCGCGCATCCCGTTCATATCGAGCCCGCGGCCTTTTTAAAGGCCCTGCAGGACTTGAAGGAGGTCTTCATCGACGCGTTGTCGCTCAACGATGAGGGACGCGCTCTGGTCGAGAGCGTTGATCTGGCCGCGCTTGCCGCATCCGACCTTGTCGAGCTTGCCTCGCGCGACCCCTACGGGTATCTCGAAAAAATCGAGGGCATGATCGAGAACAAGGACGTCCTGCACTTTTTCGTACTGCCCGTGACGGGCTTTGCGCTGAGGGCCTTTCTTGACGGCCCCGCCACGCAGGCCGGGCGCGAGATCGACGCCCTGCAGCCCGATACGGTGCACGCCGAGCGGCCGCTGCGCTGCCCCGTTTGCGGGGGACCGGCCGCCATTGCGGCCGTCGTGGGCACGATGAGAAACGGCAACGTCAAAAAGCTCTACTGCACCTGCTGCGGCGCAAGCTGGAAGTTTGAGCGCATCCGCTGCGCCGTCTGCGGCGACGAGGCGGTCTCGGACCTGAGCTACGTGCACGACGAGGCCGACGAGGCGCACCGCCTGCACGTGTGCCGCTCGTGCGGCGCGGCAATGCCCACGGTCTTTGCGGGCGAGGAGCTTAACTTCAACCCCGACGTCGAAGGGATCGAAATGAGCGCGCTTGAGGCCTTCTACGAAGAGCAAAAGGCGCAGCAAAGTGCGCAGGCCGAAGCCGGCGCAGCCGGCCAGGCGTAAGAGCAGGGGCGGGATTTTTTAAAGGGGTGCACCATGCGGGAAAATCCTTTGAACAAAGGACTTTTTAACGACATCGAGATCTCGGCGGGGTTTGCGCAGTTTTCCGACCGTCCCCTTGCGGGCGCGCGCGTCGTGTCCGTGAGAAAGCTCGACGCCGTGGGCGAAGAAACCGACTGGGTTGCCGAGGAGGTGCCCGTTGCGCTCGTCTACAACGGCATCTCGCACGCCGTGATGATGGCCTCTCCCCTGCTGCTCGAAGAGTTTGCCCTGGGCTTTTCGCTCTCCGAGGGCATCATCGACTCGCCCTCGGACATCTACGGCATCGACGTCGTCGAGGGATGCCGCGGCGGCAAAGAGGTGCAGATTTCCGTGAGCGCCGAGTCCTTCTGGAAACTCAAGATGCGCCGCCGCTCCATGGTCGGGCGCACGGGCTGCGGCATCTGCGGCGTGGAGAGCTTGTCGGAGGCCGTGCGGGAAGCCCGCGCGGTGCCGCATGAACAAAGTTTTGACATGCGCCACTACGCAGGGGCGCTTACCTACCTCTCCGAAGTCGAGCGCCTGGGGGCGCTTACGGGCTGCACGCACGCGGCCGTCTGGGTGCACCCCGACGGCGCGTTTGCGGGCGGCGCCGAAGACGTCGGCCGTCACGCGGCGCTGGACAAGCTTTTGGGGCTGCGCGCCAAAAATGGCTGGCGCGACGGCGCGCTCCTTGTAAGCTCGCGCGCTTCTTATGAAATGGTGCAGAAGGCGGCGGCCTGCGGCGTGGAGATCATGTTTGCGGTCTCGGCGCCCACGGCGCTTGCCATCGAAATGGCCGACAAGAGCGGACTGACGCTTGCGGCCTTCTGCCGCTCCCGCCGCACCAACGTCTACACCCACGCCGAGCGCTTGATCGGCCTTTAAGAGGCCTGCTTGTCAAAGTCGCACACCGTGTGCCAGAGAAGCTCGCAGCCCGCAAGGAAATCGTCCGTGCGCATGGCTTCGCGCCAGTTGTGCGAGCCGTTTTGGTTGGCTACAAAGATCATGGCCACGGGGACGCCCGCGCCGGCAAGAACGGCCGCGTCGTGTCCCGCGCCGCTTGCCATCGTCTGATAGGGAAGGCCGTGCTCGCGGGCGGCCTTCTCAAGCTTTGCGCGAAGCCCGGCGTCGACGGCCGCGGCGTTGCTGACGATCACGTCGTCAAAGACAAAGCGCACGCCCTTTTGCTTTTCGATGGCGTGCGATTCCTTGACCATCAGATCGTGAAAGCGCTCGATCGTCTGCATCTTCAGGCTTCGCATGTCCAGACCAAAGGTCACTTCGCCTGCGATGACGGCAATGGCCGCGGTATCGGGCGTGCGGGCAACGCCGCAGGTAAAGACCAGGTCTTCGCCCGCGGCAAGCCAGCTCTCCCAGTGACGATCCATCCGGGCCAGCAGCTCTGCGAGCGCCATCACCGCATCATGGCGAAACTCTCGGTCGACGGCGCCCGAGTGCGCGGTCTCGCCAATCACCTTGCAGGACTGATGCCGCAGATTGCCGCGAATGCCCGTGACAACGCCGATGCGCTCTCGTGCGGAGGCGTCAAGCCTCGGGCCCTGCTCGATGTGAAGCTCAAAGAAGGCGGCGATCTTTGAAAGATCATCGAGCATCCTGCCCGAGGCCATCACGTCGGGATCAAAGCCCGCGGCGCGAATCGTCTCGGCCAGCGTGGCGCCGCTTGTGCGGTGCTGCATCTGCAGGTCCGAGGGCTTGAGTTTTCCCGTCATCGCCAAAGAGCCCACGTAGCAGCGCCCGAACCAGGAGCTCTCCTCCATGCGGAAGACGAGCACGCGATAGTCGCGTTCAAGCTCGATGTTGTTGTCGTGCAGGGCCTTTGCCACCGCCAGTGCGGCGACAACGCCGGCAAGCCCGTCGTAGTTGCCGCCTTCGGGCACGGAGTCGCCGTGCGAGCCCGAGACGATGGCCGGAAGCGACCGGTTTTTACCCGGCCGGGTAAGCCAGAGGTTGCCCGCGGCGTCAATTTCCTCAGTCATGCCGATTTCGCGCGCGAGTGCGCGCGCCTTGTCGTGCACGAACTGCTCGTGCGCGCCGTAGCCCTGGCGCGAAACGCCCCGAACATCGGCGCTCTCTTTTCGGACGGTCTCGAAAAAGTCTTCGACGAATGCACGCACCTGTGCTTGAAAATCAATCATGACGGCTCCCTTTCGTGTGATTGTTAGTGGCATCGAGCTCCAAGCGAGGACTTGAGCCCGGCTCGTGCAAGTGTAGGCTCTCCGCGCAATGAAAAACGGGGCGCCTGCCTCAATGGAAAGCGCCCCGTTTTGTCGGGAGCTGATCGGGTGCCGTGCACTCGCAGGCTTCGTCCCCTCGCGAAGCGGGGGACGAAAAGCCCGAAGGCGCGCGCCGGTTTTAGAGTTTGGCGAGGTACTTGCCCACGCGCCGCCCGAAGGTCACGGTGCGCCCGCAGGCCATGCCCGTGGAGAGGTTCGGGTAGGTGTTGGCAAAGTAGCTGCCGCTGTCGTTGCCGATGACATAAAGCCCCGGGATCGGATTGAGGTCGTTGTCCAGAGCGTTCATGTTCGTGTCGATGACGATGCCGTCGAGCGTGCAGAGAATGTCGCCCGTATTCTTGGCGCCGTAGAAGGGCGGCTTGTCAAGCGGGCTCAGGCGGAAGGGTTCCTTGCCGAAATCCTCGTCGACGCCCTTCTTGACGAGCTCGTTGTAGCGCTTGACGGTGGCCGCGAGCTCCTTGGGCGGGAGCTTGAGCTTGCGGGCGAGCTCCTCGATCGTGTCGGCCTGCATCAGGAAGCCCTTTTCGAGCAGCACCGGGAAGTACTTCTTTTGGAAGACCTGCCAGGGGATGTTGGGGTCGGCGCCGTTTTCAAACGGCCACAGGCGAGAGCAGCCGTGCATCTTGAACTGCTTGGCGTACTGCACCCAGTTGCTGTCAAAGAGCGTGTAGTGGCAGTGGCCCTTGTTGTACTCGTCGGCGTGCAGGATGTTTTCGTACGTGCCCGACTCGTTGATGAAGCGGTGTCCGTCGGCGTTGACCTTGAGCCAGGGCTGCGAGGCCATCCAGAACATGCCCACGTCGCCCTTTTGGGCGGTGGCGGCGCCGTTGGGCTGATCCGGGCGCAGCGCGCAGCGGTCAAACTTCATCGTCGTGTGCGTCTCGTCCATCTTGGCGCCCACCCACAGGCAGGCGCGGATGCCGTCGCCGCGCGCGCCCGGCATCGAGCGGTTGCGGCCAATGACGCGCAGCGTCCAGGGCTGCAGCGCTTCGAGCATTCCGTAGTCAAGCGCATAGCCGCCCGTGGCGACCACCACGCCCTTGCGGGCGTTGTAGCGCACGTACTTGCCGTCGCCGTCAACGGCGATGCAGCCCGTCACGCGCCCCTTGCCGTTTCTTTCCAGCTTGATCATGCGCGTGTTGTAGTCAAAACGCGCTCCGCGCTTGACGGCATAGTCGTAGAGCACCTTGTTGCCGTTCAAGGGCTTGCCCGTGCCGTCGTCGGAGCCCGCCCAGCGGGGCGAATGTCCAGTGGGGAAGTGGTGGTAGCGGGCCGGATCAACCTTGTCGCCCGATTCGTGCCAGAGCTCGACGCCGCGCTCGGCCAGACGATCGCCGTACCAGTTGATCGCCTCGCCCGAATTGTCGGCCCACACCTTGATGAGCTCCTGCTTGACGTGGCCCGCGGCGTAGAGCGTCATGGCCGTGATGTACTCAAACTTGTCGATCTTCGTGCCCCACTTCTGCTGGTAGCGCGAGTCGATGGCCGCGAGGTCGTCGCGAATACCCGTGCCGGTGGGGAAGCGGTCGATGCCGATCACCTTGGCGCCTTCCTCGGCGGCCGCGCACACGGCAAACATGCCGCCCGTGCCGCAGCCGATCACGAGAATGTCGGTGTCAACCTTGCGGGCGATGTCTTTTTCGGCCACTTCGGGCGGCTTGCCAAGCCAGTCGTTGCCGCCGCCTGCAGCAGGCTTCTTTTCTTCGGTCTTGGTGACGACTTCAACCGGGATCTCGCCTTTTGCCTGCGCGATGCACTTTTGTGCGGCCTGCCGCACGGCATGCGTGGTGATGGAGGCGCCGGAGACGCCGTCGATCTTGTCGGATTGAGCGGCAAGCAGCATCTTCTTGAGGTCATTTGCCGCCGCCTGTCCGATCGTGGGCGTCTCGTGCGAGACGTCAAGCACAACGTCGGTGATTTTGTTTGCGTCAAAGGTCATCGTGACGATGACATCGCCCATGCCCGCAGCCTTGGCCGAGTAGGTGCCCGGTTTGTAGATGCCGGCGGCGGGGGCGGCGTGTACGCCCGCGGCGGCCAGCGTGGCGCCGCTTGCAAGGCTGGTGCGCAGGAATGCGCGGCGGGAAAGATTGCTCATTACGGTTCCTCCATTGACAAAGGCCATGCACCTAGGGGGTAACCCAGGGAGCGGGGAAACCCTATGATGCAGGCTGTATCGATTATATGATTTGAGGATTTTGCGCGGTACAGGGAAACCCTAGGGCGAAGAGGTATCACGTCAGGGTGTACTTTCTCTTCGATCTACTGCATGACGGGTTGGGTACCGGAGCGCATGCGTCCGCGCTCTGCCCTCTTGCCGAAGAAGGTCTTCAAGGAAGTTGAATTTGTTTGCAGCGATTTGCACGAGCGGGCCTTGGCGGCTCCCGTGAAGCCTCCCTTTCCCTTGGCCGGCAAGGCTTTCCGGGACATTGAATTTGCTTGCAGCGATTTGCACGAGGGGGGCTCGGCGGCACCCGTAAAGCCTTCTTTTCCTTGGCCGGCAAGGCTTTCCGGGACGCTGAATTTGCTTGCAGCGGTTTGCACAAGCGGGCCTTGGCGGCTCCCGTGAAGTCTCCCTTTTCCTTGGC
>DYBN01000037.1 GCA_019418605.1 Sutterella sp. | reverse complement strand
ATCCGGGTTTTAGCAACTGCTGGGAAAGAGCGTTTTCAGCTATGGGGAACTTACTCTCTGGAATTGACGAAAATGAGCGGAGCAACAGCGTCCGCCAGGGCGAACCCGCGAAACTCTTCCGGGGTCAAGGTCCTTCGGGGGTTGTTTTTCACATGACCCGCGCGCATCACGCACACGCCGAGGTCTGTTTCAATTTTGAACACTAGGCGCGAGAGGTATTGCTCGACGGTTTTCGCTTCTATCCGAATCTCATCGATGCCAAGCGAGGCCTTGATTGTTTCCGCCGCCCTGTCCGGATCGTCAACTTTCCGCAAACAGCCGGCAAAGTCATTTTTATCGACGCCGTTTTTCTCAAGATAATCGCGATACCAATCCTGGCACGCTCGCGCGTCGAGTATTGCTGCCTCCAATGCCGTGCTCTGATTGGAAAGCGGGCGGCTGTCGTGCGTGCGAAAGTCAGCCATCCCCTCAATCATCTGAGGAACCTTGTCGAGCATCAGAACTGCAACCGGCAGATACGCCGCCTTCGCAAGCTTTTCGGCCTGCGCAAACGTGGGTTCGGCCCCTCCGTTGCTCCAAGCCTCAAGCTTTTCAGGCGTCGTTTTCATCCTGCCCGCAAGTTCGGCAATGTCCATCCCGGTCCTTTCCATGGCCCAGGAGATGAGCTGCGGGCTGAAGAGTTTCTCGGACATCACGCTCCCCACGGGCCATAGTCCCTCAAGACATCTGCGAGCACACAGGCGGCAACTGCCGCCTATCCCGCGTGAAAGTTCTTGATCAGGCTAAAGAGAATCTGCCGCTCGATCACGAGCGCATCATGGCAGGCAAAAAACACCAGGCCGTCGGCGGGCGCGCGGATTTCGCGCACGACGTGGCCCTGGGCCGGATCAATGATCTCTCCCATCAATTCACCCGCATGGGCCTGGGCTCCCGGCCCCATCAAGCGCCTGAAGATGCCCGCGGCGCGGGCATGGACTGAGGCAAGGCTGGATTCGCGCAGCATCTCGGGCACGCGCCCGCCGTCGATGCGGTAGTCGATAAGGCCGCGGCGCGCCAAAAACCGCAGCACGGCGTTGACGGCCGTGGAGGCCGACGCCGGATCGATGCGGCTCGTTTCACTCGTAAAGATCGTATAGGCCTGGGTGTCCCAAATCTGCCAGTTGTAGTTGAGCGTCGTCGTGTCTATGGGCAAAGGTTTGCGCACGAACACAAAGGGAAGGCCAAAGTCGATCGCCCCCTGGGGGTCGCCGAAGTCGGTTTGCATCATGCGCACGTGCGGTACAAAGTCTCCCCGCACGTAGAAGGAGGCAAAGTGAACGCCCCACTTCCAGCCCTGAAGGTGCGAGAAAACGCCCGCAGCGATGCGCTGCGTGGTCTCGCCCTGATCGTACCCCGGGAACATGCGGTTGATGTCGGTGTCGTCCATCGCCCAGAAGCGCTTGCCGATGTTGACCGAATAGGGATTGACGCACGGAATGACCTCGATCGCAACGCCCGGGCGCACGCCGCCGGCCGCTTCAATAGCCTTGAGCTTGCGCACGATCTGCGAGCAGATGTAGAGCTGCTGAATTTCGTTGCCGCGCATGGCTCCCACGATGGCCGCACTCTTTTCTCCCGCGCCAAACCGATAGCCCGTGATTTCCAGGGGCTCGCGGTAAAGCGACGGCATTTCAAAAACACGCACGCGCCTCATGAGTCACCCTCCTCTTTTTCACCGTCCTGCAGCGCGGCTCCCTCGCGCTCCACGTCAAGCACGCGGGCCACAAGCGACCCCGGGTTGACGACCGGGTACTCGCGCAACGTAAAGACAAGGCCGTTGCAGGGGCTCTTGACCTCTTCAAGCACCGTGCCGTCGGTGGGATCGGTGATGATGCCAAGCGTCTCGTCCTTGTGAATGTTCATCCAGTGTTCGACTTTCGGGATAAAGATGCCGGGCGCATTGGCGTTCACAAAACCCACGCGGCCGTCCGTGGAGACGATGGGGTCGGTCACATTTTCGGTGGGCCCCGTCCAGATGCCCAAGCGCTTCATGAGGCTTAAAAGCCCCGCGGTGATTTTTTCTCCGTAGGCCTGCGTGATGCGCATGCCCACGCCCGCCTCCACCACAAGGCAGGGCGTGCCGATGCTGTTAAGTGACCAGGCAAGCGTGCTCTCAAGCACGGTTGCCGCGGCATGCACCCAGATGAAGTCGCAGTTCAACTCGCGAGCCAAGGGAAGGAGCGCTTTTGCGGTATTGACGTTGACGCGCACCTGCGGGATCTCGCGCAGGAAGATGTTGGAGGCGTGGATGTCGACCACGCAGGCAGCGCCCTTCATGTCGGCAATGATGCGCGCAGCAATCGCCTCCTCGGTCGTCCCGCGGGGATTGCCTGGGAAAATGCGGTTCATGTCGAGATCAAAGCGCGGGATGCCGCGCGTGATCGAATCAATCCCCAGAGGGTTGACAGCCGGGTAGATGTCGACGATGCCGCAAAGGCTCTCGGGGTGCTCCGCGAGAATGCGGTTTAAGCGCCAGCACACGTACTGGCCCTCAAGCTCGTCGCCGTGCGTGCCCGTTGCCACGCAAAAGCGCGGCAATCCGCGCGAGAGGGCTTCTTCTTCGGACAAGCCCTGCGGCAACACGCGGTTTTTGCGGATGACCATCTTTTCGGCCACCGGCATGCGAAGCGAAACAACTGTTTTGATCATGAAAATGCGTACGCGTTAAAGCGCCTTCACCTCGGCGCTTGTTTCAATGGTCTGCCGCGCGCTCCCAAGGAAAATGCCGCGCTCAAGGGCCGCATCAGCAAAGTCGCAGCCGCGCGCGAGCGTCACGTAGGCGCCTTGTGCGGGTGCGTCGTGCGTGGGATCAAGCGAAAGCCAGCGGCTGCCGCACCAGGCCTGCACCCAGGCGTGGGTGGGGCCTTCGCCCGCGACAAGCCCTGCGGCATAAAGAGCGGGAATGCCCGCCAGGCGCAAAAGGCAGATGAGAACGTGACTGTAGTCCTGGCAGACGCCGCTGCCGATCGAGAGTGCCTCTTCGGCGCTCGTACCCACCGACGTCGCACCCTTTTTGTAGGTCAAGGCACGGTGCGCGGCGTGCATGAGAAAAAGGCTCCTCAAACCGGCGTCCTGAATCTTCAAAGCGTCGCTACTGACGCTCTCCCAGAGCGCGAGCACGCGGGGACCCGGCTGCGTCAAAGCCGTGGGATAGAGAAAATAGGGCTGAGGAGGAAATTGTGCTGTCGAGGACTTCATGTCCCCGGACCCGCAAACAGGATCGGCTGCAAAGCCAATCAAAGAGGAGCAACCCGATTGAATTGCAGACGCGGGCATCGGCTCCTCGCGCTCGAGCACCCCCTCGACCTTGATTTCAAAGCTCTCGTGGGGCGCGTCAATGCGCCCCGTCAAGGTGAGGTTGCCAAAAACGGGGTCGGTCGTTGCCGAGAGCTTGAGTGCAGGCTGCGTCGTGAGCTTTGTCTCGAGCACATGCTGCCCGGGGAGCTCCGGCGGCACGGGGCGGATGCGAAAGACGTGGCCCGTGACGGGCTCGGAAAACAAAAATGCCGTGCGAAGTGCAAAGCGAACCTTCAAGGTCTCAACTCCAAGTGCGTCACCGGCAGACTAATGCAGGCGGTTGACAAGGGCGAGAAGCCTTGCGCGGTCAATGTCGCCCTCTGCGGCATCATAATCGTCCGCCATGGCGCGAAGCTCCCCGAGCGCGGGGGCTGAGAGAAGCGTCTCCACGCGCTTTGTGTGCGATAAAAGCCGCGGCAGCAGGGCTTCGAGCGCATACTCGGGATAGTCAAGCCGGATGATGAGGTCAAGCCGTTCGGAATACTTGCCGACCTTTAGCAGGTCGCGCCGCTCAACGTCGGCCACGCGGTCGTCGACCGACCCCCAGAAGGCAAGAAGCCAGTCGCCCACGCGCTGCGTCTCAAGAAAGGCCGACTCTGCCCTTGCGCCCCGCTGCAGCTGATTGAGCGCAAGCTCAATATAGGCCATCGTCTCGGTGGTGAGAAAGTTTCTCAACACGATCGCATTGTCGTAGGCGCGCGAGAGGTTGGCGTAGATCGAGTCGGGATTGTCCGGATCAAAGAGGTAGCGCTGCTCGAAGTCTTCGGCTCCGGCGTAGATGTCTGACGGAATCGAGAGCTTCCTGCAAAAAGAAACGTAGTCTTCTCCGTCTTGGTCGAGCATGCGGTCAAGCGACCGATTGAAGATTCTCAAGGTTGAAAACACGCGCTCGACGTAGCGCCCGAGCCAATAGAGGCGGTCGGCCTGCTCGGCTGAGATGGTCGATGTCGTCCGATCGTTTGCTGTCATGGTTTTTATGCTTTGTTGATCCTGATTGCTGTCTTGTACCCGGCTGCCTGCGGTGTCAGCACTTCTCGCCCTCGTTCTGCCGCAATGAAGCCGCCCTGAAGCCGCCCCTTGATTTTCCTTCAGGCCGCCTGCGCAGGCCTTTGCGCCGCGCGAGTCACCCGGGTGACTTTTCCTTTGGCTGGCTTTGGTGCACTTTCGGGGCGCTTTTGGTCGTTGCTTTCAGCGCGCCTTCACCCACGTGTCCTTAAAGCCTCCGCCTTGCGAAGAGTTGACGACGAAGCTCTCGGGCACGCGCGAAAAGCGCGTCAAGCCGCTTGGCCAGACGGCAACGCCGTCGGCCGAGGTGAGCACGAAGGCGCGCAGGTCGGCCTTGCGGCTGACGGTTTCGCCCGCCTCGTACACCGGAAGGTCAATGAAGTCGATCACTTCCTGCACGATGAAGCGCCTGGGTTCATTGATGATTTTCTCCCGCCAGGAGGCAAGGGTCTTTTCATCCATGTCGCGCCCGAAGACAACGCCGTAGCCTCCTGCTTCAGCCACATCCTTGATGACCAAGCGCGAGAGGTTGTCAAGCACGTAGGCGCGGTCCTTTACATAAATCGGCAGATACGTGGGCGCGTTTTTCAGTATCGGCTTCTCTCCCAGGTAGTACTCAACCATCTTCGGCACGAAATAGTAAATCCCCTTGTCGTCGGCCACGCCGTTGCCAGGGGCGTTGATGATGGCCACGCGCCCGGCGCGGTAAGCGTCCATGATGCCCGGCACGCCGATGAGACTTTCCGGGCGGAACGTCAGCGGATCGAGATAGTCGTCTGAGATGCGCCGGTACACGGCACCGACCTTGACAGGCCCCTTGGCGCAGTCGCGAAAGAAAAGCGTGTTGCCGTCAACGAAGAGATCCTCGTTGGTGGCAAGCGCAAAGCCCGTTCTCTCCGAGAGGTAGCTGTGCTCGAAGAAGGCCGCGTTGTAGCGCCCGGGCGTCATCACCACGCAGATGCCGTCGCAGGCGACGCTGCGCATCATGTGCGTGAGCATCTCGGGATAGCCGCGGTTGTCGACGATGCCCGCCTCGCGAAAGGTCTTGGGCGAGGCTCTGCGGCAGATTTCCCGGGCAATGAGGGGGTACGACGCCCCCGAAGGGATGCGCAGGTTGTCTTCGAGCACGTACCAGGTGCGGTCAACGGCCTGCACGAGGTCAATGCCCGCGATGTGCGCAAAAACCCCGCCCGGGGGCGTGAGGCCGTCGCAGGCCTTTAAAAAGCCGCTTGAAGAAAAGACGAAGTCGGCGGGTATGACGCCGTCGGAGACGATTTTCTTGGGGCCGTAGATGTCACTCAAAAATGCGTTTAAAGCCCGCACGCGCTGCGAGAGACCCGCTGAGAGCGACTCCCACTCCTTGGCCTCAATAATGCGCGGCATGGGATCAAAGGGAAACAGCTGCTCATGAAAGGAGCCATCCTTGTAAATGCCGAATTTCACGCCGTAGCGGGCAAGAAGTTCGTTGATGGCCGTCGCATTGCGAATGAGGGAGTCCATAAGTAGCACCGTCTCGAGAATCTTGAAGTCTGCCGCGTTCTGCGCCCACATCGGGCGCGCATTCTTTGATTATTCCCGAAAGAGCGCTCACGCGCCCTCAAGTGTGCCAACGGGATTGGGGGCTTGTTGGCAATGATCAGAAACCTTAAGCCCTTTTCCCTAGCCGCTCTCGGTCATTTGCCGCAGAGACGGCGCATTGGCTTCACGCGAGCTTCTTGTCGTAGGCAAGCTTTTCGCTTCCCTGAAACACAATGACTCCGCACTCCGTAAAGCCCTGCTTTTGCAGGATGTGCTGCATGCGCTTGTTTTGGGGGGCTGTGTCGACGCGAATAGCGTCGACATGTTTTGCGCGGCACAGCTCCTCAATCAGGGCAACGGCAACGCCGCTCAAGCTTCTTCCGCGGTAGCTCGCGTCAAAGGCCATGCGGTGAATGACTGCGTAGGGCTCTTCGGTGTTCCACTTGCCCTTGATATTTTCGTAGGCGGGCTCGCCTGAGAAATCCACGCACATGTAGCCCGCGATGTCGCCCTCGACCGTAAAGACGTATCCCTTGCCCGCGCGCACGTCGTCTTCAATCGTGGCTTCGCTTGGATAGTCTTGCGTCCATTGCACGAAACCCTGCTGCCGCTGAAAGTCCTTGGCGGCCTTGATGATGGCCCAGCACACGGCGACGTCCTTATCCTGCGCCAAACGAAGCTCATACGCCATTTTCTTCTTCCTGCGCGTTTTGTTTTTCAAATGCATGTGCCGCCGTCGGCAGCCAGAGAAAAACGGGCGGATAGAATCCCGATGCGGCCTCGAGCGGTGCAAATGGCATGCCGCACACCCAGCCCCTCGGCAACGGCCGGGCTTTCTCCACCGGCAAACGCGTCCGCGAGGGCATGCACGGCCCAAGATGCCGCCACTAATCACACACTCTACCCGCAATCCGGCAATGACGGCGCAAACGCGTGATATTCCTTCCAAGAAAGCCGTTCGCAGAGCGGGCGGCGTCCTGCGCTTGCCGCGGGCTCTGGCAGCCGACCTCAAGGCCGCCCTTTGCGTCCTCTCGCGGTGGCGCGCCTCTTTTTATCAGCCGGTCATGTCTTTTCAAGCCCTGCTGCATGAGGAAATCAAGAGGCTTGCAATCAAAAACGCCTTCGTTTCGCTGCGGCTCAAACGCAGGCCTGCGATTGTCGCCAAGTTGAGAAGGTTTCCCAACATGCAGCTCGACAGAATGCAGGACATCGGGGGCGTTCGGGCCGTCGTAAACACGATCGATGACGCACGCCTCCTTCACGAAGCGCTGTTGCGCGGCTGCGGCGGGCACCCCCTCCTCGCGCCGTCCAAAGACTACATTGCCAAGCCCAAGGCCGATGGGTATCGAAGCATTCACCTGGTCTTCAAATACTGCGCCTCAAATCACGAAGAGCCCGACGGCTTGCCCGTGGAGATTCAAATTCGAACCCGGCTGCAGCACGATTGGGCAACCGCCGTTGAAACGCTCGGCGTCTTCGAGAAAACCTCGTTTAAAACCGGGATGGGAGACGAACGTTTCAAACGGTTTTTCCTTTTGGCGAGCGCCTTGATTGCAATGGAGGAAAAAGCGCCCGTCGCAGATTCTCTCAAAGGAAAATCAAGTTCAGAGATCGCAAGGGAATTTGCAGCTCTTGAACGCGACCTTGGCGTCTTTGAGAAATTGACGGCCTTTGCGGCGGCAATCGGAACTCAGCCCGGCGTAGAAAACACAAGGCAGGACGGCTTTTATCTTCTGATGCTCGACACAGAGAGAAAAACGACGTCCTTTATCCCGTTTGCGAAAAACCAGCAGGAGATCGCCGAGGAGATTTACAGCCTTCTCGAGCAACGGGAAAATGAAAACACGGACGTGGTGCTTGCAGCCGCAGGCGGCATAAAGAATTTGCGCGCGGCCTACCCCAGTTATTTCGCCGATGCCGCCTCGTTTGTTTCAAACCTCAAGAGGCTGTGCGCTGAAAATCAATTTCCCGTGCCAGCCGCCGACGTATGAGAGGCCCCGGAGCACTTTTCGTGCTTGAGCTGCGCCTGGACCGGGGCTCACGCAAGCCCTGCCGCCTCCGAGTTTGGAGAGGAGTCCTGGTCATCGAGCTCGTGCACGAAGTGATTGAGCGCGGCTTGAAGTTTTCCCGCGTCCGACCGGTTGACCGCATCAAGCGCCAAGTTTCAAAAGTCGTGTCGGATGCAGCTTGGTTTGCCTACCTCTCCTTTTGATTTAAGTCATTGTACGTAGGTACATGACGGAACGATTTTTTCTCTGTCGAAGTTCATTCAAGGCGAGCAGCAACAAGCGCGCCTTGCTCTACACAAGGAGAGAAGACAAATGACAGAACTTTCTCGTCGATCCATGATCAAGTCCGGCTTTGCGGCTGCCGTGGCAGCGACGGCAGCCGGAGCCGGCGCCGTGCACGCAGCTGAGAGCAAGCCCGAAACCCGCGTCTACGACGTGGTGGTGGTCGGCTGCGGCTGTGCCGGCATGGCGGCGGCTATTGAGGCCAAGCGAAACGGCTACAAGGTCTGCATTCTCGACAAGATGCCGAGACCCTCGGGCAACACGATCTACTCGGGCGGCATCATCAATGCGGCGGGCACCTACGTGCAGAAGCGCGACGGCGCCAAGGACGATTTGGAGAGCTTCTACCAGGACATGATGAAGGTCTCGCTCGGCCGCGGCGACAAGGAACTCACCCGCATGTATGTGGAGAAGTCGGCCGACGCCGTGCAGTGGCTCACCGACGTGTGCGGCGTGCAGTTCCGCAAGCTCGAGCACGAGGTCTGGCCGATGCTGCAGCGCGGCCATGTGGTCGAAGGTCCCTTGAAGCCCGCCGGCGCCCAGCTCTCCAAGCAGATGCTCGACACCGTCAAAAAGCTCAACGTGGACGTCTTCTTCAACACCAAGGTGATCGAACTCACTCACGATGCGGTGCTTCGCTGCACGGGCGTCAAAGCCGTTGAAAAGGACACGAAGCCCGTTGAGTTCGTCGCCCGCGGCGGCGTGGTGATCGCCACCGGCGGCTTCCATGCCAACAAGGAAATGGTCGTGCGCTACATGGGCGGCGGCGTTGACTGGATGCCGCTGCGCGGCTCGACAATCATCACGGGCGAAAACATTTCGCTCACGATGCCCTTTAACCCCATGTATGTGAACATGGATCAGTTCCACGGCGGCCCGATTCACGGCCCGACCCGCGCCAACCCGTCCATCATGGTGAACTACGGCATTCTGGTGAAGGCCGACGGCACGCGCTTTATCGACGAAGTGGAGACCTACGTCTACATCGCCAAGGCAATGCCCAAGCTGATCCCCACCAATCAGGCCTTCATCATCATTGACGACCAGGTAACCGGCATCTCGACGATTGACGACCGCATCAAGCGCTATGAGTCCGCGCACGCCCAGTACTTCAAGGCCAATTCGATTAAGGAACTGGCTGAGCAGGCCGGCATTCCCGCCGATACGCTGGTGAAGGTGGTCGACGAATACAACAAGGCGGTAAAGGCGGGCAAAGCCAATCAGCTCACGCCGCCCAACACGCTTGAAAAGCCGCGTCTGCTTGAGAAGGCGCCCTTCTACGCCTTCCCGTTCATGGGCGGCATGACGGCCACCTTCGGCGGCCCGAAGATCACCAAGAACGCCGAAGTGCTCAACACCGAAGGCAAGCCCATTCCCGGTCTTTATGCCGCGGGCAATGCCATCGGCGGACTGCTCTATTCGGACTACATCGGCGGCTCTCAGCTGTGCGCCGCCGTGATCTGGGGCCGTGTGGCCGGCGTGCAGGCAGGCGAGCGCGCCAAGAAGCAGGCTCAGTAAGCTTTCCGTGTCTCCGGCATTGGTCCGGAGCGCGGAATATGAAAAAGGAGCGGGAAGACATGACCCCTGTTGCTTTCCCGCTCCTTATGCTGTGAAAAAAAGGAGAACACCGATCATGCGAAATCTTCTGCTTTGCGCTCTCTGTGCTCTGGCGGCGACGGCTTCATTTTCCGCGCAGGCAACCGCTCCCGTAGCCGACGCCCATGCCGCCAAAGGACTTTCATGCAATGCCTGCCACACAGAGAATCCGCCCTCCAAGCCTGTGGAAACGGCGACGTGTCAAGGCTGCCACGGCGACTACGCCAAACTTGCGGAGCGCACCAAGGACATGAAGCCCACCAATGTTCACGCCAATCACCTGGGCGACCTGGATTGCTCCGAGTGCCACAGCGCGCACAAGGAAGACAAACTGGTGTGCGATGAGTGTCATCAGTTCAAGTTTTCCATGCCCGCGGCCAAGTAGTCCATGAGCCCTGGTGCCGTCTTTGCCGCCGTTTTCTGCGCCGTTGCCTTGCTTTCGGACGGCGCCCGAGCCGGACAGCCCCTTTCTCCTCCTGTCGTCAAGGTGGGCGTCGTCCGCTACACCACGCCTGCGCCGTACAACCCCATCATCGAATCTACTCTGCATACGATTCATGCTTCGCTTGAACCCGACTACGCTGTTGAGGTGGCGATCCTGCCGCGCGAAGATCTGGAAAAAGCGGTCATTGACGGCGCGGTGGACATCTTTTTATCGAGCGCCGGCTTCTACCGCCGTCTGATTCTTTACGGCGCCAAGGATCTGGCGACGGCCATGTCGCCTCGTTATCCCGATCCGAACCACAGCGAAGGCGCGGCCATCGTGGTTTTGAACCGAAGCGCCGGCATGCAGACCATCGACGCTTTGCGGGGAACGACGGTAGCCGTTCCGAGCCGCTTTGCATTTTCGGGGTTTCAGATTCCGATGGGCGAAATCGCGCGCCGCGGCTACGACTGGCGGCGCTTCTTTTCAAATATTGTCGAAGTCGGAGACGGTGATCAGGCCATTCACGTGTTTGACGCTCTCCTTGAAGGAAGGGTGACTGCGGCATTTGCCAAGCAGTGCGTGCTTGAAGAGTATGTCCGCATGCATCCCGACGCAGGGCGCGCCTTAAGAGTGCTCGAACCCATGCAGACGGGAGGCGAGTGCGTGCGGTCGACAAACTTGTATCCGACCTGGACGCTGGGGTCTTCTTTCGCGGCTCCGCCGGAAGTATCCCGGCGCGTCACTTCGGCCGTACTGCGCATGCCCGCCACCGACGGCGGCCTTCAGTGGGGCGTGGCAACCGACTTCAGCATGGTGGATCGATTGCTCAAGGATCTGCGCATCGGCCCCTACGAATATCTCAACGAGTGGACGCTCACGCGCTTTGTCGACCGCTTCTGGCCTGTGATGCTGGCTGCGCTGATGCTCGTCGCCGGCCTCATTTGGCACAGCATTCGCGTTGGGCAGCTCGTGCAGATTCGTACGAAAGAGCTGCAAAAGGCGCTCGCCGAGCAAAAGCAGCTGCAGCAGCAGGCGATGGAAGCCAACCGCAAGCTCAATGCGGCGCAAAAAATCGGCGTCATCAGCCAGGTGTCGACAATTTTGGCGCACGAGCTCCGGCAGCCGGTCGGGGCGATCAGCTGCTATCTGGACGGACTGAAAGCCATTTTGAACCGCCCGGGGCTTTCCCCCAAGGCGGCCGAAGCCATTGACCGGATTGAAGCGCAGATTGACCGCATTGAGGCCATCATGCAAAAGGTGCGCGCCTACCGCAAAAACCCCGGAGGACTCAACCAGCGCATCGCCATGAGCGACATCGTGAGGCACGCCGTTGATACGGTAAGGCAAAGCTTTGCGGATGCCGGCGTTGTCATTGAAAGCGACATCGAGCCCGGCGTTGAAGTCCGGGGCGACGCGCTTGAAATAGGGCTGCTCACGATCAACTTGGTAAAAAACGCGGCCGAGGCCGCCGGTCAGGTGAAAAACGGCACCGTAACGGTACGATTGACGAACTTGGTCGACAGCGTTCAGCTGACGGTCGCCGACAACGGGCCGCTGCACACGCAGGAAGAACTTAAAAGCGTCACGAGCCGCCTGGAATCCACCAAGGAGGACGGCTTGGGACTGGGGCTTCAGATTGTGGGCGGCATTGCCGAACGGCACAGGGCGGTGCTTCGCTTCGGCCTGCGTCCGGGATCCGGGCTGATCGTGGTGGCGGTCTTCCCGCCGGCGGAGAAAAGCAAAAAATGAATACGGCCACAATTGAAAAAATCAAGCGCATTGCGCTCATTCGCGTGGTGGACGATGACGAGGATCACTGCAGCGCCGTGCTCTTCATGCTCGAAAGCCACGGGTGGCGGGCGCGCAGCTACGCATCGGCCAAGGACTTTCTGACCGAGGACGTGCCCAGCGACCCGGGCTGTCTGATTCTTGACGTGCACATGCCGAACATGTCGGGTTTGGAAATGCAATATCGCCTGAAGGAAACGCACGCCGGCGTGCCGGTGATCTTCCTTACGGGCTACGGCGATGTGGACATGGCCGTGCATACGATGCACGAGGGAGCGGCCGATTTTTTCCAAAAGCCCGTCAAAGCCGAGCGGCTGCTTGCCGCCGTGGAAAAAGCGGCCCGAGCCTCCGTGACGCTCTTGAGGCCTTTTGTGCTCATGACGGCCGACGAGGCAAAAGGAAAGCTCTCCGCACTCACGGCCCGCGAACTGCAGGTGATGGAATTGAGCGCCGTGCCGCTTTCGAGCCGCTTGATCGGTGAGCGCCTGGGCATAAGCGAGCGCACGGTGGAGTCGCACAAATCGTCGGCATGCAAAAAGCTGCAGGTGCATGCGGTGGAGGACATCCTGCAGCTTCTTGCCATTGCACGCCAAGAGCAATGAAGGGGCAGTTGCCGGACCTCACGCAAGCCCCACTGCGCAGAACTTTCGTTCTTCCCGAGAGAAGACAATGCCAAAGCGTAGAAGCCTGCGTCCGGCGCGCTCCGCCCCGTACTCGCGCTGACGAATTTGCTGCAGGGCGCGATCAAGCGCCTGCGCCGCCTTTGTCTGAACATCAACAACCTTGAACTCAAAGACGACGTCGGCCTGACGGGTTGAAAACTCAAGGTCGCTGCAGCCCTTGGGCGAATGCACTTCAACGCGCACAGGCAGCGCCGCCCCCAGACAGAAGACCTGTACGAGCTGACGCACCGGCGCTTCCGAGTTTAGAGAGAAGTCTTGGTAGTCGAGCGCATGCACAAGGCGATTGAGCGCGGCTTGAAGTTTTCCTGCGTCCGCCCCGTTGACGGCATCAACGAAGTCATGAACCAACTCTTCGTAGAAAGACGGGCTTGGCCAGAAGGCCCTCCGATAGAGCTCGGCCATCGCCTCGCGCACTTCTTCGTTGGGATAGCCCAGCGTCACGTCAGGGCCAAGCGCTGCGAGAATCGTGAGATAGCCTGCGCGGGCAAGAAGCTCTCGAGGGTCAATGCCGTCGATGCCGTCGATGAAGCCCGACGAGGCAAGAAGCGTCTTCGGCACACTGTGCTCAGCGTCGAACGCCTCCGGCGCAAGAAGCCGGTGGTGCCTTAAAAACTTGACGAGCACGGCGGGCGCTCCCACGCTCTCAAACCAATAGTGCTTGAATCTCGTTGAGGGCTGATCCAAAAACCGAAGCACTGACCAAGGCTGATAGACGTGCTTTGCCGCAGCTTCGTCAAAACAAAAGCCCTCGTAGTAACGGCGCATGGCCTTAAGCACATCCTCGGCGCGCATGCCCAAAGCGCTGCCTGCGCGTTCAACATAGGGCCTGAAAAATCGCTTGATTTCTTCTTCGGTGAAGCCCAGAAGGTCGCCAAAGGCCGGTTCCTGCGAGACGTCGACGATGTTGTTGAACGCGGCAAAAAGGCTCGCTTCACGAAACCTCATGATGCCCGTGACAAAAAGAAACCGCAGCTTGCCGCTATAGCGTTTTGTCGTCTGAAAAAAGCCCTCGAGCACCCCGCGCCAGATCTCAAACCCGGCCGGGTCCTGCAGCCGGGCTGTTAGAGGCGCATCGTACTCGTCGATCAAAACGACAAGCGAGCGGGCCTCTTGACGCATCAGGTACATCTCCCACAAGGGGAGGGCGCCGAGCGACTGCATCCGGAGGACTTCGTCGATTGCTTCAGACCACGGGATGGACTCGGCTTGAACAATTGCCAGCGCCAGATGCTGCGCGAGGCGCTCCTCGCACTCCTCGCGCGTTGACGCGTCGCGGATGGTCGAAAAATCCAAGTGCACGACCTTGCGTTGGGGCTCGTTCCAAAGCGTGTACGCGTCAAGCCCCTTGAAGGCTGGTGCGCCGTCGCGAAAAAGCGATTCAAGCGTCGACACCAACAGCGACTTCCCGAAGCGCCGCGGCCGCACGAGCATCACATGCTGCCTTCTTGCGAGCTCAACCACGCCCCGAGTCTTGTCCACGTAGATGAATCCTCCCTTGCGGATGGATTCAAAGGACGGGTTGCCGATCGGCAATTTGCCGGCCAAGTCGTCCGCGCAAAGCGCTTCGCCAAGGTCTTCGTCGAAGTCGCAGGCGTCACGCACGCTTGTCATTGTCAAATGAGAGTCACCCAAAAACACCTTGAGGGCGGGCGATTCTCGACGAATCACCCGCCCCCAATTGTGCCATTTAGCCTGGCCCGCCGCGGCGGGCTCTGTCTTCTCAGACAACCGTCCGAGAAGAGGCAGGAAGCTTACGCACGCACGGCAATCGGAATGATGCGCGGGCCCTTGCCGCGGTTTTTGCTCACCCAGTTGCGCATGAAGGCAATGAGGCCTGCGAGGAGCCCGACCGAGATGCCGATGGCAACGACGGCGTAGACAGGATCCTGCGCAAAGGTGCCCACGCGGTAGACGATCGTGGCAACCGAGTAGCCGAGCACCGTGGTCCAGGCCGCCAAAAAGAGCGTCCAGGCCGCACCCGCTTCACGATAGACCGCTGCGATGGCGGCCACGCAGGGCATGTACAAGAGCACCATCATGAGGTAGGCAAAGGCTGCAAGCTGCGAGCCAAAAAGCGTCTGCATGACCGAAATGGAGTCCACGGCCACGCCCTGCTCTTCAGCTGCGGTTGCCGTATCCGACAAGTCGCCCACGCGCACGCCCAGAGGATCGGTAAAGGCCGAGGCCATGTCGGAGAGATTGTCGATCACGGACTGGCCTGCTTCAGCAAGAATCGCCGCAAGCGACCAGCCGGCCTCTTCTTCGCCTGCCTCAGCTGCGCCCTCCTGCGCTTCAGCGTCGCCCGCACCCGCCTTTTCGTTTTCGGTGCGCGCCATCGCGTCATAGAGCGAATTCATCGTGCCCACCACGGCTTCCTTGGCAAGGATGCCCGTGAAGATGCCCACGGCCGCAGGCCAGTTTTCCTGCGTCACGCCCATCGGAGCGAGCACGGGGGCAATCGTCTGGCCGATCTCAGAGAGCACCGAGTGGTCGGTGTCTTCGTTTCCGAAGCTGCCGTCCGTGCCCCAGGAGTTAAGGAAGCTCAACGCCGCCACCACGACCACAATCACGCGGCCTGCGCGGCTCACGAAGGCCTTCAGGCGGTCCCACGTGCGCAACATCACGCCCTTGACGGTCGGGATGTGGTACGGCGGAATTTCCATCACAAAGGCCGCGGCCTCGCCCGGAAGCACGAAGCGCTTGATCAAAAACCCGGTGAGGATTGCAGCCAGAATGCCGATCAAATAAATCGCAAAGACAAGGTTCTGGCCGTTCGTCGGGAAAAACGCCGTGGCAAAGAGCACGTACACGGGAAGCCTCGCGCCGCAAGACATGAAGGGAGCCATGAGGATCGTGACGATACGGTCCACCGCCCGGTCCATCGTGCGGGTGGCCATGATGGCGGGCACGCCGCAGCCAAAGCCCACCAAAAGCGGCACGAACGCCTTGCCGGGAAGCCCCAACGCACGCATCAGGCGATCCATCACGAACGCCGCACGCGCCATGTAGCCCGAGTCTTCCAAGATGGCAAGAAAGAAAAAGAGGAAGAACACGGGCGGGATGAAGGTCGAGATGGTCTGAATGCCGCCGCCGATGCTGTCGGCCAAAATCACGCGCAGCCATTCAGGCGACCCGACGCTATCCAAAAGCGCCCCCAGGCCGTCGACAAAGATGCCGCCAAAGAGGATGTCAAAGAAGTCGATGAACGCGCCGCCAAAGTTCTGCGTAAAGAGAAACATGACGTACATCACCGCAAGGAAGATCGGCAGCCCCAGCCAGCGGTTGAGCACCACGCGGTCGATCTTGTCGGTCATCGTGACGCTCGTCTGCGCTCTGCGCTCAACGACCTTTTGCGAGGCGCTCGACACATAGCGGTAGCGCGCATCGGCAATGGCGATGTCGGCTTCGCCCTCAAACTCCCCGGCAAAGCGATCGAGCAGGGGCTTGACGCGCGCAGCCGCGCCGGCCGGCAGCAGCGCATCCATTCCCGGCGCGCCTTCAAGAAGCTCAAGCGCGCACCACTCGGGGTGCGCGGCTCCCATGGAGCGAAGCTCGTAGGCGATGTCGCCCGCGGCCTTTTCGATGCCCGCCTCGTAGCGAATGTTCATCGGGGGCACGACGGGGTGCTTGAGGAAAGCGTTGATGCGCTTTTTCAAGTTTTTGACGCCCTGCTCGCGCGAGGCGACGACGCCCACCACGGGGCAGCCGAGCTCGCGCTCCAAGGCCTCAAGATCAATTTTCATCTTGTGGCTTTGGGCGATGTCGAGCATGTTCACCACCACCATCATCGGCACGCGCATTTCAATCAACTGGCTTGTGAGGTAGAGGTTTCTTTCAAGATTGGAGGCGTCGACGATGTTGATGACGGCCTGCGCTTCGCCCGAAAGAATGTAGTCGCGCGCGACGCGCTCGTCTTCACCGGAATTCGAAGCGGGCGTGACGGAGTAAATCCCCGGCAGGTCGACGATTTCGATCTCTTCGTTTTCAAAGCTGTAGCGGCCGGTCTTTTTGTCGACGGTGACGCCGGGCCAGTTGCCCACTTCCTGGCGCGAACCCGTAAGGGCATTAAAGAGCGTTGTCTTGCCGCAGTTCGGGTTGCCGACAATGCAGATGATGTTGCGTTTCATGGCAAATGAGAAAAGAGAAGTTTCCTTTGGTTTGATTCGGTGCAAAAAAGCGCGCGGGCGCTTTTTTTTACTTTGTCAGGCGCACTTCGAGCACCGCAGCCTCGTGCTTGCGCACGCTGATGAAGCTGCCGCGCACGCGGATTTCCACCGGGTCGCCCAGCGGGGCCACCCGCACGACCTCAAAATCGGTGCCGGGCGTTGCGCCAAGCGTCAACAAGCGCCTGCGGTACTCGGCGCTTGCACCGCTGTAGCCCACGATCGTTCCCTTGGCTCCCGGTGCCAGATCTTTTAAAAGCATGGCTGTTGTTTTCCTTTGGTTTCTTGATTAGTAAACGAAGATTTTTCGGGCAACCTCGTAATTGACGCCAATGCGCCCGTCGCCCACGGCAATGAGGATGCTCTCGTTGGTTGTGCCCGCGAGCACGCGCACGGCCGAGCCCGTGTGTAGCCCCAATTCGTCCAGACGATGCGCCTCGGCCGCATCGAGCTTTAAGCGCACGACGACGGCAGGCTCTTCGCCCTTTAACTCGGTCAGGCGGCGAACCCTGCGATCAGTAGAAGTTGACATGTGGTCTGCGTCCCAAAAAATGCGCCGGTGCAGCGGTGTCGCCCCGCTCCTCCGGCTGGTTTCAATAGGAAACTATAATGAGATACATTCTCATTTTCAATAAGGCAAGCCACCCGCATCCATACCTGCCGGAGGCCCGCCAAGGCCTTGAATTTTCATCATTTTTTTCCCTTCAAAAGCAAAAGCCGACCGCACGGCATCTTGACAACACTTGATTAAACGCAAATCAGTTTGATTCTTGTTTTCAACATCAGGGCAAAGAAAAGGCACCGTCGGCTTGCAGGCTGACAGTGCCGGGAGAAAGCCCGCGCGGTTTTGCATCAGGCCCGCGAGAGCGTTGTTTTTGAGAATGCCCGGACTCTCCCCTCTTCCAGAAAGAGAGTGCGGCAAGAAGCGCCTTTTACTTCTTTGCCGTCGGACGCGGCAGGCGGATGATGAGTGAGGACGTATCAAAGCGCTTTCCGCCCATGCGCTGCACGTCGCCGTAGAACTGATCGACCAGGGCCGTCAACGGCAGCGACGAGCCGTTTTTCTTTGCCTCCGCCAGCGCAATGCCCAAATCCTTTCGCATCCAGTCGACGGCAAAACCAAAGTCAAAGGCGTTGTCGACCATCGTCGCGCCGCGCGCCTTCATCTGCCAGCTGCCGGCGGCGCCCTTCTCGAGCACCGGCAGCACGCGCTTCATGTCAAGCCCCGCATTCATGCCGAAGGCAACCGCCTCGGACAACCCCTGCACGACGCCCGCAATGCAGATTTGGTTCACCATCTTAGCAAGCTGCCCCGAGCCCGCGCCGCCCACAAGCGTCACTGAACAGGCATACGAATTGAGCACCGGGAGCGCACGATCAAAGACCGTTTCGTCGCCTCCCACCATGATGGTGAGAACGCCGTTTTCGGCCCCCGACTGGCCGCCCGAGACCGGCGCATCAAGAAAGGCCATGCCGCGCTCGGCGAAGGCCTGCGCCATTTCGCGGGCGACGTTGGCCGAGTCCGTCGTGTGGTCAATGAAGATGCTCCCTGGCTTCATGCCGGCCATGGCACCCGCCTCGCCATAGACCACCTCGCGCAGGTCCTTGTCTTCCCCCACGCAGGCAAGCACGACGTCGCAGCCGCGCGCAGCCTCCGCAGGCGTTGCCGCCCAGGCCCCGTTGTACTGCTGCGCCCAGCGGCGGGCCTTCTCCTCGGTGCGGTTGTAGACCGTCACCTCAAAGCCCGCGCGCACAAGGTGCCCCGCCATGGGGTAGCCCATGACGCCTAGGCCCAGAAAAGCGACCTTTTTGATTTTCTGCTCGTTCATGCTTGTCTCCTTCACATTTTTCACACCAAAAAAACGCTTGAGCCTCACGCGTCGGCTTCGACATCGGTCATCGTGAGCTCGTCGGTTTTCTGCGCCACATACTCGCCCCAGTCGTAGAGCGCCGAGAGAATGGCCTCGCGCTGCTCGGCCTTCTCGGGCGTCAAGCGGCCCTCTTCGAGCGCCTGCGCAATGTCGTTGGCGCGCTCGTCGATTTCTTCAAAGTAGGCCTCGATGCCCGGCATCCCCTCGCAGCCGCCTTCGAGCACCGCGCGGCACCGCGCCTGATAGCGCTGCCTCTCCGCCTGACTTAAATACTGCGGCCAGCTTCTTGCGCGCATGCGGAAAAAAAGCTCCGACAACCTCGGATCCTCAAAGTTGATGCGCCCCTCCTGCGCCCGGGCCGCCATCGTCTCGGGGTCAAGGGCGTGGACTTCGCGCATGCGCAGGCGGTCGGCGTCGTTGACAAAACCGCCGCCGTAGAGCGCCAGATCGGCGTCCACGGCTTGGCCGCCCGCGTCCATCTTTTCGCCGTGTACAGAGAGCCAGGCTTCCGTCACCGGGCCCATGAGAAGGTGCGCGATGTTGGTGAGCTTCTCTCCGTTTGCAATGATGCGCGCAAGATCAATCGAAAAGCGCGACTGCACGCGTGCGTTGACGGTGCGCAGGTCGGCGCAGACAAAGGGAGATGCGTTGACCTTAAGCCGCAAAAGCGGCAGACGCGTTTCGCCCTCCTTTAAGGCATCCCTGCGCCCGAAGGCGCGCCGCGCGATCTCCTCGGTTGAAAGGTCAAGAAGCTGCGCGGGATCCTCGCGGCAGTCCCAGACGATGAATTCGTTGCGATTGCCCGGATTGACGGCAACGGGCATGGGAAAGCGCAGATAGCCCGCCTTCTGGCCCGCGCTTGCCGTCACCCACAAGACGGGCCTTCCCGTCTGCAGGGCGTCGGAGACGTGTTTTTTGTCGCGGTTTGCAAGCGCCCAGCTCCACAAGCGCGGCACTTTGTTCGAGAGAAACTTTGCGAGCGCTGCCGTTGCCGCAACGTCGCTGCCCGCGTCGTGAGCGTGGGAGTGTTCAATGCCATTGGCCGCGGTGAGCTTTTCGAGCCGGAAACTTACCAGCGCGGCGTTCTCCGCGCTTCCCGTCTCCCGCAGGGGCCAGACGATGCCTTCGTCTCTCAAGGCCCAGACCGCCATGACAAAGGGAAACAGGTCCCACCTCGAGCAGCCGTTTTTATATTGGTGCGCGTACGGATCGTAGAGGTTGCGCCAGAAAAGCGAGCGCGTCACCTCGTCGTCAAAGTTGAGATTGTTGTAGCCCACCACGATCGTCTCGGGGGTGTTAAAGCGCTCAAAGATGCGCGCGGCAAAGATCGCCTCGGGGATTCCCTTTTGCAGCGCCTCCTGCGGCGTGATCCCGGTGATAAGGCACGACTCGGGCTGCGGCAGGTAGTCAAGCGCGGGCTTTGCGTACCACAGATCGACGTCTTCGATCGGCTCGAAGTCCATCGTCGTGCGAAGACCCGCAAACTGCACCGGGCGATCCACGCGGCTGTTGAGTCCAAAGGTTTCGTAGTCGTGCCAGTAGAAGGTGGGCTGGGAGGTGAGCTGCATAAAACGCAAGGGAAAAAGAAAAGGAAGGCGGCAGGGGCGCACGTAAATGCAGGAAACGCCCGGCCCCTAATCGCAGAAGGTTTCAAGCGCCTTCCAAATAATTTTGCCCGAGCCTAGCAAAGAGGCGCGGGCAAAGGCAAGGCGTGAAAAACCGGAAAAAAGCCTGAAAAACCGCCTACGCGATCTTCGAGTAGCCTCCCGCGCGGTTGGATTCGCGCAGATACCGGTCAAACTGCATGGCCACGGCGCGCACGAAAATCTTGCCCTTGGCGCTCACCGTGATGCGATCAGGCGTCATCTCGACCAACTCGTGCTTGACGTAGGCCTGAAGCTTCTTGAGCTCGTGGGCAAAGTACGCGTCAAAGTCAATGCCAAATTCGCTCTCAATCTCGCTCTTGACAAGTTCAAAGCGGCACATGATGGTCATGATGACCGCGCGGCGCAGCTTGTCGTCGTCATTGAGCTTAAAGCCCCGGCACGTTGCGAGGCGCCCTGCGCGGATCTCCTCGCAATAGGGCTCGATTTCGCGCGGGTTGCACGCGTAGCAGCCGTCGACAAAGGAAATGGAGCTCGCGCCCAGGGCCACCATGTCGCACTCGGCGCGCGTGGAGTAGCCCTGGAAGTTGCGCTGAATCGTGCCGTTGATCTGCGCAAGCGAGAGCTCGTCGTCGTTCTTTGCGAAGTGATCCATCCCGATGTAGCGGTAGCCGTTGGCCGTGAGCGTGCGGATGGCGTCAAACATGATGTTGACTCGCTCCTCTGCCCCCGGAAGGTCCGCGGGCAGAATCATGCGCTGCGGTTTGAAGATGTTGGGCAGGTGCGCGTAGTGATAAAGCGCGATCCGATCGGGCGAGAGCTCGATTACGTGCTCGATCGTGCGGCGAAAGCTCTCGCGCGTCTGCTTGGGAAGCCCGTAGATCAAGTCCATGTTGACCGAGTGAAAGCCTTCGCTGCGGGCGGCTTCGAGCACTTCCTTAACCAGCGGCAGGGGCTGAATGCGGTTGACGGCCTTCTGCACCTCGGGGTTGAAGTCCTGCACGCCCAAGCTCATGCGGTTAAAGCCCGCCTCCTTGAGCGTCTTTACTTTCGAGGGCGGGCAGCTTCTTGGGTCGACTTCGATTGAAAATTCGCCGTCGGCTTCAAAGGGAAACCTCTTTTGAATCTCTCCCATCAAAAAGAGGATGGCTTCATCAGACAGATAGGTGGGCGTGCCGCCGCCCCAGTGCAGCTGCTCAAGCGTACGGGTGCCGGTGAGCTTATCTCCCACGAGGTCAGCTTCTTCAAGAAGCACCTTGATGTAGTCCTTGGCGCGCGTCTCGTCTCGCGTCACCACCTTGTTGCAGCCGCAGTAGTAGCAGACGTCGTGGCAAAACGGAATGTGGCAGTAAAGCGAGAGCCCCGCCTTTTTTGCCGCGGCTTCGCGTCCGGCCAGAGCTGCTTCGTAGTCGGCGGGACCGACCGAGGCGTTGAAGCGGTCAGCCGTCGGGTAGGACGTGTAGCGCGGAGCGGGAACATCAAACTTCTTTAGCAGCGCGTCGTCAGGAAGTTCGACGCCGCTCGTTGCCGGGTTGAGCATGGGGGTGCACCTCTTTAAAAATCTATGACAAAAAGCAAACCAGCTGATATGATTCGCTCGAATCGGAGAAAACATTGATCATTGTCAAGTTTTCAGACCGCCATCTTCGCTTGGATCGTGTAGGCGTCTTCCGTGCTTTGCCCGTCGTTTTCTTCTGACGCGCAGTCCCGCGGGCGGCGCTTTCATCTAAAAGGCGATTGACGCTTTGCGCCCGGGGCACGGCCGGCACGGTGCTCGAAACCAAGCTCGCCGCGAGTTTAAACGGACGAGATTATCTTTTCATTATCGGCTCGCCCAACAAGGCCGGGAAAGGAAGACCGGCAAAAGGCGTTTTGCTCCTCCAAGCCCCTTGCGGAATCTGAAACCCGGGAAAAGAACACCACTTCGCATATGCTCAACAACCCCAACATCAACGCCGCCACGCTGCGCACGGCCTGCTCGAACTGCAATCTGCGCGAACTCTGCCTGCCGCTGGGCCTGAGCCTTAAGGAAATCGAGCGGCTCGAAGAGCTCGTGAGCACCAGAAAGCGCATCAAGCGCGGCGAAGCGCTCTACCGCGCAGGCGACAAGTTCGAAGCGCTCTACGCCATTCGGCTGGGCTTTCTCAAGAGCGCCGTGATGAGCTCCGACGGGCGCGAGCAGGTGACGAGCTTTCACATGTCGGGCGACATCGTGGGACTTGACGGCCTCGCGGGCATGGTCTACTCGAGCGATCTGATTGCGCTTGAAGACACCGAGGTGTGTCTGCTGCCCTATCAGAAACTTCTTGAGGTCAATCAGAGCATGCACGCGATGAGCCTGCACTTTCAGCGTCTGCTCTCGATGGAGATCGTACGGCAAAACGGCGTGATGCTGCTTTTGGGCTCGATGCACGCCGAGGAGCGCCTTGCGGCCTTCATCCTCAATCTCTCGCAGCGCTTTGAGCAGCGCGGCTACTCGCGAAGCGAATTCGTGCTTCGCATGACGCGCGCGGAAATCGGCTCCTACCTGGGATTAAAGCTTGAGACCGTCAGCCGCGTCCTTTCGCGCTTTTCTCACGACAATCTCATCATCGTCAACCAAAAGCACGTGCAGATCATGGACTTTGAAGGGCTGCGCGCCATTGTGAGCGGCCAGGCCTATCAGCACAACCACCCGCACGGCGCATCCCACGGCCATGAAACGGTGCCCATTGCGTCCTACCACCGCGGGGTGGACGATCTGAGCGACGACAATTAAAAGCCGCCTCTGAGCGTTAAAAGCCGCATCTGAGCGCGCCCTATTGCTCCCCTTTCGGCGCGCTTTTCGGCGCGCTTTTCGGCTCGCTCTGCGCTTTTCGCCGGGTGGTCGCGCTCATCGCGGGCAGGGGCGAGCGCGTTTCTTGTTTCCCTGTCTTTCTCTCTTTTCTTTTGGCAATCCGCACGCGCTGCCGCACCTTCGGCGTTGCCGCTTTGCTCCCGTTGGATTTCCCGCAACGCCCTCTGTGCACGGGAGCAGCCGAAAACCGCTTGCCTTCCTCTGAAATCTAGGCACAATATCGTAGTCTTCAAAAGGTCCAAAAAGAACAATAAGAAGACAAAGGCGCGGGGACAAAAGTCCGAACAAAGAAGAGCCCCGCAAGGCGCGCAAAGCCTGCGCTTTGGCCTTCCCCGCCTTTTTTGAAGACGCGCTCCTGCCCGCACAGAGACGGGCGGGATGGATGGGATAGATTTTTCGCGCCGCACAGGGCGCGCCTACTCATTTGCAACTCAAAAGCGCATTCTTGTAGTTTGTGACACTCATGCGTGCACCTGAAGAAAAAACCAAGACCGACGGCACCACCGCGAGCACTCTCAAGCCGCACGAAGACGACGTGAAGCCGGAGCACGAGGCGGGCAACAGCAACAACACTGAAATCACCCCGCATCACGCCTCCGCCCCGGACGTGAGCCTCTCGGCTCTTTTTCGCCTTTCGGCTCCCCTTTTTGTCGCCAACATGGCGATCATGGGGGCGGCGACGATCGACACGATCATGGCAGGGCGCCTCGGGGCCGAACACCTTGCTGTGGTGGCCCTCGGGGGCGCAACGAGCGTCATGGTTCTCTTTGCCCTGGTGGGGATCCTGCAGGGCTTGAGCCCCATCGCGGGGCATCACTTCGGCGCGGGCAAGTACCGGCTCATCGGCTTTGAGCTCACGCAGTCGCTGTGGCTTGCTCTTTTGCTTGCCGTCATCGCCGTGGTCGTAATCCTGCAGACCGACTTTTGGGTGAACTTTGGCGGCGTCTCGGGCGAAGTCGCCCGCATGACGACCGAGTACTTCTACGCAAGCGCCTGGGGGCTGCCCGCGGCCGTGATCATGCGCTGCTTTATTGCGCTTAATTCCGCCGTCAACCGGCCCCGGGTGTCGATGTACATTTCGCTCACCCTTCTGGCAACAAAGGCCCCCTTAAACCTTCTTTTCATGTACGGCTGGCTGGGCTTTCCCGCCATGGGAGGCGCGGGCGCTGCCATGGCCATGAGCGTCAACTCCTGGATTGCGCTCATTGCCTACTACGTCATCTGGAAAAAGAGCAGCGCCTACGACGCCATGCGGCCCGAGAAGTTCTACCTGCCGCAAATAAAGGCAATCCTTGCGCAGCTGCGGCTTGGCATCCCGATTGGGCTGACGATCTTTTTTGAGGTGAGCTCCTTTACGCTCATGGCCATTTTCATCAGCCGCATCGGCACGGTTGACGTCGCGGCCCACCAGATCGTGGGCAACATCACGGCCACGCTCTATCAGGTGCCTTTGTCGCTTGCGATCGCCGTGTGCGTGCTCGTCTCCCAATGTCTGGGAGCGGGAGCCAAGGAGGCCGCCCGCACCATCACGGTCCGAACGCTTAAGTGCGCCGTTCTCATCACGGCCACCAATGCCGTGCTGCTCTACGTGTTTCGAGGGGAGTTGGTGAGCCTTTACACGCCGGACGCGGCCGTGCAAAAGCTTGCGGCCTCGCTTTTGATTTTCGGCGTCATCTACCACGTCACCGACGCCTGCCAGTCGGTGAGCAACTTTGCTCTGAGAGGCTATCGCGTCACCGTGCTGCCGATGGTGCTCTACGGAGTGCTGCTGTGGTGCGTCGGATTGGGCGGTGGCTACTATCTCGGCTTTTATGCCGAGCCCTGGGGCGGCCCCTACGGCGCGGCGGGCTTCTGGGCGGCGACGACCGTGGGGCTTGTGCTTGCGGGCATTTCGCTCTCTAGCCTTGCGCTTTACGTTGCGCGCGAGCGCGCGCGTGAAGACGGCCGCGCGGGCGTGCGGACAAAGTAGCTCCTGTTGCGCTTTAAACGCCTGCTGTTGCGCGTACGCCGCCCTCAATCGCCGAGCGCCCGCGCCGGCTCCTGTGCCAACAAGTCTGACGCAAAGCGATGCCGGAAAGACACTGCAGGCCTTCATCCTGATTGAAACTTGTTCCGAAACGGAACCAGTTCGCTGAAAAGGCCGCGCATCCTCACCCCAAAGCCAAGTGCGTTTCCTCCAAAATGAGGATCACAAGCCGGCGGTTTATAAACTTGCGGTTTATAATACGGAGTATTACAAGATTGCGTATCACAATACGCAATTCCGTGCTTGAGCATGCGCAGGAAAGATCATGAGCGACAACGACTTTTTTGGACGAATCGGTGAACTGGAAGTTCTGCAGGACGCCTACGAGAGCCGAACGGCTGAAATGGCCATCATTTACGGCCGCCGGCGCATTGGGAAGTCGGCGCTGATCCGAAAATTCTGTGAAGGAAAGCCCGCGTTTTTCTACACGGCAAAAGCTTGGAAGGACGCCTTTCAGCTCGAAGAGTTTTCGCAGATTGTCAGCGCTTTCACCCGCAATCCTCAACAACGCTTCCTCAACTGGCCCTCGGCATTGCGAGCGCTCGCGAACAACCCTTGCGAGTCCCGCAAAGTCATCGTCATTGACGAGTTTCAATACATTGCGAAGGAGCGTCCGAGCATTCTTTCTGAACTCCAGGTCCTCTGGGATGAAGAGCTCTCCCACAAAAACATTCTCCTCATCCTTTGCGGCAGCGCCGTTTCCTTTATCGCCAAGGAAGTCCTGGGGGAGAAAAACCCCTTGTACGGCCGAGCCCGCACCATCATGAAGGTGCGCCCGCTCCCCTTTCAAACGACGGCTCAGTTTGTTCCCAACTGCACGGCCGACGAAGTCTTTCGCGGCTACGCTGTTTTGGGCGGCGTCCCGTATTTTTGGCAAGGGATGAATCCTGAACGGTCCCTGACCGAAAATCTTGCGTCCAACCTTCTTAGGGAAAGCGGCTTTCTCAATGACGAAGCCCAATCCGTTCTAAAGCAGGAATTTCGAGATCCGTCGACCTACAACGCGATTCTCCAATCCATCGCCTTCGGTGCAACGACCCGGCACGAAATCACTCAAAAGAGCCTCGCAGACTCCCGCAATCTTTCAAAGTACCTCACGGTTCTCGAAGACATGGATTTAATCGAAAGAGAATTTCCGGTCTTTGCCGGGGCTGGAGACTTGGGCAATGCCTCAAGGGGTTGTTATCGAATCGCGGACCACTACCTGAAGTTTTGGTTTCGCTTTCTTGCGAAAAATCACGTTCCCCTCATGACTCGGGCCGAGGCTTTGTCCCAATGGCACGCATCGGTTGAGCCATTCTTTTCCGACTTTGCATCCGAGGCGTTCGAAGAAGTTTGCCGGCAATACTTGGTGCGGTTACATCATGCCGGGAAGCTTCCTCTTGCCCCGGCTGCGCTGGGACGCTGGTGGAACAAGAATACGGAGATTGACATTGTGGCCGCCGACCATGAGCGCCGTCACTGTCTGGCAGGCGTTTGCAAGTATCGAAACGAGAAAGTCGGCTTGAAGGTCTTGCGTTCGCTGCAGACAAAATGTGCTCAGCTTCCCGTGCACGACGATGCCTTTTTCCACTACTGGCTCTTTTCGCGCAGCGGGTTTGAAGACTCCGTCGTAGAGCTCGCCCGGCGCGACCCCTACGTGCATCTAGTGGGAATGGACGAGCTGCTTGCCCCGGAAAAAGTCGCGGGCTCGTAGAAAGATCGCAAGGGGCGACTCAGGCAGCCGCCCCGAGCCAGCTTCGCCCATGCACGGCTTCAAGCTACAATGCGCAACACACGCGTTCTTCGGGATGCGCGCCGGGATTTGGGTGCAAGGCTGCAAGGATGGTCTTTCGCGCCTTGTTGTTTTCGTGCCTTAAGAAAGGCACCCGGCATTTTCCCGCATCCCTTCTCGATTTTGCTCATCGTCAGCGGAGTATTAGTTATGGCTCTCATCAGCATGCGCCAGCTGCTTGATCACGCAGCAGAAAACGGCTACGGCGTTCCCGCCTTCAACGTCAACAACATTGAGCAGGTGCAGGCCATCATGACGGCCGCCTCGGAAGTCGGCGCGCCCGTGATCATGCAGGCAAGCGCCGGCGCGCGCAAGTACGCCGGGCAGGAATTTTTGCGCCACATGATCGAAGCGGCCGTTGAAACCTGGCCCGACGTGCCGGTGTGCATGCACCAGGACCACGGCCAGAGCCCGGCCGTCTGCCAGATCGCCATGCGCATGGGCTTTTCCTCGGTGATGATGGACGGCTCGCTCATGAGCGACGGCAAGACCATTTCCTCGTACGACTACAACGTCGAGGTGACCCGGCGCGTGGTGGAAAACGCCCACTGCATCGGCGTCTCGGTCGAAGGCGAACTCGGCTGCCTCGGGTCTCTGGAAACCATGAAGGGCGACAAGGAGGACGGCCACGGCACCGACAGCACGATGACCCGCGAGCAGCTCCTGACCGACCCCGATCAGGCGGCCGACTTCGTGCGCGTCACCCAGCTCGATGCGCTTGCCATTGCCATCGGCACCAGCCACGGCGCCTACAAGTTCACGCGCAAGCCCACGGGCGACATCCTCTCGATTGAGCGCGTCAAGGAAATTCACAAGCGCCTGCCCAACACGCACCTCGTGATGCACGGCTCAAGCTCCGTGCCCCAGGAGTATCTTGCTGAAATCCGCGCCTTCGGCGGCGACATGCGCGAGACCTACGGCGTACCGGTTCCTGAAATTCAGGAAGCCATCAAGCACGGCGTCAGAAAGGTCAACATCGACACCGACATTCGTCTTGCCATGACGGCCGCCATCCGGCGCTTCCTCGTGGAAAACCCGAGCAAGTTCGATCCGCGCGAGTACTTGAAGAAGGCGCGCGAGGCGGCCTACAAGCTCTGCCGTCAGCGCTACCTTGAATTTGGCTGCGAAGGCCAGGGCGCGCGCATCAAGGCGCTGCCGCTCACGGTGATGGCCGAGCGCTACGCCAAGGGCGAGCTCGCGCAGAAGGTCATTTAAGCCTTAAAAGGCAGGGCGCAAAACGGGGCCCTTCCCCAAAGGCGCCCCGCCCTGCCTGGCACTTTGAGAGCGTGCATTTTTGCTTGCTTTTTTCTTTCGCGCATCCACACATTCATGTCCGACGAGTCAAACAAGAGCGCACAGCCTGCCGCCCCTGCCCCCGATGCCTCGGCGCTCAAAGGCAAACGAGGTCTCAGGCGCCTCATCAACGCCGCGGGCTACTCCGCCTCGGGCTTTCGGCAGGCCTTTGCCAACGAAGATGCCTTTAGGCAGGAGTGCGTGCTGGGCCTCGTGCTCACCGCTGCGCTTTTTTTCATCGAGGCCGACGCGGCCCTAAAGCTCATTGCCTTTTTCTCGATCATCTTCGTGCTTGTCACGGAGCTGCTTAACTCCGGCATTGAAGCCGCGATCGACCGCATTGGACTGGAAATTCATCCGCTTTCAAAGTACGCCAAGGACGTGGGAAGCTGCGCGGTTCTTTTTGCGCTTTTCGGGGCGGCCGTATGCTGGGCCGTGCTTCTATTCAACGCCTTTGCGCCGTCGTAGATTCAATGGGCCCTGGAGGCCCATTTTTGTCCGCGCGCAGGACTTGTGCGAGAAAGTGCTCTGTCGCGCACGGCGGCCGCGCTTTAAAATCATTGCGGTTTCTAAAAAGGACGCATCCGACTTTTTTCGCTTTTGACCATATAGGGGGAAGCTCTTTTTATGTCCGGACTCATGCAAACATCCATCAAGAGCCTGCCGCTTGTGTACCGCGGCAAGGTGCGCGAGTGCTACGCCGTCGGCGACGACAAGCTCTTGATGATCGCCACAGACCGCATCAGCGCCTTTGATGTGATCTTGAGCGTGCCGATTCCCTACAAGGGAAAGGTTCTCACCGCGCTCACCAAGTTCTGGTTCGACAAGCTCGCAGGCGACATGCCCACGCAGCTCACGGACATTGATCCCGAATCGGTGGTTGCGCCCGATGAAGTCGAGCAGGTGCGCGGCCGCGCCATGGTCGTCAAGCGCTTAAAGCCCATCTTGGTCGAGTGCGTCGCACGCGGCTACATCATCGGCGGAGGCTGGAAGGACTATCAGGCTACGGGCAAGGTCTGCGGCATTGAACTGCCTGCGGGCCTCAAGCAGGCCCAGAAGCTGCCGCAGCCCATCTTTACGCCTGCGGCCAAGGCCGAAGTGGGCGTGCACGATGAAAACGTCACCTTTGAGAAGGTCTGCGAGATGGTAGGCGACAAAGTCGCCAACGAAATCCGAGATCTGACCTTGAAGCTCTATGCGCGCGCAGCCGACTACGCGGCCACGCGCGGCATCATCATTGCCGATACGAAGTTTGAGTTCGGGCTCGATGAAAACGGACGCGTGTGCTTGATGGACGAAGTGCTCACGCCCGACAGCTCGCGCTTTTGGCCGGCGGATCAGTACAACGTCGGGATGTCGCCTCCGAGCTTTGACAAGCAGTTCGTGCGCGACTGGCTTGAGACGCAGAACTGGAACAAGACGCCGCCCGCTCCGGTGCCGCCCGAGGAAATTTTGAAGAAAACAAGCGACAAGTACCGCGAGGCGCTCGTGCGCTTGACGGGCACCGACGTCGCCTAAAAAGAAGGCGCAAAAGCCTTTTGAAGCGCCCTCAAGGCGCGGCACCGACATTGAAGGCGTGCCGCGCCTTTTGAATTTTTTCTTGGCGACCTCATTTTTCTTTTAACCGAACATCCAACAAACCATGACCGACAAAACAACGGAAAAGCCCCTCGTGGGCGTCGTGATGGGCTCAAACTCCGACTGGGCCGTGATGCAAAACGCCGTGGCCGTTCTTGAAGACTTCGGCATCCCCTATGAGGCCCGCGTCGTGAGCGCGCACCGCATGCCCGACGAAATGTTTGCCTATGCCGAAACGGCAAAGGAGCGGGGGTTGGCCTGCATCATCGCGGGCGCCGGGGGCGCGGCGCACCTGCCCGGGATGCTTGCCGCCAAGTGCGTGGTGCCCGTGCTCGGGGTTCCGATTCCTTCCAAGTACTTGCGGGGCGTCGACAGCCTGCACTCGATCGTGCAAATGCCCAAGGGCGTGCCCGTGGCCACGTTTGCCATTGGCGAAGCGGGAGCGGCCAATGCGGCGCTTTACGCCGTCTCGATTCTTGCCGTCACCGACGCCGCGCTCTACGAGAAGCTCGTCGAATTTCGCAAGGCGCAAAACGCCAAGGCCCGCGCCATGGAGCTGCCGCCCGCGGCGTAGTTCTCTCTTTTGCCTGAAAAAAAATCAACACCCACACAGATGAAAGCGACTTTTTCGTTGATGCCGGGCTCGGTGCTCGGCCTGATGGGCGGCGGCCAGTTGGGCCGCATGTTTGCGCAGGCGGCCGCCCGCATGGGCTATGAGGTGCTCGTGCTTGAAAAGGGCGCGTGCCCCGCGGCCGAAGTCTCGGCCATGCACATCGACGCGGCCTACACCGACCCCGCGGCGCTTGAAGCGATGGCAAGCCAGACCGCGGCCGTGACGACCGAATTTGAAAACGTCCCGGCCGAAGCCCTCTCAACCCTTGCCGAAAAAGGCTGCCGCACGGCGCCTGCGGCCTACGCGGTCTCCATTGCGCAGGACCGGCTCGATGAAAAGACCTTTCTTGAAAAGGTCGCGTGCGTCCCCGTGGCACCCCACGCGGCCGTTTTAAGCGACGAGGACATCGAAGGGCTTGACGAGGCGCTTTTTCCCGGCATTCTCAAAACCACCCGCATGGGCTACGACGGCAAGGGGCAGGCCCAGGTTGCCGACAAGCGAGAGGCCCACGAAGCGTTCAAGGCCATGGGCGGGAGGTTTTGCATTCTGGAAAAGAGGCTGCCGCTAGCCAACGAAGTCTCGGTCATCGTCTGCCGCGGCGCCGACGGCAGAGCCGTCACCTTCCCCGTCTGTGAAAACCACCACAGAAACGGGATTCTCGCCCAGACCGTGATTCCGGCGCGCGTGCCCGACGAAATCGCCGCCCGCGCGCGCGGCTACGCCGAGACGATTGCGCAGGCGCTCCAATACCAAGGGGTGCTGTGCATCGAGTTTTTCGTTCTCACCGACGGCTCGATCGTCGCCAACGAAATGGCCCCGCGCCCGCACAACTCGGGCCACGCCACGATCGAGGCTTGCGAGACGAGCCAGTACGAGCAGCAGGTGCGCGCCATGGCCGGACTCCCCCTGGGCGAGACGACGCTTGTGACGCCAGCGGTCATGCTCAACATTCTGGGCGACGCATGGTTTGACGAAAAGGGCAACAAGCGCGAGCCCGACTGGGCCGGCGTTTTGGCCCTGCCCGGCGTCAAGCTGCACTTGTACGGCAAGAAGGAGGCAAGGCGCGCGCGCAAGATGGGCCACCTGACCGCCATCGGCGAAAATGTGGAAACGGCGCTTGCACGGGCCAAGGCAGCCGCGCGCGTGCTGGGGCTGCCCGAGCCTTGGTAAATGTGGATCTTGTGGATTTTGTGGATTTTCCTCTTGCTTTAACTTTTGCACCCGCATTTTTTCATGTACCCGCCCATTGATGAAGCCGCTCTTGACAAGGCCTGCCGGATTCTGCAGGCGGGCGGCCTTGTTGCCATTCCCACCGAAACGGTCTACGGCCTTGCGGCCGACGCGGACAACCGCGAAGCGGTGCTCGCCACCTTTGCGGTCAAGGCTCGCCCGACGACGCACCCGCTCATCGTGCATGTCGCAGGCGTCGAGGCCCTTTGCCACTGGGCTGCGAGGGTGCCCGACGAGGCTCTGGCCTTGGCCCGCGCCTTCTGGCCGGGCCCCTTGACGATGGTGCTCCCGAAGTCGGAGCGGTGCGCAGACTTTGTCACGGGAGGGCAGGATACGGTTGCCCTGCGCTGCCCCTCCCACCCCTGGGTGCATGAACTGCTCGTGCGCTTTGCGGGCAACTCATTCAAGGGCCTGACGGCGCCCTCGGCCAACACGTTCGGGCGCATCAGCCCGACCACGGCCGCGCACGTGATCGATGATTTGGGCGTCAAGCCCGAGGGAAAGCTCGACTTCGTGCTCGACGGCGGCGCCTGCGAAGTGGGGGTGGAGTCCACCATCATCAACCTGTCGGGTGCTCGTCCCGAAATCCTGCGCCACGGCGCAGTGACGCGCGCCATGATTGAAAAGGTGCTGGGAGTCGCGGTGCCCGATGCGGGCGCTGACGCCCCGCGGGTTTCCGGGCGATTAAAGAGCCACTATGCGCCGCACACCAAATTAGAGATCGTGCCCGAAGAGAAGCTTGCCGCGCGAGCGGCGTCTTTTGGTAGCGAGCCCGTGGCGGTGATGGCCCGCAAGCGGCCCGAAGCCCCCAACATCGCCTTTTTCTTTGCTGCGCCTGAGGATCACGCAGCCTACGCGCGCGTTCTCTACGAGGCGCTCCATGAACTGGACGGCTCGCACGCCGTGCGCATTCTTGTTGAAGAGCCGCCTCAGGATGCCGACTGGGCCGCGGTCAACGACAGGCTCGGGCGCGCGGCCGCGCCCAAGGACAACGGCGCAGCCTGATGCAGTCCCGTACGTGCGCGCAAAGCGCCGCCCAAACGTGCGCTCCTGGCCCCGTCGGAGTACTTGATTCAGGCCTCGGGGGCCTCTCGGTGCTGCGCGCGCTCGCGCAGGCGCTGCCGATGGAGGATTTTCTCTACTGCGCCGACTGCGGCAACGCCCCCTGGGGCGACAAGACGCAGGAGTTCATCATCTCGCGCGCCGAGGCAATCTGCTCCTTTTTGCTCGCGCACAAGGCAAAGGCTATTGTCCTTGCCTGCAACACGGCCACGGCCGTTGCGGCCGATGTCCTCAGAGAGCACCTCTCTGTGCCCGTAATCGGCATTGAACCCGCCGTCAAGCCCGCGGCCGCCTCAAGCAAAAGAAAAGCCATTGGCGTTCTTGCCACCACGCGCACGATTGAAAGCGCGCGCTATGAGAGCCTCATTGCGCGCTTTGCAGCCGGCGTCAAGGTGGTCTCGGTTGCAGCGCCTGGCCTCATGGAGTGCGTGGAAGCCGGCGACTTCACCGGAGAAAAACCCCGGAGGCTTCTTGAAGCGTACCTCGCCCCCATGCAGAAGGCGGGGATCGACAAGCTTGTGCTTGGCTGCACGCACTATCCCTTTTTAAGCCCCTTGTTGACAGACATGCTGGGCCCTGACGTTGAATTGGTCGACCCGGGCCCTGCGGTTGCGGCCGTCACAAAAACGCGTTTATCGGCAATTGGAGAGCTGCGCAGCGCCCTCCCCGCAGCCGCAGGTG
This sequence comes from Sutterella sp., assembly GCA_019418605.1. Lineage (GTDB taxonomy): Bacteria > Pseudomonadota > Gammaproteobacteria > Burkholderiales > Burkholderiaceae_F > Duodenibacillus. The sequence continues at coordinate 14,080 of DYBN01000037.1, read as the reverse complement.
AAACCGTGCTGCCTGCCGGGACGAATCCTGCGCCTGGGCGCGTGCGGTTTTTCATCAAGGACGCCCGCCGCCACACGGCGGTTCTCAAGCGCCTGTGGCCGCAGGCTGAAGAGGTCGACGAGCTCGGCGTATAGACAACGCCGCCTGGGACTTTTACGCCCGCAGGGCGAGCTTTTCGTCCCCCTCCTGGGCGACATAGGGCGCCATCGCCTCACGCAGCGGCGCCGGAATTTCCGAGGGGCTCAGAGCCCCCTCGACCTTCACGCAAACCATGGTCTCGGCCATTCTGAGGCGCTCCTGCCCCGCGCAGACAAGCACCATCGCAAGGCGCACCGACGTGCGCCCGAGCCTTTCCACCCAGAGCCTTGCCACGCACTCATCGCCCGGGCGGCTGGGGTTCACAAAGTCGCACCGAATCCCCGCCACGGGCAGGCCCACGCCGTGCCGAAAAAGTTCCATAAAGGGGATGTGCACCACTTCGCGGAAAAAATCCTCAACGACGCCGTTAAAGATCGTGAAGTACTGGGGATGAAAAACAATGCCCGCCGGGTCGCAGTGGGCAAAACGAATGAGAACGGGAACTTCAAAGACTTTGTGCATGGGCACTTCCTGCGGCAACAAACAGCTGTTTTGTTTCGGGCGGGTAGTTTACCGCCTGCGGCCGGCGGCAAATGCGCCGGGCGCCCCGCATGTTTGTGTTTGATGCTCGCCCCGCGCGCAATTCTCAATTCCCGCGGGCGCGCTGCCTTTTACCTTGGGGAGCGTATGGACCCAAGCGTCGTCATCAGATTTCGGCGGCACGGGGCCGTCAATTCGACGCCATGCCGATGGCACATCATCCATCAGACAAGACCAAGCAAGACAAACTGTTTCTCAACCTCTTCTTTAACCCCAACCTTTAGTATCCCTTAGACTACTTTCAGATTAGAATGGCTTCAGCATCGTTGGCGCAGGGTCGAGAAGGCCGGCGCATTCAATGAAGAGCATCGTGGAGTTACAAGCCATGTTCTTAAGTAAATACCCTACCCCCCCCCTGTGGAAAAGGCTTTAGGCTTTCGGCTACTTCCCTAGCGGCTGCCGCAGCCTTCAGCGCATTGGCCTCTGCGAGCGTTTTCGCGGCCACGACCATTGACGTTACCTCCGACAACATCGAGAGCTTCGCCGTCGGTCAGTACGGTTTCCATGCGCCGGATACGACTTACAACTTCAATGGCTCCTTCAGCCTCGACAAGCGCTTCACGGTCTACGGCGGGGCGAGCGCCGTCATTCAAACCGGCAGCAGCATCACGCTGACAGGAGATGGCGATGCAGGCATTTTCCGAGTAGAGCAGCCTACCGATCCTGAGCAACCTACGGCTTCTAATTCCTTCTTTACCATCCAAAGCCAATCTTCTGTTTCCGCCGGAACTTTTGTCGTCGCCTCTGACGTTGACTTCCAGAATGCAGGCACGATTTCTGCTGGCAGAGTTTCCATCCAGACGGATAAAGCTGTCAATTCCGGCTCAATCGATGCCGACGAATTCGAGGTCTCGTACCTGAAATCCTTCTCAAACAACGGCACTCTCACCTTCCAAACGGCGGCGCTGCAGAGTGCGAAGCAAATCGAGAACAACGGCGCCATCGTTCTCAAGGATTCAAACTACGAAGTTCAGTTCGGCACCTTCGTCAACAAAGAGAACGGGACCATTACGACCTCAGACGGCACTCTCGCCAAAGTGTCGTCCACATCCAACTTCACAAACTACGGGGCTTTGAAGTTGGCCTCTCTAAATTTTGGAACCGGCGGGAACCTCTACAACAGCGGCACCATCGAATCGCAGACCATCGCCGGTTACAAGCTTTATCAGGATTCGCCCGACGCAGTGCTTCGCGGCTCCGAGCTCGATGTCGGCTTGATGTCCAATGCAGTTAACTCGTGGGACGGCGTCCAGGGGACCGTTGAATTCGACGTCATCACGACCAACCAGGCCACCTATGGCAAGGGCGCTCATGTGACTGCACGGGAGTACTACTCCACAGGTCAGAACAATGTCATGACGGGCGACGACGGCAGCTTCAATGTCGAGACCCTGCATGTCGTTAACAAAAATTCGAAAAGCTACATCGCCTTCAAGGACGGGACCTACGCCCTGCATAACGTCGTCTTCGACGCGGGCGAGTATTACGCAGAAGACGGCTACACGGGAATCCAGAACTTCAATTCGTCCATCAGCATTGAGAACCTGGTCGTCGCCGCAAACACCAACGGCATGGTGAACTTCTACGACTCCACGAGCACAACAGAGACCCCGACAGTCAGAGTGCAGGCTCTCAGCGTTGCTTCGTCCGGCACGCTTTTTCTGAACGCCGAAAAGGACACGAACAACGAGCTCATCATCGATGAGGCAGACTTCGGCAAGGACTCGACCATCCGCAACAAGACCGATTCCGACGCAGTTCACGTTGTCCTCAGCAACGCTTCGACCGACGGCTTGACCATCGAAGAACTTCCTGAAGGGTCGACCCTTTCCATCGGCAATATCCAACTTAGCGGCTCTAACGTCTTCAATCAGACCGTTTCCGGAACACCTCGCGAGGGAGGACGCAATGCGACGAACTGGGTGCTTGAAACCGGCGCCAGCGTTGCAGCCGATCGCGTGGAGAGCGATCTCAATATTTCGGTTGAAAGCCTCGAAGGCAGCCATGTGACCGTCTCCTCCCTTGGTGATGACAGCACTGCACACGTCTACATGAGCGCCAATGAGAACAACGCCTCGCCCGAAACCCTGGCAAAGAGGGTTCGAGAAGCCGTGCAGATCGGCGAAGACGGTGCGGACTACTACGGCTACGTCCCTGAGGGAGCACTCTGGGATGCACTCACGCTCACGCCTGACGGCGGTTTCACAACCGACGGAAAGAACTCAAAGCTCGAGGGCTTCAAAGGTGTGAACGCTGCGGCGCTTGTGCAGTGGCGCGACCAAGTCAACCACATTACGAAGCGCTTGGGCGATGTGCGCATGCAGCCCTCCGGCATCGGTGCCTGGGCTCGCGTCTACGGCGGCGAATCGAAGTGGGGAAGCAGCGCCAACAGCGTCGAACAAAAGTCCACGACCATCCAGATCGGCGGCGACGGCCGCATCGGAAACTGGATTGTCGGCGCCGCCTTCAGCTATACGGATTCCGACTTGGATCTTGATCATGGCAGCGGCGACGGCGATCTCTACGGCCTTGCTGCTTACGGCAGCCGCCTCTTCGATTCCGGTGCCTACATTGATGTCGTTGCGCGCTATGGCCGCATCGAGAACGACGTGAACTCGGGCGGCATGACATTCTCAACGCAGAACAACGCCTTCGGCATCAGCGTCGAGTCCGGACACCAGTTCAGATTCGTCGAACGCGCCTACATTGAGCCTCAGGTTGAGTTGGCCTACGGCTTTATATCCGGCGACGACGACAATGCAACCACGCGCATCGGAAACGAGGCGTACAAGGTGAAGATCGAGCAGGATGACTACCAAACGCTTGTAGGACGCATCGGTTTCCGTACGGGTTTTGACTTCCCGGAAAACGCGGGCACGATCTACGCGCACGTCTCTTATTCATACGACTTTCTAGGCGATGCTGATGGAACGGCATCCGTTGCCGACCAAGGCCGCCGCAGTCTCGATCAGGATCTTGGAGGCGGGTGGTTCACATACGGCGTCGGCGCGCAGTTCCGCATCGGCGATGCGACCTTTGCCTATGCCGACCTCGAACGCACGAGCGGCGGCGACGTGGAGACTCCCTACGCCTTCAACGTCGGCTTCCGACATCTGTTCTAGCAGTCATTGTTCGGTCCCTCCGCGTAGCCTGGGCGCGAGGGTTGAAGAACGCTCAGCTTGTTTTCTTCAAGAGTTCCATCAGGCTTTTTCGCTGGGATCCGACGGTCTCAGCGGCGCCTGAGTCATGAGGCGCAAACCGAAAGGCCGTCCGCTGCATGCTTGCCGCGGGCGCCCTTTCCCTCTTTATGGACGTCGGGCAGGAAGATCGCCCGGCCGCTTCGTGGTTCCTCCGCTTCGTCGCTTTGCTTGAGCCTTTTGCGCTGCCCGCAAGCCAGAACGCCGCGGCGAGCAATTCTCAATTCCCGCGGGCGCGCTGCCATTGCCCCTGCTTCTCTTTTTGGCTTTCGCTTTAAGATAAAAGCCGACGTTGGGTGCGGCGCCCGTGAGCTTCAAGAAACCGCAGGGCTTTCCGGGAGAGCCGCACCGCCAGGAGATAATTTTCATGACCAGCACTATTTCTATGGAAGGCTGCGGCGGCAATGGTGTACAGACGCCCGCTGCGCCCAAGGGGGCGCTTGTGGCCTACTTCTCCCGCGCGGGAGAAAACTACTGCGCAACCGGAAACCAAATGCTCGAAGTCGGGCACACGGCGCGGCTTGCGAGCTTTGTCGCCTCTCACGCCGGCGCGCCGCTTTTTGAAATCAAGGCCGCCGTCCCCTACTGCGTCGACTACCAGGAGACGGTTGACAGAGCCAAGCGCGAATGGGAAAACGACGAGCGCCCGGCAATGGCCGATCCCCTGCCGGACCTCACCGGTCTTCGCGTGCTCTATTTGGGCTACCCCGTCTGGTGCGGCACGATCCCCAAGGTTGTCTCCACGTTTCTTGACGCAGCGCGCGAAGCAGGCGCGCTTGAGGGCGTCGTGATCGTGCCCTTCTGCACGCAGGAAGGAAGCCGCTTTGGAAATTCTCTGGCTGAGGTTGCGCGTCTGGCGCCGAAGGCGATCCTTGCGCCTGGCTTTACCGTGGCGGGCATCAAGGCCCATGAAGCTGAGTCCGAGGTTGCCTCCTGGCTCTCGGCCGCACCCGTGCGCACGCTCATTGAAAAAGCGATAGCCGGTGTCTTTACAGGCGGGCAGAGACAAGGCTGCGGCGCAGCCGTTCTTTGCCGCCGCACAAGCCTCAAGCCCAAGTATCTGCAGGCGCCGGCGCCAAGCTTTGACGTGCTTGAAGGACTGGTGCGCGCCGCCATGAGGGTGCCCGACCACAAGGGCCTTCTTCCCTACCGCTTTTCCGTAATCGACGAAGCAGCCCGCGGCCGCCTGGGAGATCTTTACGCCGCAGCCGCACGCGCAGCGGGTGCTGACGACGAAGGCGTGCAAAAGGCCCGCTCCAAAGCCAAAAAGGGCCCCATGATCATCGCCTTCATCGTGCGGCAGGTTGCCTGCGAGGGGGTCACGCTGCTCGAAGAGACGCTCACCGCAGGCGCCGCTCTGGGGCAGTTCATGCAGGCGCTCTCGCTTGAAGGCTGGGGCGGGATCGTGCTCTCGGGCTCAACGCTTGAAGACGAGGCTCTGCAAAAGGCCTTCTGCGGCGACAACGAGCGCGTCGCCGCCTGGATTACCGTGGGCACGCCCGCGGCGGGGGCGCCCGAAGCAGCCCCTGAAACCCGTGCCGCGCCCCTTGGCGTCTGGCAGGGCTAAAGCAAAATCACAAGACAGCGGCGCTTGACATCCTTGGCTTTCAAGCGCCGCCCTCGTTTCTTGCCATCGCGCGGATGTCCCTCTCACGGGCTTCTTCGCGCGCAACATCAAACCCCGTGAGGCTTTGCGCGATGGCGCGCATTGTGAGCGGCGCGCAGCCTTCGGCCTTGTTGTTAGCCACGGCAAAGGCGCGCACGCCGCTTTTGCGCGCAAGGTCCAAAAGCCACACGATCCCTTCGCGCGTGACGATGTCGGGCTCGCGGATTCTGTCAAAGGGATGCCAGTCGCGCTTTAAGCCCTGATAGGTGCCGCCCTGGGCAAGCGACCAGCGAATCACCACGTCGCCCGCAAGCTTCCAGGGGCCCTCTTCAACCTGCGGCGCATCGAGATAGCGCAGCATCTCGGTCTGGCGCATGATCGAGGGCATCGAGGGGTGCAGCGACACCACGGGCCGCACGGGAGCGCTGCGGATGCTCTTGACAAAGCGGCGCGTCAATAGAGAGCGCGTTCTCATCTCCAGCGCAAAGATGGGGCCAAACAAAGGCGCGTCACTGGGGGCGTTGCCGCTCTGCACGTCCTTGTGCCCGACGGCAACGGCGTCAGGCTTCTCCTGCGGGAGAGAAGCGCAGAAGTCCGCGATGCGCGCGATCTGCGCATGGCGCTTTTCAAGAGTTTCGACATCGGCGCGGGGAATGGCCGAGAGCTCAAGCACGAGGGCGCCGATCTTCTCTCCGAGGCCTTCGACGGCGGGCCCCACGAATTCCTCGACCAAAAGATTCAAGTTGAGGTAGTCGGGATTGCGCCCGACGGGGCGGCCGCGCTCGTCTCTGACGGCATAGTCCGTGACGCGCTGCGGGGCTTTGACAAGAAAGCGGAAATCGTCCGGCACCTGGTGCGCGAAGTCGGCGTATTGCCGAGCCGAGAGCGGCCGGTAGTAGGCGCGGTCAATGCCTGTCGTACGAAAGATGGGGTGGCGGCTGTAGGCCGAGAGCCCTTCGCGGGCAAGCGTTCTCGTGCCGCTCATCGGCGCCCAGACAATGCCCCGCCAGCCGGGGAAGTTCCAGCTTGAGGTGCCAAGGAAAATCGTCTTTCCCAGTTTGTCCGCAAGGCGCTTGAAGGCGTGCGAGACGGGCATCGGCGCAATCGGCGCGCCCGAGGGCGGCTCGTCGTCAAAAAGCGATTCCGTGCGGGTGTCTGCGCCTGCCCTCATTGACTTGTCCCTGCCTTTGCCTGTCGGCCCGCGGCTGCGCCGCTTGGTCTCTCATTCTTCTTCTGACTTTCATTGTACGGGTTCGGCAACGTCTGAAAAGGCGCTGCTGCAAAGGAACCGCCGGCCTTGAAAACAAAAAGACAGAGGACCGCGGCACCTTGCCCTGGCAGCTTTTGCCGGAGCATCAAGGCCGCGCCGTCCTCTGCGCAGGCAGGAAGAAAAGATGACAAAAAGCGAAAATCCAAACCGCGCCGCTTGAGTGTTTTGCAAGGCTTCATCGAAGGCGGGCAATCGATCTCAGGCGGCTTGCAGGGCCTTGCGGCCCTGCGGAGAGCTACCGATTAAAGGCGGGTCTTAACGCCAGGGGCAGCCGTTCCAGTTGCAGCCGGGCCCGTAGCCCCAGCCCTGACCCCAGCCTCTGTGGCCCCAGCCGGGATGTCCCCAGCCGTGCCCCGGGCCGTAGCCGGGACCGTAGCCGGCGCCAGGACCGTACCCGGGGCCGTAGCCCGCCCCGGGACCGTAGCCCGGGCAACCCCAGCCGCCGCGGCGGTGATGCGGACCCCAGCCGTCGGCACGCGGGCCGCGGGGAGCAGGACCGAAGCGCCAGCCGCCTTCCATCTCATCGAGCAGCTCGACCTGGTCGGGGTTGAGCGACTTGACCAATTCGCCCCTGACGCCAGCGAGCGTTTCAAACTGATCGGCGCGGAACTTCTGGTGGTCGGCGCGATACTTGAAGTGCGCCTGACGATCGCCGCGCGGCGGACGCGCGTTGTCGGCGTGCCACTTGGCGTGCTCATCGGCTGCCTTGCCGATGGCGGCAACGTACTTGTCAAAGGCGGCCTTCTGGTTGTCCTTCAGTCCGAGCTCTTCGCCGATGTCGGCGTAGTTGGCGGCGATGGCGGCAGCGTCCGGAGCGGGCTTGGGCGGAGGCGCCTTTTGCGCGGACGCGGGCAGAGCGGCGGTGCACAGACCGATCACGGCAGCCGTTGCGGCGGATGCAAACAGAGTCTTGGTCAACATGGTGATGCTCCTCATTTACTCAAAGAGAGTTGTGCCGGCCTTTGGTTGTGAGGGTACTTCTCCCGCACTCTTTCAAGGACCTGCACCGGTCGATGAATTCTGTTTGAAATCAGCGTCGTTTTCGTGATTTCTTGCAGTTGTCTTTTGTTGACTTCAATGTAAATCCTGCCCCGAATCGGCGACAGGGCGAGAGCAAACGACTATGTCAAATTGTTTCAGAAAACGCGTTTTGGAAATATTTTGAAACGCAGGTTGACCGAACCATGCGCTTGGTCAGAGACCGTTTGAAGTGCTTCTTGCGTGCCCTTCCCCGGCCAGCAAAAAAGAGAGGGCGCCAAGGCGCCCCTTCAGAATGTACTGCGTGCGGGCGGCGCCCGTTAAAGCCCTCCCGCACAGCCCTTTATGGTTGAATGCGTCCAGGCACTTTAAGCGGGCGCCTTGGGCGCAATCGCGTCCTTGCCTGCGCTTGCCGCCGCAGGCGCTTCCTCAGCTTTTGCCTGCCCGTAGTTGGGCCGCAGATTGACGTCAAGCCGGTTGTAGGGAATTTCGATGCCTTCCTTGGCAAAGCGGCGCATCACCTCGCGCAGGATGTTGCTCTTTAAAACGGCCGTGCCGTTTTCCGGGTTGCTCACCCAAAAGCCCGAGCGCAGCGTCACGCTGCTTGCGCCAAGTTCGGCCACCACCACCCAGGGCTCGCGGCTTTTAAGCACGCGCGGCTGCGCCTTGATGCACTCGCCAAAGATGACGAGCGCGCGGTCGATGTCGCTTTCGTACGCGCAGGAGACGTCAAGCGTCGTGGCGCTCTCGCGCTCGGTAAGCGAAAAGTTCTTCACCGTGCCGGTCACGAAGTTTTCATTGGGCACGATGAGTTCCTGCCCCGAGGTGTTGCGAATGACCGAGTAGCGCGTATTGATCTGCGTGATGACGCCCGAAAAGCCCGCCACCTCGACCAGGTCGCCAAGTTTCACCGAGCGGTCAAACAAAATGATGAAGCCCGAGATGTAGTTTGACGCGATCTTCTGCATGCCAAAGCCCACGCCCACGCCGACGGCGCCGCCAAAGACCGAGAGGATCGTGAGATCAATGCCAACGCTCGAGAGCGAAAACAAGAGCGCCACGATAAGAAGCGCCACGCGGCAGATGCGCGCAAACACCACGCGCAGGTTCATTTCCAGCTCGCCCATGGCCAGAATCGCGCGCTCGCAGATGTCGGCAAGCTTGCTTGCCACCCCCATCGCAATGAGCACGGTCACAACGCCCATGAAAAGCGTCCAGAGCGTGAGGTTGCCCGAACCGATCGGAAGGCTGTAGCTGCGCATGAATTCAACGACTTCAGGCAGCACCCCCACGATCTCAAGACCCGCAAGAACCCAGAAGACGACGTAGAGCGCCCGGCGCAGGCCCACCCCAAAGGCCTGCGCTCCTACGACCGCCTCGATGCAGCGCAGGATCACAAGCAAAAGCGCCCAGGCGTAGAAAATCTGATAGGCAAGACGCACCAACAGAAGCCGCCCCTCATCGCCCACAAGCCCCGTTTTTTGCAGCAGCGTCACGCAAAGCGACATGATGGTCGCAGCCAGAAACGAAAAGAGCACCGCGCGCACCAAGTCAAGGCAAAAGGCGCACCCCCGCTCAAGCCAGCCGCTTTTTTTGTGCAGCAGCTCAATGGCAAAGGCCTGAATGCGCGCGCCCAGGGCTCTTGCAATAAAGTAGGACGCAGCCGCGGCCACGACAATCGCCGTCACCTGATAGAGGACCGATTGAAGAGAGAGGCCGTGCAGCCAGTAGAGGTCAAGCCCTGAGAAAAAGGCGCCCAAGCCCTCAAGTCCGGAAGTGATGTCCAAGTCCAAGGTGTCCTGCATAGGATCGATGTTTGAAATAGAGTCAAGAAAAAAAGGAAAAGGGAAAAGAGCCGCCGCACGAAAATGGCGCTGCGTGCATTGGTTCGTGAAACGCCGCGGCTGGCGGCGGGCAAGCAAAGGCGCGGCGAAAAAAAAAGAAAGCGACGCCGCGCGCAGACTTTTACCCCGGGAGAAAAGAACTGCAGGAAATGGATTGCCCGGGACGCCGCCAAAAAATTGGCGCGCTTGTCTGCAAACGAGAGGCTCTCTCGGTTCAACAACAGCAACCGAGAGTCCAAAAGCGGACAAGGAAGCCTCGCGGCCGATTTTAGCGGACGCGCCGCGCAAAGCTTTGCCTCTTGACAAAGGGAATCGGCCAAGGGCAATCGGAGCAGCTCCTCGCGGCACTCCCCGCGGCAAAGACAGACAAAATCCGTCAAAAGTCAGGAAATAAGGCGAAAAGCGGGCGTTTGCTAAAATCCGCGCACAAAGAACGCGCCTTGATAGAAGCCCGCCGGCGGCAGGATTCCCCAGCCGGCAATAAAGCCCTCCTTTCGGACTGGCAGGGCCGGCGGCTTTTGTGCTGCGGCAAGCTCTGCCGCCAGGGCGCTTGAATTTTTCTCTTTTATCTCCCGAAGCACTTCTCTACGAAAGAAAATGCAAACTCTCTCTTCTCTTACGGCCTTGAGTCCCCTGGACGGCCGCTATGCCCGTCAGTGTGAAGTTCTGCGCGGCATCTTTTCCGAGTCGGCCTTCATGAATGCGCGCGTGCGCGTGGAAGTCGAGTGGCTCATTGCGCTCTCGCACGCGGGCTTTGCCGAACTCAAGCCCATCAGCGAGCACGGCATGGCGTTTCTGCGCTCGCTTGCCGACAACTTCACCGAAGAGAGCTGCGCGCAGATCAAGGAAATCGAAGCGACCACCAACCACGACGTGAAGGCCGTCGAGTACTGGATCAAGGCGCAGGTCGCCCACGACGAGGAGCTTGCCAAGGCAAGCGAATTCGTGCACTTTGCCTGCACGAGCGAAGACATCAACAACACGAGCCACGCGCTGATGCTCACCGCCGGGCGCAAGGCGCTCGTCGAGCGCCTTGAGGCCATTCGCGACCACATCCGCACGTTTGCCCACCGCTGGGCCGACGTCTCCATGCTCTCGCGCACGCACGGACAGACTGCCAGCCCCACGACGGTCGGAAAAGAAATGGCCAACGTGGCCGTGCGCCTGACGCGCATCATCGAGGCGATCAAGGCCGTGAAGTTCTACGCCAAGATGAACGGCGCCGTGGGCAACTTCAACGCCCACCTCATCGCCTATCCCGACTACGACTGGGAGGAGCACAGCCGCCGCGTGGTCGAGGATCACCTGGGGCTCGTGTTCAACACGCACACGATTCAAATCGAGCCCCACGACTACATGGCCGAGCTCTTTTATCAGATCGAACGGGCCAACACGGTGCTCATTGACTTTGACCGCGACGTCTGGGGCTACATCTCGATGGGCTTTTTCAAGCAAAAGCTCAAGGAAGGGGAAGTCGGCAGCTCCACGATGCCGCACAAGGTCAATCCGATTGACTTTGAAAATTCCGAGGGCAACCTGGGGCTTGCCAACGCCGTCTTCGGGTTCCTCGCGGGGAAGCTGCCGATCAGCCGCTGGCAGCGCGACCTCACCGACTCAACAGTTCTGCGCAACCTGGGCGTTGCCTTTGGCTACGCCTTTGTGGCCTATGCGTCTCTCGAGCGCGGCTTGGGCAAGCTCGAACTCAATGCCGATGCCGTTGCCAAGGACCTCGACGCAGCCTGGGAGGTGCTTGCCGAGGCCATCCAGACCGTCATGCGCCGCTACGGCATCCCCAAGCCCTACGAGAAACTCAAGGCCCTCACCCGCGGCAAGGGCCACATGACGCCCGAGGTGATTCACGCCTTTATCGAGACGCTTGAAATCCCTGAAGAGGCGAAGGAACGCTTGAGAAACCTCACCCCCGCCACCTACATCGGCAAGGCGAGCGAGCTCGCGCGCCGCTGCTAAAGACTCAGGCGTAAAAGGAGCGGGCGCAGCAGGGCGGGTTCTTTTTGAGCCGCCCGCGCGCCCGTTTTTTTTTGATTTCCTTTTGCATTCTGCCGGTAATACCGCAGAACTTGTCCACAAATCCCGCCTTCGAGCACCTTCCCGCCCCGGCTGCACCTCCCCAAGCGCGGGCGCCGTCGGTATATTCATCAGACACCCTGCGCGGGGCGCACGCCCCGGCAGGGACAGGACATGAAGAAGAATTAACGACGCAAATTTTGGAGACCACGCATGAAGAAATTTCTTTGCACCGCAGCCGCCGCCCTCGTTTTGGGCGCGGCAGGCCTTGCACAGGCCGAAACGCTCACCGTGGCGGTCACCCCCGTGCCCCACGGCGACATCCTGCGCTTGATCGAGCCCGATTTAAAGAGCGCGGGGTATGACCTCAAGATCGTGGAATTTTCCGACTTCGTGAGCCCCAACATCGCGCTTGACGCGGGCGAAGTCGACGCCAACTACTACCAGCACAAGCCCTTTTTGGACGACGCGGTGAAAACGCGGCGCTTGAAGATTGCAAGCGTCGCTCCCATCCACATCCTCCCGATGGCAGCCTACTCAAAGAAAATCAAGGACATCAAGGACGTCCCCGAAGGAGCCCGCGTCACCATCCCCAATGATCCGGCAAACGGAGGAAGGGCGCTCCTGCTTCTTCAAAGCGCGGGGCTCATCAAGTTAAAGGAGGGCGCGGGCGCCACGGCCACCGTGCTTGACATTGCCGAAAACCCGAAGCGCCTTCGCTTTACCGAAGTCGAAGCCGCGCAGGTGCCGCGCACGATCGAAGACGTCGATTTGGCGGTCGTCAACTCCAACTACGCCATCGGCGTGGGCCTCAACCCCGTGAGCGACTCGATTTATCTTGAAAACAAGGACAGCCCCTACGCGGTCGTGGTCGCCGCGCGCCAGGGCGATGAAAACAAGCCCGGCATCGCCGCGCTCGTCAAGGCCCTTAAAACCGACAAGGTCAAGAAGTTCATGATCGACACCTACAAGGGAGGCGTCGTGCCCGTCTGGTAAAGGCCGCGCAAAACAAAAGCCTCTTTTGTGAAGGCGCCCCGTCAAAACGCCGGCTGCGCGGGAAAACCTGCGCGCCCCCGGATTATTGGCGGGGCGCCTGCGTTTTGCGGGGTAAGTTCCCCATAGCTGAAAACGCTCTTTTCCAGCAGTTGCTAAAACCCGGATACACACACCGCCGTATCCGAGGTTTCCATGAGCAGAATCGAACTCAACTGGCGTCAGCTCTATGAGAGCTACCGCGCATCGGGCCTGTCAATCCAAGACTTTGTCGCCGAGTGCAGGAGCAAAGGCCCCTTTCCCTCGAAAACAACCCTCGTGCCCCGCTTCAAGGAACTCAATGTGAACGAAGCGGCACGGGACAGCGCCCCTGCGCCCTCCGTCTCGCTTGTCACGGTGACCTAAGCGAACCTCTCCAGCCTTCCCGCAACCCGCCGCTCGCATTCGCCGGCGGTCAACACCGTCCCTGGCGGACACAGTGCCCGCCCTAGATGTGACTCGGATGAGATGTCACTCCTGACTCTTTGCTCATATCCTGGATGCCGGCACCCGGTGGCGCGCGGCGAGAAGTGCTGCTCGGCTCACCTTGAGAAGGGAAAACGTGATGAGGAAGCCAAGGCCCGCGCCAAGAAGGCGCGAGAGAAGCGCCGCGTCGAGCGCGCCGGGAGCTCCAATGACCGCGGGTACACGTACCGCTGGAAAAAGCTGCGCGACCGTTTCATCCGACAGCACCCTTACTGTGAGGAATGTCTTAGGCAGGGAAAGATTGTGATGGCGACCGACGTTGACCACATCGTGCCGCACCGAGGTAATCATCGTCTCCTCTACGACGAGGCGAATCTGCAGAGCCTCTGCCATGAGTGCCACAGTCGGAAGACTGTGCGAGAGGACGGCGGCTTCGGGAAGGCTACTTCTTCCGGAAAAAGGCCACGATGAGAGCCGCCACCATGAAGTAGGCAAGCAAGCCTAAGAAAGACTCGGGCACTGGCAGGACAAAGAAGACGATGGCGCACCACACCAGCCAGAGGAAGACAGCGCCGATCGCGTCGAAAATGAATTTCATGAACTCATTGTAAGAGAGGCGCCGAAGTTGGACCACAATCAGGAGAAGTCCTTGAGGCCGTCGAGCACGACGTTCTCATCGAAAAACTGAAGGCCGCCGATCCTGCAGACGACGGCATTTTGTACGGGCATCTTCTGTTGTGTCTTGACGCAGGTCTCACCGCAGGCTGTACCGTCGAATTCAATCATGGCTGCAACTACGGTGGCGAACTGAAGCCACGGTTGACGATGACCGGACGCGACACCTTGGACGCCTTGCGATCCAAGACGGTCTGGTCTGCAATCAAAAGGCGAGCCGATCATGCGGCGATTCCTATTACCGTGGCGATGATTCAGGCAAGCCTGGGCAAGCTTTCGACCAGCCGCTACGAGAAGAAGGACGGCGGCGAGGTGGCCGAGATCGTCGTGTACTACCTCAACGCCCGCG
>DYBN01000036.1 GCA_019418605.1 Sutterella sp. | reverse complement strand
GCGTGCATGGTGCGGCCTACATGACGGGCACGGCCTTTGGCAAGGCCCTGGCCTTTGGACGGCTTGCTAGCGAGGTGATTCCTGTCGACGCGTAGAGCAGCAGGAAGACTGGTTTCAAGGGGCGAGCCGGCGCCTTGGCGCAGCGTTTGCAAGTATTTAATCCGACCTCCGGTACCTTCGAAGTCATGGCAGGTACCGGAGCCTTGCTCTTGGGCGGAAAGGCTTTTTCCGTATCCTCCGGCTTGCAGCTCCAGCCGAAGGCAACTTGCTTGCGGTTGGCGGCTTTAAGCTGATGCTCTATGCGCTTGATCAGATTTTCCCTGCTTTTGGCGCGGAGGTTCCTTGCCGCCCGCCGTGCCGGCTTGCTGAAAGAAATATTCCGCCCGGTTAAGCCATGCGGCGTGGCGGGCGCGAAGATGAGTTTGACAAGAAGTCGCTCGACGGGGCCTTCTTTCCCCACGGCGAGCGCAAGCACGATATTCGAGTAGACTGACCGGAATCCCTGCTCAGGCTATGCCGATTTTTGAGAAATTCACGTTGATGGTTGCCGCACGTGTCAGTCGGGATGGTAGGGGTCGGTGGCAGTCACGGGGATGCGGCGCGAGCCTCGGAGTGGCCAGTTCTTCCTTGCGACAGGAAATGACGCGTTGATGCGCTAAAAACCTTTCTGTTTCCGGCTTTTTCTTTCGGGTTTTTATGAACGATCGTGAACAGCGGCAGAACGCTGCCCGCTTTGCAGCCGAATGGATGCCCCGGCAGCTTGGGCGCGAAAAACAAGACACCCACTCCTTTTGGCTTTCGCTGCTCTCGGATGTCTTTGACGTCAAGGGCGCCTATCGGCGTTTTATTGATTTTGAAAAGCGGGTATCGCTCCCTGGGCGGCACGTCGGCTACATCGACGGCTACATTCCCGACACGAAGGTTTTGATCGAGCAGAAAGGGCGCGGCGTTTCGCTCACTGAGCGAGCGCTTCAGTCCGACGGCTCTCTGCTCGATCCCTACGAGCAGGCCCAAAGGTATGCGGCCGCGCTCAATCTTGACGAGCAGCCCCGATGGATCGTCACCTGCAACTTTGACGAATTCCGCATCTATGACCAAAACGACAAGCAGGCCGACCCGGTCGTGGTCTCGCTTGAGAACTTCTCTGAGGGCTTTCGCAGTCTTTCCGTTCTGGTCGACCTGGATGCAAATTCCGTGCCGCACGAGGTGCAGCTCTCCGTCAGCGCCGGCGCGCTCATCGGACGCATCTACCGCGCGCTGCGCGTGCAGTACGGCGACAAAATCCCGCCCGCGGAAGTCGACAGGAGTCTGAACGTTCTCTGCGTGCGGCTTGCCTTCTGCTTGTACGCCGAAGACTCAGGCTTGTTCGGGCGGCACGCCATGTTTCACGACTACATGCGCGAGTCGTCCGTGGAGGACATGCGCCAGTCGCTGATTTCGCTTTTTGAGGTGCTCGATACGCCGGTTAACGAGCGCGACCCCTACCTCAAAGAGTCTCTTTCTCAGTTTCCCTACGTCGACGGCGGACTTTTTCACGATCGCACGATCGTCGTGCCGCCTTTTTCGGAAGACATTGCGCGGCTTCTTCTGGTTGAAGCCTCCGAAGGGTTTGACTGGAAGAATATTTCTCCGACCATCTTTGGCGCCGTGTTTGAAAGCACGCTCAATCCCGAGACGCAGCGCAAGGGCGGCATGCACTACACGTCCGTCGAGAATATCCAAAAGGTGATCAATCCGCTCTTTATGGACGGGCTGCGGGCGCAATACAAGGACATTCTCACCAGGTACAAGGATCTGAGAACGCGCAACAGGCATCTGCAGCGCTTTCAGAAAGAGCTCGGGACCCTCACGTTTCTTGACCCAGCCTGCGGCTCGGGCAACTTCCTGACGGAAACCTATCTCGAACTTCGGCGGCTCGAAAACGAGGCGCTGCGCGTCATGCTGCACGGCCAGCAGGCCATCGGCTTTGACTTCAGCCCGATTCAGGTTCACATCGATCAGTTCTACGGCATTGAAATCAACGACTTCGCCGTGACCGTCGCACGCACGGCCCTGTGGATTGCCGAGCATCAAATGATGCAGGAGACCGAAGACATCGTTCAGCAGAATTTGGACTTTCTGCCGCTCAAGTCCTACTCCAACATCAAGCACGGCAATGCGCTCAGAATGCCTTGGACGGACTTGATCGAGGCCTCTGACCTCAACTACGTCATCGGCAATCCTCCCTTTGTCGGCGCCCGAAACATGAGCCCGGAGCAAAAGGACGATCTCGTCGGCGTATTCGGCAAAGGCTGGAAAAACGCGGGAGACATCGACTACGTGGGCTGCTGGTTCAGGCAGGCCGACCGGCTGATGGCGCAAAACCCGTCGATCAAGACGGCCTTTGTCGCCACAAACTCCATCTGTCAGGGACAGCAGGTGGCCAACCTTTGGGCGCCGATTCTGACGGGCGGCGCATGCATCAACTTTGCCTGGCGCACGTTCGTTTGGGACAGCGAGGCCGAGGAAAAGGCGCACGTGCACTGCGTCATCATTGGCTTTAGCCGTGACGCGAGCGGCCCCAAATATTTGTTTGACGCAGACCGCAGGGTGGAGGCGCGCCACATCAACGCGTACCTTCTCGATGCCGAGGATGTTTTCATCTACAACCGCTCGAGTCCAATTTGCGACGTACCGCAGGTGGGCATCGGAAACAAGCCCATTGACGGAGGAAACTATCTCTTCACGCAGGAGCAGAAGGATGCTTTTGTGAGGGATGAACCGCAGGCGGAAAAATATTTCAAGCGTTGGCTGGGCGCCGAAGAGTTTATCAACGCCAAGGTTCGGTATTGCCTCTGGCTGGGAGACTGCCCGCCGCAAGAGCTGCAAAACATGCCGCAGAGCCGAAAACGGGTGGAGGCGGTAAGAGCCCTGCGCCTTGCGAGCAAAAGCGAAGGGACGAGAAAGTTGGCGGAGAAACCCCGACGGTTTCATGTGGAGAACATGCCGGCCGGTACGTCGATCATCATCCCTGAAACGTCTTCGGAGAGGCGCAAATACATTCCAATGGGCTTCGTTGGCCCTGAGACTTTGTGCAGCAATCTCGTCCGGCTCGTCCCCAACGCGACGCTCTATGAATTTGGCGTGCTGATGTCATCCGTTCACATGGCTTGGGTTCGCGCGATTTGCGGGCGTCTGGAAATGCGCTACCGCTATTCCGTGAATCTGGTCTACAACAACTTTCCCTGGCCGACCGTCAGCGCCGACCTCAGGCAGAAAATCGAGGCGGCCGCGCAGGGCATTCTCGACGCCCGCGGGCGGCATCCGGGCGCGTCCCTGGCAGCGCTCTATGACTTAAACGCCATGCCCGATGATCTGCTCGCCGCGCACGAGGCCAACGACAGGCTGGTGATGCAGGCCTACGGCTTTAAGTCGTCGATGTCGGAAACCGAAGTCGTCGCGGCGCTTTTAAGGCTTTTTGAGACCGAACTCAGGGCGTGCGAGGCGAAAAAGGCGCAGAAGTCGTCGAGGGGCCGCAAGGCGCAGGAAAAGGCTTGAAGGCTCTCTTAAAAGTGCGGGGCGGGGTCCTTCAAGGGGAGCGCCCTTTGAGGAGAGAGTGAGGGAAGGCGCCTCGCATTGAGGCCTGCGGCGCGCCGTACAATGCCGGAAAGACGGGCTTTTTCCCGGGGGTGCGGCTTTTCTTGTGCTGCCTGGGCGCTTTGCCCGCCGGCCTCTTCGACAATCATTTTTCCCGTTTTGAGAGCATGACCGCGAAAAAGGCTCTTTTTGCCGGCATTGCCGCTATTGCGCTGCTCGTGGGCGCCTTCGCTGCCTACGACTTTTACGGCAGGGACGACGGCGTCTTGAAAATCTACGGCAGCATCGATCTGCGCACGGTCAATCTCGCTTTTGAAGAAAGCGGCCGTATTGCGCGCGTGCAGGTGACCGAGGGCGCGCACGTCAAGGCAGGAGAGATCCTCGCGCAGCTTGACGACACGCGCTATCGCATTGCGCTAGAAACGGCCGAGGCGCAGGTCGGGGTGGCGCAAAAGGAGCTTGACTTGCTGCTTGCGGGCTCGCGCCAGGAGGAAATCGACGCGGCGCGCGCCCAGCTTGCCGCCGCGCAGGCAAGCGCAAAGCTCGCGCAGCGCACCTGCAGCCGCGAGACGCGGCTTGGGGACGCAACCACGCGCCTGCGCGTTGACGAGGCGTGCTCGCAGGCGCGGGTATCGGCCGCGCAGGAAGAAGCCGCAAGAAAAGAGCTCGACTTGCTTCTTGCCGGCACGCGCATCGAGCAAATCGACGTGTCGCGCGCCAATTTGCGGCTTGCACAGGCCTCGCTTGCCGATGCGCGGCGAGCGCTTTCCAACTGCACGCTGCGGGCTCCGAGCGAAGGCGTCATCCGCACGCGTCTTAAGGAGGCGGGCGACATGGTGAGCGCCTCGGTGCCGGTCTACGAGATGGCGCTCATGGAACCCATGTGGGCGAGGGCTTGGATCGACGAAGTCAACCTCGGGCGCATTGCCCCGGGCGCGCACGTTGCGGTGCGCGTTGACAGCTACCCGGACAAAACGTTTGACGCCGTGGTGGGATTTGTCTCGACCGTGGCCGAATTCACGCCCAAGACGGTGCAGACCGAAGATCTGCGCACGTCCCTGGTCTACGAGGTGCGCGCCACGATCAGCGACCCCGAGGGGCTGCTGCGGCTTGGCATGCCCGTGACGATGGAAATCGGCCCGCAGGGCGCAAAGGCTTCCGGGGCGCTGCAGGCGCCGGCCGCACCCTGACCGGGCTCAAGAGGAACGGGATACCTATGCCAAGCGCGCACGAACCAGGCCGAGAGACTGCGCCCGGGCGGTGCGCGGCGCTCTCGCTTGCAGACGTCGTTCGCTCGGAAAGGGGCGTGCGCACGCCCATTTTGCGCAACATGACGGCTTCATTTGAGGCGGGGCGCCTGAGCGCGCTCGTGGGCGCCGACGGGGCGGGCAAAAGCACGCTCATGCGCATCATGGCGGGGATTTTGCCGCCCACTTCGGGGCGCGTCGAAGTCTTTGGCGAGGATCTCTACGCGGATGCGGCGCGGCTTCAGGGGATGATCGGCTACATGCCGCAGCGCTTTGGGCTTTATGAAGACCTGAGCGTGGCGGAAAACTTTGCGCTTTTTGCCGATCTTTTTGATCTTGAGGCGCACGTGCGAAAGGCCCGCACCGAGGAGCTTTTGGCGATGACGGGCCTGACGGACTTCACCGAGCGGCCCGCGGGCAAACTTTCGGGCGGCATGAAGCAAAAGCTGGGTCTGGCTTGCGCGCTTTTAAACCATCCGAAAATTCTGCTTCTTGACGAGCCGAGCGTGGGCGTTGATCCCTTGTCGCGAAGAGAGCTCTGGGAAATTTTGCGGCGCAACGCGCAAAAAGAGGACATGTGCGTGGTGGTGGCCACCACCTACATGGACGAGGCGGCGCTGTGCGACGCGGTGATCGTCCTGGAAGAGGGCGAAGTGCGCTTGTCGGGCACCCCGCAGGCTCTTGCTCAAAGCGCCGCCGGGCGCACGTTTCGGGCGCAGGCTGAAGGCAAAGAGCGTGCGCACGCCGCCACGGGAGCCGTGCGCAGCCTTCAGGCGGCGCTGCTTGACTCCTCGGACCTTGTGCTTGACGCCGTGCCCGAGGCGCGCGGCGTGCGGCTTTTGCTGATGCCCGAGGCCGACATCGGGGCGCTTGAGCGCGCCTTTGCGGGCGTGCGATTTGTCCCGCGCGAGCCCACGCTCGAAGACGGCTACCTGCAAAAGCGCCTGGCGCTCATCGGGCGCCCCTCCTACGCAGGCGTTCCCCGCGCGGCGCTTGAGGCAAAAGCGCCCAATGCCTCCGCTCAGGGCTCCGGGCACAAGGATAAAGGCGCAGGGGAGTACGCCGCACCTCAAGGGGAAGGGGACAATGTCGTCATCAGCGCGCGCAACCTCGTGCGGCGCTTTGGCGCCTTTACGGCCGTCGACAAGACCTCCTTTGACGTGCACCGAGGCGAAATCTTCGGGCTTTTGGGCCCCAACGGCGCAGGCAAAACCACAACGTTCAAGATGCTCTGCGGGCTTATTGAGGTAAGCGAAGGAGAGCTTCACGTCGCAGGCGTCGATCTGCGGAGGTCCCGCGCGCTTGCGCGCGAGCACATCGGCTACATGTCGCAGAAGTTTTCTCTTTACGCCGGGCTCAGCGTGCGGCAAAACTTTGTTTTCTTTGCGGGTGCCTACGGTTTGACGGGAAGGGCGGCCGCCTCGCGCATCGAGACGCTGGCCGAGACCTTTGGTCTGTCGGAGGTCATGGGACGCGAGGCGGGCTCTCTTTCCGGGGGCTTCAAGCAGCGCCTTGCCATGGCCGTGGCGCTGCTGCACCAGCCGAGGATTCTTTTTCTTGACGAGCCCACAAGCGGCGCCGACATCCCGACGCGCCGGCAGTTCTGGCGCTGGATGACGGCACTGTCAGAGGCCGGCACCACGATCATCGTCACCACGCACTTCATGGAAGAGGCCCTTTACTGCGACCGGATTCTCATTCAGGACGCCGGACGTCCGCTCGTGCTCGGCACCCCCGCCGAAGTTCGGGGCGAGAGCGCCACCATGAACGAGGCGTTTGTGCGCATCGTGCTCGCTGCGCGCGGCGGCAAGAATTCCCAAGAAGGGCCGGCGAAAGCCAGGGAGGCCGCATGAAGAAAACCCGCGCAGGCTCGCAGCTTCTCACCCACGCCTGGGCGCTCTCGGTCAAGGAGTGCCGGCAGATTGCCCGCGATAAGAGCGCGCTGCTGCTTGGCATTGTGCTGCCGGTCGTGCTCATCGTTTTGTTTGGCTACGGGCTCTCCTTTGACGTTCGAAACGTGCGCCTTGGCATCGTGCGGCCGGCTCTGAGCGCGCAGACAAGCCTTGTCTCGCACGCGATGGAGGCCAACGCCACGTTTGAGGTGACGTTTTTTGAAGACCGCACGCCCGCCATGCAGGCGCTTGAGCGCTTTGAGGTGGAGGCGCTTCTTGTCTTTGAGGAGACGGGGGGCGTCACCCGCGCGCAGCTTCTTGTCGACGGCATTGACGCGCCGCGCGCCACGATGGCCGCAAACGCCGTCAACGGGGCGCTCTCAACGGCGATGCAGGCGGCCTCGGGCGCCTCCGACGCCGGCAGCGCTGCTGCCGGAGGCGTTGAAGTCGTCTCGCGCGTGTGGTTTAACGAGTCGGTGCAAAGCCGCTGGTATCTGGTGCCGGGCCTGTTCGTGGTGGTGCTTACGATCACGGGCTGCATGATGACAAGTCTTGTCATTGCCCGCGAGTGGGAGCGCGGCACGATGGAGGCCTTGATGGCCACTCCCGCCTCGTCTCTGGCCTTTTTGATTTCAAAGACCATTCCCTACTTTATTCTGGGCATGGCGGGCTGGGCGCTGTGTCTGGCCGCGGCTCTCTTTTTGTACGAGGTGCCCCTGCGCGGCAGCCTCACGGTTATTTTTCTTGCTTCAGCCCTGTATCTGCTGATGGGCCTGGGGCTCGGGCTTGTGATTTCAAGCGTGACGCGCTCGCAGTTTCTTGCCTCGCAGATCACGGTGCTTGTGAGCTTTCTGCCCGCCGTGCTCTTGTCGGGCTTTATCTTTGATCTGCGCACGGCCCCGGCCTGGGCCGAGAGCTTTGCCTATCTGCTGCCGCCCGCGTACTTTATGGAGCTGCTTCGCATCGGGTTTTTGACGGGCGGCATGGCGCAGACGGTCGCAAAGGACTTGCTCATTCTCGCCGCGTTTGCCCTGGCAGCCTTTGCCGTTGCCTGGCGGCACTGCCGCAAGAGGCTGCGCGATTAGCCCCGTGCGGTGAAGGAGAGAGACAGAAGATGAACATGCCGGCGGCACTCGTGCGCTTTCGGGCGCTTCTTCAAAAGGAACTTGCGGCCACGCTCAAGGAGCGCACAAGCCGCATGATCCTTGTGGCGCCCATCATTCTCTACGTCATCCTCTTTGGCTACATCGCCACCTTCAACCTCAACTACGTGCCCTACGCGCTGCTTGATTTGTCGCAAAGCGAAGCAAGCGAAGAGTTTGTGCGCCGCATCGATGCAAGTCCCATTTTTGACCGCGTCGAGACGCTTGCCAACACGGGCGAGATTGCGCGCGCCATTGAAGAGGGGCGCGCGCTCGTCGTGGTGGCGGTCGCCTCCGACTTCGCCCGCAGCCTGCACGACGGCGGCCCCGCGCGCGTGCAGGTCATCATCGACGGGCGAAATTCGACCACCGCGCAGCTTGCGGCGGGCTACCTCACCGTCATTGCACAGGAGTGGACCGCGCGCACATTCGGCACCGAGGCGCTCGTGACCCCGCGCTACCTCTATAACCCCAACAACATCACGCAGTGGTTCATCATGCCCGGGCTCATCGTGATGCTCTCGATGCTGCAGGTGATCGTGCTCTCGTCTCTTTCGGTGGCGCGCGAGCGCGAGCAGGGCACCTTCGAGCAGCTTCTGATGGCGCCCTTTACGGTGGGTGAACTCGTGGCCGTCAAGGCCGTCGTGCCCGTGGTGATCGGCGTCTTTCAGAGCACGCTCATCTTTGCCATCGACGCCTGGTGGTTTGAGATTCCGCTTGCGGGCGGCATCCTTCGCATCTATGCCGTGCTCGTGGTCTTCATTTTGTCGATCGTAGGAATCGGCTTGGCCATCTCGGCCTACAGCCGCACGATGCAGCAGGCGCTTTTGATGGCCTTCGTGCTCCTTGTGCCGATGGTGCTCTTAAGCGGGCTTTTTACGCCCGTGGCAAACATGCCGCAGTGGCTGCAGATTCTCACCTACGCCGATCCCCTGCGCTTTGCGCTTCTGGCCGTGCGCCGCATCTATCTGGCCGATGCGGGATGGGTGCAGATTGCAGCCGCCATGTGGCCTGCGGCCGTTGTGGCGGCCGTGACGCTGCCGCTTGCGTGCTACTACTTCGGACGGCGCATTTAAGGCAAGGCGCACGGCTTTGGCGCAGGCGCAACCTTGATTCGCTGGTCTTTGTCAGAGGTCTTCGAGCGTTTCGTCAAGCGGGGCTTGATCGCTTTGCTTTTTGCGCAGCCTGCGGCTGCCCGCGATGAACAGGCACAGGGCCAGGGCAGAGAGCAGCGCACAGGCAAGGTAGGGGGTGCCGGCGAGAAACTCTTGGGGCGCGTGCGCCGTGGTGACCATCAGTAGCGGCGTGCCGAGCGCGGGCGCAATGGCGCCGGTAAGAGAGTTGAGCGAACTCACCGAGCCGATGGCCTTGCCCTGCGCGTCGAGCGGCGTCTCGCGGCTGATGGCCGCGGTCAGAAGCGGACTGATGGCGCCCGAGCAGGCATAAAGGCACACAAAGACAACCGAGAGGGCGCCGCTCGTTGAAAGCCCGATGGCTCCCAGGCACAGGGCGCCGCAGGCAATGGCAAGCGTTGCGATAAGAAAGGAGTCCATGCGCGCCAGAAGCCGCTGCAGCAAAAAGCCCTGCACAAGGCTGATGCTTGCGCCGAGCGCAAAAACGGAAAGCCCGATCTGAAGCGGCGTAAAGCCGTAGCGAAATTCGGTGTAGAGCGCCCAGGTGCACTGCATGATGCCGTTCGCGAGGCCCGTGAGCGCAAGCGTGAGCAGAAAAAGCCGCGCCTTGGGGTGGCGCAGCATGGCCGAGAGCGAGGCAAAGGGCGTGTTGGCCGCAAGCGTCAAGGGACGGAGATTTTTTTTAACCAGCGACTCGGGCAGTGCAATGAGGCCGTAGAAGAAGTTGACAAGCGTCACGGCCGAGGCGACCACAAAGGGAATCGTCGGGTCGTTTTGCCCCAGAATGCCCCCCAGGGCCGGGCCCACGACAAAGCCGATGCCAAAAACGGCGCCGATTTTTCCGAAAGCGGCCGATCGCTCGTAGCCCGTGGTGAGGTCTGCCACATAGGCCTGCGCCACGGCCATGTTGGCCGAGAGCATGCCGCCCGCGATGCGGCTTGCGAGAATGGCGGGCAGCGAGGCCACGAAGGCCGGGACGGCAAACATGACGCCAAGCCCGCAGATGCCCGCCAAAAGCACGGGACGCCGCCCGTAGCGGTCCGAGAGCGCCCCAAGGAGCGGGGCGCTTGCAAACTGCATCACGCCGTAGCTCAGCATGATCATGCCGTACCACCAGGTCTGCGCGTCGCGCGTCTCGGCAAGCGTGCCGATCAAGCGCGGGAGCACGGGCACGATCAGGCCGATGCCCAGCGCATCAAGAAAGATGCAGGCAAGCACAAAGCCAAGTCGTGGTTTTAGCGAAGGCATGCAAAAAAGGCTCTCGGCGGGCGGAGGGTTTTGTCCTGGTTTTGCGCCGCAAAAAGGACCTGTTTGCGGCGCAGGTTGCGGCATCGTCCGGCGCTGCCGCCGGGCGCCTCGAGTCTAAAGAGTTTTGGTTTGAAAAGCTGTTGCAGATGGTTTCATGTGCGGGCCTTTTTGCCCGAGCGCACAAGCGGCCAGGCCTCATATGCAGCCCCTCGCGAAATTCCGCATTGTGTGTGAAATAGGCTTCGTTACAATAAAAAACAGCCTGCTGCATGCGGGAAAACCAGATTTGCGCGGGCGCATTGAACAAAGCGGCAGAACACGGACAACACGACTTTTTTGGAGGCGCACGCAGTGTCAGAGCACGGCAGCGGACAACACGCACGGGCAAGGCTGCTGACATCCGCCGCGGCCGTGATGCTCATCTGTGCGCCAGGCGCCGCCGCCTACGAGGTGCGCGTCGAAGGGCTCAAGGGGGAGCCCCTTTCAAACGCTCAAGCCATGCTCATTCCCGTGCGCGAAAGCACGCAGGGCATGCTGCGGCAAACGTTTCGCGCGCAGGTCGACCACGCCCTCTCGCGCGCCCTGCAGGCGCTGGGCTACTACCAGTATCAGATCCACTACCGCTGGGAGGTCCCCGAAGGAGCAAAAGAGAAGGGAACAGAGAAGGGAACCTCCCCTTCGGGCGCTGCTCACTCTACCTCTGAAGCCGCCCCTGAATCCGACTCTGAATCCGACTCCGACGATTCCTCTGAGAGCGCCTCGGGCGGCATGCCCCCCGACCCCGAACGGGAGGCCGCTGAGGCCGGCGTTCCCTTTATTGAACTCTCGCTTCCAAAGCAGGATGCGCAGGACCCGGAGCAGGGCCTCTTTTCCCGGGAGTTCGGGCGGCAAAGCCTCATTGCCTCCGACCTTGAGAGCCAAAAGGCGGCCGGCGACTCGCCCGAGCAGCGCTCGGTGCTGGTGGCCAAAGTCGACCTGGGCGAGCCCGTGCGCATTGAAAGCGCGCATTTTGAGGTCACAGGAGACGATCTAACTGCCCGCAGTTCGGTTTTCCGCCGTCTGACGCGCTCCCTGCCCAAAAAGGGCGATCAGCTCAATCACGGCCTCTACACCGACTTCAAGTCTTCCGTTGAGCGCACCGCCATGCGCTACGGCTACTTTGACGGCAAGTTTGTGGAAAACGAGCTGCAGGTCAACGCCGTGACCAATGAGGGCGGGTGGCTTCTTGTCTACGACCCGGGCGTGCGCTACGGCTTTGGCCCCGTTTCCTTTCAAGGAAGCCAGATTCGAGAGGAGATCCTGCAAAACCTCGTGCCCTTTGAAGAGGGCAAGCCCTATTCGTCGGACGACATCGCCGAACTCAACCGGCGGCTTTCGGCGACCGGGTGGTTTAATTCCATCGTGGTGACGCCAGACATCCTCGAGGGCCGAAAGAGCGAGGACAAGAAGCTTCCGGTCGAAGCGCGCGTCTCGCCCAAGACGGGCAACTCGCTTGAGGCGGGCCTTGGCTACTCAACCGACGTGGGCCCCAGGGGCAAACTCATTTGGAAAAAGCCCTGGCTCAACGACTCGGGCCACAGCCTTCAGAGCGAAACGGACATCTCAAGCCTGGAGCAGCTTTTGGACGTCACCTACAAGATGCCGCTTGAAGAAAATGCGCTCGAGCACTTCTGGCTTTTCCGGGGCGGCTACAAGCACGAGGATTTAAACGACACGCAGTCTGATGCCATGTCGCTTGAAGTCTCCCGGCGCTGGGAGCCCTATGAAGGGTGGCAAAAGGGCGTGGCCCTCAAATGGCGCTACGACGACTTCACGCAGGGCTCCGTTGAAAGCCAGAGCATGATGCTCTATCCGGAGTTTTCGCTTTCCCGCACGCGCAGCCGCGGCGGCCTGATGCCGCGCTGGGGCGACTCGCAGCGCTACACGATCGGCTACGCCAACAAGATGTGGGGCTCGGACGTCGACGCCCTGATGCTTGAGGCGCAGTTTGTGCTCATCCGCACGTACGCGCGCAACCACCGCTTCGTGCTGCGCTCGCACCTGGGCTGGATTGAGACGGGCGACTTCAGGGACGTTCCGCCCGATCTGCGCTTCTTTGCGGGCGGCGATAGAAGCGTGCGCGGCTACGACTACGAGTCGATTTCGCCCGAGGATGAAAACGGCGAGCTCACGGGCGCCTCCAAGATGCTCACGGCAAGCGTCGAGTATCAGCTGCGCGTTGCCGGCAAGTGGTGGGGCGCGGTGTTTCTCGACGTCGGGCGCGCGGACAACGATTTTGAGTTCTCCAATTTCAAAAAGGGCGCGGGCGTGGGCGTGCGCTGGGAGTCCCCCCTGGGGCCCGTGAAGCTCGATATCGCCCGCCCCGTGGGTGACCCCGGGGAAAACGGCATTCAGTTCTACATCGGTCTGGGGCCAGAGCTATGAGCGTGACAGCAAGGATGGCGGCAAAGAAGGCGGCGAAAATCGTGCTCGGCTCGGCCGCTGCGGCGGTGGTTCTCGTCTGCGGCACCGCGGCCTTCGTGCTTGGGACCGATTCGGGATTGAAGGCCCTTTGCTGGGGACTGCAAAAGGCACTCCCCGGCTTTGAGGTCAAGGAGCTCACGGGGTCGCTCTTTGACTTCAAGGCCAAGGGGCTTGCCTACGAAGCGCCGGGCCTGTCCTTTGCGGGCGACGTGGAGCTCAAGGTGCGGCTGCGCGAGATTCTCTCGGGGCGCCTGGCTATCGAAAATGTGGCGCTCTCTGACGCGGCGCTTTACGTTCGCACGGCCGAAATGGCCTCTGCTCAACCCGCGCAGACAAATGACTTGCCTGCGGCCTCTGAAAATTCGGCTTCGGCTTTGCCTTCAACGCAGTCTGTGGCTGACGATTCGTCAGCGAAATCAACGGCGGATTCGGCTTCGGGGCAAAGTTCTGCAGGCGCCCCCGCAAGGCTTCAGGCACCGCTCGACGTCGTGCTCGAGCGCTTGAATCTCTCCTCGGTTTCGGCCGACATCGACGGCAATGCGCTGTCGCTGGGGGAGTTGGACGCCGGCGCGAGCTGGGTAAAGGACCTTGTTGCGCTCGATCGCTTTGAGGTTTCCGACGTCAATCTGGCGCTTGCTCCTTCCGCCCCCTCAGCCGAGTCCGTGGGCGAAGTGTTAAAGCGCACGTTTGCCTCTCCCGTGCTTCCTGAAATCGGCGCCATTGACGTGCCCGTGGACGTGGAATTAAAGCGCTTTTTGCTGCAGCGCTTTACGCTCAAAGGCGAGCCCGATCAGAGCATTGAAAGCGCCTCCTTTGCCCTGTCGGTTCGAGACGGGACTCTCAAGGTTGAGGACTTTGCGGCGCGCATGATGAATTTGGCGGCCGTCGCGGGCCTCTCTCTTGGGCTTGACGCGCGCCACGAGGTGGAGCTTGCCGCCGTTGTGTCGGCTGAGCTTGCGCGCGAGTCGATTCCCACGGGGTACGGGGTCAATCCCATTGAAATCGAGCCCACGGTTGAGGAGCGCGCCAAGTTCTACGAGCGGCTTCAGGAAGCCCGGCAAAAAAGCGAAGAGGCCGCGCGCGAGCGGCGCGCCGCACGCAGGGCTGCGCGCGAGAAAGCCGCAAAGAGCGCAAACGTTGCCGGCAAGACCGCGGGCGCTGCTGCTGCGCAGGAAAACAAACCGCGGGCGCAGCGCACCGCGCAGCAAAGAAGCGAGGCGGCGCTGCGCTTTAAGCAAAAGGTTGAGGCCTGGCGGGCCAAGGCGCGAGGCGAACTTGTCAAAACCGTGCCGCGCATGCCGGTTGTGGTTGCGCTCAACCTCAAGGTCCACGGCGCGCTCTCTGACACGGTGACGGTCACGGGCGTCACCGACAACATTCCGGGCGTGGAGAAGGCAAGCTTTGAGGCGAAATTGTCGCCTGCGGCCGCGGGGCTGCCGGTCAACGTGAACCTGCGCGCTCCCTGGGTGACGCTCTCCGGAGGGACGCTAAGCGACTATCGCTTTGAATTAAAGGGCAAGGCCGTTGACTACGCCTTTGACGCAAAGGCCAAGGTCCACTACCCGACAACCGACTCGCGGGTGCTCACCTCTGACTTCACCCTGACGGGCAAGGGGACGGAACTTGCGGCCGACATCTCCCGCATGGCCTTTGTTTCAAACGCCGGGCGCCTGGAAATTGCGGGCAATGCCGACTGGAGTGAGGAGCCGCGCTTTGCCGTGACCGTGCATCTTGCCGACATCAACACCAGGGAAATCCTGCCGCAGGCGCCGCTTGCGGCCAACGGCAGTTTCGCTGCCTGGGGAGCGCAGAAAAACGGCGCCTGGTACGCCAAGCTGCAGGACCTGACGATTCTTGGGAAGCTTAGAGGCGAGCCGCTTGCAATTACCGGGGCGCTTGAGACGCGCGGCAACGGCGTGGTGCACACGCCCGGACTCTCTTTTTCCGTGGGGCGCGACTCGCTCAAGCTCTCGGGGCTTGTCGACGTTGCCAAGGAAGTTCCCGAACTCAATCTCAAGGCGGCAGTCGACGCGCCCGATCTGCGGCTTCTTGATCCCAATTTGAAAGGATCGGTGCGCGGAAACATTGCGGTCTCGGGCAACGCGCAGCTTCCCGTGATCGACGCCGACGTGCGGGCAACGGGCATCGCCTACGGGGAGAACGTGCTTCAATCGGCGCGCTTAACCGGCCGCGTGCGCTCGCAGGCTTCGGTCTCGGGCGAAGTCAAGCTTGAGTTGACGCAGCTGCGCACAAGCGGCGTGGAGCTTCCCAAAACCACCGTTACGCTCAAAGGGTCGGAGTGGAAGCACACGCTCACCGTGCACGCGCAGGGCACGCCCGCCTCGGTCGATCTGACGATGACGGGGGCCTATCAGAGGCTTTTAAACAACTGGACGGGGGAGCTTGCAAGCCTCAAGGTCACAACCGATTTCGGGCCCGTGACGCTCGACAAGCCCATGGCGCTTGGCTACTTCAGCGGCATCAAGCGCTTTCGCGTTGGGAAAGCGTGTCTCTCTCACCCCGAGGCGCAGGTGTGTCTGGACAAAGACCTCATGGTCGACCTGACCAACAAGAGCGACCTGCGCGTGCTGGCCTCGCTTCAAAAATTTGACCTTGCTTTTCTTAAAAACCGGATTCAAAGCGCCTTTGAGGCCAGGGGCGTGATCGCCGCGCAGCTTGACATGACCGTGCCCGCGGGGATGACGTCGCTGCCGCACGGCACCCTCAAGCTGCAGGCCAAGGGCATCGAAACGGTTTATCGGATGGCGCTTGACGACCTCAAGGTGGGCTTTGAAACGATTGACCTCACGGTGAGCAACACGGCCGATTCGGTCGATGCGCGGTGGTTTGTTGATATTGCAAAGAACGGCGACATCGCCGGGCGCCTGCGCGTGGCGGACATTTTCGGCGCGCGCACGCTCGACGGGGCGCTCACGATGAATGCGCTTGACGCCACGCTCGTCAATTCCTTCCTGTCGCCCGGCGAAACCGCCCAAGGCGAGCTCTACGGGGACCTGCGCTTTGCGGGTACGGCCGACGAGCCGTTGATTTACGGAAAGACGGGCGTCACGGGCGCAAAGCTTGACTCCACGAAGCTTCCCTTTGAGATGCTCGCTAGCGACATGACCCTCTCCTTTGAGGGCAACCGCTCAAGCCTTGACGGCCTCTTGCGCACGCCCAAGGGAGAAATCAAGCTCGCGGGGTCGGCTGACTGGCGAACATTGGGAGAGGGGCGCGCCGTGGTCTCTGCCAAGGGCGTTGATTTTCGCGTGACGCTGCCGCCTGACATTCAATTTGACCTCTCCACCGACGTGCGCTGCGAGGCAAGCGCCGATCTCATTCGCCTCGACGGCTCGATTGCGCTTCCCTGGGCGCGCGTGGTGGTTAACGACCTGCCCCCGTCGACTGTTGACGTCTCCGACGACGTGGTGCGCACCGACAGGCCGCGGCCCAAAAAGCGCGATGCCTCAAAAGCCATACCGATAGAGAGCAACCTCTTTATTCACATTGGCGACGACGTGCGCGTCGAGGCCATGGGGCTTAAGGCGCGCCTAACGGGCGATCTGCACGTCATTCAGGACAATGGGTCGCTGGGGCTCACCGGACAGATTTCGGTCCCCAACGGGCGCTTCAAGGCCTACGGGCAGGACTTGATCGTGCGCCGCGGGCAGTTTCAGTTTACGGGGGCGGCGGCCAATCCCATGCTCGATCTTGAGGCCATCCGCAACCCCGAGCGCACGGCCGACGACGTGATTGCCGGCGTGCGCGTCAAGGGCACGGCAAGTTTTCCGCAGGTGGAGGTCTTTGCCGATCCCTCCAAGTCCGAAACCGAGGCATTAAGCTACCTCATCCGCGGCGAAGGGCTCGATCCCTCGGGCGAGTCCGACAACACGATGATCACCTCGGCCCTCATCAACCTGGGGTTGAGCCAGGGCAGCCAGGTCTTTGAGTCCCTGGGCGACGCGGTGGGCATCAGCGGCCTGGGGCTTGAGACCGAGGGTGTGGGCGACAGCTCGCAGCTTGTCGTCTCGGGCTACGTGCTCCCGGGCCTCAAGGTAAAGTACGGCGTGGGCATTTTTGATTCGCTTGCCACGCTCACGCTGCGCTACCGCATCATCCCGAAGCTCTACGTGGAGGCGGTAAGCGGCGTGGATCAGGCCTTGGATCTTCTGTACTCCTTTGAGTTTTAGGTCAAAAGGCTCTTGCAAAAGAGCGCGCAGCACGGATTTACCAGATACACGGAAACGCAAATCAATGACGGACGCAACGCAAAAGCCGCAGACCGACCGGGCGGCCCCCGAGGGAATTTTGGGCGAAGTTTCTTCCTACTGGGACACCCGCTCGGAAGGCTACGACGCGCAGGTGCAAAAGGAAGAAGACGAGGGCGCCATCGCGCGCTATCTGCCCGATTTGGGAGAGGTCAGGGGGCGCGACGTGCTCGACATCGGCTGCGGGCCCGGGTTTTTTGCCTGTGCTCTGGCGCGAGCAGGCGCGCGCGTGACGGCCTGCGACATCAGCCCGGAGATGCTTGAGAAAACATCCGCCCGCGCGCGGGCGCAGGGGCTTGAGGTCAGCGTGCGGCGCCTTGACGCGCAGGCGCTTCCCTTTGCCGAGGGCTCGTTTGACCTTGTCTGCTCGCGCAACGTCGTCTGGAACCTTGAGCATCCGCGCGAGGCCTACCGGCAGTGGCTCTCCGTGCTGCGCCCGGGCGGGCGCATCGTCGTCTTTGACGGCAACCACTACCGGCACTATTTCGACGCGGCCTACGCAAGGGCAAGAAAGGCTCCGCTGCCGCAGGACA
The DNA here is from genome assembly GCA_019418605.1 of Sutterella sp. Classification (GTDB taxonomy): domain Bacteria; phylum Pseudomonadota; class Gammaproteobacteria; order Burkholderiales; family Burkholderiaceae_F; genus Duodenibacillus. The sequence goes on along the minus strand of DYBN01000036.1, from coordinate 71,832 downwards.
ATCACATTTTGCTGGGCGTTTCCACCTCAAAAATCGACGCGCTTGCCCGCAGCCTTCCCCTGGGGCGCGTCGAGCGCCCGCAGTGGGATGAAAAAACGCTCTTGGAGCTGGGCGCGGCAAGCGCCTCTTCACGCGTGCTGAGCACGATTACCGACCCCGAGGACGGGCGCGCGCTGGTCTTTGATTTTGTCGTGACCGCCCTCAAGGGCGCCTGACGCATGGCGCAAAAAAGCTGACCGTACAAGGCCTTTGGTAGGGCGCTTTGCCTAGCCCGAACGGGTGAAAAGGCGCGTTTGTATTGCTTTTTTCAGCGGGCCTCAGTACGCTCCGACAATGCTTGCAGCCCCCTCTTTTGACGGGGCGCGCGAGGTCTGCACATTCGAAAACGGCACGGGAGAGAGGCTCGCCCGTGCGCGCGCCTCTGCGCATTTCGGGGCATGAATCCCGCTGGCGCCGACGGGGGCTTGTGCAGACAACAAAGAAAAAAATACGAAAAGATAGGGAGTCAGCTTTATGCCGGCAACAGAACATCGCACGCTGCTGCGGCGCGCCATGCCCTTTATTCTGGGCGGCTCGCTCGTCAAGCAGATTGTCATCGGACTCATCCTCGGCATCATCGTGGCGCTTGCCGCGCCCTCCGTGGCCGTCTACTGCGGCTTTCTCGGCACGCTCTTTGTTTCGGCCCTGAAGGCCGTCGCGCCCGTGCTCGTGCTCGTGCTCGTGGCTGCCGCCATCACCAATCAGCAAATCGACAGCCGCACGCAGATGCGCCCGATTCTGGTGCTCTACCTGGTGGGCACCTTTGCGGCGGCCTCAACGGCCGTCTTTGCAAGCTTTCTGTGGCCCGTTCACATTGAGCTTGTCAAGGCCGCCGAAGGCGTGAGCGCCCCGGGCGGCATTGTGGAAGTGCTGCGCAACCTTCTTGTGAGCGTGGTCGACAATCCCGTGGCGGCCCTGATGAACGCCAACTACATCGGCATTCTTGCCTGGGCCATCGGTCTGGGGCTGGCGTTAAGAAAGGCTTCCAACCAGACCCGCGCGGTGGTCAACGACGTCTCCGACGGGATTGAGCTCATCGTGCGCGCCGTGATCCGCTGCGCACCCATCGGCATCTTCGGGCTTGTGGCCAACACGTTCGCAACTGAAGGCTTCTCGGCTCTGGTGGGCTACGTGCAGCTGCTCGTGCTGCTTTTGGGCTGCATGCTTTTCGTGGCGCTCGTGGTCAACCCCATCATCGTTTGGTTCTGCATCCGCCGCAACCCCTATCCGCTTACCTTCATGATGCTGCGCGAGTCGGGCGTGACGGCCTTCTTTACGCGCTCGTCGGCAGCCAACATTCCGGTCAACCTCGCCATCTGCCGCAGGCTCAATCTCGATGAGAGCACCTACGGCGTGTCGATCCCGCTCGGGGCCACCATCAACATGGCGGGCGCGGCGATTACGATCACGGTGCTCTCGCTCTCGGCTGCCTTTTCGCTTGGCGTCTCGGTCGACATTCCGACGGCGGTGCTCTTGAGCGTCGTGGCAAGCCTGTGCGCGTGCGGCGCGGCGGGCGTGCCCGGCGGCTCGCTCATGCTCATTCCGCTTGCCTGCTCGCTTTTTGGCATCGACAACACGACGGCCATGCAGGTCGTGGCCGTGGGCTTCATCATCGGCGTGCTGCAGGATTCCACTGAAACGGCGCTCAACAGCTCCTCTGACGCGCTCTTTACCGCGGCGGCCTGTCTTCGCGCCAGACGCCTTGAGGAGGAAGCGGCCAAAAAGGGCGTGCGCTCCCAAGACTGACGGCAAAAGACAGTCCGCACGGCCTACGCTGCGGCGCCGCCCTCAAGGGCCGGGCTCTTTTTGCGGGGCAATCAGATAAAGGAGAGCCGACGACAAAATGAGCGTGTAACCCCACAGCTCAAGCGTTTCTTCAATGATTCGCTTGAGCTTGTAGGGAAAGTCCGCTGCAAGCGCGGCATCCCAGAAAGCCTGCATGCCGAGGAGTCGGGAGACGACGAGCACGACAACAAGTCCCGCAAAAAGAACGGCAAACGCGGGGCCGCGCGTGAAGCCTTCCATTTCCTGAAGCGGCGCCTGCAGTCCCCGGCGCAGCCCCGCCGCAAGGAAAATGCCCGCGCAGGCAAGCGCGGCATAAAACCAGCAGCCGTGCCACACCATGTCAAACAGGGCGTCGAGTTCGCGGATGAGCATGCAGGCAATGAGGCCGGCTGCGAGCAGAAAAAGGCGCTTTCTCCTCAAGTTTCCCAGAGCGCAGAACAAAATGGCTGCGGCAAAGAGTTCAAGCTCCTGGACGATTTCAATGAGGCTGCTTTCCGTAAAGCAGCCTGGACCAAAGAGGCGGGCGTCAATCATGGCGACTGCGATGACAAACGCAAACGAGAGCGCCGCCAAAACAAAGCTCGTGCAACTCCAAAGAAAGACAAGCACTCCTTTTCTTTTCATGACGAGATTCCTTTGGCGAGGTCGCGCTCAAATTCATCTCTATCCCGCAAGGCTCTGACAAAGAGCGCGCACACGCCGGCCGCAAGCAGTGCGCTGTAGACCAGAAAGGCGCCGTAAAGCGAGAGCAATTGCAGCGTCGGTACGGCTCTGAGCGCAATGTCCCGCCAGAGCGCGTAGAGCCAGGACAAGGGCCAGATCCATTTCAGGAAAATGAGGTGCGTATTGAAAAAGCCGCTGGTCATGAGTGCGCCTCCGAGGATGAAGCCCGGAGGAACAACAAGGATCATGCGGCTGGCACCCTGGGCCGGGTTTGACGTTTTCCAACACAGGACCATGCCCAGCAGCCCGATGTCAAGCGCCGTGAGAAAGACGGCCGGAACGAAGGCAAGGCAGTTGCCGGCAAAGCGCAGGCCTGCCGCGTTTACCAGAACGCCGATGCAGAGCGTGACGGCCGCCGTGTAGACAAGCGCGTACGGCACGATGCGGCTCATGAGCGCCAGGGGGCCGCGGCGCAGCACGACGCTTGACCATTGGCCGGAAATCTTGAGTCGGCCGATGATCATCAGCGTCGTTATCCCGTAGAGAATGGACGAAAAGAAAAAGAGGAAGGTTGTCGTGAAGGTGATGGCCGTCGAGTGCACGGGGTTGAAAAGGTCGCGCTCGACGACTGCAAGCACGGGAGCGGCTGTTTCGACGGGGTGCAGTTGCGGAATGAATTCCTTGAGAGCAGAAATGGTTTGCGCGTTCTGGGCAATGTTGGCCGTGTCTGCAAAATAGGCAATGTTGAAGCTCTCGCCGCGCATGGCGGCGCGTTCGAGCCCTTTGGGCAGGTAGAGCACGCCGACGTTGCGGTCGTGTTGCGTAAATAGCTGCGGATCGACGGGGGCGTTGATGACGTCGGTGACGTCGATATAGGCCGATGTGCGAACCGACTCGATGAGCCGCGTGGAAAATGAAGAGGCGTCGGCATCAATGACGGCAACGGGGCTTTTCAAGGCGATGCCCTGGCTGATCATGACCGAAAAGATCGCTATGACGGCAAGCGCCATCACCCAGGCGGCTTTGTGGTACGGGCTTGTTTTTCCCGAGAGCATTGCCTCAAGCTCATCGAGCATCGACTCGGTAATGTCGTGCATGCGGTTTACCTCACTTCAACCGTCATGCCGGTGAGAAGCCCCGGCGTTTCGTCGGTGTAGATGCGCACCTGAAAGTTTGTGAGGTCGCTCTGCCCCCGCTCCCGGGAATTCCTCAAATCCGAAAAGGAGGCGGCGGCCGTGGCAAAGCGCACGGTTCCGGCAACGGTCCTGTCGAGCGCCGGCACAAAGCCCTGCACCCGGGTGCCGGGGCCAAAGCGCGCCGCGGTGAGCTCATCGACATAAATGTCGTAGTACTTGCGGCGCGTCTCAAGCAAAATGGCCGCCGCCCCGTTGGGGACGACCTCGCCGTCTTCAAAGAGCACTTTCAGCACGCGTCCGTCTTCAGGGGCGGTGAGCCGCAGACGCTGCAGGTTGATTTCTTGTTGGCGCAGGCTTGCCCGCACGGAGGCGATCTGCGCCTGAAGGTCGGCGATTTGATTGAGGATGTTGGTGTTCGAGAGCCGCTCGTTGGCAATGGAAGTGAGCGTCATGCCCTCGGCGCTGCCCTGCGAGGCGAGCTTTTCGAGCTCTTCGGGCGAAGCGCCGATCGTGGCGGCGTTGAGCTCGCGCTGCGCCTGCACGAGCGAGGCGCGCGCCGTGATGAGAGTCGCCCGCGCCTTCTCGTAGTCTGAGCGGGACGCGGCGCGCGCTTTAAAAAGCCCTTCGAAGCGCTTGTACTCAAGTTCGGCGAGCGTGAGCGAGGCTTGCGCAGAACTGCGGGCGGCTTCCAGAAGCTCAATGTTGCGCCAGGCCGACAGCTCGTTGAGATCCGTGGCGGCCACGGCGACGGCATGGTCTTTGCGTGCTTTTTCAAGCTGCGCGCAAAGCGCCGCGTCCTGCGCCTTCAAGGACTCGATTGAAAGTTCAATGTCCGTGGCGTCAAGCTGCATGAGGGGCATGGCCTTGTGAACGTCGTCGGACTCTTTGACAAAGTGCGCGAGCACTTTGCCGCCGACGACTTCAAAGGAGACGCTCACTTGATCGGCCGTCAGAACGCCGCTTTTGATTTTTCCGGCAAGCGTCACGGCGTCGTGCCTCAAGCCAAACGCAATCATCAGGCAGCCTGCAAGCAACAGGGCCAGGGTGGCGAAGACTGCCGCAGCGATTTGCTTTGTTCTGAAAAATTCAAGCATTTGTTATTTAGTCAGCTAACTTATTGTCGGGCCAACTTCCTCATGGGGCAAAACCATGTTTGTCAGTTCCCGTGCGGCTGCAGTGTTCTTGGCGTGGCGGAGGCAGCAGGATCAATCAAGCCGCGAAGCGCCTTGATCAGTTGCTCCTTGTCTGGCGCCGAAAGAGAGGAGGTGAAGGATTCAAAGTCGCCGTACAAGCCGGGCAGCAGCACGTCTTCGAGCAGTTTTCTGCCTTGTGCAGTCAGACAGACGGTGCGGCAGCGCGCATCCTGCGGGTTGCTGCGCACCTCCACCAGACGGGGGGAATCGTTGAGCATGCGCCTGAGCATGACGCTGACAGTGGCGGGCTTGACTCCCATGGAGTCGGCAAGCTCGACGACACCCTGCGCGTCTTTGCGGCCAAGCGCCATCAAGAGGGCGATGTTTCCTTCAGAGACGCCGTGCTCGGCTTGGTACTTCTCATAGATCTGCGTGCGGATGACGTCGGAGAGGGCAAGTACGGTGAGAACCAGATCGGTGCCGGCAAGCTGTTCAGGATTCAGCGCCCCCTGACTTGCCTGCACGAGCGCCTCGCGCGTGAGCGCCGAACGTCGAACAAATCCCATGGAAAAACTCCCTGCGGCGGTCTCAAAAGAGGGGCCCTCGCCCCAATTTCAGCTTTCGGCTTGTTGCACCGTGCTTTCTCTGTCAGTCGAAGAAAAAAAGGCTGCCGTCTTCCTAAAGACAGCGTGGGAAGCGGCGGTGAAGATTTTAACATTAGCTGGCTAAATATATGCGAAGACGCTCTGCTCAGTGAAGCTTTGAGAGCACATGCGGGGATTGCGCGAGCGGCTTGAGATCACCATGCCGGCATCGACAATACGACCGCCATGCAGGTCGCGGCCGCGGGCTTCATCATCGGCGTGCTGAAGGATTCGACCGAAACGGCGCTCAAGAGCTCCTCGGACGCGCTCTTTGCCGCGGAGGCCTGCCTGCGCGCCAAGCGCCTTGACGAGGAAGCGGCCAAAAAAGGGCGTGCGCTCTTAAGACTCTTTGAAAAAAGGGACCACAGGCGGCGCTTGATGCAGCGCCGCTACAATGAAGCAGATTTTGAATGTCCGTGATCAGGCGAAATTCATGTTGCTTCATTGTTTGCGCGCTTCTCAGGCGCTCCAGGGCGCCGCTTCTTCTTTTTCACCGCTCCGGAGGCTTTCCCGAAAGGCGCCCTTGCTTCGAGTCGTAAGCGCCGTGCTCATCGGCAATGGGCTTTTGTCTGCCGCGGCCTTGTCGCACGCTGCGGACTACGAATGGACTTGGAGCGGTTCCGATTCGGACTTTCTTTCCTACATATCCTCTCCCTCTGAAGAAAATCTCAATCTCTCGGACCTTGTCATCGAGGCTCCCAAGGATGTACAGGGCGACGACATTGCCGGCATCCGTTTGGAAGAGGGTTCTCAAACCGCGGCCCGCTTCTCAAACATTTCCATTCGCATCGATTCGGCTGAGTTCGAGGGCTATTACGGTCTTTTATGGAGATTGGCGGCCGGGGTAAGCGCTCACGGCATCAACACCGTTATTTCACGAAGCTTCATAGGTGATTCGGCGCAATCCGTGGATGTTTGGAGCGACTCCCCGGTCGTTGACAGCTCCACCCTTGCCCTCGAGGGGGTGACTATTGATGCAGGTGCCTTCGTCTATGGCGTCAATATCTGGTCGACTGACGGGGGCGCTACCGCAACAAACAACACGCTCATCGTGCGTCCCTACACGGACGCAGACGGCACGGTCGTCGACACGACGACCGGAGACGGTGTCCTGCTTGCCGGCGCATGGACGCAAACCTTGGAATTATCAGAAGACCAGGTGCTGACAGGGAACACCGTGGTCATAGAAGATACAACGGTCAAGGGCACCGTTATGGCTGCAGTCGCCCATGACCCGCTTGAGGGCCAAGGCGTCCGGGTCGTGACCGGCAACCGCGTGGCTCTTCAAAACGCCGTCGTTGAAGGGGCTGTGTACGGCGGCGGCACCGCCGTCTTTGATGGCCAAGGGGACACGTTTGCGCCCATTGACGCGGGCAACACGATCTCGGCCTCGGGCCATTCTTCAGCCGGGGAACTCCACGGGTTTGACACACTCGAGCTTGCCGCGGGCAGCGCCAATGCCGAGCAGGCTGTGCTGACGATCACCGGTGCGAGCGCGCAGACCTTTTCTGACAAAACCATCCGCGTGATTCCCGCAGAAGGCTATCGCGACGATGCGAGCTACAAGCTTCTTGACGTCGCCGACGGCGCGGGCGCCGTCACTTTCACAAACTCCACGCTTGAAAAAAAGACGCTGTTTACCGACGCCTCCTGGAGAATCGATGAGATCACTCTCTCGCAGGGAGAGGACCTGGGGAGCGTTTTGACGCGCAAGCCCGATGAGAGATCCGTCACGGCAAATTCCAAAACGCTCTCCGAGTCGCTGCTCGGGACGGTTGCCTTCGTCAATCAAGGGGCGGAGTTCGTGGCCGATGAGCTCATGCACGCCATGCGCGGGGCTGTTGCAAACGGAAAGGCGGCCTTTGGCGCCATGCAGGGCGGAACGTCAAACTATCAGACGGGCTCCCGCGTCGACGTCGACGGCTTTTCTTTAGCCGCCGGCACGGGCGTAAAGGCGGGCGACTTTATCCTTGCCGGCTTTATTGAGGCGGGCTGGGCTTCCTCGGAGAGCCACGTTGGCGCCGCAGAGGCCGACGGCGATCACGACTACTACGGCGCGGGTCTGCTTGCGCGCTGGGAGCCGGGCGAGCGCTTTTATGTCGACGGCTCCCTGCGGCTAGGCTGGGCGTCCACCGAATTTGACGGGCGCTACGCCTCGGGGCGCGCGACGTATGACTCCGACGCTTTCTACGGCTCGGCGCACGTCGCGGCCGGCAGCATTTTTGAGCTTTGCTCCCGGGCTTCGCTTGATCTTTACGGCCGCTACACCTTCACTTACCTCTCAAGCGACGACGTGACGCTCACGGACGCGGCGCAGACGAAGCTTTCGATGGACTCCACCGTCACGCACGCCTTCCGGATCGGGGCGCGCGTCTTTGGCGACATTTCGGAAAACGCCGACTGGCGCTTTGGTCTTGCCTATGAGCACGTGGCCGACGGCGACGCGGAAAGCTCCGTCAACGGCCTGGCGCTTGACGTGCCGACGCTTGAAGGGGACACGGGGATTGCTGAAGTCAACATCTCCATTCGCCCGAGTGCATCGAGTCCCTGGTTTCTCACGCTGGGGCTCAAGGGGTACGCGGGCGACCGCGAGGGCGCAAGCGGCTCGGTTCTGGCAGGTTTCGTCTTCTAACGGCGACTGCCGCCGCCTTTGACGAGGGCGGCGCTGCGCTTGTCTTTGGAGCCCCTCTTTGGCTACGCTCCGGAGAAACTTGCGCTCGTCAAGCGCGTCATTGCCGAAAAACTCGGGGGCTGCTGACGGCCCTTGCCTGACGCTTCAGGGGTCGGGGCGGTGCACTACAATGGCGGCACTTTTTTGCAAACGGGGCGGCGCGCTCCTTCGCGCCGTTGCCCGTGCCGCACACGCCGCCCTTGATGCGCCCGCGGCCGTTTTGACACAGAACGAGACCGGCGCATTGCCTTTGCTTACCCCTGCATGACCGACGCCTCCCGACACGCCCAGCACATTCTTGAGACCGTCTTCGGCCTGCACGCCTTTCGCGGCTTTCAGCAGGATATCATCGAGACCGTTTCTCAGGGCGCGGACGCTTTGGTGTTGATGCCCACCGGAGGCGGCAAAAGCCTTTGCTACCAGATTCCGGCGCTTATGCGCGAGGGCGTGGCCGTGGTGGTCTCGCCCTTGATTGCGCTGATGAGCGATCAGGTCAACGCACTGCGCCAGATCGGGGTGCCGGCGGCCTATCTCAACTCCACGCAGAGCTCTCAGGAGAGCTTCGAAGTCAAAAGAGCGCTCGCACAGGGGCGCATCAAGCTGCTTTACGTCGCGCCCGAGCGGCTTGTGATGCCCTCGATGATGGATTTTCTCGATACGCTGCCGCTTGCGCTCTTTGCGATCGACGAGGCGCACTGCGTCTCCATGTGGGGGCACGACTTTCGTCCCGAGTACGGGGCTCTTTCCGTGCTCAGAGAGCGCTGGCCGCAGGTGCCGCGCATTGCGCTGACGGCAACGGCCGATCTCAACACCCGAGAGGAAATCTGCGAAAAGCTTCTTTTAAATGAGCGGCGGTTTGTGGCAAGTTTCGATCGCCCAAACATTCGCTACACGGTCGTCAGAAAGAGGCGTCACTCGCAGGCCGTCGATCAGCTCGTGCGCTTTATCAAAAACGAGCATGCGGGCGACTGCGGCATCGTCTACTGCATCAAGCGCGACACGACCGAGCAGACCGCAGCGCAGTTGAGCGCCCGCGGCATTCCCGCACTTGCCTACCACGCGGGACTGCCTTCAGAGGAAAGGCTTGCGCGCCAGGAGCGGTTTCTGCGCGAAGACGGCCTCGTGATGGTGGCAACGATTGCCTTCGGCATGGGAATCGACAAGCCAGACGTTCGGTTTGTCGCGCATCTTGACATGCCGCGCACCATTGAAAACTACTTTCAGGAAACGGGAAGGGCCGGGCGCGACGGGGAGCCGGCCGACGCCTGGATGGCCTATGGCACGAGCGACGTGCTCAGCCAGCGCTACTTCATCAATCAGAGCACGGGCAGCGACGTCTACCGCGCGCGGCTGCGCTCCAAGCTTGAAGCCATGGTGGCGCTGGCCGAAACGCCCTGCTGCCGCCGGCAGATGATCCTGCGCTACTTTGCCGAAGAGGCGCCCGAGCACTGCGGCAACTGCGACAACTGCCTGTATCCACCCAAGGTGATCGACGCAACGCAGAACGCGCAGAAGTTCGTGAGCTGCATCTGGCGCTGCACGAAGGCAAGCGGCCACGGCTACGGCGCAGGCCACATCATCGCGGTGTTGCAGGGAAAGGAAACCGAACGCATTCTCGAGCGCGGCCACGACAAGCTCTCAACCTTCGGCATCGGCGCATCACTGGAAGAGGCCGACTGGTACCGGGTGCTGCATCAGCTCGTCGTGCAGGACGTGGTCGGCGTCGACCCCGAGCACTTCAACACGCTCGTGCTGCGCCCGAGCGCCCGGGCGCTTCTCAAGGGCGAGATGCAGATTCTGACGGTTGACCCGCAGGCCCGCGGCAGAAGGCGCAAGGCCCCGCAGGCAAATGCGATCGATGCGGCCTTAAGTCCTGACGAGCAGGCGCTCTTTAACCGCCTGCGCGGCTGGAGACGGCAGGAGGCTCTTCGGCAGGGCGTTGCGCCCTACGTGATCTTTCCCGACAGTTCGCTGCGCGACATGGTGCGGCTGCAGCCGCAGACAATCGACGATCTGGCGCAGGCCCAGGCAATGGGAGAAAAGCGCCTTGAGTGCTACGGCAGTGCGCTGCTAAAGATCATCCGGGAAAGCCGCAAGGATTCCGCGGATGCGCCCGCGCAAGCGGCCGCCTGAGAAAAAAGAGAGGCGCCTTTTTAATCGTCTTTTGACTCAAAGAAGGCGAAGCGAGGTCACCGCCCGCACGCGCCCGAGAAGCCGCACGGCGGAGACGCTTTCTTCTTCTCCTTCGGCTTGCCTTTTTGCAGCTTCCCTAATCGCCTGTGCGCTTGCAAGAAGAAAGTCGTCTCCCTTCTCGGCAAGCACGGGATTGGCGCTACTGCCCGCGTCTGCCTCGGCTCGGGCGCCTTCAAGGGCGGGGCTCTCCGCTTTTTCAATGATGAGCACCGTGAGGGGCTCTTTGCTCTTTTGGCTTTCATCCATTTCAGGCGCGGCGCCTTGCGCCGGCGCGAGTGCACTGCTTTTGACAATGAGCGCAAAAAAGCGTGCGTTGAGGATGGCTTCGCGCGCGTCTTGCCACGCCCCGTCAGCGGCCTTGGAATTTTGGCTTTGGGAGAGAACAGCCAAAAGAGACGGCCAGTCGGCAAAGGAAAGACGCGCCTTGTCTGGGGAAAGAACAATGATGCGGGAAGCGTCTTCTGGCGGATAAGCCAAGGCGGGGGAGGCCGCCGCAAAGGTCATTATTCGCTCCGCGTTGAGGCGCTCTCTGAGCCAGCGGCTGCCGCCGAGCGTGCGGAAGGCTTCTTTCTGGCCGCGGTTCATGCGCACCAAAACGGCCGTGTCGTAGCGGGCTCCTTCAAGGGGCTTGCGTCCTGCGCCGGGCCGGGCGCCGCCGCGGCCGCGGGAGGCGGGGGAGGCGCCGTCGGCGGCAGGCGCCGCATTGTCCTTGATCTCTGCGGGCGGCTTGCCCTCGGTTTTGTCGCTTGGCAAATCGGTCATGAGAATGAGAAGTGAAGGCGGAGGAAGGAGAAGGCTGAAATTGAAAACAGAAAGGGCGGCATACCGCCGCCCGACTTCGACTTAAAACAAAGGCCGATGCAACGTTCGCCGGGAAGGCGAGCCAGGTGCCCGGGCCCCTCAAAAAAAGGGGCGCGCAGTCTCCCCGGCGGCGCCCTTTAATGCGGGCGCCCCGCGCGCTGCGGCCTTAGTCTTCGGTCATCTTCTTCCACTTCTTTTTGTTTTTGCTCATGAAGCGGCGCAGCAACTCGAGCTGCTCGGGGATGGCCGGATGCACGGTGCCTTTAAAGCAGGCCGCCGTGCGCTGCGCGGTCTCTTCGTCAATGCCGAGCACGTCGGTGAGAAGGCCTTTGAGCTCTTCGCGCATTCCGTGGATGTTCTTTGCGAGCTCCTCGCCCCTTGGCGTGAGCGACACCGGACCGTAGGCGCGAAAGTCGATGAGCCCGGCGCCCTTCATGAGCTTGAGCATCGTGCTTGCCGTCGAGCGGGTGACGCCCGCCGCGCTGGCAATGTCCGAGCTTTTTGCGGTTCCGTCGGAGTCGCGCACCTGCAGAATGCTCGCAAGGTAGTCGATCTGGGCAACGGAAAGGTCGGGCTCAATGAAGACGAGTTTATCTTTTGCGTTCTTGGCTGCCATGTGTTGTCGTGCCTGGGTGTGCCTGACCGGGCGTGCCGCCTTCGGACAAGCACGTGTGTAAAAGGGTTAATCCCTAAATTATAGGGAGCGCAAGTGCCCGCGAACGCGCCGCGAGCGGCGGCGTCAAAGGCGTCTTTGACGCTTTTGAGGCGCCCTTGAAAGAGGCCCTTGCAAGCCGCAGACCGCCCGCAAACGGCGGGAATGCGGCAAAAATGCGGGTGATTTGGTCAAAATCTAGGGTTTATCCCTATTTTTGTGCCTCTCTTTTACCTTTTTTTAAAGAGCAAACTTTGCGCCACCGATTGTCCCTTTCTTTTGGAGTCCGGGTCAGAAAATGCAGGAAAAGCTCAGCGATTATTCAGTCACTCTTGGCGGCCGTCAGTACAAGCCCCTGATGGTCGGAGGCATGGGGGTCAACATTTCCAACTCCAGGCTCGTCCTCGCCGTAGAGAAGCTGGGCGGGATTGCGCATTTGTCGGATGCGCTTTTAATGGACGTCTGCGACCGCGAGCTTGGCACGCACTACAGCCAGACCAAGACCCGGCGCCTGAAGGAGTTCATCAACAATCCCGACAAGAGCGCCGAGTCGTTTGACTTGAAGGACCTTGAGGAGGCGACCAAGCTCTACATCGGGCACGTCATGAGCCGCAAGACGGGCAAGGGGCTCGTGCTTTTGAACTGCATGGAAAAGCTCACCATGAACGCGGCAAGCGACACGCTCAAGGTGCGGCTCAACGCAGCGCTTGACGCGGGCATCGACGGCATCACGATGGGGGCGGGCCTGCATTTGTCGAGCCTGCGCCTGATGAAGGACAACCCGCGTTTTCGCGAGGCGCTGCTTGGCATCATCGTCTCCTCCGTGCGCGCCCTGAAGGTTTTCATTCAGCGCGCCAATCAGGTTGAGAGGCTTCCGGACTACGTCGTTGTCGAGGGGCCGCTTGCGGGCGGGCACCTGGGCTTTGGCGACGATTGGGCCGACTACAAGCTCGAAGACATCGTCGTTGACGTCAAAAAGTTCCTCGCCGACAACGGCATGGCGCACATTCCGGTCTTTGCCGCCGGAGGCGTCTTCACCGGGGGCGACGCGGTGCACATGATGCGCGACGCCAAGGCCGACGGCGTGCAGGTTGCCACGCGCTTTACGATTGCCAAGGAGTGCGGGCTGCCCGACGAGGTCAAGCAGCGCTATCTCGACAGTCTCCCCGAAGACGTGGAAGTCAATCACTTCTCGACCACGGGCTATCCGATGCGCATGCTCAAGTACTCGCCCGCGATCACAAGCGAAATCCGCCCCAACTGCGAGACCTACGGCTATTTGCTCTCCAAGGGCCAGTGCTCCTACATCAAGGAGTGGTACGCAAGAAAAGAAGCGCGCGAAACCGGAGCCCCCATGCCCGAGCACGGCAAGTGCTGCCTGTGCACGCAGATGCGCAACTACAAGGTCTGGACGTGCGGCGCAACCGTCTCGCGCTTGAAGGAGACGACCGTGAAGCTCCCCGACGGGACCTGGTATCTGCCCACGGCCGAACAGATCTACAACGACTACATGACGAGCACGGGAGACCACATCGAAGTGGCCCGTCCGCTTTAAAGCCCGTTGCGGCCTGCGGGAAACATCGTTAAGGACGGCTGACGGTCCGCCGGAAAAGTTGAGCCTTGAAGGGGGCTCTCTTTTTAGGCGGGCCGTTTTTGTTTTCTTTGACGCTTCAAAAAGTTTTTTGGGAAAAAGGCTCGCAAGGCGCCAAACCCTGCGTGTTAACATGCCCGAAACTCAAAGACAAGAGACCAATGCAGCGCCGCCCGCCTGGGGTTTGACGGCCGTATGAGGGACTGCGTGCGCGGCATTGGCGGAGTGGTTTTATCGTGCAAAACGTTCTTTTGATGATCCTTGACGGCTGGGGGCGCGGCGACGGGTCGCGCGCCGACGCCATTGCGGCGGCCCGGCCGCAGTTTTTAACCGCGCTTGAAGCGCAGTGGCCGCACGCGCTGCTGCGAACCGACGGCGAAAACGTGGGCCTGCCCGAGGGGCAGATGGGAAATTCCGAGGTGGGACACCTCAACATCGGCGCCGGCCGCGTGGTCTACCAGGACCTGGTGAGAATCAACCGCGCCTGCAGGGCCCCCGAGGGCTCGCCCGAGTCTCTCTCGGAAAACCCGGAAGTAAAGGCGCTTTTTGAGTACGTGCAAAAAACGGGCGCGGCGCTGCACTTCATGGGGCTTTTCTCCGACGGGGGCGTGCATTCGTCCCTGGAGCACCTTGAGCGCTTTCTTGCGCTGGCGCGCGGCAGGGGCATTGAAAAGACCTACGTGCACGCCTTCATGGACGGGCGCGACACCGACCCGCGCAGCGGCAGGGGGTACTTGGCGCGCGTATTGCAGCGCATCGAGAAGGGCGAGCTTGCCGGCACGGTTGCAAGCCTCATCGGGCGCTACTACGCGATGGACCGCGACAAGCGCTGGGAGCGCGTGCGGCAGGCCTACGACCTGCTCGTCTCGGGCGCGGGAGCGCATGCGCGCGACATGCTGCAGGCGCTTGAAGACTCCTACGCGGCGGGCGTCACCGATGAATTCGTCAAGCCCGTTGTTTTGGTCGACGAAGAGGACCGCCCCGTCGGGCGCATCCGCCCGGGCGACGCGGTGGTCTTCATCAACTTTCGCAACGACCGCGCCCGGGAGCTCACGCAGGTGCTCACCCAGAGCGCTTCGGAGGGCGAGGAGCGCGCGGGCATGCAGACGCTGCCGCTTTACTTTGCGACGATGACGCCCTATGACGCGACCTTTGATGGACTGCACGTTCTTTTCCCGAAGGAAAACGTCGTCAACACCATTGGCGAGTGGGTGGCCTCCCGGGGCTTAAAGCAGCTTCGCATTGCGGAGACGGAAAAGTACGCGCACGTCACCTTCTTTTTAAACGGCGGGCGCGAGGCGCCCTTTGAGGGAGAGGAGCGCATTCTCGTGCCAAGCCCCAAGGTGGCGACCTACGACTTGAAGCCCGAAATGAGCGCCTTTGAAGTGGCCCGGGACCTTGCCGCGGCGCTTGCTGAGAAAAAGTACAACTTCGTGTGCCTGAATTTTGCCAACGGCGACATGGTGGGGCACACGGGGGTGTACGAGGCGATCAAAAAGGCGGTTTCGGCCGTTGACGCGTGCGCCAGGACCGTGGTTGAAGCCGCGCGGGAGGCGGGCTACGAAGTCGTGCAGATTGCCGATCACGGCAACGCCGACAATGCGGTTAACGCCGACGGCTCGCCCAATACGGCGCACTCCTTGAATCCCGTGCCGGTTGTGGTTGTCTCGGACCGCGTGGCCGCCCTTCGCAACGGCTCTCTTGCCGACGTGGCGCCCACGGTCCTTGAACTCATGGGCGTTGAGCCGCCCGCGGAAATGACGGGAAAAAGCCTTCTTGTCTGGAAGTAGGCGCGCAGCCTTCCGACGATTTTTTATATCAGGAGCCCCCACTCATGATGTTTCTCTACAAAGTGCAGTTAAAAGGCGTGAGCAAGCCTCCGGTGTGGCGAAAAATCGCCATGCCTCCCAAGAGCACGTTCCTGGATTTTCACCATGCCATTCAGGATGCCTTTGACTGGTGCGGCTTTCACCTCTTTGAATTCGTCGAGTCGCTCGGCGGCGGCATGATGCGCTACGGTTTTGCGCCCTGGCGCATCGTCGACAAGAGCATGCACGATGACATTGAGTTTGTGTCGCCCGACGCCATCGACGCCGACGAGATTTCTCTTGCTGGCTTTGTCAAAGACGGCTTCAACAAGTTTTATTACCGCTACGACTTCGGCGACGACTGGGAGCTTGTCATCACTTTCGAAGGAGTGGACGTTTCAAGAGACGAAGAAGAGCCCGTCGTCGTTGACTCCAAGGGAGCGCCGCCGCCCGAGGACTGCGGCGGAATCTGGGGCTTTGAAAACATCCGCAGGCTCTTTGACGAAGAGCACGAGGGCAAGGTGAGCGACCCCGAAGAGCTCGCGAACATTCGCGAGTGGCTCGGAATGGAGAGCGACGAAGAGACCTGGGACAAGTTCCTTGGCTTTTGCTCGGTGAAGGAGTACGAAGAGTCGCTCAAAAAGAAAAAGCCCGGGAAGGCCAGGAGCACTGCAGCCAAAAACAAGCCGTAGGGCGCCAATTCTTGGCTTGGCGGGCCGCCGGCCCGCCCGCCCCTTCGCGTAGGTTTTAGAGCAGCGGCGAGACGAGGTAGCACAGGCCTTCAAGAAAGCGCTGCCCGCGGCTTCGCTTGTGCCACAAGAGGGGATTGACGCGGCTTGAGCGCCTCTCGTAGCTGCGCTGCAGCTGCGAGAGGTCTTCGACGAAGTGCTTGTCGAAAATAAGCAGCATCATCTCGAAATTTAAGTGCAGGCTCCGATTGTCGAGGTTGACCGTGCCAAAGAGCGCGAAGTCGCTGTCGACCGTGATGGCCTTGGTGTGCAGCACGCCTCCCTTAAAGCTCAGAATCTTCACGCCGCAGGCCATGAGGTCGCTGAAGTAGCGGCGGCTTGCCCAGCTCACAAAGCGCGAGTCGCACCGCTCGGGCACGCACAGTCTCACTTCAACGCCGCGCAGCGCTGCGTTTTGAATGGCGATCACAAGCGACTCGTCGGGCACGAAGTAGGGCGTGGTAAGAAGCACGTGGCTTCTTGCGCAGTTGATGGCCTCGATGATGAGGCGCTTGTTGGCGTCGTCAACCGTCGTGGGTCCGGAGGGCACGACCGTGACCGAAGCGTTACCCGCGGGAGTCGTGCGCGGCAGCGATCCCGCGTAGTGGGGCGCTCGTCCCTCGTCGTCGGGTTGCAGGGCCCAGTCAAAGAAAAAGACCTCGTTGAGATCCGTGACCGCCGTGCCTTCGATGCGCACCATCGCGTCGATCCATTCGCCCACGCCTTCGCTGATGTTGAAGAAGTTGGGGTCGATCATGTTGAGGCTGCCCGTGTAGCCCACGGCGTCGTCGATGATCACCGTCTTGCGGTGCAGCCGCAGATCGGCGCGCCCTTTGTTGAGCGCAAGAAAGCTCACGGGCAGGGCGCGGTTAAAGTGCACGCCCGCGGCAAGAAACCGCGCGGGCCAGGGCGAGCGCAGAAACTGATGGCTGCCGATGTCGTCGACCAGAATGCGGCAGGTGAGCCCCCGCTGCGCGGCCTCGATTACGGCCTGCGCGATTTTGTCGCTGTAGCCTCCCAGGCTCCAGATGTAGAACTCCATCGAAATCGATTTGCGCGCGGCGCGGATGTCTTCGAGCATGCGCTCGAGGGCTTCGATGGAGTCGGAGAGGAGCTCCAGCTTTGAGCCCGAGGTCATCGGCAGGTCGCCCAACTTTTGCGCAAGCTCCACCAGCCCCCGGTGGCGCTGCGAGGCGGGAAGGCGCTGCGAGCCGCGATCGGCCGCGCGCGCCTTCTCCCAGGCCGCGAGGATGTGCTTGAGCTTGTAGGCGCGCCAGCGCCCGATCGGGCGCTCGCCGATCATCACGTACAGAAAAAATCCTACGTAGGGCAGCGCCACCGTGAGCATGATCCAGGCAAAGGCGCTGCCGGGCGGATGGCGCGTCATGATCACGCGCAGGATGACCGAGAGGGCAAGAAAAATCTGCAGCGCGACGGCCCCGGCGCCGACGGCGGCAATCCAGAAGTCTTCGCTGGCAAGAATGTCGTTGAGCATGGGCTGGAGGGCAACTTTTTTTCGTTGGGTGAACCGATGCGGGAAACTTTTCTCGGACGGGGGCTATTTGGCGCAGAGCTCTGCTTTTTGCGCGAGCGCCTCCCAGCGCGCGTAGGCCTCTTCAATGAGAGCGGGCAACTCTTCGGCGCGCGCCTTGTCGGAGAGCTGCTGCTCGATGCTGCTTTTGAAGTAATCGGGCTCGCTCATGCGGGAGAGGAGTGCGTTTTGCTCGGCTTCAAGCGCCTCGATTTTAGAGGGGAGCTCTTCGAGCTCCTTTTTCTCCTTAAAGCTCATGCGAAGCTTTTCTTCGCGCGGGCGCGGCGCCGCGGCCTTCGGGCGCGGGGCCTTTGACGGGCTTGAGCCCGCGGAAGGTTCTTGCGGCAGCGCCGGGCGCTGCCGCACCCAGTCCTCATAGCCTCCCACAAACTCCATCCAGCGCCCGTCGGGGCGGACGTAATTGACGGGAGCCAGCACCTGCGTGACCACGTCGTCAAGAAAGCGCCGGTCGTGGCTTACCAGGATGATCGTGCCCGGGTAGCGCTCAAGCGTGTCTTCAAGAAGTTCAAGCGAGTCGATGTCAAGGTCGTTTGTGGGTTCATCGAGCACGAGCAGGTTTGCGGGCAGCGCAAAAAGGCGCGCAAGCAGTAGCCGGTTGCGCTCGCCTCCCGAGAGGTTGGATACCGGCACCTCGGCGCGGTGCGGGGCAAAGAGAAAGTCGGCAAGGTAGGTCATGATGTGCTTTTTCTCGCCCGCAATCTCCACCCACTGACTGCCCGGGCTGATGGTCTCGGCCACGGTCTTTGTTAAATCAAGCTGCTCGCGCAGCTGATCGAAGTAGGCGATTTTGAGGTTGGTGCCAAGCTTCACCGTGCCGGCGTCCGGGGCAAGGGTGCCGAGAAGCAGCTTG
This sequence comes from Sutterella sp., assembly GCA_019418605.1. Classification (GTDB taxonomy): domain Bacteria; phylum Pseudomonadota; class Gammaproteobacteria; order Burkholderiales; family Burkholderiaceae_F; genus Duodenibacillus. The sequence continues at coordinate 53,586 of DYBN01000036.1, read as the reverse complement.
ATGAGCGTGGACTTGCCCGCGCCGTTGGGGCCCACAAGCCCCAGTTTGTCGCCGCGCATGAGCTTGAAGTCGAGGTTTTTGACGATTGCCCGATCGCCAAAGGACTTGCAAAGTCCCGTCACTTCGGCCACCACCCGGCCGCTTTTTTCTCCCGCGTCGATTGAAAGCCGCACCTGCCCCATCCGGTCGCGCCGCGCGGCTCTTTCGCGCCGCAGGGCTTCGAGCCTTCTTACGCGCCCTTCGTTGCGGGTGCGGCGCGCTTCAATTCCCTTGCGAATCCACACCTCCTCCTGGGCCCAGAACTTGTCAAAGCGCGCGCGCTGCAGCTCTTCGGCGGCAAGCTCTTCGCTCTTTCGCGTTTCGTAGGCTGCGAAGTTGCCGGGGTAGCTGCGCAACACCCCGCGGTCGAGCTCCACGATGCGCGTGACCACGTCGTCGAGAAAGGCCCTATCGTGCGTGATCACCATCAGGGTGCGGCCGTTGCGGTACTCGGTCTTGAGGATGTCTTCAAGCGCAAGGATCGTCTCCACGTCGAGGTGGTTGGTGGGCTCGTCAAGAAGGAGCAAATCGGGCTGCGCGCTTAAAGCAAGCGCGAGCGCCGCGCGCTTTTTTTCTCCCCCGGAGGCGCTTGCCACGGAAAGCCCGCTTTTGACGCTGAGCTTTTGCAGGTACGCGTCAAGCCGCGCGAGCGCAGTCCACTTGTCGCGCTCGTCGGCAATGGCGTCAATTTTCCCGCGCGCAATGAGCGAATCCTTGATCGTGGGAGCTTCGGGCAAAAAGGGCTCCTGCTCGACATAGATGCGCCGCAGGCCGTCCTGGCGGCGCACTTCGCCCGCATCGAGCTTTTCCACGCCGGCGATGACCTGAAGAAGGGAACTCTTGCCCGTGCCGTTGCGCCCGATGAGGCCTACGCGCTCGCCCGCTTCAAGGCTCATGGCCGCATGATCGAGTAGGGGCAGATCGCCCCAGGCAAGTTCGGCTTCCGAAAGGGTGATGATGGACATGGTGCTCGGTGTGTAAACAAAAGGAAGGCGCCGCTTCGTTTCGGGGGCGCCTTGCGTCTTTACTTGGTGTTGATTTACCTGGTGTTGATCATTTGTCAGGGCTGCGGCAGGCTCTGCACATCAGGCTCGGGACTGGGCTGCGGCGTGCCCAAAGGCGCGCTGCCTTCAGGCTCTGTCTGCTGCTCTATCGCGGGGTCGGCCGCAAAGCCCGCGTCGCCCGAGAAGTTGTAGTTGTCAAGCGCATCGTCGGCTCCCGACTCCTCGTCGATGAGCGTGCCCGCCTTGCGGGCGGCCTGCTCGGCCTCGCGCTGCAGCCTCTCAAGCGAGCGCGCCTGCGCGCGCATGCGCCGGGTGTTGGACTTGAAGCTTTCGTATTCGACTACTTCGTTTTCGTCCATCACGCGCAGCTCTCCGCCAAAGATCATCGCGGTTTGTCCGCGCCGCTCGGCCTTGGGCGAGAGCGTGAGGTTGTAGGCGATGGTGCCGAGAAGCCCGTCGAACGTGCCGGAATTTGCCCCGTGCACCATCGTGCGGGCCGCGCCGAAGGCGTCGGCCCCCAGTGCAAAGAGCCGCTTTTGCACCGTGCTCTGCGGGGCGGGCACGCGGTAGATGTCTTCAAACTCCGCGGCGTCAAACGTAAGCACAAGCGGGCTTTCGACAAAGGCGACCTGCAGCAGGTCGTAGGTCATGGCCTGCGCCTGGGGATCGCTTTTCGGGTCGCCCGGATTGATCATCGGCGTGCCCCAGATGCGGCTTCGCATCGGAAGGCGCGAGCGCACCAAAGAGGCGGTCTTGGCGTCCATGGCAAGAAATATCGCGTGGTACGGGGGCTCGGCCAGAGCGGCGCGGGCGCGCTTTGCGGCCTTCAAGCGCCGGATGCGGATTTGCTGCTGCCTCCAGCCCACGGGGTCGGCTTCCTGATCGATGAGCGCCTCGTTGAATTCGCTTGCATCGAGCCGCTCGACGGCAAGATCAAAAAATTTGCTCACGCGCTGAAACTGATTGAGATCGACGGTAAGACGATCGGGCGCAAAGCCCGCGGCTACAAGCGTGCGCTCAAAAGCGCCCGAGACGCGCTTTTCAAGCGGCGTGTCGTGATCAAGCAGGAGCACCTTGGGCCGCTCGCCGCGGCTTGTGGCGGGCGGCAGCGCCGCAAGCCCCAGGCGCGCCACGCGCGCGGCATCGTCTTCCATCGAAAGCCCGAGCATGAGCAGGTTGTGCGGAAACGCCAAGGGCTCGTAGCGCACGCCCTCGACTTCGAGCTCTTCGGCAAAGACAAGGCCCGGGACCGTCGAGCGCGTCTTGATGCTGCCCGAAGACTTGCGTGCGGCCTGCGCCTCGGACGCAGTTTCCCCGAGCGCCTCGTTGGTTTCGGCGATGATGAGCTCTCTTAAGTGCTGCTCGGAGGCGCGCTTGGCGGCAAGTTCGCTGCGCTTGACGGCAATCTCCTCTTCGGTGAGCGGCACCGCGCGGTCCATGTCGATTTGATTGAGCGTTACGACGGGCAGCGGCAGGTACTCGAGCCGCGCGAGCTCGGCCACCTTGTCGCGCTCCAGGGGGCCGATGGCGGCCATGGCGCCTGCCATCGCCGCGCGCTTAAGTTGGCTTGCCGCAGACTCGCCCGCGGCCGGCCGCACGCGCAGCACTTCAAGCGGAGCCTCTGATGCATAATTTGCCGCGAGCACGCCCTGCAGGATGTCTTCCGCAGGCCCGGCAAGGGGCGAGTCCGCCTCAGGCAGCAGGAAGGCAATTTTGATGCCGGCCTCGCCTTGTGACAAAAGAGCCGAGAGAGGATCGGCGGCGTCCGTCATGAGCGGATCTGACGCGCTCGTCCCGGGCGCAGCGCCAGGCGCCGGGCTTGAAGTTGTTTCGGGCGCAGGCAGAGAAGCCGCAGAGGCCGGAGAAGCCGGAGTGGCCGGAGAAGTCGTTTGAGCGGCTGCTTCAGGACTTGCGGGCGCAGCCGCAGGCTCTGCAGGCGCTGCGGGAGCCGTTTGAGCGGGCTGCGTCGTGAACGTGCGCGGCTGCTCGGGCTCCGTTAAGGGAGCTGAGGGCGCGCCCTGCGGCTGCACGGGAGCGGCTCCGGGAGCCACGATCACGGGCACCGAGCTGTCGGCCATGGGAGCCGAGAGCGTGAAGTCTTCAGCAACGGGAGCCTGCCGCGGAGCCGGGGCGGGAGCTGCGGGCGCGGAGGAGGACTCCGTAAGGACGTCCGGCGCGGTCCCGGAGGGAGAGGCGAGCGCGACTTCAGGCGCGGCTGCGCTTGTTTGCGCGTACAAGACGCCCGGCGCTCCGAGAAAAACCGCAGACAGCAGACCAGCCAGGATGAAACGAGGGAACATGCAATCCATTTCAAATGAAAATCGGGGGGAGGCCGAGGTTCTCGAGCCGAAGGCGAGGGGCTTTCGCTTTGCCGACAACGCCCTGATGCAGTGCGCGGGGCTCGCGCAGCAGTCCTTTTCAGGCGCAACGCTCTATATTGTAGGGCTTCCCATCGGCAACGCCGCCGACATTACGCTGCGCGCGCTCTGGGTGCTCGACGCCTGCGACGTCATCGCCTGCGAGGATACCCGGCAGACGAAAAAGCTGCTCGAGCGCTACGGCATCGCCACGCCCACGATGAGCGTGCACGAGCACAACGAGCACGCCGCCGCCGGGCGCCTCATTGACCTTTTGCGCGAGGGACGCCGCATTGCGCTTGTCACCGACGCGGGCACGCCCGCCGTGAGCGACCCCGGCGCCAAGGCCGTGGCGCTTGTGCGGCAGGCTGGGTTTTCGGTGAGCCCCGTGCCGGGCGCAAGCGCCGCCGTGGCGGCCTTGAGCGCAAGCGGGCTTTCTTCCTACCGCTTTACCTTTGCCGGATTCGTGCCTCCTGCCGCCAAGGCGCGCCGCGAGGCGCTGCGAGAGCTCGCAGGCCGCGGCGAAGCCTTCGTGCTCTACGAGGCGCCGCACCGCATCTGCGCGCTTTTAACGGACCTTGCCGCGGAGCTTGAGGCCGACCGCCGCGTCGTGGTGGCCCGGGAACTCACGAAGCGCTTTGAGACCTTCAGCACGATGCCGGCGGGAGAGCTTGCCCAATGGGCGCAAAGTCACGAGCCGCGCGGCGAGTACGTCATTGCCGTCGACATGCGCGAGGGCAGGGCAACGGAGCTTGACGATCGCGACAGAGCCTGGCTTGCGGCCGTGGCCGCGCAGCTGCCGCCCTCGCGGGCGGCCTCGCTTGCCGCGCGCGTCACGGGCCTCAAGCGCGAGGCGCTCTACCGGATGATTGAAGAGCTCGGGGCCGCAGACGAAAAGTCCGCAAGCCAGGATTGATCAGGGCTTTTGAGCCGCTTTCCTTTCGAGAGCGTTGCGCGGCGCCCCGCGCCAGCCTGCGGCAAAGCCCGCCGCGAGCACCACAAGACCGCAGCAAAAAAGGGGCTCAAGCGCAAAGTGCTCCGCCAGAAGCGGAAAGACAAAGGCCGCAAGCGCCGCGCCCAGCCGCGAGACGGCCGTCACGGCTCCCACGAGCGAAGCGCGTGCCGCGGCCGGAAAAAGCACGTTGGGATAGACAAAGTCAAGCGTGGACTGCAGCCCGTAGCTCAGCGCAAAAACAACAAAGGAAAGGTTGGTGGCCGCGGGGCTTGTTTTTGCAAAGAGCATGACGCCCGCAAGCCCCAGCGCCATGAGCGCAAACGTCCAGAGCAGGACCGCGCGCAGGCGCCTTGCGAACCACGCGCTTGAAGCGGGCAGAATCCCCGCAAGAAAGCACCCGTAGAGCAGCAGCATCTGCGGGACGGCGTCCGTCGTCCCCGTGAGGCGGTGAAGAATCGCCGGGCTGTAGAGCATCATGATGGTGCCCGGAATTGTCTGACACAGCCAGAAGGCGCAGCAAAACACAAAGACGCGGCGGTTGCGGGCGATGTCGCGGGCTAAAACGCCAAGGGAAGTGCGCTCGCGCGGGAGGCGCTCGCTGACCTCGCGAGTGCTCCGGCTCCAAAGCGGCGACTCGGGGATAAAAAAGCGCAGCAAAAGAGCAAAGGCGGCAAAGGCCGCCTCGACCCAAAGAAAGGCTTCGGGCTGCGTGAGGGCATCGACTACGGGAATGGCGACGAGTACGCCCGAGAGGGCGCCGAAGTACCACGCAAGCATCAAAAATGAGAGGCTGCGCTCGCGCTTTCCTTCGGGCAGATGCTCGACCACCATGGCCTGCCCCACGGGGTAGTCGCCGCACAAAAGAAAGCCCGTGAGAAGCCGCATGAGCAGCAGCGCCCCGAGCGAGGCCGAAAGCGCCGAGAGGGTGCACACCACCCCCACGGCCGCCATGGCGGCCAGATAGGGGCGCCGGCGGCCGACGCGGTCTGCGGCCGCGCCCATGCAAAGAGAGCCCGCAACAGTGCCCGCAAGATACAAGCTCGTAAAGAGCGCAACCTGCCAGGCGCCGGCGCCCTCAAGAAGGCTTGCCAAAAACGCGGCCGAGGCCGTGGAGTAGCCGTCAAGAAAGGGGCCCGCCGATGAGGCAAGCGTCAAATGAAGGGCGGATGGCGGGCAGCGGCGGCCTCGAAACGGCATCGAAAACACGGGTCGCGCGGTCGGCGCAGGGCGGCTTGCGTGTGCCGGGCCTGCGCCAGGACTTGCGCGGCAGACGGTCAGAAGAAGTGCGTCAGACCCAAGTGTCCCATCCAGCGGTTGGTGGCCGCTCCGTCATCCAGATCGTCAAACGTGCCCGTGCCGTCGGCGTAGGAAGCGATGGTGTAGAGCATCGTGCGCTTGGAAAAGTGGTAGTGGCAGCCGATCGAGGCGATGTAGCGCTTGTAGTCCTTGTCCTGCCCGGAGCCTTCGAGGTAGCCCTCGTTTTCGCCGTCAAGATACTGGAACATGGCCAGAAGATCCGCCTGACCGATCGTGTATTTGCCGCCAACGAAGAACGAGTAGCCCTGCAGACGCTTCGAGCTGTCGCGATCATAGAACACTTTGCCGTCGTCGTCGTAGGTCGAGTCCGAGAAGATGTTGTAGTTCTTGTACCAGCTTGCGCCCGCATAGAGCGTTGCGGGGCCGCCCGCGACGTTCCAGGCGCCGGCAAGCTTGACGTTGTAGGCGTTGTCGCGCCGCTCGGTGAAGGTGCCGTCGGCTGCGCCGCCCGCGCCGTAGTAGGTTTCGTTGTCGCCGTAGGTCTCCATCTCAAAGCCGAGGATGGCGCGGGCGTTGGCCCCGTCCCAGCGCAGCGCGACGTTGGTGAAGGTGTTGTTGTCGCCCTGCTTTTGCGCCTCCTTGTCGTTGGTGCCGGTGAGGCTGTACTGGATGCCGAGCTTGAAGCCCGCAAACACGGGCGAGATGTAGTAGATCGTGTTGGAATTCAGGCGCCAGACGTTGACCTGGGAGGCCTGGATGCCCGCGTCGATGTAGCCCGTCTCAAAGGGCTCGAGGTCCCAGTACCAGCTCAGAGACGAAGAGCCCGAGGTGAAGGCGCCCACGCGGCCAAAGCCGAGCTGCCCCCAGCTGCCGGTGAGAAAGAGCTGCGATTCGCGGTTAAAGATCGAGTCGGCCTTGGCGTAGTTGCCCGTGTCGGACTGAAAGCCGTTTTCCAAAATGAAGTTGATGCGCACGCCGTTGCCCAGGTCTTCGCCGCCGCGAAGGCCAAAGCGCGAGCCCGCGTAGTTGCCGGTGCTCATTTCAAAGCGGTCGATGTCGACGTCGTTGCCGTGCGTGTAGGTAAAGCCCGTGTCGACGACGCCGTAGAGCTCAAGGTCGGCCGCGGGCGCTGCGCCCGAGAAGGCCGCGGCAAGGGCTGCGGCGGCCAGAGTTTTCTTCATCATCTGTTCTTCCTTTGGTTGGTATGGGGGGTTGGTGTAGTGGCTGAGGTGGGGGTGCATGGCTGCGGGCGCCGCTTTGCTTGTGGTTTTGTATGAATCGTGCGGCGACTGCGGGCCGCCCGCGGGACTTGCGTTGCGGGCGGCCCGCAGGAGTGCAAGGCGGCCTTTTGCCTTGTATTTGGAGGATTACTTCACCTCATAGGTCTTGAGAAGCTTGGTGCCGTCGGCAATGTTGTCCGTGAAGATGCGGTCGGCCTTGACGTACGGAACGAGCTTGCGATAGGCCTTGTAGAGCGCGTCGGTTTTCTCCGAGAGCTTCAGATCCTTGTTCTTGAGCATGCGGCGAAGGTCAACGGCCTGGGTCGAGTGCAGCATCTCGACGCTGTAGATCTGCATGAGATTGGCGTCGATCTGATCGAGCCGCTTGGCGGCCTGCAGGATGTTGGTGAAGGTGTCTTCGATTTCGCCAGCGACCGGCATGCCGTACAGGCTCACGGGCTGCGCAAGCGCCATGTTGTCGACGTGCAGGCCCATGAACGACTTCTGCACCGCGCCGAAGGCGTGTCCCTTGTTGGAGGGATCGGAGAGGAACCGGGTGAGGCCCGTGAACTGGTCGTAGGAGAGGTGGATCGTGCGCTGCACGGAGTAGTGCGAGAGGTGCGCGAGCGCAAGCGAAGTGCGCTGCAGTGCGAGCGCCACGGGCAGCGGGTTGAAGTTGCCCGTCGGGATGATGGCGCCTTCAACGCCGTTGCCCTTGACAAAGTACTTGGCCACTTGCGTGGAGGTGTTCTTGTACTCGGTCGTCGCATTGAGAATCGTGGCCGGGTTGTCGTCCGTGCTGTTGATCTGTACGGAAATCTGCGCATTGAGGTCGTTGAGCGCACGCTTTGCTTCCGAGAGCCCGTAGACCGTGACGCGATAAGAAAGCGGATCCTGCAGCGGCCGGGTTTCGTCGGTCTGCCAGAGGTAGGAGCCCTTGAGGACGTCGCGCATGTCGGCGGCCGTCTCCGCAAGTCCCTCAAACGGGCGCGTGCCGATTGACTGCGGAAGGATCGGGGCGACGTTGCCGTTGAGGCCCTCAAGCGAGAGCCCGTAGACGTAGGGCGTGACCTTGATGATGCGTGCGGCGTTGCGGGCGGCGTCGATCGCATAGGCCATGGCAACCGAGTTGTTCGACAAAATCGCCAGCGCGTCCTTTCCTTCGGGCACGAGCGGCTTGATGCCCGCCTTTTTCAGAGCGGTCTTGCCGTCGACCACCTTGCCGTTGAGCTCGGCCTTCCACTCGCCGATCATCACGGCGCCGACGTGCGAGGCAAGAAGAATGTCCGCCTCGCCAACGGAGCCCTCCGAGGGAATCAGGGGCGTGACGCCCTTGTTGAGCATGTCGCGGTAGAGCTCGGCCACGCGCGGCTGGGCGCCCGACTTGCCGTCAAGAAGGGTATTTAACCGCACCACCATCGACAGGCGCGCGAGGTTCGTGGGCATCATTTCGCCCACGCCCGCCGAGTGCGAGCGCAGCGCGTTGTAGTTGAAGTCGCGCGAGGCCTTGACCACGGCGTCGGTGAGCTTGCCGTCGGCCGTAAAGAGCTTGTGGTCTTTGTTCAGGCCCACGCCCGTGGTGAGGCCGTAGACGGCCTGGCCCGCCGCGGCCGAGGCCATGACGAGCTTGTGGCTGTCGTCGAGCAGCTTCATCGCGCGGGGCGAAATGGCCACGTCGGCCTCGTTGTTGGCGATTTTCCAGGCATCCTCCATCGTGAGGTGCTTGCCGTCCAGGGTGATCGTCGCGGCGCTCAGCGAGCCGCAGGCGAGCATGACCGCCGCCATGGCGGTTGTCTTCAGAAACTTCATGAGATTCTCCTTTGTGCGAAGGTTTGTTTTTTTGCTCGCTCCCTTCCCGGCGCGGCAGAGGTGAAAAAGGGGCCGAAAAAGGGAGGAAGTTAAAGATGCTTTTGGGCGGGAGCGCAGGGCGGGCGGAGCCCTTTTCTGCGCTCTCGCGCGTTCAATGGTCAGGGCATCGTGTACTTAAATTCGTGGCACTCGTTGCACCAGGCCTTGGGTTCGGAGTGCTCCTTGTGGCAGGCGCTGCACGAGAGGCTCGTGCCGTAGTGATGCGAGCGGTGCGGGTTGGGCTCTTCGAGCTTGTCGGTCTTCTTGGCAAGCGACTCGTAGCTGCCGTGGCAGCTCATGCAGACCTTGTCGTCGGGCACCACGAAGGCGTTGCCTGCAACGGCGTTTTCCTGCGTGTGGCACACGGTGCAGTCCTTGACGGCGGCTGCATGGTGCTTGCTCATCTGAAGGTCCGCCGCGCAGGCGCTGCCCATCACGGCCGCCGAAATCAGGCCGAGGAAGGCGCAAAGAAACTTGGGGTTTGTCATTTGTCTTGTCATCCTTGTCCGTGAAATTGACCCTGGGGCCTAGAGGGTGGCGGGCGGGTTCTTGAGGCAGTTCGTTGCGGCCACGCGTCCCATCACGAGGCCGTCGGCGATGGCGCAGCCCCCGAGGCGGCTTGCGCCGTGGGTGCCGCCCGTGACTTCGCCGCAGGCGTACAGACCGGGGATGACGCGGCCCATGACGTTGTAGACCTCGGCATTGGCCGTGATGCCCACGCCGCCCATGCAGTAGTGCACCTTGGGCCAGACGCGCGCGGCGTAAAAGGGCGGCTTGTCGAGCACGATGGCAAGGTCAAGCGCACGGTGAAACTGCGTGTCGCTGCCGTTTTTGACCATCTGATTCCATTGGGCAACCTGCTCGGCAAGGCCCCGGGCGGGAATGCCGTAGGCCGCGGCAAGCGCCTCGATCGTGTTGAACTCTTTGATGACGCCGTACTTCAGACCGTTTTTAAGCGTCTGGGCCTTGGCCACGCCCTTGCTGTCGGTAAAGCACACCGGGTAGACGGGCTTGCCGTCCTGCATCTGATTCAAGATGGCGTCGGTGCGCTCCTTGCGGTCTGCAAGCTCGTTGCAAAAGCGCCGGCCCGTGCGCACGTCGACCATGATTCCCATCGGAAAGCCCGCGATGGTGTTGAACTGCGAGACAAGGCCAAAGCCCTTTTCATCAGGCGAGCTCCAGGGGCCGAGCTGGATCTGGTCAACCTGCACGGGGGCGCCGCCGATTTCAAACATCTTGAGCATGCCCTCTCCCGTGGCTCCCGGGTGGTTGGTGGAGTCAAGGCGCTCGTCGAGGTTGGGGTCCTGCTGCTTTCTAAACCAGATGTTGCGCGAAAACCCGCCCGTGGCCATGATGACGCCGCGGCGCGCGCCGTAGGTCTGCACCACGCCCGAGTTTTCGTCGGGAAAGAGGTAGCGCTCGCGCACTTTCAGACCGATGACGCGGCCGTCTTCGGCGCGCACGAAGTCAAGCATCTTGGCGCGCAGGTGCATCTCGACGCCGTGCTTGCGGCACGACTCGGTAAGAGGCCGCGTGATGCCCCCGCCCGTGCTCTCGACGGTCTGCAGGGTGCGGGGAACGGAGTGGCCGCCGAAGTGCTGCACGAAGTCCTTGTACTTCACGCCGTGGCGCAGGGTGAATTCGTAGGCGGGCAGCGAGCCGTTGACCACCATTTTGAGAAGATCGACGTGCGACAGGCCGCGGCCCGAGCGGATCATGTCGGCGAGCATCTGTTCGGGCGAATCCTTGATGCCGAACTTTTTCTGCAGGGGGCTGCCTGCCACCGAGAAGGCGCCGCCGTTGATGGCCGAGTTGCCGCCGAAGGCGGGCATTTTCTCCAAAAGCATGACCTGCGCTCCGCCAAGCCTTGCCTCAAGGGCGGCGGCGAGTCCTGCAAAGCCCGAACCGACGACGATGATGTCGACCACTTTGTCAAAGACAGGCTTGCCGGGAGCGCCCGCGGCACGGGCGGCGCCTGCGGCGGCGGCCGCCGTTGCGGCGGTGCCGGCGGCAATCAGCGCGCGGCGGGAGATCGTCTTTTCCATGTGTTTTCTCTCCGAAGGGGTGTGATTGAAGGGGGGTGATTGTGGGTTGTTTTGTCGTTTGAAAAGGCACTGTCCTGCCTGGCGTGCAGTGCCTTTGTGGACAAAACAAAGCAAATCCCGTGCCCGTTTGAGAAAAGAGGCGAAAATGGGGCCGAACATGCGGGTTTGTACGCCTTTTGTCGTAGGTCGAAAGCACAATGCGCTTGCGCACGTGCTTTAAAATGACGAAATATCGCGAAAAAATTTCGATATTTCGTGAAATTTTTAAATTCACGATATTTCGTGTTTTTCTTGCAGCCAAGCGGAGATCGGCATGAATGAGCAGCGCGAGCGGGCCGGAGAGGCGACGGAAGCTCGGGGAATTGACAGGGAGAAAGACAGGTCTGAAAACCGGTCGGGGCAGTGGGCCGTGCAGCGCGAGGTGATGGCGGCGCTCTCGAGCACCCTCTTTTTGCCGCAGGCGCTGCAAAGGGGGCTGCGCTCGTTGGGCGAGGCCTTTCCTGCCGACGGGGTTTTTGCCAACACCTTCGTGGCCGAGCGCCGCGAGGTGCGCTTTCTTGCGCACGCCACCCGCACCGAAGCGCGCGAACTGCACGACGTGGTGCCCGCGGCCGCGGGGTGCCTGCCGATCAAGTCCGCGCGCGGCGACGGGCTTGTCGTGGTCGAGGACATCAACGACGATCCCTTTACGAAGGCTGTCGCGCTCAAGGTGATTCCCGAGGTTCGAAGCTATCTGATGGTTTCGCTTCAGCTCGAAGGGCGCCATCTCGGGGTCGTGTGTTTTTACAGCCGCAGGCCGGGGGCTTTTCGCACTGTTGATCTGGAGCTGCCCGCGGCGATGCGAATGCTCCTTGCCCTGCAGGTGGGCTTTGCCCTGGGGATACGGCTTGACAGGCACAACCGCAAGCTTGAAGGAATCAACCGCGAGCTCAAGCGCTCGCTTGCGCTTGCAAAGGACACGCCGCTCACGGAATTGCTGCGCAACACGCCTTCGTTTGTGCGGCTCAAACCCGTCATCGAGCAGGCCGCAAGCTACGCCGTGCCGGTGCTCATTACCGGTGAGTCGGGCACCGGCAAGGAGGTGCTTGCCAACACCATCCACGGCATGTCCTCGCGGGCCATGCGGCCGTGCGTGCGCGTCAACTGCGCGGCAATCCCCGAGGCCCTGATCGAAGCCGAGCTCTTCGGGCACGAGGCGGGCGCCTTTACCGACGCGCGCCGCAGGCGCAGGGGGCTTTTTGAAGAGGCCGACGGCGGCACCATCTTTCTTGACGAAATCGGGGAGCTGCCGCTTGCGGTGCAGGGAAAACTTCTGCACGTGCTGCAGCACCAGGTGATTCGCCGGGTGGGCGCAAGCGAAGAGATTCCGATCAACGTGCGCGTGATTTCGGCCACCAACCGGGACCTTGCCGATTTGGTTGCGCGCGGGCTCTTTCGGCTGGATTTGTACTACCGGCTAAACGTCTTGTGCCTGCGCATTCCTCCTTTGCGCGAGCGGCCCGAGGATCTGCGGCCCTTGATTGAGCTTTTCGCGCGTGAAGTCAAGGAGCGCTTTGAGGTGCCGCTTGCCGAGAGCTTTGTCGATGCGCTCTGCGCGCAGGCGCTGCAGTGGAAGTGGCCCGGCAATGTGCGCGAACTGCGAAACGCCGTCATCCGCTCGGGGCTTGCCGCTTCGCAGCACGAGAAAAATCCGAGGCTCATTGTCGACGCAATCAGCGAGGCGAACATCCCGGGCGCTCCAAAGTCCCGGGCACCTCAGAGGCAGGGCGCCGCAGGCGGGTTTGAAGAGCGCGGGAACATTTCCGAGAGCGATTGGGCAAGCGGCCAGGAAAAAGTGCCGCCGGCAGTCACCGGGGAGCCATCTGGTGAGGCGCCGAGGAGGGCGACGAAGGAGCCTGCGGGGTTGGAAGACTTCGAGAGCATGCAGCGGCGCTACTTCAAGCGCCTTTTGGACTCATGCCATGGGCGCATCTCGGGCGAGCACGGCGCGGCGCGCATCGCGGGCCTGCACCCGAGCACGCTGCGAAGCCGCTTGGAAAAGCTTGGCCTTGCTGCGGGAAAGGCCGCGCGCAAAAAGAATGCGCAGGACGAGAAGGCCGCGAAGGTCAAGGAAGGCGCGGCCTCTTGACCGCCCCCTTTCAAAAAACCAAGGGCCAAGAAGAGAAAAGAGCTAAACGCCCAGATCCTTGGCGCGGGGCTTTTCGCCGCGCCCGGAAATGACGGCGTCAAAGACGGCGTTGGGCAGCACGCGCAGCAGCTTGGCCACAAGCCCCATCTGCCAGGGGATCGTGCGGTAGCTCACCTCCGAGAGAATGGCCCGCACGGCGCGTCGGGCAAACTCGTCGGCCTCCAAGATGAAGGGCATGCGGTAGGGGTTTTTGGCCGTCAGCGGCGTGCGCACAAACCCGGGCGAAATGGTGGTCACCTTGATGCCGTAGCGGCGCACGTCGTTGCGCAGGCTCTCAAGGTAGCTGATGACGGCCGCCTTGCTCGAGCAGTAGGCTTCGCTGCCGGGCAGCCCCCGGATGCCCGCCACCGACCCGATGCCCACGAACTGGCCTCTGCCGCGCGCCTGCATGGGGGCGATGAAGGGGTGAAAGGTCGAGGCCATCGCAAAGACGTTGGTGCGGTAGACGCGCTCGAGCACGTCGAGGTCTTCCTCGTACTCGGTTTTTACGCCGATGGAAATGCCGGCGTTGGCGATCACGATGTCAACGGGGCCGGCTGCTTCAAAGTCGCGCGCGGCGGCAAAAAGCGCCGCGCGGTCCGTGACGTCAAGCGCATAGGTGCGGTGCCTCTCGGCACGCGTGAGAGTCTCGGCAAAGGCCTTGAGCTTTTCCGGATTGCGGCCCACAAGGCCGATGTCGGCCCCCATGGCGTCGAACTCGCGGGCGATGGCCGCGCCGATGCCGCTTGAGGCGCCGGTCAGAAAGATGCGCATGACGTGTTGTCCTCAAAGAAAAAAGGGGAAGCCGCCGGGGGCCGGAAAAAAGACAAGAGGCGCTACTTTTCGGCGCGGATCATCTCGATGAGCTCTTTGGTCATCTCGACGGCGCCCTGCCGCGTGCCCACCAGGTGCGGGGCGGTCACAAAGCGTCCGGCAATGCCGATTGAAGGCGTGGAGTCCACCCCGTAGTGCTTCCAGGTGCGCGAGGCCTGCCGGGTCTTGGAGACGATCGAGAAGCTCTTGAGCATCTTGTTCCAGTCGTCGGCCTTGATGCCGTTTCTGCCCATGAAGTTTTCGATGTCCTTGGCGATGGCCTCAACCGTGGTCCAGTTGTTGTGCTCTTCGCGAATGACATAGTCCCAGAAGGGCATGTGCAGGTCGTCCAGGCGATTCATCGCCTCAAGGCTGAAGTAGGTGCTCGTGAAGATGTCGAGGTCGTTGTTCCAGGACACGGGCGAGGGGACGTACTTGACGTCGGGCATGCCCGCGATTTCCTTGGCGAACTCGGCCATGATCGGCGCAAACGTCAGGCAGTGCGGGCAGGTGTAGGCAAAGAAGTCGTGCACGAGAATCGGACGGCTCGGATAGCTGATGGGCGGGCGCACGACGAGGTACTGCTTGCCCGCCTGGGGAGCCTCCTGCGCAAGGGCAAGGCCCGGCGCGAGGACAAGGCAGCCCGCGGCTGCCGCACCTTCAAGAAGATGACGTCTGGAAGTCATGAACAATCCTTGTCAAAAGATAAAAGGTTTGTCTGAGAAATCAGTTGCGCTGATGAATGACGCTGCTCTGAATGCCGTTGTCGGCAAGGCTCTGGCGGATTTCTTCGGCGTTTGCATTGCTCTCAAAGGGGCCGATGCGCACGCGGTAGACGCGCTTGCCGCCTTCGGTGGCGGAGCTGATCTGCGCATCCAGACCGATGAAGGCGATGCTCGCGCGCATCGACTCGGCCTGATCGTTGGTTGCAAAGGTCCCCGCCTGCACCCAGAAGCGCTCGGTGCTGATCACCTCCGAGGCGTCTTCGCCGCCGCCGGCGGCGTTGACGGTCACCACGCCCTGGCGCTGCTCTTCGCCCTGTCCGTCGTCGTAGAGCTTCTGATTGGGATCGATGCTCTTGCCGTCCAGGAGACGCTCGTCGACCGAAGAGCTCACCTGCTGCACCTTCGAGACAAAGGGAATGGGGGCGTCGTTGACCCAGACAAAGGCCGCGGCCGCAATGATGAGGGCCACGACGACGCCGGAGGTAAAGGACCAGAATAAAGCGGTTTTGCTCGTCGCCATGGGGCGTTTACTCCTCGGAGGCGCTCTCGGCGCGCTCCATGTGCTCGGGGGCGCTCACGCCCAGCACGTCAAGGCCGTTGCGCAGCACCTGCTGCGCGGCCATCACGAGCGCAAGGCGCGCATTGCGCACGCGCGCGTCTTCAACAAGGACGCGCTCGGCATTGTAGAAGGCGTGAAAGTCCGCGGCGAGCTCCTTGAGATAAACGCAGATCAAGTGCGGGGCAAGGTCGCGCGCTGCGACGGCAAGGGTCTGCCCGTACTGCGACAGACGCGAGGCAAGCGCCTCGGCCTGGGCGCTTTCAAGCGCCGAGAAGTCGGCCCGGGCGGCCTCTTTTGCTTCGGGCACGGCAAAGCCTTTTTCCGCGGCCTGCCGCAGCACCGAGCAGATGCGCGCGTGGGCGTACTGCAGGTAGTAGACCGGGTTTTCATCGTTTTTGGCGCGGGCCAGATCCACGTCGAAGACAAACTCGGCGTCGGACTTGCGCGAGACAAGGAAAAAGCGCGCCGCATCGCGCCCGACCCAGTCGACCAGATCGCGCAGCGTCACGTAGGTGCCCGCGCGCTTGCTCATCTTGATCTCCTCGCCCTTTTCGATGACCTTGACCATCTTGTGGAGCAGATACTCGGGGAAGGTTGCGGGAATTGTGAGACCCATGCTTGCGGCCGCAGCCTGCAGGCCGCAGCGC
The DNA here is from genome assembly GCA_019418605.1 of Sutterella sp. Taxonomy (GTDB): domain Bacteria; phylum Pseudomonadota; class Gammaproteobacteria; order Burkholderiales; family Burkholderiaceae_F; genus Duodenibacillus. Next base: position 37,950 of record DYBN01000036.1, on the reverse strand, counting down.
ACGCGCGCGACGGTGCCGTGGTGGTCCGACCCCTGGATGTTGATGGCGCGGTCAAAGCCGCGCTCGAACTTGGCGAGGTGATAGGCGACGTCGGGCACGAAGTAGGTGTAGTAGCCGTCCTGCTTGCGCATGACGCGGTCCTTGTCGTCTTTGAACTGCGCGAAGGCCGCATCCGTCGTTTTAAGCCACAGGGCGCCCTCGGCCTCGTAGGTGTGGCCCGAGGCGATGATCGCATCAACGGCCTTCTGCACCCGCCCGGTCGTATAAAGCGAGCTCTCAAGGTAGAAGTTGTCGAAGGCGACGTCAAAAAGCCGCAGGTCTTCGTCCTGCTCGTTTCTGAGGTAGGCAACCGAGTAGCGGCGGATCGCCTCGAGGTCTTCAACATCGCCCGTGGAGGCGACGACCTCGCCCGCGGTCGTGGTCACGGGCTTTTTGTCAAGATAGTCGCGGGCGATGTCAAGGATGTAGAGCCCCTGATAGCCTTTTTCAGGAAACGCCTCGGCCGTCTGCAGTCCCAGAATTTCCTTTGCGCGCGCCTGCACCGAAATCGTGAGGTTGTGTATCTGCACGCCCGCGTCGTTGTAGTAGAACTCGCGCGTCACCTTGTAGCCCTGGGTGCGCATCACGCGCGAGAGGACGTCTCCAAGCGCCCCCTGGCGGGCGTGCCCGAGGTGCAGGGGCCCCGTGGGGTTGGCCGAGACGTACTCAAGAAGAACGCTCTTGCCTTCAAAGGCGCGGCTTGAGCCGTAGGCGGCGCCTTCTTCGAGCACGCGGGAGACGATGCTGAACTTGGCCGCCTGGGGAAAGCGCATGTTGATAAAGCCCGGTCCCGCGATTTCAACGTCGGCAAGAACGCTTGCGTAGGCGGGATCGGCCTTCATGGCGTCGACAAGTTCCTGGGCGATCTGACGGGGGTTTTTCTTGAGGGTGCGGGCAAGCTGCATGGCCGCATTGGTGGCCAGATCGCCGTGCTCGGCGGCCTTGGGGCGCTCAAGACGCACGGGCGTGCCCGCCGCGCCGATGGCGCTTAAGGCGCGGCCGAGAAGTTCAACGAGGGGCTGGTTTTGATCTTCGATCATGATGAAAGGACTGTGTCGGCAGCCAAAAGTGGCCGAAAATTAAATGGGTCCGGATGGGGCTCCGTCGGGCAAGGCGCAAAGGTAAAGAGGCCTTCAAAGAGGAATCCTCACAGGGCGCTGCAACGAGGTGCAGTGCGCCTCAAGCGGGAGAATTTTCCTCGCTTTTGCTCCGAAAGGCGACGATTTTGTTTCAAAAGTCGCAGGCTTGGGGAAAAAACTCTTTGCGCGGGGCTTGTGCGTCAAGGCCGCGGCGGCGCCTTCGAGACAATACCAAAAGAAAGGCGCCCTGGCGGCGGACAGCACAAAACGGGCCTTGTGAAAAGGCCCGTTTTGCCGCAGTCCGAGAGCCTCTTTTTTTAAAACGAAAAGGGGGCCTCGGAGCTGCCTTGCGCGGAAAACTTGTTTTCGATTTTTTAGATCGGATCGGTGCGCTTGTCGCGCTCGATCTGCGCGTAGGCCGAGTGGTTGTGGATCGACTCGAAGTTTTCGGCTTCCGTGTGGTAGGCGAGCACGCGCGGCTCGGCATTGAGCTGCTTGGCGGTGTCGCGCACGATGTCTTCGACAAACTTCGGGTGATCGTAGGCGTATTCGGTGACGTACTTCTCGTCGTTGCGCTTTAAGCGGCTCCAGAGCTCGCACGAAGCCGAGGTTTCGGCGATGCGGATTTGCTCTTCAAGAGACATGTCCTCGGAGAGCTCCACCGAGATCGTGATGCGCGAGCGCTGGTTGTGCGCGCCGTAGCTGCTGATCTCCTTGCTGCACGGGCACAGGCTCGTGACCGGAGCGGTGATCTCTTGGAGCACGCGCGTGACGCCCTTTTTCTTTTCAGCAGAGAAGCGCACCTTGTAGTTCATGAGGCTCTTGAGGTTCGAGACGGGGCTTGTCTTCGTCACGAAGAAGGGGCAGCGGATGTCGATGTAGCCCTCTTCGGCATCAAGGAGCTCGAGCATGCGCTCAAGAAGATTGCGCATCATCGTCGTCGACAGCGGCTGCGGGTCGTCGGCAATGAGCGAGACAAAGCGCGACATGTGGGTGCCCTTTTTGTCGGCGGGCAGTCCCACGTACATGCTCACTTCGGCCACGGTGGGCTGCGGCCCCTTGACGCTTGCCACCGTCAGGGGCACGGTGAGGCCGCGCACGCCGACGCGGTCAATGGGAATGTTGCGTCCGTCGACAAGGCTTTGAACGTCGGGCAGACTGGAAAACTTTTGATCCATAAGGCGGTTTGGCTTCCGGCGCCGAAAACGCCCGTAACCGCATCATGTGCAGCATGAAGTTGCTGAAGAAATTCCTGGCGGGCGTTGCGTGAGAGCAGACTCGGCTAAATGAACGCGTAACCCATCCCGGAGCTCGTGAAGGCGGGCGGCGCAGGGCGCGCAGAAAGAAGGAAAATTTTTCTATGAGTGCGAAATGATAACGAATTTGGGGCCCTGCCAACGCGCAGGCGGCCGTGAGTTTCGCAAGCCGCCGGCCTGGGCGCGGGCCCGGAGGTCCGCTTTGTTTTGCCGGAAATGAGTCGAAACAAGCCCAAACGAGACGTTGCAGTTTGCCCGTGCACGAGGCTGATAGACTTTGACGCAGCTTCAAGGATTTACGTGCACTGCAGCACCTTCCTGCCGGAGGCGGCCCGCTTCTTTGCCTTGAAGGCAAAGGGGGTTTCTTCACTTTGATGAAAAGCGCCGCCGCCTTCGGCCTTTTCTTTTTCAGGCTTTTTTAGTCCCTCATGCTCTACATCAACGGACGCCCCATCCATCCGCTTGTGTCCTTTCTCGTCTCCGTGGCCGTCATCGCGGGCATGATCGGGCTCGGCGTGCTGCTGCTGCCGGTGATCGGCGGCATTTTCCTCTTCGTGCTTTTGTGCGTGGCCGCAATCGCCCTCTACGGGGTTTACTACCGCTGGCGCTACGGCGATCCCTTCAAGCGCGCCCAGGATGAGATGCTGCGCCGCATGCAGGCCGCCGCAGGAGGCGCCCCTTTTGAGGAGCGCACGCAGCAAAATCCCCAGAGCACGCCCGAGGCCGAACCCGCGGTGCCCAAGGGAGAGGCCCGCACGGGCGTGCGCCGCACGACGGTCATTGAAGACGCCGTCGTGGTCGAGGAGGTGCGCCGCCGTGGCTCAGACAAGCCGCAGTAGACGCGCGCAGCGCAGAATCTCCACCGGGATCTGCCTTGAGGCGGATCTTTTCATTGCGCTTGCAAGGCAGTTTGAAAACACGGACGCCGCAAGCGATGCGCCCCTGGACGGCTTTCCCGCCGATCAAAGACGCTCGCGCGCACAAGGCTGCGGCGCCTGCGAGCAGCTTGAGCTTGCCTTTGATGCGCCCGAGACGGGCGCTTTAGGCGCCGCTCAAAACCCTTCCCAAAACGCAGATGCAGACGCAGATGCAGACGCGGGCGCAGCCAATCCCGCTTGCCGCACCCCGTCGGGCGGCCCTTTTGCCGCCGGGGCGGCTTTTGCAGCGCGCAGCCAATCCCCCCAAGGACCTTTGCCGCAGCAGCAGACGGGCGCGCTTTTTGAGAGCGGCGCCGTGCATCAGGGCCCGCACGACCGCAGGCGGCTACTCATGGCGGCCGAACTTTATTCGCGCGGGGCAAGCTACAAAACGGTGGCCGCTTCGCTCGGCGTGTCGGTCTACACCGCCCGCGACTGGATGCACCGCTACCGCAACGGCACGTTTGAGGGGCTCTTAAACGAGCGCTCGCTGCGCGGCCGGCACTTCGATCAAAGCGTCAAGGCCCGCGTGCTCTCGCTCAGGTACGAGCGCGGGCTCTCCTACAACGCCATCGTGCGCGAGACGGGCTTGAGCCGCGCAACCATCCGGCGCTGGCTTGCCGCGAAAAACGCCCCCGGCGCCCGGGAGCCGAATGCCGAAGGGCTTTTCTGCGGGCTTGAGTCGGTTGAGGCGGCGCCGGACAAAGAGAGCGGGCGCGGGGAGACGCGGGTGTTAAGAAAACCTTAATAAGGCTTCAAAACTTTGAAATATAAAGAAATTTCGCATTGACTCCTGTCAACTGAGGCGCATCTCTTTACGCATAAACTCCTGTCCGTCAAAGAAGCTTGACCGATTCCAAAGGCCGGGGCAAAACCCGCGCCGGCCTTCCCTTAAAGCAAGCGGCGGGCTTTTCTTTTGACGCCTTTTTCCTCAAAGCACAAGACAACACGGTTTGAGTCCGCGGGAAACCGCCGCCGGCAAAAAATAGATTTGCCGCGGCGCTTTTTCCTTAAAAGCGCAGGCGCTCCCTCCAAAAGAGCGCCGGGAGCCCCCGGATCGCCTTCAGGGCGCGGCTCTTTGCCGCTCAAACCCCGGACAGGAGACATCGAGATGATCAAGCCCGTTAGCGCACTCGTCGCCTCGGCGCTGCTGTCGCTTGCCGCGACGGCCGTCTATGCCGAAGACCTCGCAACGTTTCACAACAAGATGGGCGGCTGCCAGAGCTGCCACGGCACCAATGCCGTGACCGCGGCCAACGTGCCCGACGATGAAATCGCCATCAACGGCCAGTGCATGACCTGCCACGGCGACTTCAAGAAGCTTGCCGACAAGTCCAAGCGTTTTGACCCGCACGCAAGCCACTTGAGCGACCGCAGCCCCATCAACTGCACGGTCTGCCACACCGGTCACGCCCAGCCCAAGCTGATCTGCAACGACTGCCACACGTTCGACATGAAGATGCCTTTTGCCGATGCACCGGCCGCTCCCAACTGGGACGCCTCGATCGACGAGAAGGCCGTGGCCGCGGCTGAAGCCGCCGAGCCCCGCGAGACGGTCGACGTGCTCGTCATCGGCGCGGGCTCCACGGGCCTTAATGCGGCGATCGCCGCCAAGCGCGCGGGCGCCAAGGTCGTGCTGCTTGAAAAGCACTCCTACGCGGGCGGCAACTCGATGCTCGCTGCAGGGGGCTTTAACGCCGTTGGCACCCCTCAGCAGGCCAAGAAGGGCGTCAAGGACACGGTTGATCTTTACGTCAAGGACACGATGAAGGGCGGCCGCGGCAAGAATGATCCGGCTCTTGTGAAGATTCTTGCCGAAGAAAGCGCCGCGGGCGTGAAGTGGCTCGAAGACATGGGAGCCGATCTCTCCGACGTCAAGCGCTCGGGCGGCGCCTCGGTTGACCGCACGCACCGTCCGCACGGCGGCATGACGGTCGGTCCGCACATCGTCGACGTGCTGCGCGCCGAAGCCACCAAGGAAGGCGTGGGCGCCCGCGTCAATTCGCGCGCCGTGAAGCTTTTGCTTGACAAGGACTTCAAGATTGCCGGCGCCATTGTGCACGGCAAGCACTCGGGCTACTACAAGATCGCCGCCAAGGCGGTGGTGCTCGCCACGGGCGGCTACGGGCAGAACAAGGAAATGATCGCCTTCTACCGGCCGACGTTTAAGAACATGACGAGCTCGAACAATGTGACGAGCACGGGCGACGGCATCACGATGGCGCTCAACATCGGCGCGAGCATGACCGACATCGACTGGGTGCAGGCGCACCCGACGGTGGGCCTTGACAGCCGCATCCTCATCAGCGAGACCGTGCGCGGCGTGGGCGCCATCATGGTCAACGTCAAGGGCGCGCGCTTTGTCAACGAGCTCACCACGCGCGACCGTGCCTCCGACGCGATCCTGCACCAGCCCGAGAAGAGGGCGTGGCTTGTCTTTGACAGCGACCTGTACAAGTCGGCCAAGATGGTGCGCGGGTACGACCACCTGGGCATGCTCAAGAAGGCCGACACCGTTGAAGAGCTCGCCAAGCTCTGCGGCATGGACGCCAAGACGCTCTCTGAAACGGTGAAGAACTACAACGCCTACCGCAAGGCGGGCAAGGACGAGGCCTTCGGGCGTCCCGACATGCCCCTGGGCGTTGAAAAGGCGCCGTACTACGCCGTGGCCGTGGCCCCGGGTATCCATCACACGATGGGCGGCGTTGCCATCACGCCCGAGAGCGAGGTGCTCGACATCCAGAGCCGTCCCATCCCCGGCCTTTATGCCGCCGGTGAAGTCACGGGCGGCGTGCACGGCTTCAACCGTCTGGGCGGCAACGCCATTGCCGATACGGTGGTCTTCGGACGCCGCAGCGGCGAGCACGCCGCGCAGTACGCGCTCGGCCTGAAAAACGAGAAGAAGTAAAAAGCTCTCTGAACTAAAACGAGGCCCGCGCAAGCGCTGCGGGCCGCAAAAAAGTAGTTTCAAGGAATCAAGGCGGGTGTCCTCCGGGCCTCTGCAGGGGCCCTCGGTTTGCGCCTTTATTTCTACCAAGCCCTTTGTCCGCTCTTTAAGCCGGATGGAGGGCTTTTTTTTGCATGCAAGGGGGCCGTGAAGCTTGCTTGTGAGGCACGGGACTCTCGAAGAACCCCGAAAATCAGGGAAAAAACGAGGTTCGTTGTAGAAGTGTTACAGTAGGCAAAGAGAATTAAGGGAAGTCCCTTAGGTAGGGAAAACGCCGCCCCGCGGGCAGGGCAAAAAGGGGCGCGCGCAAAGGTCAAAAATGCGTGAGGCGCGGGAAGGCCCCGGCGCTTCTTTTTAAGGTCCCAAAGAAAGCCTTTTTGCTCTTTTCCCACCAAAGCACCCGAAGGCGCAAGTCCGCCCGGAGAGCTGATCCGCCATCACTTTTTTCAACTTGCGCGGGCAAAAAATAGGCAGCGGTGCGCGCGCCCTTCCGGAGGGGAAAAAGGGGGCCTGCCGGGGGCTTTAAAAGCGGCTCTTCATTTTCATGCCGGCCTGCGGAAATCTCCCGCAGAGACGGGAAAAATCGACCGTCGCAAAGGGCTCGAAAGGCCATTGAACCTGTCGGATTTGATCGACCGAGGCGAAGCCTTAACGTAAACTTAAAGTTAGCCGCAGCGCACCAGCCTTATGGACACCCACCGCGTGCCTGCGGCAGCTTTCTGTTTGCCCCCATTGCGGGGCCGATGAAAGCCTGTCTTATCAGGAGATTGTGATGACAACAACAATGATCAAAACAGCGGCGGGCGCCCTGTTGTGCACGGCCGCCATGTTTGCCGCCGGTGCCCAGGCAGCTGACGCTCCGGGCGTGGGAAATAAAAATTTCAACGCCCTGACGCAGAAGATTCTCGACAACCCGTCGACCACCGAAAGCACGTACGGCGTGCGCACCCTGCAGGACTACATCGTGCAGGAAAAGGAGCTCTTCGAGTGGCTCTTTGAAAACCATCCCGTTTTCAAGTACGCCGAAGAGGGCCGCATCAAGGGCGTCTACAAGATTTCCACCCGCGGCTCCGAGTTCCTTGGCGAAGGCAACGCGCAGAAGTACAGCCAGCTCGCGGGCGGCCGCCCGAAGGCAAGCCAGTACCGTCTGGCCGCCAAGTCCATCCTCGACTTCCCGAACCGCTTCGTGGGTCCGGAGCGCTGCGGCGAGTGCCACGCCATTCAGTATGAAAAGTGGAAGAGAAGCCGTCATGCTCAGACGATCCGCTTCCCGGGCGAACATCCTGAAGTCGACAACGACCTCAAGAAGAAGCTCTACGGCTCCCAGGCCTCGATCCTGCCCGACGGCATCACGCCCGACGTGATCTACGCCACGGTGGGTACTCCCCGCACGAAGTACGGCTACATCGACGCCTGGCTCGTGCGCGGCGCCTATCACATCCGCGACGGTCTGCTGCGCGACGGCACGGGCACGCTCGTTGCCGGCGGCAACCAGTTCTCCCGCGGCTGGGCGCAGTGGCTCACCCCCGAGCGCGCCAAGGAAATCCAGAAGGTGATTCCGGACTTCCCGACCGACATGAAGGCCATGGGCGGCTCTGCGTCCCACCAGTGGGGCATGACGAGCTACGGCTCCTCCTTTGAAAAGGAATTCCTGTTCCAGCCGGCGAGCTCCTACTGCGAGGTCTGCCACGCCTTCAAGTTTGACTTCAAGACGAAGGACGAGTTCTTCGCCGCTTTGGGCAATCCGAAGGAGCTGCAGAAGCACACCATCTCCCGCGGCATCGCCTGCGAGGAATGCCACGGTGCGGGCGGCCACTTGATCGGCGCCGAGAGCAACGGCTTCCAGACCAACTGCGAACGCTGCCACCAGCGCTCGAACTTCGTTGAAAGCGACCTGCAGAATCCGGCCGCTCAGGGCAAGCTCGAGAAGGGCTTCAACGTCAAGACCAAGTCTTCCTGCCCGTCGTGCGGTACCGAAGGCTCGCAGCTCATGATGTCCAAGCACTATGAAAAGGGCATGCGCTGCGTCACCTGCCACGATCCGCATGAAGTCACCTCCAACGACTGGAAGAGCTACTACACCAAGCCCGCCATCCGCAAGACCTGCCAGGATTGCCATGAGACGCAGGCTGACGTCGTGGCCCAGACCAAGACCCATGCCGACATCGACTGCATCGACTGCCATATGCCGTTTACGATGAGCTGCGAGAACTTCACGGCCATCCAGCGTCCCGACATGGCAGGCTTTGACGCCGTGCGTCGTTCTCACCTCTGGAACATCAAGGTCGATCCGAAGGCCAAGATGATGAACCCGGCCGAAGGCCAGTCGCGCGCTTCGAATTCCAAGGGCTGGCACATTGCCCGCGATGACGAAGGTCACGGCTACCTTGACCTGATGTGGTCTTGCGCCCGTACGGCCAACGCCGAGCAGGGCGTGGTCAACAACAAGGGCTGCCACAGCGCCTTCCTCTCCGAGCTCGAAAAGGGTCTGCAGTACACCGATCAGCAGCAGATCTACGACGAAGTCGTCGAATGGCAGAACCCGGTCAAGGACGGCTACAAGGCTGCCGTTGCAAGCCAGGAACGCATCATGAAGCTGCTTGAAGTGACGAAGGTCCCGGTTGAAGCCAAGACCCAGATCCTCATGCTCCTTGACAAGTCCAAGGACATCACCACGCAGCTCGAGAAGGACGGCTCCTGGGGCGTGCACGCTCCCGAGTATCTGAAGCTTCGCGCCGAGACGGCCAACGCCTATCTCACGCAGGCGCAGATGATCCTCGACAAGGGCGACTTCCCGCTCGTCGAAGCCAAGAAGGAAACCAAGTAATTTCCTCTGCGGCTTGACATCAACCGCTGTCGGCACACATCTCCGGCCCTGACGGGACCCGGATGCGGCAAAGAGACAAAGCTTTTCCGCCCGGGTCCCCGGAGGGTTAAATCTTTCAAAGGCGATGCGGGCCGAATACAACCAACGAAGGAATCATGAAAGCGAATTTGACGGGCTTGCTTCGGACTGCCGCGGCTGCGGCGGCGCTGGGTTTTTGCTCCGCGGCTTTTGCCGGGGGAGACGCGCCCATTGAAGAGGCGCCGGTCTACAGCCAGGCCGTGCATCAGATCTCGATCTTTGAGGCCGAGGCGCTGCATGCGCGCCCCGAGGTGACCTTCTACGACGTGAACACGCTGGAAATCTGGGCCGACGGGTACATCCCGGGGGCGATCTTTTTCAACGTGGGCAACTGGAAGAAGCTCCTGCCCGAGGACAAGGACGCGCCGTTGGTGTTTTACTGCGCCAACAGGCTGTGCAGCTCAAGCGAAATCGCCGCCTACGAGGTGATGCAGCTGGGCTACACCAACGTCATGCAGATGCCAGACGGCATCTACGGCTGGAAGCTCTCCGGGCACAAGTTCGAGCGCCCGTAGCGCTTCGGGCACCGTCCCAGGCGGGCAAGTCCCATTGAATTTGCTTGAAAACGAGAAGACAAGGAGCTCTTTGGCGTTTGCGCTCCCTTTGATTTTTGGGAGCGGCTGAGGGAGCGCTTTGTCGCAAAACAAAAGAACAACACGCAATGATGACCGACATGAAGAAAATCGTGCTGTGCGCCTGTGCGGCGCTCCTTGCCGGGTCGACGGCCTTTGCCGCTTCCCTTCAGACCCAGCAGGACAAGGAGTCCTACAGCGTGGGCGCCTCGGTGGGCAACTACCTCTCCGATCAGATCTTCAAGCAGACCGAGCTCGGTGCGCCGGTGAACATGGATCTTGTGGTGCAGGGCTTTGAAGAAGCGCTGCGCGGCAAAAGCCAGCTCTCCGACGACGACGTGCTGAAGTTCCTCAACACGCGCGCCGAAACGCTCAACAAGCTTTTTGACGAGAAAAAGAAGGCCGTCGCCGCCGAGAATTCGGCCAAGGCCAAGGCCTATCTTGAAGAGAACGCCCGCAAAAAGGGCGTGGTCGTCACCAAGAGCGGCCTGCAGTACGAAGTCCTCAAGAAGGGAACGGGCCCGCAGGCCAAGACCGAGGACGTCGTGACGGTCAACTACGTGGGCAAGCTCATCGACGGCACGGTGTTTGAAGACACCTACCAGACGAAGGAGCCCGCGCGTTTTGTTCTCATGACCATCATTCCGGGCCTTGAAGAAGGCATCCGCCTGATGCCGCAGGGGTCGCGCTATCGCTTCACGATCCCCGCCGCGCTCGCCTACGGTGCGGACGGCGCCGGGCAGATTCCGCCGGAATCGGTTCTCGTGTTTGATCTTGAGTTGGTCAAGGTTGACAAGGTCGGAGCTCATCAGAACTTCGGCGGAGCAAACCTCGAGGGCATGGTCAATCCCCACAAGTAAAAGCGGGGATATGGCGCAAGGAGGCTCTTTTGAAATAAAAGCGCCGTGAGGACGACGAAATGAACGCAATGACGCTGCTATTGGCTGCCGGCAGTCTGGTGCCTGCCGCCGTGCTCGCGCTCTACTGGCGCAGGCACCGCAGCGCCGCGCCCGGGCGCGGGGCGTTTACCGTCGTCTTTGCGGGGGTGATCGTTGCGCTGAGCGCAGCGGGCTACGCCAAGCTCGGGCACTGGTCGGACTGGGACGTGAGGGAAGTTGACCGCGACGTCGGCTACCTCATGACAGCCGAGATCGGCCAGGCGCAGCGGCGCGTGAAGATGGCGCCAAAAAGCGCTCCCGCGCAAGTTGCGCTTGCCGAAGCGCAGCTCAAGGCGGGGCTCTATGCACAGGCGCTTGAAGCCTATCGCGAGGCGCTTGAGCTCGCCGGTCCCAGCGCGGACCTCTACGGGCGCATCGCCTACGCGGCCTACTACCGCGACGGGCGGCGGATGTCGCCCGAGGCGCAGGCCGCGGCCGATCAGGCGCTCGCGCTCAACAAGCTTGAGGTGCGCACGCGCATGCTCCTTGGACAGGACGCGTTTTTAAACGCGCGCTACTCCGAGGCGATCGCCCAGTGGCGGCTGCTTTTGGATTCCCAAGCGGCCCCCGCGCAGGAAAGAGCCCTGCGCAATGCCATTGCCAATGCCGAATCGAGGGCTCGACAGCAAGATTAATCGGCGCTTCGCGGGCGCTTTGAAACAAGCACCGCGGTGCGTCAGTTGGAGAACAAATGTGAGCGAAAGAATCGACAGGAGAAGATTTCTCCTAGGTGCCGGTGCCGGCTCGCTGCTCGTGCTGCCCCTTGCCGGGTGCGGAACGGGCGGAAAATCGGGCGACGGCAAACAGCCTCACTATGTGATGGTCTTTGACCAGAACAAGTGCGTCGGCTGCCGCGACTGCAGGGACGCCTGCAATGAGACGAACAAGCTGCCGCAAGGCCGCTCGCGTCTGCTCATGGAGCTGCAGGGCGACAAGATCGAAGGTGCGCGCGGCTATCAGCCCGATCGCCGCTACGTGCGCGTCTCCTGCCAGCAGTGCGAGAACGCCCCGTGCGTGACCGTCTGCCCGACGGGCGCCGCACACCGCGATCCGAAGACCAACATCGTGACGATGGACGCTTCGAAGTGCGTGGGCTGCAAGTACTGCATCGTGGCCTGTCCCTACAACGCGCGCTTTATCAACGAGGAAACGAAGGCGGCCGACAACTGCGACTTCTGCCTGCACACCAGGCTCGAGAAGCAGCAGCAGCCCGCCTGCGTGGAGAGCTGCAAGTACGACGCGCTCGTCTTCGGCGACATCAATGACCCGAAGTCGTATGTGAGCCGCCTGCTCGCCGTGAAGGATTCCGTGCGCATTCGTCCGGAACTCGGCACGAAGCCGTCGCTGCGCTACATCCCCATCGTCAAGAAAGGAGTGTAAAGATGGACATCGCCATGAACTTTACGCTGGGCTTGACGGAGGGCATCAGCTGGCCGTGGCCGATCGCCCTGTACCTGTTTCTTGCAGGCATCTCGGGCGGCGCCGTGGCAGCGGCCGTCATGATGAACCTCTACCGCAAGCAGACCGCAGACAACACGCCGCTATTGAAGGCCGCGACGCTCATCGGCTTCGTGACCATCGTGCTCGGCATGGTCTGCCTCGTGCTCGATCTGACCAATCCGCTGGTTTTCTGGCGCATTCTGGTCTACTACAACCCGACCTCCGTGATGAGTCTGGGCGTGATGGCGCTGCTGTGCTACATCCCGCTCGTGTGCATCCTGATGCTCGTTGCCATGCGCGACGACTTCAAGCTGGGGTTCCTCGACGGAATCATCGGCTGGTTTGATGCGCACCGCTGCGGCCTGCAGTGGATCGTGCTGGTGCTCGCGCTGACGATCTGCGCCTACACGGGCTTTCTCATCTCGGCGCTCATCCGCTTCCCGCTCATCAATCAGGCGGTGCTGCCGGCGCTCTTTGTCGCCTCCGGTCTTTCGGCCGGTGCGGCCGCATCCAAGATGGTGGCCGCGGGCGTCTTCGGCGCTGATCCGCACTCGGCTGATCTGAAGCTGCTGCACGGCGCCGAGTGGCCGATCATGGCCGCCGAAGCCCTGTGCATCCTCATGATCGCCGTGGCGCTCATCAGCGGCAACGCCGCCGCGCAAAACGCCGCGCAGGCCTTTACGACGGGCCCCTGGGCCACTGAGTTCTGGATCGGCGTGGTGGGCGTGGGCTTCCTGGTGCCGATCGTGCTGAGCGCGGCCAAGAACGCCTCCGCCTTCTACCTCTCGGCGCTTGCCTCGGTGGCGGGCATGATGTGCCTGCGTCTGTTCATCCTTTATGCGGGACAGCTCTACAGCATCTAGCCCGCAGCCTTGAAAATCCGGCCGGCCCGCAGTTCTGCGGCCGACCGGATGGATGACAAAACGCTTTGTTATCGGGGCTTGCCTGAAGGCCCGGGCTTTGCGCCCAGGGCGGCGGGCGGCCTCAGGGAAAATGTCTCCGGACAGAGGCGGGCGGTGCGCTCTTTTTTAGCGCGCGGGCCCGCCCGATCGTCCGGTTTTTTTATCGATGTTTTTTTCGTTGTCCACTGCGTTTGCAAAGGAGGGAAATTGCCATGAAAAATCAAGTGCTTGGAGCCGCTTCGTTGATTGCCTGCCTCGCGCTGCCCTCGTTTGCCTTGAGCGCACCCGTTCTTTCTTCGCAGGATCAGTGCGCCTCGTGCGCGATGTGGATTACGAAGTATCCCGGCCCCAAGGGTGCGGTTGAACTCACCGACGGCACCGTGCAGAAGTTCTGCTCGGCGCGCGGCGCCGCCTGCGGCTGGGCCAAGGCGCAGGCCGAGGGCAAGGCCGGGGTGCTCTGGATGCATGACGCGGGCGTTGAAGACTGGAAGAGCCCGCGCAATGAGACGATGTTTGATGCGCGCGAGGCGTGGTTTGTCTACGGCTCGTTGCAAAAGGCGGTGATGGGGCCCTCGCTTGCTCCCTTTGCCGATGAGGCCCAGGCCCGTGACTTTCAAAAGCGCTACGGCGGCAAGATTTACCGTTTGAAGGACCTCACGGCTGAAACGCTGGGCTGCGGGGCAAAGTACTGAGTCTGAGAGCGCAAGGCCCGGTGCGGCGCTGCCTCCCGGCCCTTGAGGCGAGGCTTTGACCGGCGGGGCCGGGGTTTTGCGGGTTTGCGCAAACCTTTAGCGCATCTGCGACAATGTGCGGCATCGTTTGATGCCGTGCGCCTGCAGCTTGGCGCCGCATCGGAATCGACAAACAAAAAAAGGAGTAGGGCAAAGTGAAACGCGTGCTGCTCGCGGCGCAGGCCGCACTGCTGGCCTGTGCGCTTGCCGGGTGCGGCGAGAGCGAAGAGATTTCCGCTGCATACGCGCCGCACCCCGTGGGCGAGCATGACCGCTGCCATTTGTGCGGGATGGTGATCGTGCACTATCCGGGGCCCAAGGCGGAAATCTTTATCAAGGACGTCGACGAGCCCTTAAAGTTCTGCTCCGGGCGCGATGCCTTTACCTTTGCGCTGCAGCCTGAAAATGCGAGAAGGCTCAAGGCCTTCTTCATTCACGATCTGGCAAAAACGAACTGGGACAAGCCCGATGACGCCGCCTTTGCCGCTGCGAACTCCCTTTTTTACGTCTACGGCCACAAGGTGCCGGGCGTCATGGGAAATGAGCCCGCGGGCTTTGGCTCCGAGGCGGCCGCGCGCGACTTCATCGCGCGCGAGGGCGGCAGGCTCTTGAAGTACGAAGACATCACGCTCAAGGTGCTCGAGGACTGATGCCCGTGCAACGACCGTCCTTTTTTTCGTTTGAGCGCCCAAAGGCCGCCTTGCTCCGTTTTTCCAGCTTCCTTCACCGCTCGCGCCTTTTTGCCGCGGTGGCTTCCTGCGTCCTTCTAGCCGCGGCGTTCGCAGCAGGAAACGCTCGGGCCGCGCTTGTGCGCGTGACGCCCGACGACGACGTGGCTGCCATTGTCGAGGTAGCCGCTGCGGGCGACGTGATTGAATTTGCCCCGGGCCTATACCGCACGCACCTTACCGTGCGAGCGGCCGTCGTGCTGCGCGGGCCCGTGGTCAAAGACGGGGCCGACGGGACGGACGCCGCGATTGCCGCCGTCATCGATGCGGGAGGCCGCGGCAGCGGCATCACCGTGCGCGTGCCGGGCGTGCTGCTTGAGCACATGACGGTCGTCAACTACGGCAAGAATCTCTACGAGCGCGACGCGGGCGTGCGGGTGACCGACGGCGCCGACGGCGTGACGATTCGGGCGATGACGCTCAAGGGCCCCGGCTTTGGGATTCGCGCCGATCGGCTTGAGGGCCTTCGCGTTGAGGACTGCTCCATTGAAGGCGTGCGGCGCATGCACGTGCTCGATCGCGGCGACGGCGTCTTTTTAAATTACGTCAAGCGCCCGTGGCTTTCGGGCAACCGCGTGCGCAACGTCCGCGACGGCTTTTACTTTGAAAACGTTGAGAAAAGCCTGAGCACGCGCAACTTCTTTACCGGCGCGCAGTACGGCATTCACTGGATGTACACGCGGGGCGACTTTGCAAGCGACAACGTCTCGGCGGGCGTCATCGGGGGCTTTGCGCTCATGAGTTCGCGCGACATTCACTTTGAGGCCAACACGGCGCGAAAGTGCGTCGAGTTCGGCGTCCTCTTAAACGTCTGCGACGGCTGCACGGTGAAAGGCAACCGCATCGAGGGCGTGCACAACCCCCGCGGGCGCGCGGCGCTCGACAACGAGGGAAAGGCGCTCTTTATCTACGGGCCCGGGGCCAACAGGGTGGAGCGCAACTCTTTTTCCGGCGCCGACATCGGCGTGGGCGTGGCCCTGGGGGGCGAGGGCAACGTGCTCACCGAAAACAGCTTTGCCGACAACAAGGTGCAGGTGCGCTACGTCGGACGCACGCCGCTTGAGTGGAGCGACAAAGGGCGCGGCAACTTCTGGAGCACCTTCATGGCCTGGGACTTTGACGGCGACGGCGTGGCCGACAAGCCCTATCAGCCCAACGACAGCCTCGATCGGATCTTCTGGATCTATCCCGAGGCGCGCTTTTTGATGGACAGCCCCGTGGTCGTGCTGCTGCGCTGGCTCTCGCAGCAGTTTGAAATCGACCGCGGCAAGGGCGTCACCGACAGCTTTCCCCTCATGGAGCCTCTGCCCGTGACGGGTGCAAGGCAATGAAGACCTCTGAAGAGATGAATCCGATGACCGACGCAGCGCTTGCCTGCGAGCACCTTTGTTTTGACCGGGGGCGGCGCAGGGTTTTAAACGACATCACCCTGCGGCTGCCCGCCGGCGCCATGACGGCCTTGATCGGGCACAACGGAGCGGGGAAAACTACGCTTTTAAAGCTCGCGCTCGGCCTTCTTGATCCGGCCGCAGGCAGCATCGAGGTGCTTGGCTACGCTCCCGGCTCCATCCCATTGAAAGTGGGCTATCTGCCGGAAAACGTCAGTTTTTACGATCAGATGACGGTGCGCGCGCACTTAAAGTACTTTGCGGCCTTAAAGAGGGTGGAGTGGCCTGCGGCGCAAAAACTTGCCTGCGAGCTCGGGCTCGAGGAGGTGATGCAACAGAGGCTCGCGCACTGCTCCAAGGGCCAGCGCCAGAGGCTGGGGCTTGCGCAGGCGCTCTTGACGCGGCCTTCTCTTTTGATACTCGACGAGCCCACGGTGGGCCTTGATCCGGCGGCCTCGCTTTTGATGTACCGCACGCTCTCGCGGCTTCGCGACGCGGGCTGCAGCGTCATTGTCTGCACGCACGAGCTCGCGCTCGTCGAGCACTATCTTGACAACGCCGTGGTGCTCGCCCACGGGAGGCTTGCGGGCGCGGGAACGCTCGAAGAGCTCAGGGCCGCGGCGGGTCTTGCGGTGCGCATCACGCACCTTGATCTGGAGAGAATCCGCCGGCACCCGCTTTTGGCCGCCAAGCTCAACGGTGCGGCGCTTTGGGTGGCGCCCCAAGAGCTTGAAGGCGTCGTCGAGGCGCTCACGCGCGAGTGCGGGCTCTTTGATTTTGAGGTTGAAAAGGCGGGCCTTGCCGAAATCTTCGGCTACTTCGTGATGGGCGAGCGCGGGCCTGCGCCGCACGAGGACGTAAAAGAATGCGCCGACAAGTCCGCCGCCCTCGAGAGGAGACAGTAGGACATGCGTGAAATCTCCATCGTGGCCGCCAAGGAATTCATGGACTGCATCCGAAGCCGCTGGCTCATTTCAGGCAGCGCCGTCTTTGCGCTTTTGTCGCTAGCGGTCTTTTTCGGCACGGCGGCCATCGGCGGCACGCTGGCCTGGCAGCCGCTGGCGACCGTCGTCAACTCCCTTTTGAGCCTCACGGTCTTCGTGCTGCCGCTTCTGGTGGTGATGCTAAGTTACGACGCCTTCGTGGGCGAGGCCGAGTCGGGGACGCTGCTGCTGATGCTCACCTATCCGCTTACCCGCACGCAGTGGCTCCTGGGAAAGGCGCTCGGGCAGGCGGCCTCTTTAGCCTGCGTGCTCGTGCTGGGGTTTGCGGCGCTGCCCGTGGCGGGCCTTTTTGCGGCCGTCCCCTATACGATGGGAGAGCTCGTCGCGAGCCTAGCGAAGCTTGCCGCAAGCGGCTGGCTTTTGGCGCTCGTCTTCATGCTTTTGTCGTTTTGCGTGAGCCTTCTCGTGCGGCACAAGGCGCAGGCCCTTGCGGCGCTTCTTGTGCTCTGGTTTGCCCTGGTGCTCTTGTATGATCTGGCGCTTTTGGTGGTGAGCGTGGCGGGAGCCGATTTTTTTGGCCGAAACACGCTCTCGGCGATGATGCTTGCCAACCCCGCAAGCGTCTTTCGCCTGATCAACCAGATGAGCACGACGGGCGCCGGGATGCCCGCGCAGCCCGACGCGGCGCTTTTAACGGGGCTGCTTGCGGGCTGGATCGTCGTGTTGTTTGTCGTCTGCCGCGCCGTTTTCCTGCGGCGCAGGCTCTAAAAAGGGGCGGGCTTTTTTTAGGCCCCTGCGCTTTTGGCGGATTGCCGCAAAAAAGGGAAAAGTTGACTTGATTGCCGAATTCGGACTATTTCTGATTGTGCTTGCCTCGGCCGCCTCGCTTGCGGCTGCGGCGGCCGTCGCCTGGGGCGTGCAAAGGCACGAGCCCTACGCCGCGGGCCTGTGGCGCCCCGTGGGGCGCCTTGCGGCGGCCGCGCTTGCGGGCAGCAGCGCGTGCTTGTGGTACGCATTTTTAACCGATGATTTTTCGGTTGCCTACGTGGCCGACAACTCCAACACGGCCCTTGAGGCCGTCTACAAGTTTGCGGCCTTCTGGGGCGGGCACGAGGGCTCGATGCTCTTGTGGGTGCTCTTTATTTCCCTGTGGGCGGCTGCGGCGGGGCTCTCCCGCACGTCCGGTGAGGGTAAAGAGCGCTTCATGGCGCGCATGCAGGCCGTGATGCTCGCCGTCACGGGGCTGCTGGGGCTTTTTTTGCTAGCCACCTCCAACCCCTTTGCGCGCAACCTGCCTCTGGTGCCCGTCGAAGGCCGGGACCTCAATCCGATTTTGCAGGACGTGGGCATGATCCTGCATCCGCCCGTGCTCTTTATGGGCTATGCGGGACTCTCGCTTGCCTTTGCCGCGGCCTCGGCCCTTTTGTGGACGGGACGGCCCTGCCGGGAGGCCCCGCAATGGATGTTTCGCTCGGCCGCAGCGACCTGGATTTTCTTAACCGCGGGCAACGCCCTTGGCTCCTGGTGGGCCTACACCGAGCTTGGCTGGGGCGGCTGGTGGTTCTGGGACCCGGTTGAAAACGCCTCCTTCATCCCCTGGCTTGCCGTCAGCGCCCTTTTGCACGCGCTCATCCTTGCAAGAAGACGAGGGCAGTTCAAGCGCCTGTCGCTTGCGCTTGCGCTTGTTAGTTTTGCCACGTGTCTTTTGGGCACCTTCATCGTGCGCTCGGGCCTGATGCAGTCGGTGCACGCCTTTGCTTCCGACCCCGGGCGCGGGGCGGCGCTTTTGACGGTCTCGGTGATCATCCTGGTGCCCGCGTTTGCGGCGTTTGCGCTGCGTGCGCAGGCCTGCTGCCGCGAGCCCGAAGTCGTGCTCTCGCGCGAAGAGCTTCTGACGACCGCAGGCGTCTTCTTGACGACGGCCGCCTGTGCGGCGGTGCTCTTTGGCACGGTGTATCCGCTTTTCTACGAGCTTGCGGCAGGCCGCACGCTCACAGTGGGCGCGCCCTACTTCAACGAGTTTTTCGCGCCCATGGCCATTGCCGCGATGCTGTTGATTTCGCTCGTTCACGTGCTGCGCACCAAGAGCGTCTTGATAAACGCGCTCACAATCGCTGCCGCGGCGGCTGCGGCCGGGGTGCTGCTGTGGCTTACAAACCCGCGCGAGGCGCTTTTAACCGGAGTTGCGGCCTTTGCCATTGCGTGGCTGCTGTTGACGAGCGCAGCCACCCTTTTGCCCGGGGGAAGGAGGCTTGCCGCGGCGGCAATGCTCGCGCACATCGGCATTGCCGTGACGGCCGCGGGGGCGCTGGGCGTCTCGCAGTACGAGTCCGAGGCGCTCGTGCGCATGGACGCGGGCTCGGGCAAGCCGGTTGCGGGCGTGGTTTTTGTCAACCGCGGCTTTTTCCCCGTCAATACGCGCAGCTACTTTGGCGAGGCCGCGCACATCGACGTGCTGCGCGAGGGCGACGAGTCTTTGATCTGCACGCTCTATCCCATGCGGCAGACGTTTGTCTCAAGCGGCATGCAGATGTCGGCCGCGGGAATCCGCCACGGCCTGCTTGCCGACTACTATGTCTCCATGGGCAATCAGCTCTCGGCCAATGAGTGGCTCGTGCGCTTAAGCGTCAAGCCCTTGGCCTCCTGGATTTGGGCGGGCGCACTCATTGCGATGGCCGCGGGCGTTGTCGCCCTTTTTGGAGGGCGGCGCAGCAAAAGGCGAAATCAGGGCGCGCAGAGAGCGCAGAACGCGCATGGAATGCACAAGGAGGAGCGATGACGGGAAAAATGGCCGATTTGAAGAGGGCGTCTCTCCTTTGCCTTGTGATTTTCTCGGGCGCCGTTGCCGCGCAAAGCGCACAGCAAGGCGCACGGCAGGGCGCTCTGCAGGCTGCGCTGCAGGCGGCTCCCCAGGCCGCCCCCCAAGTATTTCAAAGAGAAAAAAATGAGCGCACCCCGCTTGAAGGGCGCGCCTTTTATGACGAAGCCATTGAAATTTCAAAGCTTCTGCGAGACCCCGCGTCTGCCAACTACACGCTCTACGATTCGGAAAGCGCCGTTGCCTCGGAGCTGAAGGCGCGCATCTACGAGCTGCTGCGCGAGGGGAAGACCCGCGAGGAGATTTTTGACTTCATGACGGCGCGCTACGGGGAAATGATCCGCTACGAGCCGGAATTCAACAGCGGCACGGCGCTCTTGTGGGCGGCTCCCTGGCTTGCCGCAGCGGCTGCGGCCTATCTGCTGTGGCGCCGCGCCAGACCCGCGCGGCGGGCCAAGGCCGTCTCAGAGACGAATACGCAAACCATCAAACGCAAAGGAGATTGAGAATGAAAAAATGCCTGCTGGCACTGGCTTTGGCGCTTGGCATGCAGCTAGCAAGCGCGCCTGCGCTTGCGCTTGACTTAAACGCGCTGCCGGGCTTTCAGCACAAGCTCTATGCCAACGGCGAGCCGCTCGAAGGCAAGCCCATGGTGCTGCGCGACTTCATTGAATTGCGAAACGCGCGCGGCTTCTCCAAAGCCGAGCTCGAAGACCTTGAAGGGAAAAAGTTTGCTTTAAACGGCTTTAAGGACAAGCTCGTGATGATCGACATCTGGGCCACCTGGTGCGAGCCCTGCATCCGGTCGCTACCGATGATCAAGGCGCTGCAGGAGCGCTACAACAAGCCCGAGAGCGCCATCCGCATCGTGTCGGTGTCAGTGGATCAGAAAAAAAGCGACGTCGAGTCCTTCATCAAGCGCCACTCGCTTGAGGGCTTTACGACGCTCATCGATCCCGAGCAGAAAATTGGCGACGACGCCCCCTTAGACGTCGTTCCGAGCGTCTTCATTCTCGACGGCAAGGGAAATCTCGTGGGCTTTGTGCGCGGCTTCGTGGACTGGTCCGATGAGAGCGTGCCCGCCTACCTCGAAGCGCTTGCGGCCAAGTACGCCGTCAGAAAAGAGTAGGGACGCCTGCAGCCGCAGGCTTGGAGTCCAACGCACCGAAAGCCTTGGCTGCCCGTTTAACTCGAAGAGTGCGGGTTGGCTCTGCTTTCTATCAACTATCAGCAAGATTGATAGTTTGATAGAAAAAATGGCTGTTTCTCAAAACTGGCAGGACGTTCGATATCTGCGCCGCCGGAGCGATTCGGCAGGGGCAGAGCGAAGAAATGTCTAAAACTGCGCGGATGGAAGATTTGTCAGTTTTGGACAAACGGCCCAATGCCCTTGACCAAGCCGGACAGGTGATCGAGCGGCGCACTGTTCTCCTGTCCGCCTAGCATCTGACGACGGGGAATCGTTGGGACAGCCGTCATTTGAGAGTCGTCAGCTCGTCTTCCTCAAACTGCTGGCAGGCGAAAGCATCATTGCTCTCAATCAGGTTCTGTCGCGACTTTTCGTAGCTCATATTGACGGATTTCATCATCAGGAGGTCTTCATCGAAAGGGACTGCGACACCGAATTCTTGAGATAGGGTGGCGACATTGATGCCGTATTGAATGTTCCTGCTCATGGCATCACGCATAGCCTTATCTCGACAGAGCATCTTCAGACGAAGTGTTTCAAAATCGTAGCCGCGTCCAATTCGATGGGTGATCTTGATCAATTCATTGGTGCATTCCGTCAAAGCGTTCGTCAGTCCGCTAGAATCAAAGAAGTTGAGGATATTGTCTTCAAAGTTTTCAAAAGTCCGTGCCAGCAGACGAAATTCCTCAAAGTTCTTGCCTTCCGGAATGTTTTTCTTCCACGCTTCGAATCGACCCTTGGCCTCGTCTCTAGTGAAGCTCTGTGCATAGATCGCATAGAACCCTTCTTTCAGATCATAGCCCTGCATCAATTCCGGGCATGAGACCCGAAGTAGCTGAAGGATTTTCTTTTCATGTGGATTCAAATGCTTAGGACGCCGGAGAAGTGAAAAGCGATAATTCTTTTTTACATTGAGCTTTGCGTTGTTTGGAAGCTTGGCCTGAAGGCGAATCCGCATTTGATCAACCGCTGCGTTGGCTTTCATGACAACATGGAAACGGTCGATGACCCATCTGGCGTTGGGCAGTAATTCTTCAATAGGTTTCTTAAAAGGACGATACATATCAGAGCAGACCCATTTGACGGCTTCGCGCTGCTCCAACGGATATTTTGAAAAGGATTGTTCAAGAAACTCTTGTTTTCGGTATTCCAATATATCAAACAACGAGCGTCTGTCTAGATTGGTGATGGTTGTACGGAATACTTTGTCCGTCATGACTTCGTCAATGCCCATCACCTCTGGCAAAACGAAATGATAGTTGTTGATAAGATTATCGGCGTAACGTCTGAAAAGGCGCTTGGCTGTGCTGTCGTTGATCTTGAATTCCGACTGAATGGATTTGAAAGGCCGATCAACAGCCATCTCTCCAATTTTTTCGGCGAAGACTTTGGTGACACGATGGTGTTCGTCAATGCAGGAAGGCATTGGCTGGACGATCGTTCGACCACATTTGGGGCAGACAAACCGCAGCCGTGAAAGATTGATGTTGCAGACAGGATAGTTAGGCGAGGCGGGCCAAGTGCGAATGCGGTTTGTCCGTTTGCCTAATCCATGCATCGGTGTTCCGCACGCTGGGCAAATCTTGTTGACCGGTGTTGTCGCTTTTGCCGGGATCTCCATTTTCTCGTCAGCAAATACCGCGTTTTGAAAATCCAGCGTTACCTCAGAGAGGCTGAACAATGCCGCAAAGGGATCCATCGTGCTCATTTCGACGCCTCCTTGAGCTGAGCGACCGTAATCTCCTCATGCGTCAACAGGTCGTAGACCACATCAACGAGCGGATCTTTTGTGTCGCGGTTCTGCATCAAGTAGGTGACAAGCTTCTGGTAATCACCGAGCAGGCTGAGAACTCGCTGCGGCAGGACAGCAGCCAGACGGCCAAGCTTTGCGGCATCGGGCGTGTTGTGCTCGACCTGCAGCATAACTTCAGGGTCCTTCCGCAATTCGTTGGCAAGTCCATTGATGAAATTGAGCTGCGTTTCCTGCGGCACCAAGTCGCCAAAGAGCGAATTGAGTTTCTCAATGATCTCTCGCAAAAACACCGGAAGTTCGCCTTTCTGAGCACCGTAACCGCTGGTGATGGGTTTGAGCGGCACTTCTGCATCTTCGCCGCCGTTTGGTTCTGCACTGCCGACAGGAACGATGGAATAGCCGGTGAGAAGAATGCCGGAGATGTCTACTTTGTCCTTGGGCATCGACTGCAGGCGTTTCGCGAGGAGCTGGCAGTAGCTCGCGAAGACTTCAAGGTTGGCATCGCCAAGTGATACCAGCTGCGAGATGTAGCAGTAAACAGAGTTGAAGCGTGAAATTTGCTTTTTGAGTGTCTGGAGCTGACGGATCTCATCTGCCGCTTCCTTGATGTGCTCGTCAGCCTCTTCCTGATCCGCCTCGTCGTTGCGAATTACCGCCTGCTCGTGAAATTGCTCCCAGCGGATGTAGCTGTCATGCGCCGTGCGCATGCGTTCGTTGAAGCTCTTGGCCGGTCGATCAAAGAGCGCGTAAAGATCGGCGTGCGTAATCTTCTTGCCGTCGGTCAGACTGTAGAGCTCTGCGTAGCGCATCTCCTTGAAGCGGTCGAGGTCTTTCTGATCGAAAAGACCGCTTCCCTCAATGGCCGTCTGCAATTCGTAAACAACATTGGTATCCTGAATCTCTTCGATTTTTGCGCCCGAGTCGTACTTCTGGAACGCTCTCAGCACATTGTCCGGCTGATTCACGAAGTCGATGATGAAAGTTCGATCCTTGTTAGGGCAGATTCGGTTCAGACGCGAATATGTCTGCACGATTTCAACATCGTTGCCGATGGGCTTGTCAACATACATAGCGCAGAGCTTCGGCTGATCAAAGCCGGTCTGGAACTTGTTGGCAACAATCATCAGCCGGTAGGCATCAGTATCGAAGGCGATGTCGAGCGCTTCTCGAATCTCCGGGTTTAGATTCTTCTCGTTGTAGAGCGCATTCGTATCAATCTCTGCAAATGCATCGCCAGGCTTGTCTTCCTCATGGATGCAGTCAGAGCCGGGAACATCGCCGGAGAAGGCCGCAATCGGAATCCCCAGCTTAAGGAACGCTTTGTCTTTAAGTTCCGGATGATCGCTGAGGTAGTGGTCAAAAGCGGCCTTATAGCGAACCACCGCAGCACGCGAGCTGGTCACGATCATCGCTTTTGCCTGACCGTTTAGAAGCGGGGCTACATTCTTCAGGAAATGCGAAATGATGAAGTCGGTCTTCTGAGTGACATTGGTCGGATGAAGTGTCTTCCACTTGGCAAGCGCACGCCCGGCTGCATGACGATCAACACGGGAACTTTCATCCTTTTCGCAGGCCAGCTGGTAAGCCGTTTTATACGCGGCATAGCCCCGAAGAACATCAAGAATGAAGCCCTCTTCAATGGCCTGCCGCATTGGGTAGACGTCAAAGCTTTTAGGCAGAGGTGTGCCGTCTTCAGTGGCCTCGCTATAGCCGCCGGCGCCGGGCTCAGCATCCGTACGGCCGAAGATCATGAGCGTCGAGTGCTTCGGAGTGGCCGTAAATCCGTAATAGGACACATTGGGCGGACGCTTCTTCGATTCCTGCAGAGCTAGGAGGATGTCTTCAACCGTTCCGCCAATCTTCTGTCCTTTGCCGGAAAGGCTCAGCGTCGTCTGCAGCTTGCTGGCCGTAGCGCCGGTCTGCGAGTTATGGGCTTCGTCGAAAATCACGGCGAAATGCTTGTCCGCAAGCTTTTCGTTGTTGAGGATCTGTCCCATGGCAAAAGGGAACGTCTGAATCGTCACAACAAGGATGCGTCGTCCCTCTTCAAGTTCCTGCGCAAGTTCCGTGCTCTTGGCTCCTCCTTTTTCGCCGATGGCGGCGGCTACGCCGTCTTTGGCTCGGAAGCCTTTGACAGCGCGCTTCAGCTGATCGTCGAGCACCGTGCGGTCTGACACGATGAGGATCGTGTCAAAGAGGGGTGTTCCGTCCGGATGGCGAAGATTCGAGAGCTGAAAAGCAGTCCAAATGATCGTCTTGGTCTTGCCGGAGCCTGCAGAGTGCTCAATCAAGTAGCTGTGTCCAGGTCCTTCCTTCTTGCTCGTCTCTACAAGGCGGGAAACTGCGCGCCACTGGTGATAGCGCGGGAAGATCAGCGAAGCGCCTTTCTTTTCAGCGAAAACGAAACTGTGAAAGATGCGTAGCCACGAATCCGGACGGCAGACTTTCTTCCAGAAGAAGTCCGTGGGATACGGATGCTCGTCGGTTGCATCAGGATTACCGGCGTGACCGTTGTTGCCCTCGTTGAACGGCAGGAACCGAGTGTCTTTTCCGTTCAGACAGGTCGTCATCTGAATGTCGGACTCGGTCATCGCGAAATGCACGATGGCGCCGCGTACCGGAACAATCAGCGGGACTTTCAAAAGCGCACGCGGAATCAGCGGATTGCGCCGCTCCCGATATTCTTCGACCGCATCGTTGATGCCCTGCGTGAAATCCGTCTTCACCTCGGCGGTAGCCACAGGAATGCCGTTGATGAAGAAAACGAGGTCAAGCGACTCTTCCGTCGTCGTGTTGTAGTGCACCTGCTGGACGACGCGAAGGATGTTGCTGCGGTAGCGCTTTGCAATCTCCTCGTTGCGGTCGTCTTCTGGAGCACTCTCGCTCATTTTGAAGCGGCCGATGCCGGCAATGCCGATGGGGTCTCTCAGGAGCGCCAGTGAACCGTGCTGACGTGCAATTTCCTGCAGCCGGTCAAGGAGCATGACCAGCCAGTTCCGCGATTTCTGCAGAAGCTCAAACTCTTTGGGATACGCCGTTTGCATCCATTCGAAGACATCGGCAGGGTAGAGAGCACGGGCTCGGTCGTACTCGGCATCGTTCTCGGAGCGGCGCCAGCCCGATGCGACGAGGCCCTCTGCGATCGCGTTTTCGAAATTTTTCTCTTTGTGGAGTCGGAAGCCTTGTTCACTCATCGTCCTTCACCAACTTGCGGGCCTCGTCGAGCAGTTTGTCTGCAGCGATTTGAACATCGAAAGCGTTTTTGAACTCTCGGTCCTGCTTGACGCGGAACTTGGCATATTCGCCAAGTGCATGTTTTTTGGCCTCTTCGGCGGAGACACTTCCCGTTCCTTGGAGAACTCCCATTTCGTTGAAGACTAAAAAGCCGTCGAGGCGCTTCTCCCAGTCCTCCATCGTCATGGGAATTTGCTGCTTGGCGCGAAGCTCAGCCATGTCGAGGTACATCGAAACCAATCGGTTGAGTGTGTCGATCTCTTCTTTCGAGAGATAGTTCTTTGCGATGAGCACGTCGGAGCGAAGGATCTTCCCTCCTGTCTTGGCGTTCTTCCAAGACGTAAGGCCCATGTGAGGCTTCTCGGCATCGGCACGACTCATGATGACTTCCGCAGCTGTGTGACGATGCACCGCGAAATGAAGCTTGTTCTGCACTGTCGCGAAGAAACGGTGAGCAACGAACGAATGCGAGTCGTAGTCCGACGCCGTTGCGAAGATGTCCGTCACCTTCTGGTAGGCCTGACGTTCGCTCGCGCGGATTTCACGAATTTCTTCAAGCAGCTGGTCGAAGTACGATTTATCGAAGAGCTTGCCGTTCTTCAGCCGTTCAGAATCGAGCACATAGCCCTTGATAACGAAGTCCTTCAGCACCTTCGTGGCCCACTGGCGGAAGGCTGTCGCACGCTTACTGTTGACACGGTAGCCGACAGCGATGATGGCATCGAGGTTGTAGTGCTTGACTTTGCGGTTGACGGTGCGGGAACCTTCCCGACGAACTACCGAGAAATCCTCGGTAGTTGCCGACTCTTCCAACTCTCCCTCAGCATAAATGTTCTTTAAGTGAAGGCCGATATTGTCTGATCCACAATCGAATAGCTCGGCCATTAACTTTTGAGTGAGCCAGAGAGTCTCGTCTTCAACGCGAACTTCAATACCGTCACCGCCATTTTCTTTTGAAAAGATCAGAAAGTCGGTGGTTTGATTCCGAATTTTAATGCTCGTCATTTCTTACCTCAATTATTTCCGAAATTAAAGATGTTCTGTATTGATTTAATAGACCAACTTGTTCTGTAATATTTTTTAATACTGTTTTTATTTTCCGATCTACTGAATAACAATATTTATAAATCTCCTCCTGCTCAGAAATTGGAGGGATAAGGACTGGCAGTTTATTTAGCAATGTCTGACTTAATGATGCTCTAGTCACTAAACTAGTTTCTTTAATAAAGAAATTCCGATGGACATCGGATCGGAAATAGTATCCACAATATTCCGGATATAGTGCTTTTGAGATAGGGCGTGCTCTAATAAGGAAACCGGCAAAAGTTGAATTATCAACATCTCTGAGTGATACTGAACTAAAGCCAAGTTCGTCAACTGTTTCGGAGGTCCGTGTAAAAAACACATCTCCGCGCCTAACTGAACAAGAAATTCTGTCTTGATCGGAAGAATTAACTAATCCCTCGATGTTACTCGGCAAGAATGTATTCTTATAAACATCGCCATAACTCACAAAAGGATATCCAGTTCCAAAATATTCACCACTTTTTGATAATCCGTTACTAAGCCTATAAAGAAATCCTACTCTTGCAATTTCCCAGTGTGCTGGAACCTCACCGATCCATGAAATGCCAGAATCCTTCATTGGCACGGTTGGATCAAGGCCTTTCGTTACTGCTCGCGTGACCAGAGATTGACGAGCTTCACCGAGTCTATCAATATAAGCATTGCATAAAGATATTAAACTATCGATTTCGTTTACTTTTTTATTTAATCTATTTGCAATTGATTTTTGCTCTTCCTTGCATGGGAGAACGACCTTAATATTTAGCAGACTTTCCGCATCTATTGCCATGAAAGTACTGCCTTTTTCAATAACTCGGAATTGATCATTTAATGACTTAAGATAGTAGAATAAATAATCTCTATCTATTCCGTAAGGAACAATTGCTCCTAATCCTCGTCCTATCCCTATTTCACGATCCGTAACATTAACTTCTCCAGCCGGTGCGCGCATGGATATTAAAATAGATCCCTTTGGAGCAATTTTTTCAGGTTGCTTACAATAAACATCGGATTCTTGTATTAAATAATTACTGAAATTTGTTTTTCCTTGATGAAACTCCAAGCCTTGATGTTCTGTATTGAAGGGGAATGATGGAGATTGTCCTGCAATAAAATTAGCGACATATTTCAAAGATACTATCTTTTTCATTCGAATAAACTCTTAGTGATCAATGTAATTTCTTTTTGCAGATCTAGTATATCTTTCGCAATGTCGCTCGGATTTCTTAATTGAGTATATCTATAGAAATATTTATTAAAATTAACCTCATACCCAACCTTCCCGATCTGGCCGTCTCGTTCGTCAACCACCGTGGTATCTATAACGGCATCAGGAACGAACGGCAGAACCTCGCGTTTCATATAGGCATCGAGATCTTCCACGAGAGGAATGGTTTCGATCTGCTTCAGTTCAGAATCCCAAATAGGATTCCCTTTAGCATCCAGCACGGTTTCGCCGTCTGGATCTGCGACTGCAAAAACGTTCTGCATGGCAGTTTGAATTGGCTTGCCGATCTTGAGTCCGGATTTCTTCTGATCAGTCGCAAAATCTGCCGCCCAGTGATAGGCATGCTCTTCGCCGATGTGGGCTTCGAGCGCGGCTTCAAGCTTCTGCTGCTCATCGTCTGAGAGCTTCTGCACGGCCTTCGCCGCCATCAGCTTTTCGAGGCCTTCGGCGGTGATGGCGAGCTTTTTGCGTAGCGGCCGCTGGATCGTCACAGCGCGATAGCCGAAGTCCTCGTAATTGACAATCTTGCAGAAATCCGATTCCTTGAAGTCCGCGAAGATGCGCACGATCTCATCTATCTGCTGCGGACTGATTTCGTAGCGCTTGTTGCCGAGATTCTTGATGGAGGTCTTGAAGGACGACGCATCAATGAGCTGCACCTTGTCCTTGCGGAAGGCTGGCTTGTTAGTGTTGAGGATCCAAAGGTAGGTGGTGATGCCGGTGTTGTAGAAGAGTTCGCCCGGAAGCTGGATGATTGCCTCGACGAAGTCATCCTCGAAGAGCCAGCGGCGGATTTCTGAACTGCCGGATCCAGCGCCGCCCGTAAAGAGCGGCGATCCGGAAAGGACGATGGCGCCCCGCCCGCCTTCATTGACGTTCTTTGGGTTCAGCTTATTGGCGACGATCTGCAAGAACAGCATCGAAGCATCGGACTTCGGCGGAATTCCGGCCTCAAAGCGACCGAGCGTACCCATGCGGTGCTCATTGAGCACGGCGGAATAGACAGATGCATCGCCGCCCCAGTCGCTGCCGAACGGCGGATTAGATAGCACAAAATCAAAGTGGTGCTTTCCGGTCTTGTCTTCTTTGAGGGTATCGCCGAGAAAGATATTTGCAGAGTTGTCCTGTGAAGGGTTTTTGTCACTGCCTGCCAGAAGCATCATGGCTTTGCCCATCGCCCATGACTGATCTGCAATCTCCTGTCCGAAGGGAACGAGCGTGACAGGTGCTTTCGCACCGACGGAGACAGCGTGCTCAGCCAGTACATCCATCGCATCGGTGATGAAGCCGCAAGTACCGCACGTCGGATCGTAGATGGTGCGAATGAGACCCTTGTCCGTTGAGAAGACGGCATCGCCCGCCGAATCGAGCACGAGCATGGTCGCCAGACGTACCACATCGCGAGGCGTCAAAAATTCTTTGGAAGCTTTGTGCTTCGTCGTGGCGAAGCGCCAGATCAGTTCCTCGTAGAGGTTGCTCATCGCCCTTGCAGGAACAGTTTCAGGCGACAGGTCGATGTTTTGGAAATGGTGGATGGTGGAATAGAGCTTGTCCTTGTCCTCAAGCTTTGAACAGATGGAGTCGAAGTCGAATCTGTCGAGGATCTCACGGACATTTGCCGTGAAGCCGTTCTTGTAGCTGATGATGTTCTGCAGCGTGTGCTGGTCGCCGAGCGTGCTCAACGTGAACTTCGTCACGTTGAAGAACGGCGCTCCGGCTGCTGCACAAAGCATGGACTCATCGTCAATGCCCAAACGGAAATGCAGGGTTGAAACCAAGTCGTAGACGGTTTGACGGGTTGGCTGCAACACGCACTCCAGACGGCGCAGGAGAGCGAACGGAAGGATGATGTTGCCGTAATCATCTTCCTGAAAAGGGCCGCGAAGCGAATCTGCAACGCTCCAGATGAACGAGGCGAAATTCTCCGATTGAGATTGCCCGATGGTTTGACTTGCCACGATGTGCTCCATGAGTAAGTGTACATAGAGCCTACCAGAAAACAAGCGTTTTCGGAATGGTCGAAACGCTTCAGACTACCAGAAAATAAGCGTTCGTTGAGTTTCGTCAGGACAGTGTAAACTCCTCCGGAAACAGCTCTCCCTCCCAAATTTGAGAAATAGCCGAAAAAAAAGGCCTTTTCGAGCAGAAAGTGATGGAAAAACTGCCTGAACAGGAAGACGTCCGCGTTGCGTTCATGGAATGCTGGACTGAGGCGGCCAAAAAGACGCTGATCGCTTTTGCGAACACGCTCGGCGGCGATCTCTATTTCGGCGTGACCGGCAAAGGGGCGGCAGAGGGGCTTCGCAAGAGAGAGGTCGAGGCGATTTCCCGCTGCGTCCTTGATTTTTGCCGCGCAGACGTTGACCCTGTCATGGCTGACATCGTGTCAACGCAGACGCTTCACACAGGTCTTGGCAACTACTTGCTGCGGGTGTCCGTGCTGCCAGGCGAAGACCGGCCTTATGCGTTCAAAGGCAGGCGCTACACGGGAGGCGCTTATGTCCGGGACGGCGCCGTGTCCGTCACCGCCAGCGAGGAAGAAATCCGCGACATGATTCGCGACAGCGACCCCAGGCCCTGGGAGTCGAGGTTAAGCCGGCGCGAGGACCTGTCGTTTGCCGAGGCCGCTCATGTTTTCAAAAAACACAACGCCGCGTTTTCTCCCGCGCTGTATCGACAGCTCGGCTTGGTCGACGACGGCGGCAATTTCACGCTTTTGGGAGAGTTGCTCTCTGACCAAAACCGGACGCGGCTTGTGGTCGGAACTTTTTCCGGGGACGGCTCCTCGCCTTGCGTGCATGAGTTTTCAGGATCGCTTCTCAAGCAAATGGATAAAGCTTTCGATATGTTTGCTGAGATCAATCCCGAATTGATCCAGAAGACTGAACGACTCGCAAGCCTGCGGCAATTTGCCTGGCCGCCCAAGGCTTTGCGCGAGGCGCTCGTCAATTGTGCGGTTCATCGGGATTACTCCCGGATGGAGCCCACGAAAATTTCCATCTTCCCGAATCGATGCGAATTTGTATCCTACGGGAGCATCCCTGGGCGACTGAGCGTTGAAGACATCGTTTTGGAAGGCGTGGGCAAATGCCGCAGCGAACGTTTGGCCGGGATCTTCAGAGACTTGGGCTGGATGCAGGATTGCGGCTCAGGCTTCCCAATGATCTGGCGGGCGTACGCTAATTTGGACGCGCAGCCAAAGTTGCAGGCAACGCGGCGCGTTTTTCGCATCGTCCTGCCAAAAATTCAAATCGAACTGCGCGGGACTCTGAAAGAGCGCTGCCGCGCCTTGTTTGGAAACTACGATGCGCTCACGACGGCTGACCTCATGAAAATGCTCAATGTCTCGAGAACGTCGGCCAACTCAGCCGTCAATGCCTTGTTAAAGGACGGGCAGATCGAAAAGGTCGGAAGCGGACGCACGACGAGGTACCGCTCGTTGATCCGGTAGCCTCGGGACCGCGGTCAACGCTCTTCTGAGGCAAGCGGCCGGATGCCGCATTCTTTGAAAAAAAGTTCCCGCAGCTCCGGGGCGTGCTCGGGCCGAAAGACGGCGTAGATGCGCCGCGAGGCGTCGCGCCCGGGGCCGCGCCCGTCGCCGGCGCGGTCCGGGTTGATGTCTTTTCTGAGTTCAACCAAGTCGCCGCGCAGAATTTCCTCCTTCACGGAAAGATAGGGCAGGACGGCCAGGCCCAGTCCCGTTGCCACGGCGCGCTTGATGGCGCCCATCGTGTTCATCATGAGCGCGCTTGAAACGGTGATGCCCTGCGCCTTGAGCCAGCGCAGCGACGCCTCCCGCACGCCCGTCTCCTGATCGAGAATCCAGGTGGCAAGGCAGAAGTCCTGTGCGGTGGCCTCCATGGAGATCAACGGGCTTTTGGGGCTTGCCACAAGCGTGAAGTCGTCTCGAAAGCAGGCAAAGCTCGCAAGCGTGGCGTTCACGGGCGGCCGGCTGATGAAGCCCACGTCAAATCGGTTTTCAAGCACGCCCTGCTCGACCACGTCGTTGTCTTCGATAACAAGCGAGGGGTCGATCGCCGGGTGCTTTTGCTTTAAAAGCGGCAGCCGCCTTGAGAGGATGTAGATGCCGCTTGCGCGGTTAGCGCCCACGACCAGGGCGCCCGCGAGCCCCATGCGGCGCGCGGCGAACATCTCTTCGATTTCCTCGGCTTTCTTTACAACGAGCGTGGCGTGAGGCACAAGACAGGCGGCGGCGTCCGTGGGCGCAAGGCCCGAAGGCGAGCGGGTGAAAAGCTGGGTGTCGAGCGCTTTTTCAAGCTCCTTGAGCGCCTGGCTTGCGGCGCTTGAGGTCACGCACAGCCGCTGGGCGGCCTTTGAGAGGTTCCCAAGGGTGTGCACGGCAAGAAAGACCTGCAGTTGTCGAAGCGTGATGCGCATGAACGATAAGCGCCGGTTCAAGGCGAGCGGATGCGGGAAAGTTCGCGAAGGCTTTTGACAACGGCAGACGCCAAGGGCTCTGCCGCGTGTGGTAATTTTCCCAAATTCCGCCTGCGGGCAGTGAAAAATTTTTCACGCAAGGCCGGCGCGAACACGCACAAACACGCAAAAACAACAAGAAGACGGGACATAAAGTCACATGCGCATCAGAATCGGGTTCGGAGGCGTGCTGCTGCTTGCGCTTGCCGCCGGTGCATTCATGAGCTGGTACGCCGTGCCGACGGCCTACGATCAGACGAGCTCGGCGCAGAAGATGCAAAAGGCCGCGCAGATGATGAGCGAGGCGAAAGACAAGGCTTCGGATCCCGCCGGGTTCGAAGAAGAGGTGCGCGCCATCGCGCGCGGACTGCGCGATCCGGCCTCGCCCGAGCGCGCGCTTGAGGCCGCCGCGGGAGCAAAGGCGCGCGAGGCGCTCGCCGACATCCGCGCGCAGCTGCAGCAGGGCAGATCGCGCGAGGAAATCGTCGCCTTTCTCGTTGAGCGCTACGGCGAGGCGATCAAGCCTTAAAGCCCCTTTGACGGCGCTCGGACGCCTCTTTGACGACGCCAGCCGGGGCGCCGTCGGCTCTTTGCGGCTGCGGGCATTGCTCTTTAAGCGCGTGCATTTTGCGCCTTTCTCCCTTCCTTTTTCCTCTTTTCTAAGCAAAACCTCCATCCTCCGATGGGAGGCATCGGGATGCATGCGTGCAGGGCGCATTTTTTGGCGCCTGCAGTCGCAAAAACGCAGTTGCTAATCATTTTCTTATTGAGATTCAAGCACGCGCTCGACTCTAGTCTTTGGAGCTAGAAAAAGGCGCGAAAACCTGGGCCCGAGCCCCTCCAAAGTCGTAATCGGATGCATACGACAAGCGTATGTTTTTTCCACAGGGGCTCAGGTAGATTCTTGAAAACATTGAGAAATCTGTAAGCGAATGCATCTCAGTTGCACAAACTTGCAGAAGACAACGGGCCGTGCTTGGACAACGGACCGGGGCGGGAATCACGTCTTTGGCCCCGGGCCGTGTGAAAGGTTTTTTACCCGAAGGCCGCGGGCGCACTTGATGCGGGGTGAGGAGCCCCTTCATTGACGGGTGCGGGAGGGGTCTTGAGTCCTGGGGCGCGGCGTTTATCCATCCCTATGTCCTCAGGAGGTCGCGTCCTATGTTGGGACTGTATCCAACCTGGTTTGAGCCGGGCGTCGGAAGCGGCTGGGTGATCGGCATCATTGCCACGATCCACGTGCTCTTTTCGCATGCGTCCGTGGGCAGCGCGCTGCTCTTTGCGTGGCTTGCGCGCCGCGCCGTCACGCACAACAAACCGGAATATCTCACCTTCATCCGGCGCTACGGCGTCTTTTTGCTTGTCTTTAGCTACGTGCTGGGCTCGGTCACGGGCCCGGGCATCTGGTTTTCGGCCACGCTCGCCAACCCGCGCGGGCTCTCGGCGCTCATTCACAACTTCGTGTGGCTCTGGGCGACCGAGTGGGTGTTCTTCATCGTGGAAATCGTGGGCGTCTACCTTCTTGTGTACCTCGCGGGCCGCGTCTCAAGCCGCACCTACACCAAGATTGCAGCCATCTTTGCACTCTCGTCCGTGGGCACCCTCATGGTGATCGTGGGCGTGCTGAGCTTCATGCTCTGGCCGGGCATGCCCTCCTGGTATGAGACGGGCTCCGTGATGCAGGCCTTCTTCGGGCCCAACACGTTTGCGCAGATGTTTACGCGCCTCTTCTTCATGCTCACCATCACGGGCGTCGTGGGCGGCATTGTCGCGGGCTTTATCAAGGACGCCGAGGAAAAGAAGACCATCTCGCGCGTGCTCTCGACGGTGGGCATCATCGGCGCCGTGGGCGGCATCGCGTGCTTTTATTGGTACCTCGGAACGATTCCCGAGGAGACCGCGCTCATCATGAACACGCGCCTGCCCGAGAGCTTCAGCACCATGATGACGGCGGCCGTGGCCTTGAGCGTCGTCTACTTTCTTGTCATGGCGGCCGCGCCGAAGCTTCTGAGCTCGGCCGTGGCGGCCGTGGCGACCGTCGTCATTCTCGTGCTCGGCCTTGCGCCCGAGGAAACGGCCCGCGAAATCATCCGCAAGCCCTGGACGTCGGGACAGTTTGTCTACTCCAATCAAGTGATCGGGCGCGATGTGCCCGCCTTTGACATCAAAAGCGAGCTGCCGCTGATTTCCGCCAAGGGCCTTCTCGCCACCCACCCCTTCACCCCCGATGGGCTGCAGAAGGTGACGCCGGAAAACAAGCTTGAGGCCGGGCGCTTCATTGCGCTTTCGATGTGCGCCTCGTGCCATTCGCTTACCGCCTCGGGCATCCGCCCGATGAAGACGGTCTTTGCCGAAGGAACGAGCGAGGCCGACATCAACACCTATCTCGGCGCGGCTCTTTATAACGGCCACACGGCCTACATGCCGCCGCTGCCGCTGCCTTCTGACGAACGAAGCGCGCTTGCCGCGTTCCTGCACAAGGCTCTCAATTCACCCGATCCCGCCAAGCTCGTGATCACGGGCAAGGACGGCGCAGCCGCCGGGGAGGAAAACAAAAAATGAACGAGACTCTTTTTCTGGCTCTGATGGATCGAGCGGGAGCGCCCGCGCATCCGATTTTGTTCCTGATTCTGGGCGTGGTGACCTTTGCCCTTCACATTGCGGCCGTGGCGCTCATGCTGGGTACGCTCGTGCTCGCGGCAAAGGGCGTCTGGAGCAGCAACCCGTATAGCCGCAGGCTTGCCCTGCCGCTAGCCTTCACGGCAAAGTTTGCCGTGGGCATGGTGATCGTGCTCGGCGTGGCGCCGCTTTTGTTCGTGCAGGTGGTCTACGACCCCTTCTGGTACACCTCGAGCATGCTCTCGGCGGGCTGGACGCTCGCGTTTCTCGTGCTCGTCATGGTCGGGTACCTGGCGCTTTACGTCTTTTGCCTTGGCAATCACGCTGAAGGCGCTGACAAGGGGCACGCCTTGCCCTACAGAAGGGGCGCAGCGCTCATCGTTGCCTTTGTCGCCTTTGCGGGCGCAGGCTGGGTCATTCATTCGCTCTCAACGCAGCTGCTGCTGCCGGGACAGTTCCTTGAGTGGTACGCCCCGGGCGGTGTTGTCGACCCCTCGGGCCGGTCGCTGCACTACAGCTCGCTTCCTCGCCTTCTCTTTTTCCTGTGCCTTGCCTTTCCCGTGACCGCGGCCTGGCTCTTTGGCATGCGCGCCTATTTGCTCGGAAGCCAGGAGCGCGACGGCGGCTACATCGACTACCTTGAGGCGACGGGCCGCAAGACGGCCTTGATCGGCGGCATTGCGCTGCTTGTGACGGGCGCGGCCTGGATGGCGACGCTGCCGCCTTCGATGGCGTGGTTTTCCT
This sequence comes from Sutterella sp., assembly GCA_019418605.1. Classification (GTDB taxonomy): domain Bacteria; phylum Pseudomonadota; class Gammaproteobacteria; order Burkholderiales; family Burkholderiaceae_F; genus Duodenibacillus. The sequence goes on along the minus strand of DYBN01000036.1, from coordinate 2,077 downwards.
CGAGCATCTGGCCCTGGGTGGGACTCATTGCGGTGATCTTTTTCATTGCGCTGCCTGCGCTGCAGAAAAAACGCCGCCTGTGCATCCCCTGCAACTACGGCATGTTCGGCATGACGCTTGTGATGACGATTCTGCTTGCGGCCCTGCGCGAGGTGCTGCGCTACGGCACGCTGCTTTCCTCTGCCGGCTACGACGTCATGCAGTACACGGTGCACTTTGACCTTCCCTCGACGGCGATCTTTTTCATCACATTCCTGTGCGTGGGCGGCACGGCCTTGGCCTACATGATCCGGCTTGCCTGGCAGGCCGGGCGGCCGCAGACGACTGCGGGCGCCGCGCAAGGCACCGAGCGCATCGGGGCGGCTGCCATCGGCATGCTGCTGTTGTGGGTGGCGGGCTACTTCGTGATCGGCATTGCCACGATCATGTCGGCTTAAAGGCCCCGGGAGAACGTCAAAATGCGAAGAATTTTTGAAATGCAACACGCTCTTAAAGGAGCCTTTGTGCTTGCCGCCGCAGCCTCGATGAGCTGCGCCTGGGCCGCCGAGCCCACGGGCGAGACGTTTGCGCACACCTGCGCGGCCTGCCACGGCACCAACGGCGCGCTCGCGGCAGAGGCCTTTCCCCCGCTTGCGGGCATGGAGAAGTCGACGATGACGCGCGTCATGCAGGAGTTTCGCGACCTCAAGCGTCCGAGCTCCATCATGAGCCACATCGCGCAGGGCTACAACGATGCGGAAATCGAGCGCATCGCCGAGTACTTTGCCTCGCTGCCCGCCTCGGGCAACGACTCGATTGCCTATGACAAGCTCGGCAACTTCAGGGAGGGAAAGTGATGGCTCAGTTTTCAAAGGAAAAGTTCTTTCTGAAGGCCGCGCAGGACGTGGCAAGTGCTGACATCCCGCAGGCTAGCCGCAGGCTTCTCCTAAAGGGGCTCGCGGGCGCCGTTGCGGCGGCAGGCATTGGAGCCATTCCCTTCATGCCGGCGCTGGCGCAGACGCGCACCAAGGCGCGCATCGTCGTCGTGGGCGCGGGCGTGGGCGGGGCCACCTTCAGCAAGTACATGAAGATGTTTGCGCCCGAAGTCGACATCACCGTCTTTGAGCGCAATCCGTATTTCACGCGCCATTACGGGTCCTCGGAGGTGCTCACGGGCGCCGTGACGATGAACGATCTGCGCGTTGACTACGCGCCCTTAAAGGCAAGAGGCGTGCGCGTGGTTGAGGACGTCGTCACGGGCCTTGATCCCGTCAAAAAGGAAATCCGCACCGCCTCGGGGCAGACCTGCGGCTACGACTTTCTCGTGGTCTCGCCCGGCATCGAGCTTCTTTACGAGCAGATTGCGGGCTACAGCGCCGACATTGCCGCCTCGCGCATCCCCTCGGGCTGGATTGCGGGCCCGCAGACGGCGCTGCTGCGCGATCAGCTGCTTGCGATGCCGGATGCCGGCACGTTTATTCTCGTTGCCCCACCCAATCCGTACCGGTGCCCGCCCGGGCCCTACGAGCGCGCGGCCTTGGTCTACGAGTGGACGCGGGCGCACAAGAAAAACGCGCGCGTCATCGTGCTCGATCCCAAGGACTCGTTTGTGACCGACGAGACGATGCTCATCGGCTGGAACCATCTCTACGGGTTTGTTCCGCCCGAGCCCTACAAAACGAAGCTCAAGGACTATCTCGTCGAGCCGAAAGACCCCACAAGCCTCGTTTGGCTCAGAGGCAGCGACGGCGCCGCGCCCGCTTCGATCGACGCGCAGACCATGACCGTGACGACCAAGGGGGCGGGAAGCTTCACGGGCGACGTCATCAACGTCATTCCGCCCATGCGCGCCGCGCAAGTCGCGCTTGACATGGGGCTTGCCGACGCATCGGGCTTTTGCCCGATTGACCGGCGCACGTTTGAGTCGACGATTCACAAGTCGGTCTATGTGCTGGGCGACGCTTCGATTGCCGACGCCATGCCCAAGAGCGGCTTTTCGGCCAACACGCAGGCCAAGGTGACGGCGCGGGCCATCACCGAGACGCTTGCCGGGCGCCCGATTCCGGAGCCCGCCTGGTCCAACACGTGCTACGCGCTT
>DYBN01000035.1 GCA_019418605.1 Sutterella sp. | reverse complement strand
ACTGGCGCGTCACCATCGGGTTGTTGCCAAAGGCAACGTAAAGAGCGGCGTTGCCGACTTCGGTCATCATCGAGCCGTGCGCTCCAATGCCGAAGGTGTAGGGGAGGGCTCCGTTGATCTGCGCCGAAGAATAGGTGCCGTACTGCCCGAGAAAGCCGCCGAGCATGTTGAGAAGACGCATGGCGGTGCGGCGCGTGGAGACAAGCTGGTAGGAGCCCGAGCCGTACTGCAGATAGACGGCCTCGTTGCCGTACGTGTCGATCACGCGCCTGAGGTTGCCGGCGACAAGGTCGAGCGCCTCGTCCCAGCTGATGCGCTCGAACTTGCCTTCGCCGCGCTTGCCGACGCGCTTCATGGGATATTTCAGCCGTTCGGCCGAGTACAGGCGCTGACGAATCGAGCGGCCGCGCACGCAGGCGCGTATGTGCGGAACGGTCTCGGGCATGCCGTTTGAATCCTCGCCCGTGTTTTCAGCTTCAATGCGAACGATCCGGCCGTTTTTGACGATGGCCTTGAGCGGGCAGCGGCTGCCGCAGTTGACCACGCACGAGGTCCAGCGGACGACCTCCATATCTTGTTGAGCGCCGGGAGCGGCGCTTTCAAATGAAGTCATGACGGGCTCCTGTCAGCCGCTTGGTGCGGGTGCCGCAAAAGGCGCGATGCACCGGTTCTCTCGCGGATTTTTTGGGGAAAGTCTATGCCAAGCCAATGGGCATGCGGTCCGCGGCAATTTTCGACGGGGAAAGGGCGGGGGGAATCTTCAGGGCGCGGGCGATTGCAGCGCTTGTGAGTTTGATCGGCAAAGCGGCCGTGTCCGGGTTTTGGCGGAGCAAGGGCGGCGGGACGTGAAGTTCTTGCCGTGCCGGGCGCGAATAAAAGGAAACCCCTCGCAGCTTTAGACTGCAAGGGGTTGTCTTTGGCGGAGTGGACGGGACTCGAACCCGCGACCCTCGACGTGACAGGCCGATATTCTAACCAACTGAACTACCACTCCGGCATTGATGTCAAGAACTCAAGGGCAAACGAAGCTCTGCGTTCATTGCAAATCAATGACAGGCGGAACTTTATAGGCAAGCATGCAGGCTTGGTATAGGGGTTAACCATAGGTCTCCTGTGCTCTGCGTCAGCTTTCCTTGTGTCGGACAACCAAGACGCTTTGACGGGTACGTTTGTCCTGTTCGCTAGAGGATTGATCTGACGAAAGAATTTGGGAAGTCGAAAAGAACGCCCGTCCTTGCGGGCGAGAGAGCGTGGCAGGAGAAAGACAACAGGAAAAGATGTTTCAAAATGTAAATATCTGCCTTTGGCCCATGAACCAAGATGACCGGCCTTGGCAGCTCGGTGAAAAAAGCGCCGCAGAAAGACTCGCGAGTTCCAAGATGTGGGATTTGAAGGATAGCCTCGCCGGTGCGTGCCGCTTTGCCCGATGAAACGCCGCAGCCCGTGTTCCGGGCGGCGTTGCCGGCCAGGAAGGGCGCGGCCAGCTGCCTGCAGGCAGCTGCTGACGCAGCATAAAAGTGCAAGGAGTTCGACTCAGACGCGGGCGGCGGAGCTGATGCAGCTTCCAGATGCGGTGCACAGACGGCGAGTGAACCCTCGCTCGAAAGCATTTGCTTTCGAGGGCCGCCAGGCGTCAGTGACGGGAAGAACAGGCAAGAAGAGGAGGATCAAAAAATCTAAAAACAGGGGGCTTGCAAAAATTTTTGATCTCTGTAAAATGGCGACTCCCGACAGACGAAGCCGTTGGCTTCCGATGCCGATGGAGTGGTAGTTCAGTTGGTTAGAATATCGGCCTGTCACGTCGAGGGTCGCGGGTTCGAGTCCCGTCCACTCCGCCAGAGACAACCCCTTGCAGCTTCAAGGTTGCAGGGGGTTTCCTTTTTTCTGCCGTGCGCGAGGTTTGCCCGGAATTTTTCTTTTGGGCCGCACCTTTTCAGCGCTCCTGCCGCCCTCCTGTGTTCTCTCGATTTTTTCTTTTCCTTGCTGATTCCGACGTCCTGCGGATTCGAGGCTGGAAGAAAACAAGCCGCCGCGGTTCAATGAAGGGCCTGACGGCGGCTGACGGGTTGGATTCGTTTTCTCTTCTATTCGGCCTCAAGCGGCGAGGGCGCGGTCTGCGGGGCGCGCGGCCTGAGACCGCGTTGGCTTCGCTTTCTTCGGCCAAAGAGCTGCAGCAGTTCGACCACGCAGCGGCCGAGCGTGGCAAAAAGCATCACGACGCCCAAGCGCTGAGCTGTGAACTCGACGAAGGTCTCGGGCAGCAGCTTCATTTCGTCTTCGTGCAGCAAGTCCCAGATCATCTCGGTATGAACGAAGGAGACGGCGCCGATGCCGATAATGCAGCTCATGGCGCACGGCCAGAAGACGCCCAGAGTCTCCTTGAATTTTTTCCAGAAAGCCTCTCCGTGAAAGCCAAGGTGCACGCTTGCAAGCACAAGCGCCCAGGCCGTGGCCGTCACGTGAAGGCTTCTTGCCCAGTTCGTCATGGGAAAGGCGGCAAAGGAAAAGACCTCCCCGGCGAGCAAAACGGCGCTTGTCACGAGCACGACAACGTCGGCAATAAGGATAAAGTCAAGCGCCGTGAGAATGACGCGCCGCGCGTTCCACCTGCCTGTTGCGAGCGAGCGGTACCACCAGGCGTTGAATGCCTGGTGAATGACAAAGCAGGTCGCAAAGGCGCACCCCATCATGGCGTGACGCCAGAGTCCGCGAATGAGGGGGTAGCTGATCAGGCACAGCATGAGCGTCAGAATCGCCGCATCAATTACGATTTTTGCCAGTGCTCTGCGCGTCATGATTTACCCTCCGGAATTTGCTTCTTACGTTTGACCATCGTCAAGATTCTGTCCCTGACTGCGGTTTGGGTTTGAAGGCGGCTCGTCATTTCAATACGCCGCTGCTGCGCAGCCACTCGTCGATGCGTCCTTTGAGCCTGCGCCCGCCCGAGTAGTAGAACTCAAGGCCGATGCCGACATAAGCTTCGGGAACCGCCTTGGCAAGATCCGAGAGGCTCTCCCCGAAGTCGGTGCTGCCGTGGCTGCTAAAGGGCAAAATGATTTTCCCCGCGAAGTTCTGTGACTCAACAAAGGTGAGAACGGGCGGCGGCACGGTCGCCCACCAGGTGGGATAGCCCAGAAGGATCACGTCGTACTGAGAAAGGTTGTCAACGAGCCTGGCCAGAGCGGGCCTTGCGCCGGCGTTCATGTCGCGCTGCGACACTTCATAAATTTCTCCGTGATAGGGCTCCTTCATCGTGATTTCAAAGGGTTCAAGCCCGAGGCGCTCGCCCATGTAGAGCGCGGCGTCGCGCGTGTTGCCCGAGTAGGAGAAATAGGCGATCAGCACCTTTGGCCGGGCTGGCATGGCGATGCGCCTCGGGGCCTGCGTGCGCACAACGCTTTCGATGGGGACGGCGTTTCTTGCCAAGCGAAAGCCAAGGTTGCGGTCGGCGTCGATCGGGTTGAGCGCCGAGCGGTAGCTGCTGCGAATGTGCTTTGCAAAGTCGTTGAAGGAGCCGCCTCTGGCAACGCGCAGCGCGCCCGTCTCGGGGCCCGCCGGATCCTGCGGCGTGTTGGCGTCGTAGGCGCCGTAGTAGTCAAACACCCACTCGGCCACGTTGCCGTGCATGTTCAATAGCCCGAAGGCATTGGGCGAAAGTTCCGTGACGGGCACCGTGCGGCCGCGGTTGCGCCCCGGGCGCACGGAGGGGTCGCGCTCGACGACGTAGTTTTCCTCAATGAGGTAGGGGTAACTGCCTTGATAGTTGAGCTTTTCCGGATCGGTTTGACTGCCCGTCGGGAAAATCGCATCGGACCCGGCGCGCGCCGCGTACTCCCATTCGGCTTCGGTCAAAAGCCGGTAGCCGTCGGCCGACCGATCCCACGCAACGGCCTCGCCCTCAATCGTGTAGACGGGCGCAAGGCCGCGCTTTTTGCTCAAGGCATTGCAGTAGCGCACGCAGTCAAGCCACGCGACGTTTTCAACGGGCAGGTTGGCGCCCTTGGATGCGCTCGGGTTGACTCCCATGAGCGCCTCGTAGTCGCGCTGCGTGACTTCGTACTTGTCAACGTAAAAAGGGGCTGATGCGCACTTGGTGGCGCACTTCGTCAGACGAGCGCTGCCGTTCAGTTTCGGGGCTGCCGATGGTTGCAAGGCCGCCCTCGAGCCTCACGAAGCCGTCGTCGATCGGGGCCTGTGCGGCAAAAGCGGCCCTGCCTGAGGCGCCGGGCAGCAGAGCGCCCGCCGCCACGGCGGCTCCGAGATATGCGTTGGTGCGCAAAAACGTTCGTCGCGTGCACTGTTTCATAATTGACGTCCAAATTGCCGTGCTGCTGCACAAAGGGAGAAGGTGTCTTTTATCTGCGGGCATCAAGCCTGATGCCGTTTTCCTTGAGCCAGGCATCAATGCGCTCTTGAAGCCTGCGGCCGCCCGAGTAGTAGAACTCAAGGCCGATGCCGACGTACGCATCCGGCACCGTTTTGGCCAGATCCGAAAGGCTGTCGCCGAATTCGGTCCCGCCGTGGCTGCTAAAGGGGATGATGATTTTTCCGGCAAAGTCCTGCGACTCAAGCAGCGTCAGCATGGGGGGCGGCACGGTTGCCCACCAGGTCGGGTATCCCAGCAAAATCACGTCGTAGTCTTCGAGCTCTTCGATTTTTCCCGTCAGAGGCGGCCGCGTGCCGGCGTTCATGTCGATTTGCGTGACCTCGTAGATTTCGCCCCAGTAGGGCTCCTTCATGGTCACGGCAAAAAGCTTCGTGCCCAGCTTTTTGGCGATGAGGTGCGCAGCATCGCGCGTGTTTCCCGAGTAGGAGTAGTAGGCCACAAGAATGCGGGGATTGGCCGGCATGGCAATGCGCTTCGGGGCGCTTGTCTTGACTGTCTCGGCAATGGGGGCGTCGTTTCTTGCAATGCGAAAGCCGAGATTGTGGTCGGTTTCAATTGGATTCAAGGCCGAGCGGCAGGCGCTTCTTAAATGCTTGCCGAAATCGTTGAAGGCGCCGCCGCGGTTGACGCGCAGACTTCCTTCACTCGGCCCGGCGGGGTTTTGTGCGTTTTGCGTCTGATAGGGACCGTAGTAGTCAAACACCCACTCGGAGACGTTGCCGTGCATGTCGTAGAGCCCGAAGGCATTGGGCGCGAGGCTGCCCACGGCAATGGTGCGGCCGCGGTTGCGGCTTGTTCGCACGCTCGGGTCGCGCTCGACGACGTAGTTTTCTTCAATGAGGTAGGGGTAGCTGCCCTGAAAGTTGATTTTGTCGCTGTGGACCTGATTGCCGACGTTAAAGATTGTGTCGGTGCCGGCTCGGGCGGCGTATTCCCACTCGGCTTCGGTCAGAAGCCGGTAGCCGTCGGCAGAGCGATTCCAGGTGACGGCCTCGCCCTCGATCGTGTAGACGGGCGTGAGTCCGCGCTTTACGCTCAAGGCGTTGCAGTAGCGCACGGCATCAAGCCAGGAGACGCTCTCCACCGGAAGCTTTTCGCCAACAAAGCCGCTCGGATTTTTTCCCATGACGGCTTTGTAGTCGGCCTGCGTCACTTCATAAGGATCAACCCAAAAGGGAGCGAGCGTCACCTGATGGCGAACTTCATCGGCTTCGCGCTGCCTCTCGTTGTCGGGGCTGCCGATCGTCACCGTGCCGCCTTCCAGGCGGATGAAGCCGTCTTCGGGGGCCGCGGCCTGCGCCGGGGCCGCCCAGCCCGGCGCCAGGCTCAGAGAAAGAGCGGCGCACGCCGCTGCGAGCCTTTTGCCGCAAAGATGTTCGAGTGCCGTGATCGCGTGCATGAAACCTCCCATTGTGTCCGAATGAAGTCAAAAGCCTTGAGCGGGGAGCAGGCGTTTCATTTTGAAAAGCCGCTTGTTCATGAGGGGCGGCTTCGCTTTTTGAGCTTATGATCATTTGGCTTTGGGCAAGCGTCACATTCGTCGCAAAGGTTTGATTTTTTTGTGCAAATTCAACGCAATCGCAGGGCGAGGGAGTCGGCGCGCCGCGCGTTGACGCACGAGAGGGGGCCAGTCGGTCAAAGGGCGCCGGCAGCGCCGCCAATTTCTCTTTTCGCACGCGGTGCGGCGCGGCCCGCGGGATAATTCGCTTGGCGTGAGTTTTCGACCGGGGGAAACCTTTTTCAAGGAGAGGCGGGATTGCAGCTATCAGACCTTGCAGACTATGCACTGCAAAAGTACGGCTTGAAGCCGGAGTACAAGTGGGGGTGTCTGCCCGGCTGGTCCGTCATCAGCAACCCGGTCAACGGCGAGTGGATTGCGCTTTTTGTGAGCCGCCGCAACGAGCAGACGGGGAGCATCGAGGAGCTCTGCGACATCAAGGCGGGCGAGGAGCTGCTCGAGGCAATCGACGCTCCCGGCTTCGGTCCCGGCTATTGCATGCACGGCAGCCTCTGGGTCGGCGTGCGGCTCACGGAAGAGACGCCGAGCTCTCTAGTCTTCAAGCTCTTTGACAAGGCCGCCGCCGAGGTGCCCGCATCAGGCTGCACGATTGTGCTCGATGCGCCGTCTTTTTCAGAAGTAGCCGCAGGCCAGGGGAAAACGCAGGAGCTGCCGCACGCCGATCATGCGCATCAGAGCATCGTCTATTCGGACACTCCGATTCCGCAGGATGCGCCGCCCTCGCAGGGCGTCGGGCCGGACGCCGACGGGCTCCGGGCAAGGCGGCGCGCTGCCGACGCAGGCCTTGAAAAGATCCGCGCCATGAGAAGGCTCTATCAGTATGCGCGAAGCGATGCCGAGCACGACGCGCACAACTTCGTTGTGCAGGCGGCTTTTATGGCCGACTACGAAGACGAGGCCCCCACGCCGGAAAACGTGCAGGTGTACTTTCCGACCTATCACAAGCTCGACGACGAGCAGCTCAAGGGGTACTTCGGCTGGCGCACGCGCATCCGGCGCGGCATTTGGGAGCGCGCGCCCTTGTCGCTAGCCTATCTATACGTCTACGAGCTCATCAACGGCATCGGGGCGGAGAGCTTTAACGAGCGCGTTGAAAAGCTCAAGGCGTTCGACGACTGCTATGTACGCAAGGGCTTGGCTGACTCGCGGATGGAGTTGAACCTTCGCCGGTGGATGTTTGAGCTTGCCGTCATGGGCGGATTGCCGCCGGAGAGAATCAGGGAGTTTGCGCCGCCTTCTCAGGAGAGGTTTGATGCGTCCGCGCAGGTGCTCTCGCTGCGCCACGTCGTCACCGACGCCGAACTGTTTGCGGCCATTGCGGCTTTGGCGGGGAGTCGCTTTGCATCCGGCCGCACGTTTTGCAAGGACCGGGAAAGGGCTGTGGTGCTTTTTTCCCGCGCCTGGCACGAGGGCTTTGAGACCGCCCGCGGGAATGGACCGAGAATTTTTGAAAGAGTTTTCGGCAGGCGCAGCACGAGGCTGTGGAGGCCTCTTGCCAACGCCGTGTTTTGGCCTCAAAAGCACCCTGACGCGGTTGTTGTTCTCAACGACATGCGCCGCTATGAGTGCGTCAACGGTCAGTGGCGCGTGATCGCGTATTTTGAGGATCGCCTCAACAAGAGGGCCTTCCGGCAGTTTCTGCGCGAGGCAAGCCGCTTGATTCGCCTCTACCTTAATGTCGGGCCGCAACTTGCTCCGCGCGAGGAAGAGATGTGGGCAACGCCCTTTGTCGAGGCCGCCATTGCAGCTGATGCCAAGGCGCGCAAGGAAGCGCAGCGGCCCAAGGTTGAAATTGAGCTCTCCAAACTCTCTCGCATCCGCGAGGATGCCGATGTGACGCGCGAAAAGCTCCTCACCCAGGCCGATTTGGAAGACAACGGCGCCTTTTCTTCCTCTCAGGACGGTCTCGCTGCCCGCGAGCCGCTTTTTGACGAAGGAGGCGGCGGGGCGAGGGCTGCGATTGAAGACGCCGGCAGCAAGTCCGCTTCAGGGTCGATTTTGAAAGAGTCGAAGGGCGGGGACATGGCAAACGGCAGTGCTGCGGGGGCGTCAGCGCCTCTTGCGGGCGATCGGCAGGCGCTCGTGCGCGAGGTGCTCGTCATGCTTTTGAGGGGCGAAGCGCCCGACGCGCTTTTTTCCCTCCGGCATCTGTTGCCTTCGGTCGCAGCCGATACAATCAACGAGGCCCTCTTTGAGGAGGTCGGCGACAATGTCGTTGACTGCGACGGCGCGCACCTCGCGCTCGTCGAAGACTACCGAGAAGATATTCGGCGCTATCTATCAAACGACTGACACACCAAGATGCAAGAGCAAACGCGAAAGGTTCCCCGGCGCATTGCGCAGGTTGTTCTCAATTCGCTCAAAGGGGGCGTGGTGCCGCGCATCGGCCTGCCCTACATTGCGGTGGGCCGAAGGCTGGAAATCGAGGCGCTTCTCAACGACGTGGACATCATCAGCGAGGGCGGCGCCTCGTTTCGCTTCGTGGTGGGGCGCTACGGTTCGGGCAAGAGCTTTTTGCTGCAAACAATCCGCAACTACGTCATGGACCGCGGATTCATCGTGCTCGACGCGGACCTCTCGCCCGAGCGGCGGCTGCAGGGAACAAACGGGCAGGGGCTTGCGACCTACCGCGAGCTCATCGCAAATCTTTCGACTAAAACCAAGCCCGAGGGCGGGGCGCTTGCTTTGGTGCTTGATCGGTGGATTAACTCGGTGCAAAACGCCTGCGTGGAAGAAAGCGGCCTTGTTCCGGGCGATCCGGCTCTCTCCAAGGCGGTTGAGCAAAAAATTCACGCCGTCACGGCCGCCATGAACGAGCTTGTGCACGGCTTTGAGTTTGCGCGGCTTCTTGCAGCCTACTACAACGCCTATATCGAGGGCGACGACGAGAAGAAGGCAAGGGTTCTGCGCTGGTTTCGGGGCGAGTATGTCTACAAGCGCGAGGCCAGAGCCGAGCTCGGCGTCAACATCATCATCAGCGACGACAACTGGTACGACTATCTGAAGCTTTTTGCCGTGTTCTTCAGAATGGCGGGCTACGCGGGCATGATGATCATGATCGACGAGCTCGTCAACATCTTCAAGATTCCCCGTGAGTTAAGCCGCCAGAACAACTACGAGAAGATTCTTGCGATGTACAACGATGCCCTGCAGGGAAAGGCGCGCTACCTCGGCATCATCATGAGCGCCACGCCCGAGGCCCTGGAAGACAGGCGCAGGGGCATCTTCAGCTACGAGGCGCTGCGCTCGCGCCTTGCCGAAGGAAAGTTCTCGCGCCCGGGCATGCGCGACATGCTCGCGCCCGTCATTCGGCTTGAGCCCCTGACGCCCGAAGAGATGCTCGTGCTCTGCGAAAAGCTCGCCGGCATGCATGCGGATTTGCACGGCGGCCCGAGGACTCTCGGCACGCAGGAGCTAAGTTCGTTTGTTCGCGTTGAATTCTCCCGCATCGGGGCCGACGCCCACATCACGCCCCGCGAGGTGATTCGAGACTTCATCGAATTGCTCGACATCCTTTGGCAAAATCCGTCGCTTGCCTTTGACGAGGTTCTCAACTCCGAGGACTTTGCCTTTGCCAAGCCCGATGCGGTGTCCGATCAAAGCACGCCGCAGTTTGCCGAGTTCTCGGTATGAATGCCTTTGACCGCTACGCGCCCTTTATTCAGGACTACATCTACCGCTCGGGCTGGAAGGTGCTGCGCGGCGTGCAAAACGCCGCGGCGCAGGCCATCTTCGGCACCGAGGACAACGTGCTCATCACGGCTTCGACCGCTTCGGGCAAGACGGAAGCGGCCTTCTTTCCCATTCTGACGCTCAACGAGGAAAATCCGCCCGCAAGCGTGGGCGTGCTCTACATCTCGCCCTTAAAGGCGCTGATCAACGATCAGTTCGAGCGCTTGAGCGCCCTGTGCGAAGAAGCGGGCATTGCCGTGACGCGCTGGCACGGCGACGCGCCGCAGTCGCAAAAGCGCAGGCTGCTGAAAAAGCCCTCGGGCATCCTGCAGATCACGCCCGAGTCGCTGGAAGCCCTGATGCTCACCCGGCACATGGAGATTGCCTCTCTTTTTGGCGACCTTCGCTTTGTGGTGATCGATGAGATTCACTCGCTTCTTCGCGGCGACCGCGGCCTGCAGACCTTCTGCCTTATTGAGCGCATGTGCAGGCTTGCGGGCTGCCGGCCGAGGCGCATCGGGCTTTCGGCCACCATCGGGAATCCCGAGCAGGCCGCACGCTTTCTTGCGGCGGGCAGCGGCAGAACCACGGTCATTCCGCGCTTTGAGGGCGCAAAGGAAGTCTGGCGTCTTTCGATGGAGCACTTCTTTAACACCGACCCGCAGGCCGACGAGGGAAGAGCCGAGTGCGCCGCTGCTGAAGTCGAAGAGGTGCCCGAGACCGACAAGGCGCCCGCACTTGCCGATCCGGGCGTGGGCTACATCTTTGAGCACACAAGGGGCAGAAAGTGCCTTGTCTTTACGAATTCGCGCGAAGAGTGCGAGGCCGTCTGCCAGATGTTGCGGCAGTACTGCGAAGTGCGCCGCGAGCCCGACCGCTTTCTCATTCATCACGGCAACCTTTCGGCTTCCTACCGCGAAGGGGCCGAAGACGTGATGAAGGACGACGAGAGCACCGCAAGCGTGTGCGCCACTGCCACGCTTGAGCTTGGCATCGACATTGGGAGGCTTGAGCGAGCGTTTCAAATCGACGCTCCCTTTACGGTCTCGGGCTTTTTGCAGCGCCTCGGGCGCACCGGGCGCCGCGGAGCGCCGGCCGAAATGTGGTTTGTGATGCGCGAAGATCACCCCGAGCCGCGCGCCATGTTCCCCGAATTCATTCCCTGGCGGCTGCTGCAGGGCATTGCGCTCGTGCAGCTTTATCTTGAAGAGCGCTTTGTCGAACCCCCGCGCATGGGACGGCTTCCCTACAGCCTGCTCTACCATCAGACGATGAGCACGCTCGCCTCCTGCGGCGAGATGACGGCCGCAGAACTTGCCAGCCGCGTGCTGACGCTTTTTTGTTTTGAGCGCATCACGCAGGACGACTACAGAGCGCTTTTGCGGCACCTCATCAGCATCGACCACATCAGCCGCACGGAAAACGGCGGGCTCATCGTGGGCTTGGCAGGCGAGCGCATCGTCAACAGCTACAAGTTCTACGCCGTCTTTCAGGAAAACGAAGAGTATGCGGTCCGCGCAGGCTCCGAGGAGTTGGGGACGATCGTGCGCCCGCCTCCCGTGGGCGACAAAATCGCCATTGCAGGGCGCGTCTGGGTGGTCGAGGAGATCGACAGGCTCAAGCGGGAAGTCTACTGTTCGCTTGTCAAGGGGCGCGTGCCCGCCTACTTCGGGGATGTGCCGGGCGACATTCACACGCGCATTCTCGAGCGCATGTACGGCGTACTCAACGAAGACAAGTCGTATCCGTATTTGATGCGGCACGCCGTCTGCAGACTTGCCGATGCGCGGGCAAAGTTTGCCGCCTCGGCCATGCGCCGCCGCCCGCTGGTGCACCTGGGAGAGGGTATGTGGGCGCTCTTTCCGTGGCTAGGGACCTATGCCTTTCTTGCGCTTGAGCGGTTTCTCAAGCTTTTGTGCGCGCCGCGGCTTGGCATCAAGGGGCTCAATGCGGCGCGCCCCTACTTCATGATCTTCCGGATGAAGGCCTCCGAAGAGGACTTTTACCGCGTCGCGGGCGAGGTGCTTGCAAGGGGCTTTGACCCCATGGAGCTCGTCTATCCGGGGGAGGTGCCGGTTTTTGAGAAGTATGACGAGTTCGTGCCGGGCGAACTTGTCCGAAAGGGCTTTGCCTGCGGCGTGCTCGACATCGAGGGCATGAAGATGCGCGTCTCGGCCTGGGCGAGGAAGTATGCCGGGGCCGTTAAAGAAAAAGAACAGTAAGGGAGAGAAAAACAAATGGGCTACAAGGACGATCTCACGGCCTGGAAGGCGCTATTGCTTACCGCGCGCACGGGCAAGGTCTCGCAGACGGGCATTGCCATGGGGCTTGACGCCTCCAAAGTCTCGCGCCTTCTCATTGGGCTTGAAGAAGAACTCGGCTACGAGCTGCTTGATCGAAGCACGCGCCCCTTTTTGCCCACGCCGCGCTGCCGCAGGCTCATTGCCGAGCTCGAGCCCATCCTGCGCGACTTCCAGAACCTGCAGGATCCGAGCTTTGGCATCCGCAAAACGACGCGCATTCGCGTGGCGGCGCCGATTGAGGCGTCGCTTGACTTCTACTGCTTTGACTACATGCAGTACGCCGATCAGCACCCGGGCATCGAGTTTGAGATTCAGCCCGAGGCAACCGAGCAGGACGTGCGCGAGCGGCGCGTCGATGTGGCGATGCTCAACCACATTCCCGATGATCCGGCTGAATTTCGCATTCGCCCCATTGCAACGACAACGACCTTTCCTTTGGCCACGCCCGAGTATCTGCGCCGCTGGGGCGTGCCCGGAAAGCTAAGCGACTTGAAGGATCACCGGGGGCTTCTGTTGAAAACGCGCTCCTTTCCCGTCACGCGCTTTCTGCAAAAGGACAATCTCACCTCGCCCACGCTGCAGTGGAGAAGCGTCTTTTATACGCACGATCAGTTCATGCTCAAAAAGCTCGTGCTCAACCACTGGGGCATCACGGTCGATCTCTACGGCGGGCACATTCTGCAGGAGCTCGCAGAGGGGCGGCTCGTTCCCTTTCTCGAAGGCTGGACGCGTCCCTTTTGGAACATGTGCGTCGTCACGCGCCACGACGTCGACATCGCCAACAAGGAGGTGAGCAGCTTTGCCAACTGGTGGAGCCGCGTGCAGGCAAAGCGCGACAACGACCGCATGACAAGCAGCTCCGACCTCTGCGCCCGGGCGCGCGAAATCAACCGCGATTTGTTCGAAGAGAAGTAACTTCAGACAAGAGCCTGTAAACGGGCTTTAAAAGAAGCGCTGCCTTCGTCGCGGCTGAGAGCGGCATGCGCGCAAAATGGCTGAATCCAATGCCATAAAAGGCCTTGAAAAAGCTTTAAAAAAACCAAAGGCCGCCCAGGGCGGCCGTGAAGGGGGCTTTGTGCCGAAGGTGATTTAAGCGGCAAGCCAGCGCGCATCGGCGTTGAGCCAGGCCTGCGTGAAGTCCGCAAGCGAGCGGTAAAAGTCAGACTGCGCCACGCTGCGCTCGTCGTCGAAAAACTTCGGCGTCCAGCCAAGCAGGTGCTTTTGCAGGAAGGACGTTTGTTCGTCCAAGGCTTGCTCGGCCTCATCGGTTTTGTTCTCTTCGAGCGCCTTGATCGTCTTGTCGGCGAGCCAGCTCATGAATTCGAGCTCGACGCCGAGATGATCCGGATAGAGGTCCTTGTGCGCTTCGGCAAGCCCGTGGGCGGCGAGAATGCGGGAGACCTCTTCAAAGGCGCCCTGCATGATGAGGTGTTCGCGGCTTGTGTAGACCGACTCGATCGGGTAGGCGGCCGGACCCTCGGCAACGCCTGCGCTCAAAAACGTGCGGGCGTAGTCGGCTGCGAGCTCATCGAGCGCCTCGGGCGTGAGCTTGGCGACGGCGTCGTTGAGCCCCGCGCCGCCCTTGTTGAGGCTTTCGTCTTCAGTCGCTTCGGGAAAGCGCATGCCCTTGAGCTGAGCGAGCGTCTCTTCGTCGACTTCGAGCTGATAGAGCCGGGCAAGCAGTTTGTAGGTGGTGCGGCGGTTGACTAAAACCGCCTTGAGTTCGTCGTGCATGGTTGGTGTGTCTTTCTTGTTTTTGGACTCGGCTGCGGCCCTCACAAGGGGGACGCACGCGCCCGGCAAAAGGGCGGGACACGTGCATCAGCCCCCGGAAGGGCCGCGTGAAGGCTGCAGGGCGGCCCCGGCAAGGGGCGGGGCGCTTTGCTCTCTCTTTGCTCTCTTTAGGTTCAGAGGGTTAAGAGAGCGCAGCGGGTGCCTCTGCGGCCCGCATGGGACTTACTGCATCTTCGGCGGCTTGGCAAGCCACGGGCCGGTCTTGGCGTGCAGGATGTAGCGCACGCTCGGCTTGTTGCCGCTGTCGGGCATCGAGTGCACGTTTTCAGGACCGGCTGCGGCGACGACCTTCGAGACCTTGCTCTCGGGATCGTCGATGTCGCCGAAAAAGCGCGCCTTGGCGCAGCAGACCTTCACGCAGGCGGGCTCTTCGCCCACCTCCTGCAGGTGGCGGCAGAGCGTGCACTTTTCGACCACCTTCGTCTCCTCGTTAAAGGAGCGCGCGCCGTACGGGCAGGCGACCATGCACATCTTGCAGCCGATGCACTTGTCCTTGTTGATGAGCACCTGACCGTCGTCGGTCTTGTAGGAGGCGCCCGTCGGGCAGACCGTCACGCAGGGCGCCTCGCGGCAGTTCTGGCACACCGAAGGCAGGAAGTACTGCTTGATGTTGGGGAACGTGCCGATGGGGCCGATCGAGAGCACGCGGTTGTAGTAGACGCCGAGCGGCACGTCGTTTTCCATCTTGCAGGAAATTTCACAGGCGCCGCAGCCGATGCAGCGGTCTAAATCAATTACTAAGGTTTTCTGGGTCATGATTTAAAACTCCACATCCTTGGTCCGGTCAGAGGGTTGCGGCAGCCAGATCTTGAACTGCTCGGGCTTGGTGAAGACGCCTTCGGGCGCGCCTTCGGCCTTGTAAATCTTCACCTGAATGCCGCGCAGCGTATGGGTCCCGAGAATGTCGTTGTAGGGGCCGTCGGCGCGGGCGAGGATCTGGTAGTTGACGCTCTTCCAGCCTTCGTCGGGCGTATCGAGCGTCTCGGGCGTCCAGAAGCGCTCCATGTAGAGCACGCCCACCGGGATGCCCTCGGTGACGCGGGCCACGCCGCGGATCTTGCCGCGCTTGTTTTCCACCCAAATCCAGTCGTCTTGGGCCACGCCGTATTTCTGCGCGTCCTTGGGATTGACCCAGACTTCGGGGACGGGGTACTTCTCGCGCATGTAGGGGCTGTTGCGCAGCGTGCCGTGGTGATAGAACGGAATGCGGCCGTTGGTGATGACAAGCGGGTACTCTTTGCCGTACTCGTTGTAGGGCGTCTCAGCCGGAGCCCGGTAGTAGGGCAGCGGATCGTAGTCCTTGGGCGCGGGCGCCACATCGTCGTCGCGGGCGTAGGGCTTGCCCGTGCGGCCGAGCGTGATGTAGCAGTCGCCGTAGACGTCGATTTTCTTGGACGACGTTCTGAAGCCGCGCGGCAGTCCGTCCTTGTCCTTTTGCAGATAGACGTAGTACTGGTTCCACTCGTCGTAGCTCATGAACGTGTGCGGGTTGTCTTTTTCGAGCATCGTCTTCCAAGTGAGGCCCGCCGTCTTCAGGCGCTGATCGAGCAGCTCCTCCATCGTCTTCCAGTAGGCAAGATCCTCGCCCATGAACTTCGGGTCGCAGGCGCGCTGCGCGTTCTTGTGACCGAGTTCGGCGCAGCGGATGACCACGCGCGACCACACGAGCGTCTCGTCGACCGTCTCCCAGGTGTGGGTGACGGCCTGGCGGGCAAAGACCTTGTTGAGGTGGTTGACAAGGGTGTTCGTCTCAAGCCATTCGGTAGCCGGCAGCAAAATGTCTGCGTAGCGAGAAAACGACGTCGGGTACACAAAAAGGTGCACGATCAGATCGACGTTTCTTGAAGCCTTGGCCCAGCGCTCAGGCTCGGGCAGGGCTGTGAGCTTGTTGCCCGAGCGCTCAAGCCACACCTTGATCGGGTAGGGTTTGCCGGTTTCCATGGCTTCAAGCACGGCCGCAGGCTGCGCGGCGTCCCACAGATAAAGCCCCTTGTGTTCGGTGCCGCCCAGACGCTTTTTGAGCTGTCCCTTGGGCAGAAGCTTCGGGGCGGGATTAACCGGGTAGCGGCCCTGGTTGAGCACGTCGCCGATCGGGTTTCTCTGCAGCAGCGTGCCCGGCTTTTCCACGTAGCCCATGATGGCGTTTAACACGACGGCGGCCTGCGCGGCCTGGCCCGAGTTGACGATCTGGTCGGTTGCAACGCCAAGCACAAGTCCGCCGGGGCCTTCGGCAAAGATCTTGATGGCCTCTTCGATCTTGCCCGCGTCAAGCCAGCATTCCTTGGCGGCCTTTTCAAGCGTCCATTGGCTTGCGCGCTCCTTTAAAAGCCGAAAGCCCGTCTTGTAGGTCTTGCCGTTGATTTCAAAGGCGCCGTCAAGAACCGCATCGAGCTTGTCGTCCCACGGATAGGGCAAAAGAGCGGCCTTGCCCGTCTTGGCATCCCAGACGACGCGGTCGTAGTCGCCGCCTTCGCCAAAGAAGTCTTTGGCGCGCAGACACATGTGGGTGTCGGGATCCACGAGATGCGGCAGGTTGGTCCACTTCAGGCAGAAGTCCTTGTCGTAGAGGTTGTGCTCGATGATGTAGTTGATCCAGCAGAGCATGAGGGCGACGTCGGTGCCGGGGCGAATCGGCAGCCACACGTCGGCCTTGGCCGCGTCGGGAACAAAGCGCGGATCGATCGTGACGGTCTTGACGCCCTTGGCGCGCAGCTCGACGAGCGCGCGGCCGCCGCCCGCCGGGCAGCTGTAGGCCGAATTGGCGCCCCAGAGCACGATGTTTTTCATGGGCGTGTTGGGGTTGTAGATCTCAAGCGCGTTTTCATCGGCGATGCTCGTTGCGGGGCCGCCGTACTGCAGATCGAACGTGAGCACGCGCGGCAAATAGCACTGCGCGCAGCCAGGCTCCATGAAGTTTGGCGTGCCGAGCGCATTGGCAAGGCGCCGGATGCCGGCAAAGCAGGGGTTGCCGCCGCCGCCCGTCGTGCACAGAATCGTCTCGGCGCCGTACTTGTCGGTCACTTCGCAAATCTTCTTGGCGATGATGTCGATGGCTTCCTTCCAGGAAATGCGGCGCCACTTGTTTTCGCCCCTTTTGCCGACGCGGATCAAGGGGTACTTGTTGCGGTTGGGGTGGTAGACGGCCTGAATGCCGGCAAGTCCCTTGGGGCAGAGCGCGCCCTGATTCATCTGGCTCTCGGGGTTGCCTTCGAGCTTGACGATGCGGCCGTTGCGCACGTGGGCAAGCACGGCGCAGTCATGAATGCAGGCGCGGCAGCTGGTCTTGACGATTTGCGTTTCTTCCTTGACGGGGGCTGCCTTGGCGCCGGCCGCGGCCGCCTGCGGGATCAAGTTTCCCGTCATCTGCGCGATGCCTGCCGTGGCGCCCGTGATGGCTGATGCCTTCAAAAAGGAACGTCTGGTGAGCTGGGATAAGTCCATCGTAGTCTCCTTGAAACGACGTGCTCGGTGCGCTGCGCTCAAAAACGCGAGAAGGGGGCCTTCAAGCAGGACAAAAAAGCCCTCCCGTCGCCTTGTCAAAGACGAAGGCGCAGCGTTCGTGAAAGTTCAGAATTGCCTGAGTGTCGGCCGGGCGGGGAGGGAGAAAAGGTGCTTGCGCGTGATTGGGGCAGGTGAAGCGAAAAGCCCCTCAAGGCGCCTTTGCGGGAAAAAGGGCGGCCTCAAGAGCGCGCCTTTTTTAGTCCCTGCTCGATGCGGCCGAAGGCGCTCAGGCCGTCGACATCGGCCTTGCGGCTGAAAGCGTGCGTGGGGTCATATGCGGGTATCTCCTGAAGTTTTCCGGCAAGGCGATGAGCTTTTTTGTCGTTTGTCCGTATTTCGCTCTTGCCGCAACAGAGATTACGAAGCGCAAGAGGCGCTGAAAAGGCCTCTTTTGAATCCTATTTTGCAAAATCAGCAAAATCTCCGCTTGGCATATCTGAAGTGCATTGAATCTAAAGGAGAAAACATGGCCTTGGCAGGGGATAATCCAGTCTGACGAAAGACTTTTCAGGCGAGAAGCGCAAAACTCGCGGCAAATCCGAGAAAACCGATGGATTTTTCACAAGCCCTTTGTTTTCAGGGGTTTTTTAATGGCGCTATTCAAAATTTGAATAATCAGGGAAAGAACTAGGTCAAGGGAGGGGAGGCAATCGTGCGAAATCTGCAATGTGTGAAGCTGCGCCCTCTGCAGGAAGCGCTTTGAGAGAGACAAAAAAACGCCGGCTGCGGCCTCTTGTGAAGCCCCAAAGCCGGCGCTTTTGCGTGCGCGCGGCACCGCGCGCAGGGCGATGGGATGATGGCTTAAATGTCGTCGTAGCCCGGCACGTCGGTCACCTGGCCGATGCCGTAGAAGTGGCCGCCGGCGACATAGTGCAGGGTGCTCATCGACTTGTCTGCCTTCTCAAAGAGCCAGTGCCGCCCGTCGAAGATGCGCGGATCGGCCCAGGCCGCGACGGCTTCGCCGATAAAGAGGTCGTAGGCTTTGGCGATGTGCTCTTCGGGCAGAGCCTTGAAGACGCAGTAGCAGGCGCAACCCTCGACAAAGGGCATGTCGTAGCCCGGCATCTTGAAGAACTTGGCGCCGCTCTTTTCAAGTTTTGCATCGTCGTCGTTGCGGCTCACCGAGCCCAGCACCATCACCTCCTTGACGATCGACATCATCGGCAGGGCAAGCGCGAACATGCCGCTTTTTTCAATGAGCGGGCGCGTGTAGTGCGTCGAATCGATGCAGGCCGTCACGCGCGCGGGCTCAATGTTGAGCGGGCACACCCAGGTCGCGGGCATGACGTCTTCCTTGCCCTCGAAGGCAGCCGACACAAGAGCCGTGCCGCCGACATTGAAAAGACGGTAGACGTTTTGCAGTTCAACGGGAATAAGTTCAGGCATTTTTCATTACCTCGCAAAAATAAGAAGAAGTCTGCCGCTTGAGGCGCCGGCTGCCGCCTCGGGGCGGCCAAACGCAAAAAGCAGGCAAAACATTGTTGTTTGAAGGCAAAGGGTGCGCGCAGTCAAATCCTTCAGGCAAGGGGCTGCGCGCGCTTTGACGAATCCTCCAGGACATAAGGGGCAAGAATGAGCGGCACGAGGTCCGCGGCCTTGAGCAGGTGTGCAAGCGGCAGGCCGTCCTTGGCTTGAATCGACATGCCTTCAAGAAAGATGTTGAGCGAGTCGGCCAGGGCCGCGATGTCGGCCTCTGCTGCAAGTTCGCCCTCGGCGCGTGCGCGCTCAAGCCGCCGGGCAAAGAAGTTGCGCGTGTCCATGCGCAGGTCCTTGACCTGCGCGGCGATGTTTTTTTCCTTGGGCGAGATGTTGACCGCGGCCAGCACGACCATGCACCCGCTCGGGTTCTTCGGATTGAGAAGAATGCGCGCAGCCTCTTTAAAGAAGTCGGCCACGGCCTGAGAAATCGGGCGCTTCGAACTCTCAAAGCTCTTTAGCACGCCCGTCCAGTAGGTCTTTTCGTAGTAGCGCACGGCCTCCATGAAGAGCTCCTCTTTGCTGCCGAAGGCGGAGTAAAAACTCGGAGGATTGATGCCGATGGCCGAACAGATCGAGGCCACCGAGGCCGGCTCGTAGCCCAGCTGCCAGAAAATACGCAGCGCCGTCTCAAGCGCCTTGTCGCGGTCAAAGGTGCGCGGGCGGCCGTGGGATCTCGCCTTGGAGGCGGGCCGCTGCCCGCCTTGTTCGACTTTTCCGGGGGCGTTGTCTTGTTTGGCTGTCATCTCGCAAAAAGCTCCATAGCCGCTCTCATTGATTATTGCTGCGGGGCATTTTAGCTCATAAAGATAGCGAACACTACAAAAATTTGCGGGTGCAGCGCCGCCTGATTTTGCGTTCGTCTTCCGCAATCGCCTTTGGGCTACACTCTCTGAAATTGAGGGAAGGCGCCTTCTTTGGACGCCTTTCGTTGTTGCATTGAGCCTGCCGCGGAAGGCCTTCGGGGCTTTTTGCGGCGAGGCTTTGGGGAAGTTGGAAGTTTTTTCATGACGACAACCGCCATCACCGTCGAAGCCTTGCGGCGTCGGGTTGACTGTGCGCTTGGCCGAGTGCCCTGCGATTTTCTTTATGAGCACGCCCGCGTGCTTGACGTCTACAACGCCCGCGTGCGCGAGGACTGCTCGATTGCCGTTGTCGACGGCACCATTGTTGATGTCGGCTCGGATCTCAAGGCACGCGCAAAAAACGTGATTGACCTCAAGGGCGCGCTTGTGATTCCGGGTCTGATTGACGCGCATGACCACATCGAGTCTTCGATGGTCACGCCCGTGCGGTTTGCGCGCCTTGTGGCGCCCTGCGGGACCACCTGCGTCATTTCCGACCCGCACGAGATTGCCAACGTGCTCGGGCTTGACGGCATTCGGTTCATGATTGCAGAGGCCCGGCGCGCCGAGATTTCGATTTTCTTCATGCTCTCGAGCTGCGTGCCGTCTACGCCCTTTGAGAGCGCGGGCGCAAGCCTTGCAGCCGCCGATCTCGAGGAGCTGCTCAAAGACGATTGCGTGCTCGGTCTTGCCGAACTGATGAACGTTCCGGGCGTCCTTGCGGGCGACGAAGATCTTCTCAAAAAGGCGGCGATGACGCTCTCGTGCGGCAAGCGCATCGACGGCCACAGTCCCATGACGGCCGACTCAGAGCTCTCCGCGTACCGCGCCTGCGGCGTGACGAGCGATCATGAATGCAGCACCGGGCTCGAAATGCTCCAGAGGCTTGAGCGCGGGTTTGCCGTGCAGATGCGCGAGGGCTCGGCCGGGCAGAACGTGAGTGCGTTAAGCCGCGCCGTCACGGCGCGCAACAGCCGCTTTGTGTGCCTGTGCACCGACGACGCATCGCCCGACGATGTGCTCGCGCACGGACACGTCAACCATGTGCTGCGCCGCGCCGTGGCCTGCGGCATCGACCCGATCGAGGCCGTGCGCATGGCAACGATCAACACGGCGCAGCACTACGGTTTGAAAACAAAGGGGGCGGTGGCCCCCGGCATGGACGCCGACTTTGTTGTCATTGACAATCTCACCGACTTTCATGTCAAGGCAACTTTCGTTGCCGGCCGCTGCATTGCCCGAGACGGCGCCATGACAACGCCCGAACCCGCGGCCGCCTCCGACAGCCGCGTGCGCGGCTGCGTCAACATCAAGCCCGTAGCCAAAGACGATTTAAAGATCGTGTCCGCCTCGCCCGTGGTGCATGTCATCGGCATCAGGCCTGGAGACCTCATCACCGACGATCTGCACATGAAGGTGCAGCGCACCTCCGAGGGAGAAATTCGCTGCTGCGACAATCCGGGGCTTTTGAAGCTTGCCGTGATCGAGCGCCACCACGCAACGGGCCGCATGGGGCTTGCTCTCCTGTCGGGCTTTGCCGATGAGGGAGTCCCCTTTCACGGCGCGATTGCAAGCACGGTGGCGCATGACTCGCACAACATCGTCGTTGTCGGCGACAACGACGGCGACATGCTTGCTGCCGTCAAGGCGATCGAAGCGATGGCCGGAGGCTTGGTCCTTGTTCAGGACGAAGAGGTAAAGGCCGCGCTTGCCCTGGAAATTGCCGGCCTCATGACCGACTCGCAGCCCGTGGAAACGGCAAAAAGCAAGAGCCGCTTCATTGAGGCGGCCCACAATGTGCTGCATGTCTCAAAAGCGCTTCACCCCGTGATGGCGCTGAGCTTTTTGTCGCTTCCCGTCATCGGCCACCTCAAGGTGACCGATATGGGGCTTTTTGACGTCGATGCGTTCCGTCTCATCGGCATTGAGGCAAATCCGCAATAGGCCTGACGGTCGGGGATTGCGCTTCAAGGTTTAAGTCCGCCGCCCGTGAGGGCAGGGGCGAGCTGATTGTTGCTTTGAGGGCGGGCGCGCCCTGCGATAAAATGCCTCGCCTGTCCGCTGCCCCTTTGCGCCCCTTTAATTGCTAGGGCCGGGGCGTTCATGATGCGGGCGGGCTGAGAGGAGCCGGCAGCGGCATTGTTTTGCCGCCGCAGCGACCTTTCACACCATTCAATTGAAGGAAACCACATGCTTCTTGAGCTTTTTCGCAATCACAAGCGCTGGCTGATGTTCATCGCCATGATTCTTGTGATTCCCAGCTTTGTCGTCACCGGCATTTATTCGTACAACCGCATGATCAGCGACGACGGCGCAATTGCAAAGGTCGACGACGTGTCGATTCTGCCGCAGCAGTTTGACGAGGCAAAGCGCCAGCAGCTCGAACTCCTGCGCCAGCGTCTGGGCGACAACTTCCGCAGCAACATGCTTGAGTCGCGTGAGGCCCGCGTGGCGCTTCTTGAGCGCATGATGAACGAGCGCTCCCTGGCGGGCGAAGTCACCCGCGAGAACGTCGAAGTGAGCGAGCAGACGGCCATTGAACTTATCAAGACGCTGCCCGCCTTTGTCGAAGACGGCAAGTTCAACGCCGAGCGCTACCAGAACTTCCTTGCTAGCCGCGGCTACAGCGACGAGTACTTCGTGCAGATCATGCGCGGCGACATCGCGCGCGAGCTTCTTACTTCAGGCGTCACCCGTTCGGTGATCGTGCCCAAGACGACCGCGGTCGAGCTCTTCAACCTTCTCAATGAAAAGCGCGAGATGGCAATTCACACGGTGCCGAGCGCCGACTTCGTGAAGGACATCAAGGTAAGCGACGAGGACGCCAACAAGTTCTGGACGGACAACCAGAAGCTCTTTGAGCGCCCCGATGAAATCGACATCGAGTACGTCGTGCTCAC
Source organism: Sutterella sp. (assembly GCA_019418605.1). Lineage (GTDB taxonomy): Bacteria > Pseudomonadota > Gammaproteobacteria > Burkholderiales > Burkholderiaceae_F > Duodenibacillus. Next base: position 43,496 of record DYBN01000035.1, on the reverse strand, counting down.
GCCCAAGCTTTTTGCCGACGTCACGCCCTCTGAAGAAGACATCAAGACCTTCTACGACCAGAATCCCAACCGCTTCCGCGCGGCTGAAGAGCGGCGCGCAAGCCACATCCTCATTGACCTCTCCGAGGGCGTCGACAAGGCCAAGGCAAAGGCCGAGGAGCTCTACAAGACGCTGCAGAGCAATCCTGATCAGTTTGCCGAATTGGCCCAAAAGAATTCCGCCGATCCGGCAAGCGCCAAGGACGGGGGCGATCTGGGCTTTTTCGGCCGCGGCATGATGGTGCCCGCCTTTGAAGAGGCGGTCTTCAAAGCCAAAAAGGGCGACATCGTGGGGCCCGTGCAGACCGAGTTCGGCTTTCATATCGTGAAGGTCACCGACATCAAGGATGAAAGCGTCAAGCCGCTTGACGAAGTGCGCGACGAAATCGTGCGTCTGTACCAAGAGCAGGAAAGCCAGCGGCGCTTTGCCGAAGAGGCTGAGAATTTCAGCAACCTGGTCTACGAGCAAAGCGACACGCTTGCACCGGTCATCGAAAAGTACGGCCTCAAGGACGAGACGCTCAACGGGCTCACGGCCGAAGGCCCGGCTGATCCCGAATTAAAGAAGATCATCAATCAGCACGTCGTCGAGAGCCTCTTTGCCGACGAGTGTCTGCGTGAAAAGCGCAACACGCAGGCAATTGAAGTCTCGCCCAATACGCTTGTGGCAGCTCGCGTCAAGGAGTTTAGGCCGACGCACATCATGAGCTTTGAAGAGTCCAAGACGGACATCCTTGCGCGCCTCACCCAGGACCGGGCGCTTGAGGCGGCCGCAGGCAAGGGCGAAGAACTCTTAAAGAGCTTGAAAACGGGCAAGGCTGATGGCGTTGATTTTGGCGAAGCGATGACGCTCTCGCGCGGCAATCCCCAGGGCCAGAGCTTTGAGCTCATCAATGCGGCCATGCGCGTTCCGGCCAAGGATCTGCCCGCCTATGTGGGCGTGAGAACGCCTTCGGGCTTTCAGATTGCCCACGTGATGAACTCGCAGACGCCCGAGGCATCGGAGACGGACGTCATCATGACCACCCAGGAGCTTGCCTCGATGTTTAGCCCCGCCGACATGGGCATGTACTACGACGCCCTGCGCACCAAGCATGAAGCCGTGGTGCTCAACGACGAGTACAAGCCGCAGAGCGAGGAGGACGCCTCTGCCGAGGGAGCTGCCGCCAAGTAGCAGCTGGCCTACGGGTTCGGCCTCCGGGCCCTTAAGGCATTGATTAAAAGCGCCGCTTGAAGTCAGTTTTCAAGCGGCGCTTTCTCTTTGGTGCGTCTTTAGGTGCGCATCGTTTTGCCGCGTCTTTCTTATCCGGAGGGCCGAAAGCACCTCTGCGCGGCCGGTAGGGGAGTTGATGGGCCCGGCAGGGCTTTCAAAGGAGTGCGGCGAGACTATTTCGTGCGCTTGCGTTTAAAAACCGAGGCCGGCAGCTGCGCGATGATGATGGCCGCCATCATGAAGGCGCAGCCCGAGAGCTCGCGCAGCGTCATGTTCTGGTGCATGATGAGCCAGCCGAAAAAGACGCTCACCATGCTCTCCATGCTGAGGATGATGGAGGCAATCGTGGGGTGAACGCCGTTTTGGGCAACGATCTGCAGCGTGTAGGCGATGCCGTTGCTCATGATGCCCGCATAGAGGATCGCAGGCAGCGCAGCAAGAAGCTGCTCCATGGCGGGAGGCTCAAAGAGAAGCATGAAGACAAATCCCCAGGCGCTGCCCACGAAAAATTGAATGCAGCTCATGCGCACGCAGTCCACAAGCGGCGCAAACCGATCGATCACGAGAATGTGAAAGGAAAAGGCAAGGGCGCACGCAAGCACGAGCGAGTCGCCAAGCGACAGGGAAAACTCGCCCTCGCCCATGCACAGGAAATAAAGTCCCGCAATGGCAAGCGCGACGGCGCACCAGACGTTGAGACTTGTGCGGCGCCCGATGAAGATGCCGAGCACGGGCACGATGACGACGTACAGGCTCGTAAGAAACCCCGCCTTGCCGACGGTGGTGTGCACGAGCCCGAACTGCTGCAGGGATTCGGCGACAAAAAGCAGCGTGCCGCACCAAAAGCCTCCGATCCAGATCGTGCGTCCCCGCCACGGGCTGAATCTGGGGGCGCTCTTTTGCTGCTTGGTCCCGGGCTTTGTGAACGCGTCAAGAAGGGGGATTACCGCAAGCAGAAAAAAGCCGCCGATAATCGAGCGGGCCCATGTGAAGGTAAAGGGGCTCACGTGCTCCATGCCAAGGGCTTGGGCGACGAACCCGGAGCCCCAGATGACGGCCGTGATGAAAAGCAGAAAGTAGTTGCGCGTTTGTAGCTTCATGGCAGGTTGTCAGTGCGGGCGCACGCAAAGGACAAGAAAAGAGGAAAAAGGCGGAAAAAACAGAAAAAGGCCCGCACGGAAGGCGGGCCAAATCGGGGACAAAACGCGAAAAGAAGAGTCTTTTTCGCGGACTCTTTTCCCGAGTGTCAGAGCGGGTCGCCGGAGCGCAGCAGCAGCCGCGCGATTTCGGCGGCGTTGTGCAGGTCAAGCTTGCGATAGGCCGAACCGCGGTGCACCTGCACGGTCTTCTCGCTGATGCCGAGATTTTCGGCAACCTGCTTGTTGCTCATGCCGTGGGCGACCATGCGGATCACCTCGCGCTCGCGCTGCGTGAGCTGCTCGAGGCGGCTGCGGAAAGTGGAGAGCTCCATCTCGGTGCGGCGGTGGTTGAGATTGTTCATCACCGCGTTGCCGATGGCCGTCAAAAGCCTCTGGTCGTCAACGGGCTTTTGCAGGAAGTCGACGGCGCCCTGCTTGAGCGTGTGCACGGCCATGTCGATGTCGCCGTGGCCGGAAATGAAGATGATCGGCAGATCCACGTTGAGCTCGCGCAGTTTGTCCTGCAGCTCAAGTCCGCTCATGCGGGGCATGCGGACGTCAAGCACGAGGCAGCCGGGGCGGGCAAAATCGTTGGAAGACAGAAAGTCGATGGCGTCCGAATAGGTGACGACGTCCCAGCCTTCGCCTTCGATCAGAAAGGCCCAGGAACGGCGCATCGCATCATCATCGTCAATGACGCGTACCAAGGGCTTTAATGATTCCACGGCAGTCTCCTAAACTGAAAATTTCAAGACGGCGGAAAATGGCGGCAGGCCGGCGCAGGGCCGCAAAGCCGCGGGGCCGGGCAGGTAAAAGGCTCAAACCGCGCATGCCCCGCGCTCATCATCGCCCCTTCAACTACCCTAAGGGTTTTCCGCCTTGTTTTGTTCAACACGCAAGTTTAGCGGCAAAGAGTAACTCTTGCGAATAAAAAATCGGCTTAAAAGCCAAGCCCAAAGTCATTTGCGCAAGGCTCTCGCAGAGGGCGACTCGCGCGCGGCACTGCGAATACAGATACTACCTTGCAGCCCGTGCGCAAAACTGCCGAATCATCTCGAGCTGCTCCTCAAGATTTGAGCAGCGTGCTCCGGGTGCCGGCTCGGCTAAAGCCCGCCCGCCTGCGGTCTCCTCGTTTCGAGGCTGTACCTTGGAAAGGAAGGTGAAGGCAAGTTTGTTTAGGGCCGCCTTTCCTTTGAGGAACAAAGCGTTGCGGCACAGCGCTTGATCCTGCGGGAACGTCGCGTCAAGCCGCCAGTGCAGGCTGTCCTCGACTTTCCAGTGGTTGCGCATGACTCGAGCCAGACACTGCGCGATATGGCGTTCATCAAAATGCAGGGATGCGGCAAAGAAGCGCGTCTGTGAGCTGACTTTGCCGGTGGTGCTGTCCTTGCTTTCAGTGACCGCTTTCACAATGCAGCCGTCGGCAAGGCCGGGCCACTCGTCAACGATTTCCTGGTTGAGCGATACGGCGGATGCGGGCAGAACGCAGATCGATCTCTTCTCATTGTGTCCGTGCCCGTCGTCAAAGGTTTCGGACGTCGTTGCAGCAATGGCGCCCATCGATGAAAACCACTTCTGAGTCTTCTCAAAAAGATTGCCGCGGCTGGCGTTGAGCGCCATGCAGTAATCGGCGCCCTTCTCGAGAATCATGGAGCAGAACTTCTTTTGCGCTGCGAGGGCGTCGCCGGTCACGACGGCGCCTTCCAGGTGAAGGCTCACGATTGCCCCGCAGCTTTTTGCAATTTCGTTTTCCCCGGCCTCAACCAAGATTTGCTCAAGGCGCAGCTCGTTGTCCGTGTTGAGAACGGTAAGTGCGCAGCGGCCGGTCTCGTCGTCCTTGACGCCGGCGCGCTCAGGGCTCCCGTCGATGGGCGCGATGCGGGGTTGCATGCGCTTCGTCAGTGAAGCGGCAAGGTGCTTCGAGAGCTGACGGGCATCTTTGTTTTCGAGCAGCATGATAATCCGGCGAAGCGTTTCGGGTGAAATGCCGCATTCCGGAAAGTCGTTGATAAAGCGGCTGAAAACGCTCCGTTGCTCCTCCCAGAACGCCGCAATGGCGCGGCAGGAGTCTTGAGCGTTGATCGTTGCCATAATCATCACGAACAGCACGACGTCAAGCGGATAAGCCGTGCTTTCCTCGGTGCTCAGGCTCACCGCGGCTGCAGCTTGATTTGACTTTCGGGCTGGGGCGTCGACGGGAACCATCTTGGCGAGGTCGGTCTCACCAGGCGGAAGACGGCCAACGAGCTTCGAGGAAATATGACGCTTTTTCCCGAGGTCGGGGTCGAAGATCGAAGTACGGTCGTAGATGTCATAGCCTCCCGTTTTGTAGTTCTTTTGGCGAATGCGGAAGGTCTTGGGCTTTAAGTCCGGGTTGCGCGGGCGAGCCATGTTGCGCCTCCTTCGCGGTTATGTGCAATTGCGCTGCTTGGCGGAAAACTTGGCATAAGCACTTGTTTCGTTTAGAGCGCCGGGGAAATGGTTTTCCGCGGAAATTCGGGCGGCAGCCCGGCGATTGCGCAAGTCAGCTCTTGCTCTCATCCACGATGCTGTGCATGTCGAGAACCATCGCCAGAGTCTCCAACGCGCCGGCCGGAGAAGAGCACAGGTTCTGCAGTGTTTTGACGGAGTACTTTTGTTTGCGCTCTGCAAACGATTTTTGCGCGGCTTTCAGTGCGTTGAGCCCGATGTTGTTGAGCGTGATACGGTTGGCGAGGTAGTTTTTATCGGTGCGCTGGATTCGATCCTGATCAAACGGGCAGTCAAGGCGCCAGTGTGAGCCGCCTTCGGTCTGCCCAAGCCGCCTGATCGCGCCTCCCACTCGAGAGGCGAGGTTTTCCGTCTCGCAGGAAAGCGAGCCGATGAAGTAACGTACTTGCGTTGATTCGCAGTCGCGCGGGCTCTTTTTTCGCCGACGTTTGCAGCTCTGATGATGCAGCCATTGGCCAAGCACGGCCACGCCTCAAGACATGACCGGCTAAGGAGGCTTGCCGGCAGCACGGCAATGCGCTGCGTCTTGATCTTGCCGCGGCCGCAGTCAATGTCCTCGGTCAGTCGAAATCTCGACTCATCGGCCGCTCCAAAGAGGCGCTGCACTTCACTGTAGAGCTTCGGGGCGTCCTCCTTGACTGACAGGCAGTAGTCCACGTTGTGACCCTGCAGAAAATCCGCCAGCTCTTTCGGCGTTGTCGAGCCGTCGCCCGTCAGGATGTCGCCCGCTCCGAGCGCCATGTCCGAGAGCAGCGCAATGAGCGCGGAATTCTCGTTTTCTTTTTCATTGATGAGCGAGTGCGTGACGACGAGCCTCTCGGGAAAGTCGTACACGTTGAGGGCGTCGAGTCCCGAGCCCTCCGTTTCCAGGGTTTGATGAGCCTCTTCTTTGATGTGCAGCAGCCGCTTCGAAGCCTCAACGGCAGGCGGGACGGCAAGCTGGCGCAGTAATGTCGCCATCCTTTCCTTGTCAATCAAGCGCAGCACGCGGTTGATCGCGTCATGAGAGGGGGCTTGTGCCGGAAAGTCATCGATGATCTGCGCAAGTTCCGCAGCGTGCTTTCTCCAGTAGATGGCAATGCTGACGGCGCTCGTGTCTCCGGTAAAGCTCGCAAGAAGCGCAGCCGTCAGGATGGCGCCCAACGGGCACGGAGTCGTTGTCTGCAGGAGGGCGTCGTCAATGCCGCAGGAGGTCTCTGTCAAAGCATCGGCCGCCGACCGCGTCTCGGAACCGGTCGAGCCGTCTGCCGCTGCTGCTTGTGCTTTGGGCTTTGCCGTCAGCCTCTGCAGCCGGTCGTTTTGCTTGGAGAGCTTCTTGATCGCTTGCTTGTCAAGCCACGACGGGCTGTAGGCGAAGACGCCGTCCTTGATGCTGCCCAAAGGCTGGCGCTGGACTCGAGAGCGCTTGATCTTCGGATCGTAGACGTAGCCCAGATCGCGGAAGACGTAGTAGCGGCTGCTGCGGGCGCTCCAATAGATGCCGTAGTCGTCGCGCAGCTCCTCGGGGACGAGGTCGTGAATTTCTTGCGGTATCTTTGAGGCCATGGCGTCTTCAAAGAAATACGTCGGGGCAGGAGCCCCGCCAGTGGTTGAGCCGCTGCCGTGAGCTCAATTTCTGTGCACGGCAGCGGGGCGCGTGAGAAGGCTTAAGCCTCGCGCTTGTTTGCCTTGACGCGTTCGGCCACGATCTGCGCGGCCTGCTCAACGGGCAGCATTTCCTTTTTGTCGAGCGTGCGGCGGCAGACGTACTCGACTTCGCCGCCCTTGAGGCCTCTGTCGCCCACGACAATGCGGTGCGGGACGCCGATGAGCTCCCAGTCGGCGAACATCGAGCCCGCGCGAAGGTCGCGGTCGTCCAAAATGACGTCCACGCCAAGGCGCACAAGTTCGTCGTGCAGCTTCATTGCCGTCTCGCGCACGGTTTCGCTCTTGGACCAGTTCATCGGGCAGATCACAACCTCAAACGGCGCAATCGCCTCGGGCCAGATGATGCCCTTGTCGTCGTGGCACTGCTCGATTGCAGCCGCGCCCAGACGCGTGACGCCGATGCCGTAGCAGCCCATCTGCAGGGGCTGCGGCTTGCCGTTTTCGTCAAGGAACGTAGCGTTCATCGGCTCGGAGTACTTGGTGCCCAGGAAAAACACGTGCCCCACCTCGATGCCGTGCTGCAGGCGCAGCACGCCCTTTCCGTCGGGGCTCTTGTCGCCGTCAACGACGTTTCTCAAGTCGGCCACCTTGGGTTCGGGAAGGTCGCGCCCGAAATTGACGCCCGTGTAGTGGTAGCCCGTTTCATTGGCGCCGCAGCAGAAGTCGGACATGTCCGCCGCGGTCCGATCGGCGTAGACCACGACATCATCTCCCAAGCCCACCGGCCCCAGAGAGCCGGGGTTGGCGCCGTGGAAGTGTTCGGCGATTTCGGACTCGGTGGCGAATCTAAAGCCGTCGGCAAGCTCGGGCAGCTTGCCCGCCTTGACTTCGTTGAGCTCGTGATCGGCCCTAAGAAGAATCAGCACGATCGTCGCGGGCAGGGGATCGCCCTTTTCGTCGACATGGTCGCAGGCAAGCACGACGCTCTTGATGCACGAGCGAAGGTCGATGCCAAGGAAGGGAGCCACGTCCTCGCATTTTTCCTTGCCCGGCGTGGCGTGCTTGACCATGTCCATGGCGGGAGCCTTGCGGCCGTCCAACTCGGAGAAGGCTTCGGCAAGCTCAATGTTGGCTGCAAAGTCAGAGTCAGGGCAGTAGGCGATGACGTCTTCGCCCACATCGGCAATCACTTGGAATTCGTGCGAGCGCGATCCGCCGATGGCGCCGGTGTCGGCGCGCACGGCGCGAAACGTGAGCCCGATGCGGTTGAGGATCTTGCAGTAGGCCTCAAACATCTTGTCGTAGGAGCGGCCCGCGTCCTCGGCCGAGCGGTCGAAGCTGTAGGCGTCCTTCATCACGAACTCGCGGGCGCGCATCACGCCAAAGCGCGGGCGGCGTTCATCGCGGAACTTGGTGCGGATTTGATAAAAGTTAACGGGCAGCTGCCGCCAGCTCGTGAGTTCGTTGCGGGCAAGGTCGGTGACGACTTCCTCGCTCGTGGGCTGAATGACGAACTCGCGCATGTGGCGGTCCTTGAAGCGCAGCAGCTCAGGCCCGTACTTGACCCAGCGGCCGGACTCCTGCCAGAGCTCGGCGGGCTGCACGATCGGCATCGAGAGTTCGATGGCGCCCGCGGCGTCCATTTCTTCACGGATGATGGTCTCGATCTTTTTCTGCACCCTCAGGCCCATCGGCATGATGTTGTAGACGCCGGCCGCCAGACGCTTGCAAAGGCCTGCTCGGATCGAAAGAATCTGACTGGTGATCTCGGCGTCGGCCGGGGCTTCCTTGAGGGTGGAAATGTAAAACTCGCGCGCGCGCATAAAGGATTCTCTGATGGGCTCCCCGGAGGGCGTCTTCAAACAACGCTCCGAAGGGGCCGCTGGTTCAAAAAGTCAAAAAGTCGATTGTCAGTGGAAATTTGTGCGCCTGCGGCAAACTGCTTTTTCGCATCTTGCGCCTCAAAAAAGGGACGGCGCTTGAATGCGTCAGGATTCTTTGCACGTTGAGCTGTCAAGCCTCCCGGGCTCTTAGCCGGGGTTCGGCGCACAAATAAAACGCATTATTTTACAATGTTTAATGTTTTGGAAACCTACGGCGCCGCAGGCTGATGTCGAGCAGAAAACAGACCACGATTCGAGAGAAAATCCGTCAGAAGGGGTGGATCAACAGTTTTCGCACCCTGATGCGGTTTGTGGCCGACCGCACGGCCGAAATCGAAATCGGCGAAGTCGCCTCGTCGATGGCCTTGACAACGCTGCTTGCGATCGTGCCGGTGCTTGCGCTCTCGCTTGCCTTGTTTGCGGCGTTTCCAAGCTTTGCCGACGCAAGGCAAAGTCTTGAAGACCTGATCGTCATGAGTTTTTTGCCCGAGCAGTACTCAAGCGTGCTCCTGGGCTACCTCAACGAATTCACCAAGCATGCGGCGGGCCTCACGACGTTCGGTCTTGTCGGTCTGGCCGTGACGGCGCTTTTGCTGATCGACAAGCTTTTCGTCACCGTCAACCGCATCTTCAAGGTGAAGGTGATGCGCCCCTGGTCGCAGCGCGCGCTCATCTACTGGGCGCTTCTCACCATCGGGCCGGCGGCGCTTGCGCTGAGCTTTTCCATGACGGGCAAGCTCACGGCCATGGCGCTTGAGGGCGTAAGCAGCGGCACGGCGTCTTTTCTCTACAACATCGGGCAGATTGCGCTTCAAAGCATCTGCTTTGCCGTGATCTACAAGTACGTGCCGGCCTGCCGGGTGCAGTTTTCGCACGCTCTGATGGGCGGGCTTCTCGTCGTGCTCTGCGGGCAGATCGTCAAGCAAGCCTTTGAGTACTACATCACGGCGGGCACCCTCACCAACATCTACGGCGCCTTTGTGGCGCTGCCCGCGCTCATCGTCTGGATTTACGTTGCGTGGTTTCTCTTTTTTGCCGGCGCGGCCGTCACGGCCACGATTCCGAAGTTGACGGCAGGCCGCTTCCTGGACGGCTACCGCACGGGCAACGACTTTTTGACGGGGCTCGCGATGCTGCGCGAACTCGTGCTGCTGCGCCTTGCGGGCCTTGCTCCCATGATGACCACCGAGCAGTTTTGCGACGCCGTCGACACCTATCCCGAGGCGGCCGAACGCATTCTCAACGTGCTGGCTTCGGCGCGCTACATTGCACCCGCCACCGACAGCAGCGGCGCGCACGGCTGGGTTCTTGTGGTTGACACGCACCAAGCGACGCTTTTGCGCGCCTTTGAGGCCTTTGCCGTGAGCGGACAAAATTCTCTTGTGCGCTCGAAGGCTTTTGAGGGTCCGGCGCAGGGCTCGCTTGCCGCATGGTGGCGCTCGCTTGCCTCGGCCAAGGCCCTCTCAACGACGATTGCCGATCTGTTTGCCGACGAAAAGGAAATCGAGCGGCTCAGAAGCGAAGCCGCCACAAGCAGCGCGACGCCGGCTGCGGCCAAAGCCGCGCCTGATTCCTCGGAAACAGAGAGCTCTTTTGAATCCGGGGCCGGCAAGCCTGAGGCCGACGGCAAGGCGTCTCGCAATGACACCAATCAGTGAGATAAAAACAAATTGTCCAAAATCCTAGCTTTTGACACGGCCACCGAGAAGCTCTCCGCGGCCGTTGCCATAGACGGCGTTGTGACCGCGCAATTTTTGTGCAGCGAGGCCAATCAGCACACGGAACGGTTGATCGCCGTCATCGATGATCTGCTCAAAGAAGCGCAGGTGCCGCTGGCAGGGCTTGACGCCATCGCCTTTGGCGCGGGGCCCGGCGCTTTTACGGGCTTGCGCGTGGCCTGCGGCGTCGCCCAGGGCTTGGGGTGGGCCGCGGACAAGCCCCTTGTGTGCGTCTCGAACCTGCAGGCAACCGCAAGGCACGCTGCGCAGCTTGGCTTTTCCGGACGGCTTCTGGTGGCCCACGATGCGCGCATGCACGAGTGCTACACGGCGGTTTTTGACGTGATCCGCGAGGAGGCTGAGGTTGACGTAAAGGAAGTCCTTGCCCCCGAACTTGTCAAACCTGCGGATTTGGCCGAGGAGGCAGAAAAGTTTTCCGTGGAGGCTGCCGCTGGCAGCGCGTTTGACGTCTACGCGCTCGACATTGCCCTGCCGGCCTCTATCAAGCGCCTGCCGTCCTTTGAGACGACGGCCTCTGACATTGCGCTTCTTGCAACGACCCTTTTTGCGCGCGGACAAACAACGCCTGCGCAGCTGGCCGCCCCCCTTTACGTCAGAAACCGCGTGGCGCTCACCATTGAGGAGCGCCGTGCGGGGCAGCGGCTCTAACGGGAGGGCGCCGTGACTGCGCTCGTTTTTCGTGCGATGACGCCCGCAGACCTTGAAAGCGTGAGCGCGCTTGCGCGCCGCGCCGATCCCTTCGGCTGGACGATGCGAAATCTCCAGGACGGACTTGCCGCGGGCTACGTCATGACGGCGGCTCTCGCCGGCGGCCAAATCGTCGGCTACAGCGTTCTGATGACCGTAATTGACGAAGCGGAGCTCCTTGAGATTGCCGTTGATCCCGACGCGCAGGGCCAGGGCTTTGGCAAAGCGCTTTTGGCTCATACGTTGACGCTTGCCCGCGAGAGCGCGGCGCGCCTCGTGCATCTCGAGGTTCGCGTCACAAACACGCGGGCGCGTAAAATGTACACTTCGGCCGGATTTTCCGAGGTCGGCAGGCGCAGGAACTACTATCCAACGGCCGACGGCCGCGAGGATGCCATTCTTATGCGAAAGACCCTTGAGGAGCCGTGCAAAGGCGAAAATTGAGCCTATTGAGGGCGGCCTTGGAAAATGACTCCTTAAAGAGAGCCGCAAAGCGCCCGGCTTCGTGGACCTTCTCTTGAGGCGGCGGCGACAACACCCTTTCCACCGGCGCAATTCCAAAAGCTAGAGAGCATGACACTTACCCGCGAGCAAAGCGAGATTTGGCAGGCCATGAACATTGGCGTGCAATGGATTCTCAGAAGTTCTGAGGATCCGCTTCTTGCCGCGCACGCTGAAAAAGCAGCCAAACCGCAGACTGCGCCGCATGCGTCTGCACAAAGGACTGCTGGAACGCCCCCTCGTACGACGCCCCAGGCCCGAGCCGAGGCGCGGCCAACGACGCGCCCGGCTTCTCAAGGCTCCTCAAACGAGCACGGCAGCGCCTCTCTCAAGCCTTCCCTAAAACCCTCCCTAAAGCCCGTGGCGAATGTTTCGGCCGGAGGTGCCGGGGCCGTCCGCCCGGGCGCGTCTGCTCTTCATACGCCAGCCGGGACGACCGGCGAGGTGCACGCCGACGCGGCGCTTGTTGCGGAAGTCAAAACCGCTCCCTGGGAGGCGATTGCAGGCATCGTCAACCGCTGCCGCGTCTGCATGATGGCCGATACACGTCAGCACACGGTGTGCGCCGACGGGGCGCCGGGCTGTCCCATGGTCCTGATCGGCGAGGCTCCGGGCAGAGACGAAGACATTCAGGGCATACCTTTTGTGGGCAAAAGCGGGGAGCTGCTCAACAAAATTCTCGCTGCCTGCGGGCTTGTCCGCGGCAAGGACGTCGCCATTGTCAACGTGCTCAAGTGCCGGCCGCCGCGCAATCGGGATCCGAGGCCTGACGAGGCCGCGGCCTGTGCGGCCTTTCTTGACCGGCAGCTTGAGCTTCTGGCTCCCAAGGTCATCGTGCTGATGGGGCGGCAGGCAACGCTTCGCATGATCAACCGCACGGAGAGGCTTGACGCCCTGCGCGGCAAGGTGCATGAGATCAGCGTGGCGGGAAAAAGCGTGCCCGTCGTCGTGACGTACCACCCCTCGAGCCTCTTGCGAAACCTCGTCGACAAGGAAAAGGGCTGGCACGACTTTCTTTTTGCCCGCTCGATTCTGGCCGGGCAGTCAGGGGCATCTTGACGCGACTCTCACTTGGCCCGCTGAACCAACCAATAATCAAAACTTAGCTGCATCATGGAATTTGAACTTTGGTATCTGATCGCCGTTCCGATTTTGTTTGCCTCCGGCTGGTGGCTGCGCGGGCTTGATGCCAGACAGCGCAAGGGGGATCGGAAAAACATTGATGATCAGTACTTCAAGGGACTCTCGCTGCTGCTCTCCGATGAGCCCGACAAGGCGATTGACGTCTTCATTCAGGTGGTGCGGCTCGACGAAGACACCATTGAGCTGCATCACGCCCTGGGCAACCTCTTTCGCCGTCGCGGGCAGTTTGACCGCGCCATCAGACTGCACAGCTTTCTGGTAAACCGCGCTGAACTTCCCGAGCGCGAGAGGGCAACGGCCATGTCTGAGCTCGCTCTCGACTACCTCAAGGCCGGCATGTATGACCGCGCCGAGGCCGCCTATGAGGCCTTGGCCGAATTCAAGGGCCGCGAGCCCGAAGCCAATGAAGCGCTCATGCACATCTACGTCACCGAGCGCGAGTGGAAGAAGGCGATTGAATCGGCCCAAAAGCTCTCGGGCGCCGGCACGAGGCTCAACCATGAGATCAGCCACTACTACTGCGAACTTGCCGTCATCGCCCGACAGGCCAAGGATCTGACGCGCGCCGTTGAGTACACGCGCGCGGCGCTCGAGCAGAATGCGGAAAATCCGCGGGCCTTGTCCTTGAGCGCTGACTTGTCGCTTGAAAACGGAGACAGGGAGGGGGCGCTTTCCTGCTGGAACAAGATTGAGCAGACGCACGCCGATTATCTTCCCCTGATTGCCGCCAAAAAGGCTGACGTGCTTGCCGAAGCCGACCATGAAGAGGCGCTCGCCTACCTCAAGGACGCCTTCCAAAAGACGGGGTCGGTGGACGTCCTGCGCGCTCTCGTGCAGCGCACCGCCGCCTGGGTCAATGAGGGCGCTGCCGCGGGCGTTGCTTCCGAGGCCTTGAAAAACCGCCCGTCGCTCTCGACGCTTGCCGTCATGAGCAGCATCAAGGCCAAGTCCAATCCGCGCGACGAGCAGGCAAAGATTCTGGCCGACATCACGGCGCGGCAGTCAAAAATTTCGGCGCGCTACCAGTGCCGCCACTGCGGCTTTCTTGCACACACGTTCTCCTGGCAGTGCCCCGGGTGCGAGCAGTGGGATACGTTCCCGCCGCTGCGCGTTGACGAAGTCAAGCGCCCGCACTGATGCCTCTTTGCGGCAGCCGGGCTTTTACTCTTCATCTTCAGCCGCGGGGAAAAGCTCGCCCTGAACTGGGACCTTTGTCAAAGCCCGCGTGCTCTTGCGGCTTGCGGTGCGCCCGGGCTTTTTCCCTGGGCGTTTTTGCCGCGGCTGCGGCGCCGGCTTTTTGAGCTCTTCTTCGATCCAGAGCATCAGCAGGTCAAGAGCCCATTCAAGTTCCTTTTCCGTCAAGGCGCGGTTTTCCGGGATGCCGTGCCATTTTCTCATGCACTGCCGGCAGCACAGCGCAGTAGCGTGCTGCGCCTTGAAGACGGCGTAGCCCTTCATCGGCGTTTGGCGCCCGTCGTTGGCAATGAAGGCGGGCGCAATGCGCGAGGCAAGGATGGAGCGGGCATCGGCTCTCATCTTCTCAAGGCCGGCTGCGGCAATTTTTTCGCGATCTTCCTCGTTGAGAGCAAAGCGCGCGCGAAAAGCGCTCTCGCGCAGCCGCTCAAGCTTGCGCAGCAGCGCATCGCGACGCTTCTGCCGCTCACAGGGCCCGGGGGCTTTGAGGCTTGAGTCGTCAAAATGATCAGTCATGTGTCCAAAGCCTTGATGTGCAAAGAGCTGCCGCCCGCCTCATCCGCAGATCGGAAAGAATTCCCATGCGTTTTTGAGCGGGTTTGTGTATAGAATCCTTGGCCTCGAAAAGGGGCGGCTGTGCCGCTCTTGGTACATTGACAAATCTGAGAATAGAACATGCGACAAGTTGTTGTAGCGCAGAACGTTGCTGAAATCGAGGCCGATGCTCTTGTCATCGGTCTTTTTGCCGCTGAAAAGGTCCCCGCGCAGGGCGAGGGGAAGAAGGCGGCGCACAAGGATGAAAAAAATCAGAAGGCGCTCTCCGAGCAGCCCGTCTACACCGCTTCGGCCCTTGAGGTTGAAAGCGCAACGAGCGGGGCTCTGTCAAAGATTTTCCAAAGCGGCGACTTTACCGGCGCCGTGGGTGATCTGACGGTGCTCTACGCTCCCGAAGGCATCAAGGCCCGGCGCGTGATCGTCGTGGGTCTGGGTCCTGTGGATGCGATGACCGAAAACGTCTTCATCAAGGCCCATGAAAAGGCAGCGCGCGCCACCAAGGCGGAGAGCTTTGCCCTGACCTCTGAAGAATGGGCGCCTCAGGGGCGCGATGCGGCCTGGTGCGCCCGCACGGCCGTGCGCACGATGCTTTTTGCCCACTACCGCATTGCGGGCCTCAAGAGCAAGCCCGAAAAGAATGCGCCGATTGAGTCGATTACCTGGGCTCTCAATGACGAAGAGGCCAAGGACGCGGTCTCTGCAGCCATCGATCAAGGCCGCATCTGCGCGGGCGCCATGATCTGGGCCAAGGAGATCGCCGATCTGCCGCCCAACATCTGCGATCCGTCCTTCATGGCCGACGCCGCGCGCAGCGTGGCGGGCTTTGCCATGCTGCACAAGGCCAAGGATGAGGCCAAGGACAAGCACGAAGACAAACACGCCGAAAAGCACGACGAAAAGCACGACGACGTGCGCGGCACCGTCACCTGCAGCGTGATGGACGTGGCCGACCTCAACGAGGCGGGCATGGGCGGCATCTTGGGTGTTGCGCAAGGCTCGCTTCGCGAACCGCGTCTCATTGAGCTTGCCTGGCACGGGGCCGACGCCGATGAAGCGCCGATCGTTTTCGTCGGCAAGGGCGTGACCTTTGACGCCGGCGGCCTCAATCTCAAGCCCGGCCGTTCTATGCCTGAAATGAAGTACGACATGTGCGGCGCGGCTGCGGCGCTTGCCGTTGTGAAGGCTGCAAGCGAACTCAAGCTCAAGGCCAACATCGTCGCCATTGCGCCGTGCGCGGAAAATCTTCCCTCGGGCAGCGCGCTCAAGCCCGCAGACATCATCACGATGGCAAACGGCATGTCGGTCGAGGTGCTCAACGCCGACGCCGAAGGTCGGCTCCTGTTGGCTGACGCCCTTGTGCGGGCGGCTTCCTACAAGCCCGCCGTGTGCTTTGATCTTGCAACGCTCACCGGCGCCTGCATCGTGGCGCTCGGCACGGACGTCTCGGGGCTCTTTTGCAGCGACGACGAGCTCACAAACGAAATCGCCCAGGCTGCCGACAGCGCCGATGATCCGGTCTGGCCGATGCCCATGGGGGGACGCTATCGCGAAATGCTCAAGAGCAACTGCGCCGACATCGCCAATGTCTGCCTGCAGCCGCACGCGGGCGCCTGCACGGCGGCAACGTTCTTGAAGGAATTTGCGCCGGCTTGCCCCTGGGCGCATCTTGACATCGCGGGCCCGGCCAACACGTCGGGGGCCAACCGCGAGTCGACTTCGCGTCCGCTGCCGCTCATTTTTGAGTGGCTGCTGGCTCATGTGAAGGCCGCTGACGCCAAGAAGGCTGAGAAGGCGGCAAAGGCATAAAGCCTTCGTTGCGCGTCTCTTCGCCCTTCCGGGCGGAGGACGGCGCAAAGAAAAGAACGTCCGGATGAAGCAAGTAAAAAGCCCGCCCCGGACGTTCTTTTCGCATGTTGGCGACGGCGCCAACCATTTTTACAGGTTCGGAAAAGACTTTTGGGCTAAGATAAGCCGCGGCAAAATTTAAGCCGGACGATCAAGGACAAGGCAGGAGAGAAAAGAAGAGGGCGCAAAAGAGAGCGGACAAGCCCGGGCTGCAAAGCCTGCTTGAAGCCCTTTCATTTTTCCCGTCTGAATCTTTCTTTCAAGAGTTTTACGCGCGCCTCATGCAGCAGATTGACTTTCACTTCAATGTCGCCAACAGGAGCATCTACGCCTGCCGGCTCATCAAGAAAGTGACCGGCATGGGGCTCAAGGCTGCTCTCTGGAGCACGAACGAAGCGTTTCTCTCCCGCGTCTACGACGATTTGTGGCGCTTTGAGGACCTCTCCTTCATCGCGCACGCTTGGGCGGGCTCTCAGTGGGAAAAAGAGGCTCCCGTGGTGTTTGCCCTTGACATTCGGCAGCTTGCTCCCACCGACGTCATCGTTTTGCTCGATGAAAACGTCCCGGACGACTGGCAGCAGGTTTTGGGCAACTTTCCCCGCGTCGTCGACATCGTCTCAACAAACCCCCAGGAATTGCAGAACGCCCGCAACCGCTACCGCATCTACCGTGCGGCTGGCGCCGTATTGAAGGCGTACGACAGAAGCAAAGGCTAACCATCCATGCAGGCTCACACCACGCCCGTTCTCACCGATCGCGTTCCCTATGACTGGGAGGAGCTCAAGACTGCGGCCCAGCAGGTCAAGACCGGCGGCGCACCGGCTCCCGTTCCGACGCAGAGCTTTGAGCAGGAGCTCGCCCAGGAGCTTGTCCCTGTCATCCTCAACCGCGTGCATGCCCAGGTGTCCATCCTTGTGGACATGGCGATGAAAAACGCCGCCGCAAAAATCCGCTCGGATTTCGATCAGGCGCTCGAAAAGACCGTGCAGTCGGCTGTCGAGCAGGTTGTGCGCGAGCGCCTTTCGCGATAAGCCGGGCCTTTCAGCTCAAGCACAGAGCGCCGGGGAGACGCCTGTCTGCTCCGGGCTCCTAACCTCTTGCGCCTCTCAAGGCGCCTCTGATCAGCGCAAGGCGCCGCGGGCGTTTTCTTTCATTTGTGCGATCACCTCGGCGTAGCCTGCGGCGTTTTTGCGGCCGAAGACGGCGCTGCCGGCTACAAAAATCTCTGCGCCAGCCGCCGCAACGGCGGCGATGTTCTCGGGCTTGATGCCGCCGTCGACTTCAATGGGAATGTGGCGGCCCGTTTTGGCTTCGTAAGCGTCGAGCTTTTTGCGCGTTTCGACGATCTTTTCAAAGGCGCCCGGGATGAACTTCTGCCCGCCGAAACCAGGGTTGACGCTCATGAGCAAGACAAGATCAAGTTTGTCCATCACGTAGTCAAGCCAGTTGAGCGGCGTGGCGGGGTTAAAGACAAGTCCCGCCTTCAGGCCGTGATCCTTGATGAGCGAAAGGGTGCGGTCGACGTGGCGCGAGGCTTCGCAGTGAAACGTGATGATGTCGGCTCCAGCCTTTGCGAACATGGGCACCAGCGCGTCGACGGGTTCAACCATGAGATGCACGTCGATGGGAGCTTTGGTGATAGGCCGCAGCGCCTCGCACACCAGGGGGCCCACCGTGAGGTTGGGGACGTAGTGGTTGTCCATGACGTCGAAATGAATCCAATCGGCGCCGCCCGCTACGACGTCCTGCACTTCCTGCCCCAGGAAGGCGAAATTGGCTGAGAGAATGGAGGGGGCGATGAGGGGAGGTGTTTGTGACATGGTGAAAAAGTCGACTTTGTTAATTCAATCAGGCATTTCAAAACTATCGATGCTGGGGAGGCTGTATCTCTGGCTGCCTTTCAAACCCTATCGATGAGGGCGCTTATGTCGAGGACATCCTTGTTAAGTGGCCTGACGAGTCGTTGTCAAGACAGCGCTGAAGGATCAAGCAGGAGCAAGATATCTCGTGACCGCGCAAGCTCGTCGACGCCTTACTCTTTTTCGACTCGAACCTCTGCCGGGAAAGCTGAGAGAACGAAATTGTGCTCAGGCAGTTGCCGCCAACCATGAGACCAAAAAGCGCTTATAGCCTCTATCCGCGTTGGTGTCGTCGTTCCATGCGGCGAGCGTAGCCAGGGGTGATCCAGCCTGAAACAGTGCATGTGCACAAAGAGTTACCAATGATGGGGCGAGCGAGACTGTTGCTGTCTGCTGCCCCAGCTACCGCCATAGCTTGGCGGTGGATTTCCGTAGGTACGCGGAGAGCCATAGCCGTAGTCAGGGCTGCGCGTTCCGTGAACGCCTGTGTACGGGTTTACATTCCCGCGAGTCGTCCAGTTGTCATTACGCGTGGAATTTGGGCTAGAACGGTAATGCGGCGCAACATAGGTGCCGTCGCTACGCGTATAGCCGCGGACGTGCACGTCAGCCATAGCAACCGAACTGCAGACCATCGAGGCCAGCAAGCAAACGAGAAACTTTTTCATATCAATTCCTTTGGTACTGTTCCTTTTAGGCCCTATATGCCGGGCCATGGCCATGCTGTTTACCCTTTCAAAACCTATCAATGCTAGGGGAGCCTATGTCAGGGACATCCTTGCCGGGGGGGGGGCTGAGAGTCGTTGTCAAGTCACTGTTGTAGGATCGAGCAAAAGCAGGGCATCTCGTGGCCGCGAAAGCTCGTCAAAGCATTGCTCTTTTTCGACTCAATTCTGTGATTTCGCTGTTGCGATAATGAGGACAACTCCTAGTATGCCAGGGAGGATAAACATGGAAAATACTGCAGTTTGCGTATCAGTGGGTTCCTTTGCGAAGACTACGCGAAGCAGCCTATGACATAGCAGTATGTAGGAGCCATAAGCAAATACCATGGCCGGTATCAAAATGGCTGTAAATATTAGGAAACAAACGAACCCGCCAATGCTTTGATCGTTATCCGTATTGGAGTAAGCGAAAGCCGCACAAACAAGCAGATATATAATAATATATAGTCTATCTTTTTCTTAATTGTTATTCATTTATTTTAATTGTATAAAACTATTTTTTGTTATTGGCTTCCGCTATTCGGCAAGTGAAGTACCTGACAAGCTCTATCATTGAACCAGGCGTAGCATATCCGTCTTGTTCTGGGGATGCTTTCTCGGTATCTAAAAGGTTGCCTGTCATATACCTGCCTGTGTATATCGAAGTTTGGATTACCTTGGATGTCATTTTTAGGCAATCGACGCTATACAACGACAACATTGAATTAAATGCAACGCCATTTTTGCTCGTTCCGTACGGGCCGTTTACCGAGTTTGACATCAGCACCCACACTGTAGCGGACGGGTAGTTGGTAGTTGGGTGCAACCCCATAAATATAACCCAATAAAAGTACGGCATAACGCAGACGGGCATATAGTCACCTTTGCAAATGGTGACATCATTTGTCGTTCTGCATTGAGCTTCCGGCACCAGCGCGTTTGTAATCAGCGATGGACTAGGAGGCTGTGCCTGTCCTAGATTGGGGGCTATGACTGCGCCCAACAACAAGGGAAGCCACAGTTTCTTCATGGCGGTTTTAGTAGCTAACGATTCTAGGAAGCGTTCTTGTCTCGTTTAATTTATTGATGTATCGAAAGTTTCCTTGGATTTTAGGTCTGCTGATGGTGATGATTTTTTTATCAAACATGGCAAGATCTACGCTAGGGTCAATGAATACGAAGTCTCCGGAGCACTCTGATATTTCGAAAGGCCCGCAAATATGCGCCGTGGCTCCGCCTTCGTCCATTACTTGAAATAACTGCACGCGTATCGGGCCGGTTATGTAACCGCTCTGGACACTTGTAGTTTGTATGGAAGATATGGAAGAGCACCCGGCCAACAGCACCGAGCAAGCAGCCAACGCCGCGAAACCTTTCTTCATCAAATCACCTGAGTGTTATTATCAACAATGTAAAAAAATAGGCGGGGTGAGCATTTCGGTTGCCCATTCTCCCGTGCGACCTCCGCTGGTGTTCTTAGCCTGCGGGGGAATTTTTTTATTGTAGCGGGGGCGCGACTCCGGGAGATTGACGCATGTCAGACGATTGGAAGCGGGAGATGGTGAAGGCGCTTGACCACTGGAAGCCTGCGTCTCTGCGCTTTGCGGAACCAGAACACAACAGAAAGTGCAAGTCTCTGTTGAAGTTCTATCTCACAACAAAAGGAACAGCACTTGGGCATCAATGCTGCCTTCAATATCGGCAAGCGCTTTCTTGAGACTTTGCTCAAAGCGTCAGAGTAGGTCCCGGGTATTGCTGAGAAACCGAAAGAAATGGCTCCGGCCGCAACAAGAGCGGCGGAGCCATTCGGAGGTAAATCCTCAAAAGAAGTCCTTCCCGTTTAGCGGAAAAGGCGTCTTGGGGATGAAGTGCGCTGTCTTACGCCTTGTCTTCAACCGGCGGCTTGTCAAGGCCGAAGGCGTCGTGCAGAGCGCGCACGGCAAGCTCCATGTACTTGTCTTCGATGACAAGGCTCACCTTGATTTCGGAGGTGCCGATCATCTGGATGTTGATGCCTTCGCGGGCGAGCGCTTCAAACATCTTGCAGGCGACACCGGCGTGCGTGCGCATGCCGATGCCGACGACGGAGACCTTGGCGATGTTTGTCGAGGTCGAGATGTTCTTGGGCTTGCACACCGGCACGACTTCATCGTTGAGGACCTTGAGCGTGCGTTCCAATTCTCCCTTGGGAACCGTGAAGGTAAAGTCGGTCGTGCCCTCGACGGCGATGTTCTGCACGATCATGTCGACGTCGATGTTGTGCTGGGCGACCGGGCCCAGGATTTTGTAGGCCACGCCCGGCGTGTCGGGCACCTGGGCGAGCGTGACTTTGGCTTCATCGCGGGTGAAGGCGATGCCGGAAACAAGGGCTTTCTCCATCTTCGGATCTTCCTCAAAAGTAATCAGTGTGCCGCTTGCGGCTTCAATATCGACGGGAATGTCGGGGTCGGTAAGGCTCGAGAGCACGCGCAGCGGCACGTGATATTTGCCGGCGAACTCCACGCTGCGAATCTGCAGCACCTTGGAGCCCAAGCTCGCCATTTCGAGCATTTCTTCAAAGCTGATGGTGTCCAGGCGCCGTGCCTTGGGCTCGATGCGCGGGTCCGTCGTGTAGACGCCGTCGACGTCGGTGAAGATGAGGCACTCCTGCGCCTTGAGGGCGACGGCCAAGGCCACGCCGCTCGTATCCGAGCCGCCGCGGCCGAGTGTGGTGACGTTGCCGAATGCATCGCGCCCCTGAAAGCCCGCAACGATAACAACCTTGCCCGCGTCGAGCTCCTTTTTGACCGCTTCGCTGTCAATGCTCTCGATGCGCGCCTTGCCGAAGGCGGAATCGGTGTGCACGGCTACCTGCGAGCCGTTGAAGCTCACGGCTTCAACGCCGATCGCTTTGAGCGCCATGGCAAGAAGACCGATCGAGACCTGCTCGCCCGTGCTCGCAACCACGTCGAGCTCGCGCGGATCGGGGTTGGGCTGAATTTCTTTTGCCAGCGCAATCAGGCGGTTGGTCTCTCCGCTCATTGCCGAGACCACGACCACCATCTGGTAGCCGGCGCGGTGCCACTTTGCGACGCGGCGCGCCACGTTCTTGATGCGCTCGGGACTGCCCATCGACGTGCCGCCGTACTTATGAACAATGATCGCCATAGGTGCGGATATCTCCCAAAATTTCTGTGTTTGTCTGCCGACGCTGCAAGGGTGCTTAAAAAGCCTCGCGCCTGCGGCCGTTTTTTCCAAAGGGGCCCTGAGAGCAAGGGAAAAACGCCGGGGCTGCAGAGCCCGCAAAAGCGCAGCATGTCCCGGATTGTGTCAGGAAAAGTCCACCGTGTGTGGGGAAGTCCGTCAATTTGCCGAGCCCTTTTCTCCTTGCTTGATCCTTCGCAAGCGGGCAGGGGCAAACACACTAGGCAAAAAGAGGTATG
Source organism: Sutterella sp. (assembly GCA_019418605.1). Lineage (GTDB taxonomy): Bacteria > Pseudomonadota > Gammaproteobacteria > Burkholderiales > Burkholderiaceae_F > Duodenibacillus. Next base: position 21,496 of record DYBN01000035.1, on the reverse strand, counting down.
CGGGGGCACGCCGTTTGACCGAGCCCCGTGCCCCGGGAGGTTTAGCTCCGACGGCCGTCTTGGCGCCGTGTTTCTACAGCACTACGATTAAAAAGAAACGGGTTTTGTGGGCGGCACGGTCCGAGAGCCTCGAGAGCTCGCGGTCAGTGCGGCTCGCCCGACAACAAGTTCCCGCATGTCTTCGCTTCGATCGAGGGCTCACAGTAGGAAAAAGTCCCGGGGAGGGCGGATGTCCGCCGCGTCAGCGTCGGTGCTCTTGGATAGTCCGAGAGCAAGGTGCTGCGGCTGCCGGCCTTCGCTTTGTTGGACGACGCTTCAATGATCACGGTGCACCTGACTTTTTTCATCCGCCGCTTCGGCCAGTACACGCAGAGCGCGCGTTTGGGGCACAGCGTGCTTGTGTTGCGCGACGGCGCAGCCTACTGCCTTCTGGTGCATCCATCGGTTTTGACCGAAGAAGAACTGCAGCAGTGCCGGGTGCTCACCACTACGCAATTTTTCAGAAGCGCCCACGCTGTCTGCGACGAGGTGCACGGATCCCGCAGCAGGTGCCTCGTGACGGTGCGCGGGCACGCGGTCGGCTGCCTCGTGGAGCCGGGCTTTCTCAAGCGGGCCGAGGCCGTGCAGTAGCGCTTCCGGACGCATCCGCAAACAGCAGGGTTCTTCAAAGAGCTTTTTGACGTCGAGCCGGGAGGGCTTCGCGGCCTTAAGGTCGGCAAGTTGCTTCGCAGAATGCGAAGTCCTGCGGCGCTATGATCCTCACGGCAGCGGCTTCATCTGCCGGAGCGCTGAAAGCGCCCGTGACGAAACCCCGCTTGTTTGCTTCAGACCTTTCTTTTACCCGCCTCAAACCCATGACCCGCATCACAGACCTCGATACTCCTTCGCTCATCATCGACCGCGAGAAGCTGCAGAAAAACATCGACTTTGCGCATGCGCGCGCCAAAGAGCTTGGCGTGACGTGGCGGCCGCACTTGAAGACGCACAAGTGCATTGAAATCGCCCGCATGCAGCTTGAGGGCCGCCCGGGCCCCGCAACCGTTTCCACCGTTCGCGAGGCGGAATATTTTGCGGCGGCTGGCATCACCGATCTCATTTACGCAGTGGGCATGGCCCCGCACAAGCTTGCCCGCATTGACGCGCTCAACCGCAGCGGGGCCGACGTCAAGATCATCCTTGACAACGTGCCCGCGGCGCAGGCCGTATCGGACTTCTGCCGCAAAAACCGCACCCGCATCGGCGTGCTCATTGAAATCGACTGCGACGGACACCGCTCGGGCCTCAAGCCCCGGGATCCGGAAATGATCAATGTCGCGCGCCACCTTACCGACGGCGCCGTCTTCAAGGGCGTGCTCACGCACGCGGGCGAGAGCTACAACGCCAAAAGCAGCGCACAGATCGAGGCGGCGGCTGCAAACGAGGCGGCCTCGATTCTTGCCGCGCGAGATCTTCTGCTGTCTGCCGGCTTTGCAAGCGAAATCGTAAGCATCGGCTCAACGCCCACCTTCGTGCGTGCACAGGGACCGTTTCCCGGCGTTACCGAGTACCGCAGCGGCGTGGGCGCCTTCTACGACCTCGTGATGGCGGGCATCGGCGTGTGCCGCCCCGAGGACATTGCGCTCTCTGTGCTCGTGAGCGTCATCGGCTGGCAGAAGGAAAAAGGATGGGTGATCACCGACGGGGGCTTTCTTGCCATGAGCCGCGACCGCGGCACGGCCTCGCAATCCCTTGACTGCGGCTACGGTCTCGTGTGCGGCGTCAACGGCCGCATCGTGGACGACCTCTGGGTGAAGCAGTGCAACCAGGAGCACGGCGTGATTTGCCGCCGCGACGGCAAGCCCTTTGACATGAGCGCCTTTGCGCTTGACTCCAAGTGGCGCATTCTGCCCAATCATGCCTGCCCGACGGCGGCGGCCTTTGACCGCTACTACGTGGTTGACCCCACGGGAGAGGTGACCGACGTCTGGCAGCGTTGCAACTACTGGTAGCTCCGAAAGGCGGCGGGCGTGTGCCTGCCGCTACGACATTTTGCGTATTGCGCTTTCCGCGGCTTTGCGCTAGAAAGTCACAATCGCGTGTGCGTGCAAGCCTTTTGGTTCTTCGTTGCGAAAGCCTTCAAGGCGTCTTGCCCCGCACAACGCCATTCACACAAACAATCGGTTGTCGATTGCTTTTCTTTTTCGGTACGTCATGATCGCGACTCAGGCAAAACTTGCTCGAATCCGCACCGTGCGCCGCGTGCACAAGCCCCAGGGCTGGTTTGCACAGGGGGCATGGTCATGGCGACGCCGCGCCTAAAAATTTCCTGCCGGCACAGCGATTCCGGAAAGGGCGTGTTCCGCGTCCGGGCCGGTGCTCTCAAAGCAGCTCCCGACGAGCTGACGCTCTCAAGCCTTTAGCCGCTTTGAAAGCAAGCCTTCCCTGAGGCCACACACACTTTCTTCTCGCTGCCAACTGCCGGCGCATCCCGCCCTCTTGGGACTTTGCGCGTCTTTCTGCGTGCATCGCGAACATGCAAATGTCTCCTGAGTGCGCCCTCTTTGGTTTCCTTTCCTTTTGTTTTTTCGGCGCCCTTTTAAGGGGCTAAAGCGCTTGAAACACGAGTCTCAATAAAGAGGCGCCTTCGGCAGGCAGCGCTGCCGCGGGGCCGCAGGCTTGAAGACTCGCCCTCGCAGGCGGGGAGAAGCACCCGCCGCAAAGGCAGTGCAGGCAAGGAAAAGAGAGCTTTGGACAAGGGCGGGATTGCCAACAGGACAGAAACCCAACGCACGAATACCGCACAAACCAAAGGACACAGCCATGAACGAAGCTGAATTCAACGCCCTGGCCCAGCAAGGCTACAACCGCATCGCGCTGGTGGCGCCCATGATGAGCGACATGGAGACGCCGCTTTCGATTTACTGCAAGCTTGCCAATCGCCCGCACACCTTTTTGCTCGAAAGCGTCGAGGGCGAGACGCGCTTTTCCCGCTACTCTTTTGTCGGCCTGCAGGCCGATACCCGCATCACGGCCACTTTGACGCCCGAGGGGCCCGTAACCGTCATTTCAAGCGGCGGCAAGGAAATCGAGCGCGAGACCGGCGTCGATCCCCTCAAAGTGATCGAGCGCTTTATGGCGGGCTTTCGCGTTGCCTCTCCCAAGGGGATGCCAAGGCTCACGGGCGGACTCGTGGGCTATTTCGGCTACGACACGGTGCGCTTTATCGAGCCCAGCAAGCTCCCGGTGCAGGCCAAGCACCTGACGGGCGAGCCCGTCATCGACCTCTTTTTGTGCGAGGAGCTCGTTGTGATCGACAACCTCAAGGGGCGCTCCTACATCGTGCTCAATGTCGATCCGTCAAAGCCCGATGCGTACCTCAAGGCGCGCTGCCGCATGCGCAGGATCGAAGAGGAGATGTCGCGCTCGCCCGAGGTGCCCTTTTCCTCGGGAGGCGTGCTGCACGAGACCGAGCGGCCCTTTGCGCGGGAGAAGTACCTCGCGGCCGTCTCCAAGGTCAAGGACTACATCGCCGCAGGCGACGTGATGCAGGTGCAGATCAGCCAGCGAATTGAGCAGAGCTTTACGGAAAATCCGCTTTCCTTGTACCGTGCGCTCAGAAGCCAGAATCCTGCGCCGTATCTCTACTACTACGACTTCGGAGATCACTACGTGGTGGGCGCGTCGCCCGAGATTCTCGTGCGAAGCGAAAACCGCGACGGCCGTCAGATCGTGGCGATCCGCCCGATTGCAGGCACGCGAAGGCGCGATGCGGACCCCGTCAAGGACGCGGCGCTTGCCGCCGAACTTGCGGCCGACCCCAAGGAGAGGGCCGAGCACCTGATGCTCATCGATCTGGCGCGCAACGACATCGGCCGCATTGCCAAGGTGGGCACGGTCAAGGTGACGGAAGCCTTTGCGCTTGAGCGCTACTCGCAGGTGCAGCACCTCGTGAGCCACGTCGAAGGCGAGCGCATGGACGGCATGAGCAATCTCGACGTGCTGCGCGCAACCTTCCCTGCCGGGACCCTGACGGGAGCGCCGAAGGTTCGCGCCATGGAAATCATCGATGAGCTCGAGCCCGTCGGCCGCGGCATCTATGGCGGCGCCGTGGGCTATCTCTCCTTTGGCGGGGACATGGATCTGGCCATTGCGATCCGCACGGCGGTGATCCGCAACAAGCGCCTTTATGCGCAGGCTGCGGCCGGCATCGTTGCCGACAGCATTCCCGAAATGGAACTCAATGAAACGGAAATCAAGGCGCGCGCCGTGCTGCGCGCGGCCCAGGAAGCCGAACTCGGCTTGACCGGAGGTGCGTCATGCTTCTGATGATCGACAACTACGACAGCTTTACCTACAACCTCGTGCAGTATTTCGGCGAACTCGGCGAAGATGTGCGCGTCGTGCGCAACGACGAAGCCACGGTTGCCGAGCTCACGGCGATGCGCCCGGATCACGTCTGCATCTCGCCCGGGCCCTGCGCGCCGCAGCAGGCGGGCGTCTCGATTGAAGCCATTGGCGCCTTCGCCGGACGCGTGCCCGTTTTGGGCGTGTGCCTCGGGCACCAGGCAATCGGCGAGGCGTTCGGCGCGCGCATCGTGCGCGCCGGGCGCGTCATGCACGGCAAGACCGATCAGATCGACAACGACGGCAAGGGGGTTTTTGCGGGGCTGCCCGCCAAATTCGTGGTGGCGCGCTACCACTCGCTTGTCATCGAGCGCTCAAGCCTGCCGGCGTGCCTTGAGGTGTCGGCCGTGACAAGCGACGGCGAGATTGCGGCCGTGCGGCACCGCGAGTTCAAAATCGAGGGCGTGCAGTTTCATCCCGAGTCGATTGCAAGCGAGTACGGCCACGAGATGCTCAAAAACTTTCTTGCGCTCTAAGGCGCGGCGCTCTTGCCTGGGAGCCGGGGCCGCGGCTTAAGGCAGAGCACAGCTTAAAAAGGCCGCAGGAGAAGGGCCCGAAGGGGTTTGAAAAAGAAGGCGCGGCAACCGCAGCCTGAGGCGCCCTCCCAAACCCCTTCTGAAGGTTTTCTTTTGCGGCTAATTGCGCCTGTCGCCGTAGAGCTCGGCAATTTCCTTGGCGTAGTGCTCGCGGATGCGCCCGCGCTTTAATTTGAGCGTGGGGGTGAGCATGCCGTTTTCGATGGTCCAGGGCTCGGCGAGCAGTTGCACGTTTCGCGGAACGCCGTAGTTGGGGAAGTCGGCGGCAAGCGCCTTGATGCGGCGCAGGGCAGCCGTTCTGACGTCGCGGTCAAGAAGAATATTTTCGGAGGCGGGGTCCTTTCCGAGATCGCGCACGAACTGCTCAAAGCGCGCAGCGTTGACCACGGCGAGCACGGCGATGTAGGGGCGGTCTTCGCCCACGGCCATGACCTGCTCAAAGAGCGGATCGACTTCGATGGCCTGTTCAAGGTCGGCCGGAGGAATCTTTTCACCCGTGCTTGTGACGATGATTTCCTTGATGCGGCCCTTGATGCGGATGTGTCCGTCGGCATAGATGTCGGCCTGATCACCGGTCTTGAGCCAGCCCTCTTCATCTATGACCGCGCGCGTGTCTTCGGGCCGGTTCCAGTAGCCCTTCATGACGATGGGGCCCTTGACCATGAGTTCGTCGTTGGGGCCGAGCTTGACGGAAATGTTTCCCAGCGGCACGCCCACGGTGCTGGGGTGGTTGGCACCGAACCGGTTGACGGCAATCACGGGGCTTGCCTCGGTCATGCCGTAGCCCTGAAAGATTTCAACGCCAAGGCCGATGAAGGTGCGGGCGATGTTGCTGCTTAATGCCGCGCCGCCCGAGATCACGGCGCGGGGCCTGCCGCCAAAGATGGCGCGAACGCTGCTTGCGACCTTGCGCGAGAGAAACCCTGCGACAAAGGGGTCAAGAAAGGCCGCGGCCGAGGGCTCGACGGGAATGCCGTTGTTGCGGCAAAACCGCCGCCAGCCCACGTTGACGGCCCAGTTGAACATGAACTGCACAAAGCGCGGCTTGGCTGCGATGCGCTCGTGAATCTTGGCGTAGATCTTTTCAAAGACGCGTGGCACGCACATGAGAATCGTGGGCCGAATGACGCGCATGTCTTCCTGCAAAAGACCGATGTTGCGGTTAAAGCCCACGAGGTTGCCCATGCCAAGGCCAAAGTAGTACGTGGTCGTGCGCTCAAACGTGTGCGAAAGGGGCAGGAAGGAAAACCACACGTCTTCGGGCTCCGGGCTGATGATGCCCATGGCGCCCACCACGTCGGCCAGAATCGAGCGGTGCGTGAGCATCACGCCCTTGGGGCGCCCCGTGGTGCCGGAGGTATAGACAAGCGCGGCGAGATCCGTGGGCTCGGGCCCCGGGGGCAGGGGAGTTTCGCCGCCCGTGCTCAGCCAATGGTCGATGTTGGTGAGCGTCAGACCCCCTTCAGTGCTCGTGTCGATTGCCTCGTCGGTGATGACGACGAAGTCAAGCGCAGGCAGCGCCCCCGTCTCGCGTATCGCCTTCCATTTCAAAAGGCGGTTTGTGACAAGAAACCGGGCGCCCGAGTCGTTGAGGATGTAGGCCGAAGACCCGGGCGTGTCGATGGCGTGAAGCGGCACCGGGACGAGCGCGCAGACAAGCGCCGCCATGTCAAAGCACACGGCGTCGATGCCGTTTGGCAGCAGCATCGCCACCCTGTCGCCTCTTTTAAGGCCGTTGGCCGCAAAGGCGCGCGCCCAGCGCGTAACGCGCTCGCAGACTTCGCGCACGTTGAGCGTCACCCACTCCTTGGTGCGGTGATCGTAGAACTGATACAGGGGAAGTTCGGGGCGCTTGTCGAGATGGTGAAAGAGAAGCTCGGGGAGGGTGCGAAGCACCTTGAGCTCGGAGGCGCGCACCTCGCGTGTATCCGCGGTTTGATTCACGGTTTGTCCTTGCGTTTGGTTTTGTTCTTTTTGTGACCGCCGGCCGGGGCCGGCCTCGGGTGCCGAAAAACACGTACGGCGTAGTTTTCTTCGTACTTTAGCGTATTGGCGGGGCCATCAGCGAAAAATGCGCCGTGCACGCAATAACAAAATGCCGCGGCGTTTCTGAAAACTCAGGCTGCCGGCGCAGAGCCGGCAGTGCGTGCACAAAATTGGTGCTTTTCTTAAACACCATCACCTTACGGAGGGTAATTACTTAAGAATATGTCCGTACTCTCATGCAAAGGTGTTGAGTGAGCGCAGAGCGCATGATATGGTGCGAGGCATCTGCAAGACAATGCGATGCTCCTCGCGATTTCCGATCCGGTTTGGTCGCCGGAGAAGAATGCAGAAAACAACGAAGAAAGCTGTCGGCGTCAAGGGAAAGCGCCGGCAGCTTTTTTTTCGCCGCGCGCCTTTGAAGCGCGTCTCAGGCGGCAAAGCATTCCTTGAGCACGGGATGCTCTGCACGGGTTTCCGAGAGGGCGCAAGAGGGCTTGAGAGTGCGTCATGCACTTGACGGCTGCCCGGGGCCTTGCCGGCCGTGAGCCACGGAGATGCGCGTGCGGGTGCGGCCGGCGTTTGCAGGCTTTCGGGCGTCGAGTGCCGATGCCAATTTTCAATGCGCTGCCGGACGTGTACCGGCATGCCGCAGGGCGAGCGTAAAGACAAAATCTATAGATTGATAAAAATCAACAAGAACTTAACATGAAGACAATTTCTGCGTTCGATTCAATTCGCTTGTATGCACCAATATGGTGCATAGTCAAAAGCCTCAAACGCATCCCGAACTGTCTTTCGCGGGCTGCGACTGTTTAGAATGCCTCGCACCGGGCGTTTGACGTCCGTCGATTTTCTCCCAGCCAATTCAAGCTTCATGCAGTTTTCTCCCATTACTCTGACCTCAAGCGCAAACGAAAACGTCAAGCGCTGGCGCAGGCAGGCCGAAAGCACGCGCGCCGTCAAAAAGACCGGCTTTACCCTTGCCGAGGGCCTGCATCTTGCGCAGGTGATCGCGCAAAGAAGAGTTGCCGCGCACGCCGTGATCCTCTCCGAGAAGTGCGCGCCCCAGGCGCTGCAGTTCGCGCAGGATGTTTTCGAAGCTCTTGCCGGGCGCGGAAAGGCTCCGCACGTCTACGTCCTTCCCGAGGCGGTCTACAACGCGGTCTGTCCGGTGGAAAACGGCACGGGCATCATGGTGGAGGTGCCGGCCAAGTCCTGCGAGCGGCCGCACGCGCCGCTGCAGGTCGACGCCCTTTACCTTGACGGCGTGCAGGATGCGGGCAACGTCGGCACGCTCATTCGAACGGCGGTTGCCGCGGGCGTGCGCCACATTGCCGCAAGCTCCGACACGGCCGGGTTTTGGACGCCGCGGGTGCTGCGCGCTGCAATGGGAGCGCATTTTGCGGCGCACCTCTATGAAAACGTCGAGCCCGAAGAGCTCTCAAGCCTCTTTGCCGGGAGACGCCTTGCCGCCGACGCACGCGGCGGGCGGGATTTGTTTCGCACGCCCGGCTGGGAGAGCGAGGCGACGGTTTGGATGATGGGAGCCGAAGGCCCGGGGCTTTCGCAAAAAGCGCTTGCCGCGGCCGACATGCGCTTTCTCATTGACATCGAACACGACTGCGAGTCGCTCAATGTGGCTGCGGCTGCCGCGGTGTGCCTTTTTGAGCAACGACGTCGCAGGCTTCTTGCCGACTGAGTCGTTGAGCTTTTTTTGCAGCTGCAACAAAGGCCCGGGTTCTTCGCCGAACGCCGAGCCTTTGAGTGTGGTTTGAAGCTCAGTGAGTCTGGCTACAGCAGCCCCGTGATGAGCACCGAGAGAATGAGAATCGGGCAGGCGATCATCACCATGGCGCGAAAGCCTTTGAGGGTGCTCTCGGAAGCGCTGCTTCCCATGCGGATTTCTTCGGAAATCATGGGCCAGGCCTTGTAGCCCACGATCGCGCACACGATGAGGCCGCCCACGGGCAGCGACAGGTTGCTCGTAAAGAAGTCGAAGTTGTCAAAGACCGTGCGGCCCAAAATCTTGAAGTCTGCCAGGGGGCCGAAGCTCAGGCCGCAGAGGCTGCCCACGATGAGCATGGCAAGAGAAGAAAGAATCACCGCACGCACGCGCGACATGTGCCACTGATCGACCATGAAGGCAACCACGAGCTCAAGAAGCGACACCGAGCTCGTAATGGCCGCAACCACAAGGCAAAGATAGAAGGCAACGGCAAAGAGCTGCCCCGCCGGCAGCTGCGCAAACACCGCGGGCATCGTCAGAAACGTCAGGCCCGGTCCCGCCGACGGATTGAGGTTGAAGGCAAAGACGGCCGGCATCACCATCAGGCCGCCCAGAATCGAGGCGAGGGTGGCAAGAAACGTGATCCAGGCGCAGCCGCTGATGAGGTTGGTGTCCTTGGAGAGGTAGCTGCCGTAGGTGAGCATGCAGCCGCATCCCACGCACAGGCTAAAGAACATAAAGCCCATGGCCGCAAGGAGTCCCTCCCAGCTAAAGGCTTCCGGAGACCAGCTAAAGAGGTATTCAAGCCCTTTTTCCGCACCCGGAATCGTGACGCCGCGCACGATGACGATCAGCACCAGCACGAGCAGAAGGGGCATGAGGACTTTGCTGAGCCGCTCAATGCCCTTGCTGATGTCGTAGGCAACCACCCAAGCGGTAAAAAACAAAAAGAGCGCTTGATAGCCGATGGCGATGTAGGGGTTGGAGACCAGGGCGCCAAAATGCGCGTTGAGCTGCGATTGGTCGGCGACAAGGCCGTTGCCGAGAATGGCGTCCACGGTGTAGGAGAGGGTCCAGCCGCCGATTGCCGAGTAAAAGCACAAAACGCAAAAGCCCGTGAGAACGCCAAGATAGCCCCAGATCGCCCAGCCGCGGCCGGCAATGCGCGTGTAGGCCGTCACGATGTCGCCCTTGCCCGAGCGGCCGATGGCGATTTCAGCGATTAAAAGCGCCAGCCCCACCGTAAAGGACAAAACGATGTAGGGAAACATAAAGACGCTTCCCCCGTTGGAGCCCGCAAGGTACGGAAACTTCCAGATTGCACCCAGACCGACGGCAGCGCCTGCGCTTGCCAGAATGAATCCCATGCGGCTTTTCCAGTTGCTGCGTTGCGCCATGGGGCCTCCCTTTGATTGTGATTGTGATTGTGCTTTGTTTTTATGTTTGTGTTGAGTCTGCGCTAAATCCCGGTCGCAATGACGACCACGACGAGCACCGGCGCAAGAATTCTAAGCGAGAAGCAAATCAATTTATTAAGCACTTCAGAGTAGTGCCGCACGAGATTGATCTGCTTGCGGGTGCGCTCCCAGGTCAGCCACCCGGCCAATACGGCCACCGTCAGACCTCCCACGGGCATCGTGACATTGGTGCAGATGTAGTCAAGAAAATCAAAGAGAACGCGCGAGCCGAACTTGATGTCGCTCAAGGGCCCGAATGACAGGGCCGAAAGGCCGCCCACGAAGAAAAGCGAGACGTAGCAGCCGAGCGTGGCCGTGCGCCTGGAGAGGTGCCACTCATTTTGCAGGTACGCCACCACGACCTCAAGAAGCGAAACGGCGCTTGTGAGCGCGGCCACGATGAGGCAGATGTTAAAGAGCACCGCAAAGGCCGACCCCATGGGAATTTGGGAGAAGACAAGCGGAATCGTGACGAAGACAAGGCCGGGGCCGGCATTGGGGTCTTGGCCCAGAGCAAAGACCGCCGGCATGATCATGAGTCCGGCGAGAATCGAGGTTTGAATTGCCAGATACGAAATCCAAAGCGACGAGTTCGGGATGTCGGTGTCGTTGGGCAGATACGCCCCGTAGGTGATCATGATCCCGCAGCCAAGGGAGAGAGAGAAAAACGTAAAGCCCATGGCGTTGAGGATGTTGCCGAGCGTGAGGCTTTGCAAATCGAGCTTGAAGAGAAACTCCACGCCCTGCATTGCGCCAGGCAGCGTCAGCGAGCGCGCGATGATGAAAATCATCAGGATGAAAAGGGTGGGCATGAGGTACTTCGAGACGCGCTCGATGCCCTTGACAACGCCCAGGGCGATCACGCCGCAGGTGATGGACAAAAACACGAAGTGCCAGGCCACGTTGACCGGACCGTTGGTGACGAGAGCCTCGAAGTTGGCCGAAAGGATCTTGGGGTCGTTGGTGACGAGGCTGCCCGTGAGGCTGTCGACAAAGTATTTGATGCACCAGCCGCCCACGACGCTGTAGTAGGAAAGGATGATGTAGCTGCTTGCGACGGTGAGTGCCCCGAGCACGGCAAAGACGGGGCCGCCTGCGACCTTGAGCGCGTGCATGGCCGAGCCCCGGCCGGCGCGGCCGACGGCGAGCTCGGCGATGAGCAGCACGATGCCGATCGTGAAGGTAAAGACAATGTAGGGAATGATGAAGGCGGCCCCGCCGTTGGTGCCTGCCCAGAAAGGAAACTTCCAGATCGCCCCGAGGCCGATGGCCGATCCTGCTCCCGCAAGGATAAAGCCGATGCGCGAACCCCATTGGGTGCTGCTGTGTGTCGACATAGATGCTGCCAAATGTCTTGTTTAGAAAGAAGTGCGGCTCTGCAGAGTCGCCTCGCCCGGCGCGGTCTCTTTTGGGCGGCTCTCACAAAGAAAAAGCGCCGCTGCAGGGGACGCACGAAACTCTCCCCAAAAGGCGAGGGGATGAAAGAGAAAAACCCAAAGAGAAACACCGCGCGCGCTCCGTTGTCGGAAACTCATGCAAAAGAGCCGGGCGCAGGGCAATGCTGCAGATAAGTAAATCAGCTTATCAGGTCCCAAAAATTCTGCAAATCGGCCGGGGCGAAAAAAGCGCGCAGGGCGCGGGGCGTGCGGGATGAAGGAGGCTTTGGGACAAGAACGAACGCGCCGGCATGATGGTAGGTTCTTTTGCCTAGACGATTTGACGAAAGGACAATTCCTCTGAAATAAAGCTGCGCCCTACGGGGCCCCCGCCGGGATTTCTTTGCCGGGCGGCGGGCCGATTTGATACATTGCCCGCCATGCCGCGATTCATGCATACCAAGGCACGCGGCATCCCTTCGGGTGCTGTCTGTTACCGCAGGCAGTTGCGGCGAACGGTTCCATTCCGGACGTTTAGTCTGCCCCACGCGCTCGCTTGCCGCACAAGTCAAGCAGATCATCATCTGCACTCTCATCCGTTTGGGTTGAAACCTTGGGATTCGCAGCAACAAAGGAATCCAAATTCATGCAATCCAATGAAACGGCGAACGCAGCCGAGGAGATGACCGGTGCGCGCATCGTCATCGAGGCGCTTCACGCCGAGGGCGTCAAGCACGTTTTCGGCTACCCCGGCGGCTCCGTGCTTCCGCTCTACGACGAAATCTACCGGCAGAACTACTTCAAGCACATTCTGGTGCGCCATGAGCAGGCGGCGGTGCATGCGGCCGATGCCTACTCGCGCTGCACGCACGGCATCGGCGTGGCGATCGTCACTTCTGGCCCCGGCGCAACGAACGCCGTCACGGGCATTGCCACGGCCTACGCCGACAGCATTCCGCTCATCGTTTTCTCCGGCCAGGTCGGCACGAGCCTCATCGGCACCGACGCCTTTCAGGAGTGCGACACGGTCGGCATCACGCGGCCCTGCGTGAAGCACAACTTTCTCGTCAAGGACGTCCGCGAGCTTCCGCTTGTCATCAAGAAGGCCTTCTACATCGCCCGCTCCGGCCGTCCCGGTCCCGTTCTCATTGACTTGCCCAAGGACGTGCAGTGCGCCAAGGCGCCCTTCATCTATCCTGAGAAGGTCGACATCGCGAGCTACCGCCCCGTGCTCAAGGGGCACTCCGGCCAGATCAAGAAGGCGCTGCAGGTGCTGATGAGCGCCTCGAGGCCGCTGCTTTTGGTGGGCGGCGGCGCCGTGAGCTCCGACTCCGCGGACCTTGTCAACGCCTTTGCCTCGATGCTTGACTATCCGGTCGTCTGCACCCTCATGGGGCTTGGCGCCTTCAAGGGGTCCGATCCGAGAAATCTCGGCATGGTCGGCATGCACGGCACGTACGAGGCCAACATGGCCATGCAGCAAAGCGACTGCGTGATGGCCATTGGCGCCCGATTTGACGACCGCGTCATCGGCAACCCCAAGGATTTTGAGCGGCTGCCGCGTCAGGTCATTCAGATTGACGTGGATCCGAGCTCCATTTCCAAGTGCGTGCACACGACGGTTCCGATCGTGGGCGACGTGCACGAGGTGCTCAAGGAATTCATCCGTCAGATGAACGAGCACGGCGAGCGTCCCGATCCGGCGCTCACCGCGTCCTGGAAGGGACAAATCGAGAAGTGGCGCGCCAAGAAGTGCCTTGGCTACAAGATCGACCCGGCCGCGCCCATTAAGCCCCAGGCCGTGATCGAGCGCGTGCAGAAAAGAGCGGGCGAAAACGCCTACTTCACGACCGACGTGGGCGAGCACCAGATGTGGGCCGCCCAGTATTTGAAGCTTGAGACGCCGCGCCATTGGATGACAAGCGGCGGTCTGGGCACCATGGGCTATGGCTTTCCTGCCGCCTGCGGCGCGTGCGTGGCCCATCCCGACGCGCCCGTGGTGTGCTTTACGGGCGACGGGTCAATTCAGATGAACATCCAGGAGCTTGGCACCGCCAAGCAGTACGGCCTTGCTCCGAAGATTTTCCTTTTCAACAACGCCTATCTCGGCATGGTCGCCGTCTGGCAGCGCGCCTACTATGGCGGGCGCATGTCTGAGTCGACGATGGAGGTGCAGCCTGATTTTGTCAAGCTCGTCGAGAGCTACGGGCACGTCGGGCTCAGAGCCACCAACTACGAGGAGCTCGACGAGGTCATTGAGCTTGCCTTTGGCAAATACAAGGACGAGCTCGTCTTTGTCGACGTGCACATCGAGCGCGCCGAACCGGTGCTGCCCATGGTCGGTCCGGGGCAGGGCTTGACCGAAATGGTTCTTGCCGAGGAGGATTGATCAGATGGCTTCCAGACACATTCTTTCGGTTCTATTGAAGAACACCTCCGGAGCGCTCAGCCGCGTCGTGGGCCTGTTCTCGGCCCGCGGCTACAACATTGAGTCGCTCACCGTGGCGCCCACGGAAAACGAGGGCATCTCGCGCATGACGATCGTAAGTTTTGCCGACGACGGCACCATGGAGCAGATCACCAAGCACCTCAACCGATTGATTGAGGTGATCAAGGTCTACGACCTGATGGAAAACGACTATGTCGAGCGCGAGCTGATGCTCGTCAAGGTGCGCGCGATCGGGCGCGACCGCGACGAAATGCTGCGCATCACGGAAATCTTCCGCGCCCGCGTGGTCGACGTCAATGAAAAGAGCTACACGATCGAGGTGACGGGCGACCGCTCCAAGCTCGACGCCTTTCTCGGCGCGATCGACCACAGCCTGATTTTGGAGACCGTCCGCACGGGCGCAAGCGGCATTGCCCGCGGCGAGCGCATCCTGAGACCCTGACAAGAAACAAGGGCGCTTTTTGAGGGCGCCCGCACGATTTTTGGAAATTTTTACCATCGGCCGCAACTTCTTGCGGCCGGCATCACCAAGAGGAAAAAATGAAAGTCTATTACGACAAGGACGCTGATCTTTCACTGATCAAGGGCAAGAAGGTTGCCATCATCGGCTACGGCAGCCAGGGCCATGCGCACGCCCAGAACCTGCGTGATTCGGGCTGCGACGTGGTGGTCGGCCTGCGCAAGGGCGGCGCCTCCTGGGCCAAGGCCGAGGCCGCGGGCCTGAAGGTTGCCACGATCGAGGAGGCGACCAAGGACGCCGACCTCGTCATGATCCTCGTGCCTGACGAAAACATTGCCAAGGTCTACAGCGACCAGGTCGAACCCAACCTCAAGCAGGGCGCCACGCTCGCCTTTGCCCACGGCTTTAATGTGCACTACGGGCAGGTTACGCCCCGCGCCGACCTTGACGTCATCATGATCGCTCCGAAGGCTCCGGGCCACACCGTTCGCTCGACCTACGTGGCCGGCGCCGGCGTCCCGCAACTCATCGCCGTCTACCAGGACGTCTCGGGCCGCGCGCACGACGTTGCTCTGAGCTATGCCTGCGCCAACGGCGGCGGCAAGGCCGGCGTCATCGAGACGACGTTCCGCGACGAAACCGAAACGGACCTCTTCGGCGAGCAGGCCGTGCTCTGCGGCGGCCTGGTGCAGCTCATCAAGACGGGCTTTGAGACGCTCGTTGAGGCGGGCTATGCGCCTGAAATGGCCTACTTCGAGTGCTGCCACGAGATGAAGCTCATCGTCGATCTGATCTACGAAGGCGGCATCGCCACGATGGACTACTCGATTTCGAACAACGCCGAGTACGGCCAGTACTACACGGGCCCGAAGGTCGTCAACGAAGAAAGCCGCAAGGCCATGCGCGAGTGCCTCAAGAAGATTCAAAACGGCAGCTACGCCAAGGACTTCCTTTCCGAATGCGCTCTGGGCTACCCGCAGCTGCGCAGCGAGCGCCGCATGACGGCCGAGCATCCGCTTGAGAAGACGGGCGCACAGCTGCGCGGCATGATGCCCTGGATTGCCGCACACAAGCTCGTCGACAAGTCCAAGAACTAAGACGCGCCCACAAGACGCGCTCGCCTTGGGGCCTGCAGGCCCCAAGGCCGTCTTCACCGACGGCGGGGACCGTCTCCTTTGAATGGACGGTTCCCGGAATTTTTACAAAAAACGCCTGAGCATCCTTTTCGGGACACCTCAGGCGTTTTTTATGACGTGCTCTCAAGAGCAGGCAAATTGAGTGCAGGAAGGCTTCCAACCGATAGAGGGGCGCTATGGCTTGCGGCTTTCCAGGAGCTTTTCGATGTAGGGGATGACCTTGCGGTCGTACTCGCGGTTGATGAGCTGCGGGAGGTCTTTGACGGGCACGAGCCCCACGGCCTGACTCTCCCAGCCAGCAAGGGTCGGGGAGCCGCCCAGGCGCCTTGCGGCATAAAAGCGCGTCACGACGTGCGTGCGCACGATGTCGCACAAAAAGTGCGTGGGCTGCACATAAAGGCCCGACTCCTCCCACGTCTCCTTGGCTGCGTTTTCGGCTAGCGACAGGATCGGTTCCAGCCTTCCCTTGGGAAAGCTGCAGACGACGCCTCCAAATTGATTGGACGGAAAGACGACCCAGACGCGGTTGTCGGGCTCAATGACCACGCACCCGGAAGTGGCCCTGTAGCCCGGCGGCATGACGAAGTCGGGCTCGCCGGGCACGATGTTGGGCCCAAGCGTGAGCCACGGCTGCGCCGCCTCCGGCGGCACGTCGATTCCTTGGTCAAAGGCAAGACCGTTGATTGCCGCGGGCAGAGCCGGCGTGTCCGTTCGACTTGCAACAGCCGTCAGGCTGCTGTCAAGCCACGTCTCCAAAGCCGTCGAGGTGTTCGGGTGCGAGACGACGACGGGGTTGCCGTTTTCGTCCAGACAGGGATGAAAAACCTTGCTTTTGCGCATGGCCCGATGAAAGGGAAGGCGCGATTAGAAGACGTACTCGGCTCGGGCGCCGAACATGTGCATCGCGTAGCCGTCGGAGCCGTCAAGATAGCGGTAGGAAAGGCCGAAGACGGCGTGCTCGCTTTTTGCGGAAAATTCAATCCCCGCGCGGTAGAACGTATCGTCGTTGTAAAACTGGGTGCTAAAGGCCGCGCCGTTGAGCTTGCCCGTTGCATCGGTGTCGCCCGCGGTGGGCACGACCGCCAGATCAACGGCAGGGGTGAGCGTCCAGTCGCCCGCGGTGAATTCCCAGGCGGCATTGACGCCTACGGGGAATTGATAGATGCGCAGATTGTCCGGTTCGCCGCCGTGGAAGTTTTCAGGCTGCAGGTAGGTGAGTTCTGCCTTGGCGTAGGGCACGATGCTCACGGGCCCCAGGTGCGCAATGCCCTTGATGCCCAGATCGGCGGTCCAGATGTTGCCGTCGGCGTCGTACGTCGCCGCGCCCATGTCCGCATCGCCCGAGACGTACATCCAGCCTGCGGCGCCAAAAAGGCTCACGACGCCGAAGGTTTGCTGCCCGAAGATCGACACGCCCCAGAAGTCGATGTCTGTGCTCATCTTCTGCGCAAGTCCCTGACTGTCGCCGTCGGCGTTGGCATAGGTGTAGACCACGCCGAAGAAGGAATCGCCGCGCTTGATGTCGGCTCCAAGGTTTAATCCGTAGATGTCGGTGTCCCAGCCCGAGGCGCCGGCAACCGAGGTGTCCGATTCGCTTGTAGCGCCCTTGAGGTCAAGCCAGATGCTGCCGCCGTCGGTGCGGGGGCTGCGCATGTTTTCATTGGTGCGCGCATGAATGCTCTCGCGCACGAGCTGCGGCACGTCCATGAAGGCGGCTGCGGCGCCCGAGTCGGTCCAGACGTTTTGCGCTCCGGCAGGCAGACTCAGGGAAAGACAGGCACTGGCGGCGGCTGCAGCCGCACAAATTTTTGGCGTATGCGTGACAAACATGGTTGTTGTTCGAGGGGTCATCGGTATGGAGGCCGGGGGTGTTTCTGTATTTCGTCTTTTTCGCCGTCCCGGCCCGCAA
The DNA here is from genome assembly GCA_019418605.1 of Sutterella sp. Classification (GTDB taxonomy): domain Bacteria; phylum Pseudomonadota; class Gammaproteobacteria; order Burkholderiales; family Burkholderiaceae_F; genus Duodenibacillus. The sequence continues at coordinate 4,078 of DYBN01000035.1, read as the reverse complement.
AATTTGACCGATTGTACCGCGCCTTGAGCGCGGGTTTTCAAATTCAGAAGAGAGGCACGCGCATCTTTGTGGCGCCTCGTGCTCGTTTTGATCCGTTTGCCGTCCCGCGGGCGCCGCGGCTGTTGCCCGGCGGGAGCAGGGCGGTAGAATCAGCAAAGGCTGCAATGAGCCGGGCGCCAGCCCGGACAGGCCTCAAACCGGCTCGAGTTGTTCTCCATGGTCAATCTGTCGCTGTATTGGATTTTTCTGGTTGCCTCGGTGAGCACCATCATGTCGCCCGGTCCCGGCGTGCTGATGGCGGTAACCAACGCCATCCGTCTGGGCGTGTGGCGCACGCTGCCCGCCATCGGCGGCTGCGCCTTCGGAACGCTCGTTGTGGCGGGCATTTCCGTCACCGGTCTTGGCGTTTTGATTGCAACCTCGCCGACGCTCTACGGCATCGTGAAGGCAGCCGGCGTTCTCTTTCTGATTTATCTCGGGTGGAAGAAATTCCGCGCCAAGCCTTTTGTCTTCAAGGTTTTGGACAGCCACATCCGGGAGGAGGCAATGAGCGGGCGCAGCGCCGAGCCCGAGGCCGGGCCCGTGCGGCTTTTTGCCGAAGGCGTGCTGCTGCAGCTCACCAACCCGGCGCTCATCATTTTCTATCTTTCGCTTTTCCCGCAGTGCATCGACCGCACGCTTGCCTACTGGCCGCAGGTCGTGCTTTTGGCGGTGAACTACTCGCTCATTCTTCTGATCGTGCACACGGTCTACGCAACGATGGCCTCAAGCGCCGCGGAGCGCTTCCTCACGGACGCGGCCTCGGTGTGGATCAACCGCATCTCGGCTGCGGCCTACTGGTTGCTCGCGCTTGGCTTTGGCGTTCCGATGTTGATGGGGCGCTTGTAGAAAAGCGCCTCTGCGGCATCTGCAGGGGGCTGCGGCAGCTCTTTGAAAAATCAGCTGCCGCTTCTTTCTTTGGGCGCATCGGGGGCAGTTTTGTCCGCGGCCTTTGCGCACGCAGCAAGCTGCTCCCCCGAGAGCCTGCACAGCCACCACTCGTCGTGGATGTCGGCGCCGAGCTTTTTGTAGAAGGCCTGCGCAGGCTTGTTCCAATCGAGCACCACCCATTCAAAGCGCGCGCAGTTTTCCCGCACGGCGATTTCGGCAAGGTGCCTGATCATCATCGTGCCGACGCCGCGGCCCCGGGCGTCTTCTACGACGAAAAGGTCTTCAAGGTACAGGCCCTTGCGCGCCTCAAAGGTCGAGAAGTTGAAAAAGTACAGTGCAAAGGCAACGGCGCGCGAAGGCGCGCGGCCTTCCTCGTCAACCTCCCGGCACAAAATGCAGTGCGCGACGGGATTCCCGGCAAAGAGAGCCTCGCGGATGGCTTCGGGCGTTGCATGGCATGCGTCGGAGAGTTTTTCGTACGCGGCAAGCGCGTGAATGAGCTCACAGACGGTGCCGCAGTCTTCGGGACGCGCCTTGCGAATTTCGTAGTGCATGAGTGTGGTTTTTCTTGAAGGTTTGCAATAGCTCGGTCGATTGTAGCGGGCGGTCTCGTTTGCGATCACTTTTTTGTTTTGGAAAGGCTAAAGAGCGTCAATGGCTGACGCAGCGGGATTCACAATTTTCACGTGAATCCAACCGAGGTTTTCCGAAGGAGACTGCTGTGGACGGCAACAACACACATCTTGTCAGGCTCAAAAACCGTTTCTGGCGCAAGGAGCGCCCCGTGATCGTCATCTTGTCCGGCGCCGGTCTTTCGGCCGAGAGCGGCATTGCAACTTTCCGCGATCCTTCCAACGGATGGGTGCGTACCGGCGCGCTTGATGCGCGCGACTACGAAAGGGATCCAAAAGCTGTCATTGAGGTTGTCAACCGCCGAATCGAGGCCTATGACGGCGCACGTCCCAATGCTGCGCACGAGGCGATCGCCCGGTTTGTGAAGCGCAACCGCCTGCGGGCGGACATTGTGCACATCACCCAAAATGTCGACTCGCTGTGCGAAGAGGCGGGCGATACGAGTGTTTTTCATTTGCACGGCACTTTTTTGCAAAGCCGCTGCACGGCGTGCGGGGCGGTCTTCCCGCGGTTGGGGCCCTACAGCTTTGAGGACGTTTGCCCGGTTTGTCGGGCAACGCACGGAGCCGTGCGCACCAATGTCGTGTTTTTCGGTGAAATACCCTACGGCATGGACTGGATTCCGTCGGTGCTCAAGCGCGCCGACATTTTCCTCGCAGTCGGCACCTCAGGTTTTGTGTACCCGGCGGCGGATTTTGTTCGAATGGCCTTCAAGCACGGTTGCCGGGACCGGATCCTGCTCGCCAAGGATGTTGCCGAGAACGAGCAGATGCTCATGTGCGACATGCGGGTGCAGGAATTCAACCAAGTTCGCCGAGGCCTGGCCACACAGCTGGTGCCGCGGGCCCTGAGGGATATTGAAGAAGTCATCGAGCAGCGAGATGAGGCTCAGGCGCCCGACTAAAGCGATTTCCAAGGGAGTTTCGCTATTTTGAAACGCCTGCGCCCGCGCCCGCGCATTGCTGCCGGAGAGCATCTCTGAAAACCGTCTTTTAAAGGCGGGAGGGGGGCGCTCCAAGAGAAGAGAAGGGCCGGGGCGGGCGCGGCCCTCGGCCGTGTCCGCCTGGGGGCCTTTATGAATGATGCTTAAAGCGGCTGCTCAAGTTTGCGGCAGAACTTCTTTTCAAGCAGGGGCTGCGAGGCGCCCTCGACGCCCACGAGCGCGGCCGCGGTCAAGAAGGCAAGCTGGGGTCCGAGCCAGGCTTCGGTTTCGTCCCACCACTCCGAGAGCGAGTGGTTGTTGGCTTCTGCGCCGCCCGCGCCGAGCGTTGTTGCCGGCAGGCCGTAAAAGAGGGCGATGTTTTGGTCGGTGGCGCCAAACGAGTATTTCTCAAGCGGGATGCCGAGTTTTTGCTGTGCGCCGAAGGCGGCCTGAATGACGGAGGCGTCGTCGGCGTTGAGGCCCGCCGGCCGGTCGCCGATTTGCTCAATCGTGAGCCGCACGCGGTTTTCTTCGCTTGCGCCCCAGCGGTTGTTTTCGTCGTCAACGGCGCTCTTGATGCACTGCATCACGCGCTCAATGAAGGCCTGCAGCGACGGCTGATCGTAGCTGCGGATGTCAAGCTCGGCCTCAGCGCAGCTTGCAATGGCATTGACGCTCGTGCCGCCCTTGATGACGCCGAAATTGAAGGTGCACAGGGGATTGGTCGGGACCTGCAGGCTGTTGACCTTGGTGATGGCGCGGGCAAGCGCGTGAATGGAGGAGACGACGATGCCGAATTTGTGCAGGCTGTGGCCGCCGAGACTCTCGAAAATGACGCGGTAGCGCTTGCAGCCCACGCTTCCCTTGAGAATGCGCCCCACGCTCGCGCCGTCAACGGCGATCATGCCGTTGTAATCGTTGGGCGCGGCAAAAAGCGCTTTGACCCCGCGCAGGTCGCCGTTGCCTTCTTCGCCGAGCGTTCCGACCACGACGACGTCGCCCAGGAGCTTTTCCCTTATTGAGACAAGGCAGCGCGCGGTCTGCAGCACGCATGCAAGCCCCGCGGCATCGTCGGAAATGCCGGGCGCGTGATAGATCGTTCCTTCTTGGCGCACCCGCGTGTCGGTGCCTTCGGCAAAGACGGTGTCAAGGTGCGCGGCCAACACCAGAACAGGGCCCCCCGCCTTGCCCTTGATGCGGCCGATGACGTTGCCGATGGCGTCCCGCGCGACATTGGGAACGCCGCAGTCTTCAAGCATGCGTGCGAAGAGCTGCGCTCTTTTCTCTTCTCCAAAAGGAGCCGACGCCGTTTCAGTGAGCGCGATTTGTTCCTTGACGCGGCGTGGATGTTCGTCTTTGGCCAGCTGCAGGGCCTTCTTGACGTCGGCAAGTGCGCAGACGGCCTCGATGGCGGCTTTGGTCTTTTCAGTGCAGACAGGTTGCCCGGACATGAGATGAACCTCCGACAAAAAAGTAAATGCGGCGCGCTTGCGCAGCCTTGCCTCCCGCAAGGAGAGACATCAAGGCGAGGGCGGTGAGCGACGCAGACAAATTTGGCCGCGGATCATTATAGGAAGGCGGGGCAGGGCGGGC
>DYBN01000034.1 GCA_019418605.1 Sutterella sp. | reverse complement strand
ATATCAGGCCTGCGGCGGGGACGCTGCCGCAGCAGTGCCCGCAAAGGCGGCCGGGCGCGTTTGTCCGCGGCAGGAGACGGCTCGCACGAAGAAAAACATTCCTTTAAAATCAACAGGTTGTCTTTTTTCAGTAAAAAATTTGTTCAGACGGGGGCCAAAAAACTTGCAAACGCCAAAAAAGGCATGTATAGTTCCGTCTCCTTCGGGGGTATAGCTCAGCTGGGAGAGCGCTTGCATGGCATGCAAGAGGTCAGCGGTTCGATCCCGCTTACCTCCACCAAGAATTCTTAAGGTCCCTATCGTCTAGAGGCCTAGGACACAACCCTTTCACGGTTGGTACAGCGGTTCGAATCCGCTTAGGGACGCCAAACCCGACAAAGCCCGCACGAGTCAAGAGTGACCGGCGGGCTTTTTCGTACCCGGATGTTTTGTACAATTCCGGGCAGCTTGCGGGCAAAAAAAAGACCGCCGAAATCGAAATCCCGGCGGTCTGGAGCTTGATGCTGAATCCTATGCGCGCGGATCAACGCTGGTGACGCTTGTCGTTTTCATCCTTGACCATGCGGCGGACGGTGTCAAACACCTTGTTGATGGCGCACATGGCGTCGGGATCCCTTTCCGAGGCGACGACCGTGCGTCCTCCGCCGACCACGATGTCGAGCTTGACGCTGAACTCGCCCAGACCCTGGTGGCCGACCTTGGTGATGGTCGCCTTGCAATCGGTCATGGAGTTGTCAAAACGTTTGAGGGCTTCAAAGCGGTCCGTGATGTCGGCCTCGGCGGCCGGGGAGCGATCGACGCCATGAAAGATGACCTGCAGCATATGGAAACCTCTCTTTTTGTTGTTGGCAGGAATGAAAGGAAAGAGGCCTTTCCTTAATTGGAGTTTAGCCGCATTCAACCAAAAAGTAGCACGGGATTTTTCGTAATTTGAAGGCGGTTTTTGCCAAACGTACAAGGACGAAACACGCCGCTTGCGGGATAGTCCGGGAGAAACGGACCGCACCCCGCGAAAAATGAAGAGAAAAAAGGTAGGAAAGCCGGTCTGCGTGAAAAGGAGTGTGCCCCGGGACAGCGGGGCTTGAAGGCATCAATCAATAAAGCAGAGAGCAAAGGAAAGAGGAGTGAAGTGAAGGACCGGCTCTGAAGAAGAAAGAAGGAAAAAGGAACAAAAGGAACGCAAGACACAAAAGACACAAAAGACACAAAAGGACACACACGAACGCAAGACAACGCAGCACGCCGCGGGATGCATGAAAAAGAAGGCCGCCCGCGCGCCGCGCCCGGGATCAAAAGACGGGCCGGATGGATTTGAATAATTTGAACAACACCGCGCGCACCCGAACAGGCATGGGGCGCCGCAAAGAGAACAAAAAGAGGAAAAGACATGGCTTTTGACCGCTTCAATGACAAGCCGCCGCGCCGCAATTTCGGCGACAGATTCAATGACCGCAATGACCGCGAGGGCGGCCGGGAGACCGAGCGCGGCCCCCGCCGCTTTGGAGACGGCCCGCACGAAAACCGCTTCGGCCGCCCCTACCAGGGCGACAGGCGCGGTGGCGAGCGCTCGTTTGGCCGCACGCCCGATCGAGGGTTTGATCGTTTCTCCGACAGGCCCGAGCGCGCGCCGCGCTTTTCAAATGAGGACCGCTTTGACGGGCAGGAGCGCACGGGCTACCGCTCCGAGCGCGGCGGCCGCGATTTCGGCGGCGGCCGCGGGCACTTTGGCAAGCCGGGCTTCAAGCGCTTTGGCGGCAAGGGTGCGTTTTTTGACTCCGTCACCCGCTCAGGCCCCCGCGCCAAGGCCTACGACACGCGCCGCCATGCGGATCACACCGCGTTTGTCAACGGCGCTCTCGTGCGGCTTGATTCCGACGTTGCGCGCTTTTTCAAGAGCGCCGACGACGTCAACCGCGTGCTGCGCCAAGTGATCGCCCTGCGCGCGCTCGTCAAGACGCCTGAAGAGGCGGAGGAAAACGCCGATGCCAAGGAGAGCGTGCAGGCGCAGGCCGATGTCGAAGAAAACGCCGAAAACCAGGCCTCGCAGGACGCCGCGGACGACGACCTCTTTGAGGACGTCAGCTCCGATGCCGAGGATCAAGAAGAAGCTCAGTCCGAAGCGGATGCGCCTCAAAACAAGCTTTGATTCTTTGGCAGGCCCTTTAGAGGCCTTGGGCTAAACTAGCGCGAAGCGCCCTGCGGCAGGCCCGCCCAAACGGCGGGCTCGCCCTGAGGGCGCACTTTCCCATTGCAACGGTTCGGATGAAAAATGGACGCGAAGATCGACTACTGGCGCCGCGAGGACATGCTGGCGCGCCTTCAGTCCCAAAGGGACTTTGACGTCGTGATCATCGGGGCCGGCGCCACCGGCCTCGGGGTGGCCGTGGATGCGGCAAGCCGCGGTTTGTCGGTTGCCGTCGTCGACTCGCAGGACTTTTGCGCCGGAACGTCGTCTCGCTCGACAAAGCTCATCCACGGGGGGCTGCGCTATCTTGCCAACCCCTTGGAGTGGCCGCGCGTTCGGGAGGCGCTCTTTGAGCGGCGTCTGCTGCTTCAGAACGCCCCGCAGATCGTGCGGGCGCAGACCTTCATCATGCCCTGCTACGGCTACCTCAAGGCGCTTGCCTGCGGTCTGGGGCTTGGCATCTACAACCTCATGTCCTCGGGCGGCAAGGGGCTGCACGGGGTGGCCGCCATCGGGCGCGTCAACGCCATGGCGCAGCTGCCGGGCATCGCCCGCAAGGGGCTCAAGGCCGCCTTTGCCTACTCGGACGCGCAGTTTGACGACGCGGGGCTGGGGATGGCGCTATTGAAAACCGCCGTGCACTACGGCGCCGTCGTGCTCAATCATGCCGCGGTCGAGACGCTTGAAACCGACGGCCGGCGCGTCACGCGCGTTGTCGCCGTCGACAAGATGTCGGGCGGGACGCTTGAACTTTCGGGCAAGGTGATCATGAACTGCACCGGCGTCTGGGTCGACAGCCTGCGGCGCATGGCCGATCCGGACGTCTCGCCTCTGGTGCGCGTGGCCCGCGGCACGCACATCGTGGTCGACCGGGCCTATCTGCCCACGGGCAATGCCATGGCCGTGCCGCGCACGCGGCGCGCGCGGGAACTCTTTTGCATCCCCTGGCAGGGGAGGCTTGTGATCGGCACGACGCAAATCGAGCAGGGACAGGCCCCGTTTGATCCGCAGCCCACGGCCGATGAAATCGATTTCTTGATTGACAGCGCCAACCGCTTCTTTACGCGCCGCATCAGGCGCGAAGACGTCAAGGCAAGCTTTGCGGGCCTGCGGCCCCTTTTGAACGCGCGTGCGGCGGGCCTGCGGGCCGGCAGCACGGCGAACATGACGCGCACCTACGCCGTGGTGCCTGAATTCGGCAACATGATCACGGTGGCGGGCGGCAACTGGACGACCTACCGCGCCATGGCCGAGCTTGCAATGCGTACCGCGCAGCAGCTGCGCCTTGTGCCGCGCCGCGGCTGCATGACCAGGTCTTTGCCCTTGATCGAGCACGGCAGAGTCGAGCTTGAATCCGTGCAGCGCGAGCTTTTAAAGGAGGGCGTGCCGCAGACGGCGCGCGCCTTTGAAAGCCTGCAGCGCATCGTGGGCGAGGCGATCATTACCACGGGCGCCGCAACGGCGCACGACGTGCTCTTTCGGCGCCTGAGAATCGGCGAGCTTGACGAGGCGCTTGCGCGCGAGCTCACGCCCGTGGTCGAGGACATGCTCCAGAGGCTGCAGGGCCGCACGGTGAGCCAGATTCGGCGCCTGCTGCGAATTTAAGGGCGCGCGGGCGGCTGAAGCTTGCGAGGCGCTTGTTTTTCAA
>DYBN01000033.1:57395-72698 GCA_019418605.1 Sutterella sp. | reverse complement strand
GACTGCCAAAGGAAAGGTCAGCATCTATGGGGTCACCTTCCAGCTGGGCATGGAATTGGCCGAAAAAAGCGTCCTGGTTTCGCTTCGGGTCAACGGCGAGGTGCTTGTTATGGACCTGAGCGGCGCCATCGTGCTGCAAGCCGAAATCCCAAAAGACAACATGCTTCACTACAAGCGCGACGATGCCGCTCCGGCCTCTGTCAAGCATTAACGCGCTGCAGCGTCTGTCCCCATCCCATTCTTATAGCGAAAACTCTTTTTAAACCCCTTCAGCCGCCGGTGATAGTGGGGAAAATATATAGGAGAAATATGGAGCAAAAGCCTTGTCGTTAACCGACCAATCATGGCCCCTCTGCCAGAAACCTTGATCGGTCAGCGTCTCTGGCAAATGCTCTCAGATGTTGACGACATCATCGCCGAGTGTGAGCAACAGAAGATGCCGCCTGAAGGAGCCGTGCGCACTATCTTCGGCTTCGCCGTGCGACACCGCCCGAGTCACAGGCAGGAAATGCAGTTGACGATGGCCCGCTTTCCGACCCCGGCCTCATGACGGAAACAAGCTCGCACTATGAGGCAGGCTCGTCGCAGTCCTGCTCCTCGAGCTTCCGGTGCGTGCCCATAATCTCAGCGGGATTCGGCCCCAAATGACGACAGATTCAATCCGGGCATTCGCAGCGAGGGCAACGGGAGGTTTCATGCCGAGCTCACCGGTGTCGAAACTCGCGGCTTCAGCATTTGCAGCCGTCTCTTCATCGGCACACCGATCCTTCAGCCCGCTGGCGCGCTAAACGCCCATGTCGGTGCGGGATCTCTCGGAATCAAGGCTTTTCAACGTCTGCAGAGAGTTAGAAACGAGGCAGCAAGCTTTTGAGTGGAAAAACCCTCGGCAGTTATGGATGGATATGCGGGTTTTCCCTGGTGCCCGGGACGGGAATCGAACCCGTACGCCTTGCGGCTGCGGATTTTAAGTCCGCTACGTCTACCAATTTCGTCACCCGGGCACGCTTAAAATCGGGATTGTACATAAACAATCCGCACTCTTGCGAAAAGAGTGCCCGAACGCAATTCGTGAAGACAGATCTCAATGAAATCTGCCGCAGCGTTGTGTTCGACCGATCCATGCAAGCATCATGCGCCTTTGCCTGCTTCTGACCGCACTTTTTGCCGCCGGCCTCTGCCATGCAGCGCAGCCCGCAGCCGAGGCTCCGCTCGACTTCAGCGCCGCCCGCACGCTTGCGCACGCACGCGCCGATTCGATCAAGGCCGAAGACGCCGAAACAGCCAAAAGGCAGCATGAGGCGAAAAGCGCCAAGAGTCTGCACGGCCCCAAGGTTGTTTTCGACGCAAAGCAGGTCTGGGGCAGCAAATCCGTCGACATCGGCCCCATCAACATGGGCTCGGTCTTGGGCTCTTCCCTTCCCCCGCAGCTCTCAGGCATGCTCAATCTTGGCGAAACCAGTCTGGGCTACCGAGAGGATCTCGACGGACCTCGGGCCGCGCTCAGTCTTGAAATGCCGCTTTACACGGGCGGCGCCATCACGGCCAAGGTCGCCGCCGCCGAGGAAGCGGTTGCTGAAAGCCGCGCGCAAACGCAGGTCGTGCGCGATCAGCTCGATGCCGAACTTGCCCAGAAATACTTTGCCGTGCAGCTTGCGCGGTCAGTTGTGGGGTTAAGAGAAAGCATGCTCGAGCAGCAGGAGTTCGAGGTAAAAAAGGCTCTTCGCTACGAAGCGACGGGAACAATCAGCAAGCTCGAGCGCATGACCGTCGAAGTCAACCGCGACGCGGCGCGGCGCGCCCTGATGTCGGCGCAGACCAACTGCGCGGTCGCCGAGCGCGAACTTGCCGGCTTGCTGCGAGTCGAAGAAATCGGAGCGCTCTCGGACCCCTTGTTTGTTCTGTCGGCGGACTTGGGAAGCGTGGGCGACTGGGTTGACAAGGCTCTTGCCTTCAGTCCGGTGATTCAAACGATTGACGCCAAGCGCCGGCAGGCCGACCAAGGCGTTGCCGCGGCCAAATCAGCCTGGCACCCGCAGCTTTATGCCTTTGCCACGGGCAACCTGATCAAGCACTATCTGTCGATCACCGAACCCGATTGGATTGCGGGCATCGGCGTGCGCTTCACACTGTGGGACAACAAGGATCGCAACGAGAGCATCGCCGCGGCGCGCTCGCTTGTCGTCAAGGCCCAGGCGGCCCGCTCCGAAGCGGTCAACCAACTGACCACGGCCGTTCAAACCGCCTATCTCAGAAGCAACCAGGCGCGGGAAGAGTACCGCCTTACGGATTCGACGCTGGCGCTTGCGCGGGAAAACCTTCGCCTGCGGGAAAAAAGCTTCAGCGAAGGCCTCTCACGCGCCGACGAAGTCAATGACGCCCGCAACAAGCTCTTGGAGGCGCAGATCGCGCGCCGGCTTGCCGCCTACCGCTTTGTGGCGGCATGGGCCGCTTTAAACGGAGTCGCCGGAACGATGCACGACTTCGAATCCTCGATCAGGCGCAGCGACAACATTTTCGAGCACTGACATGACCATGACTCCATCACCGAAGTTTCCCCTGAAGGCGCTTGCTGGCCTGGCCTGCCTTGCCGTTGCCGCCGCCATCGGCTTCGGGCTTTGGAAGGCCGCCAACCCGCCCGCGGCGCCTTTTCAAGGCCAGGTCGACGCACGCGTCATCGACGTTGCACCCAAGATTGCCGGACGCATCGGCAAAGTGTTCGTGAAAGAAGGCGACCTTGTCGACGCCGACGAAGTGCTCGTAGAAATCGAGATCCCCGAGCTGGCGGCAAAGCTCGCGCAGGTCAAGGCGCAAAAGGAAGCCGCCGATGCCCGCATGCGGCTTGTCGAAGAGGGCGTGCGAAGCGAGCAGATCGACGCGGCCAAGGCGCAGTACGAGCGCGCCTTGAGCGCCCAGACGCTCGCGCAGAAAACCTTCTCGCGCATCGATTCCCTTTACAAGGACGGACTCGTCTCGGCTCAAAAGCACGACGAAGCGAGGGCCGCTCTGGACAATGCCGCCAATCTCACGCAGGCCGCCAAGAGCACCTACGAGATGGCCGTCACGGGCGCTCGCACCGATGAAAAGCGCGCCGCGCAGGCGCTTGCCGAACAGGCCGCGCAGGGCGTAGCCGAAGTTGCAAGTCTGGCAAGCGAAGCGCACGTGCGCGCCCCGCGTGCAGGGGAAGTCTCCCGCATCGTTTTGCACGCAGGAGAAGTGGCGCCCTCTGGCTTTCCCCTCGTCACGCTCATCGACCACGCCGACAAATGGGTGGTCTTCAACATCCGTGAAGACGAGCTTGCGGGCATTCGGGTAGGCGCAACGATGATGGCCGACATTCCGGCGCTCAACCTCAAGGGGGTTGCGTTAAACGTCTACTGGATCAGCCCCCGGGCCGACTATGCCACATGGCGCTCGACGCGCCAGTCAAGCGGCTACGACGTGCGCACCTTCGAGGTGCGCGCGCGCCCCGCGCAGCCTCTTTCGGACCTGCGCCCGGGCATGAGCGTGCTCGTGCCCCGCTCCTGATGCCCAAACACTGAAGGTGCGCGAAGATGCCCGGCGTGCAAACCGCCCTGCGGGAATTCCTGCTCTCGGCCCGCGATGAGCTGCGGCTCATCCTGCGGCATCCCGCGCTCTTTTTCTCGGGTGTTGCCGCGCCTTTGCTCTGGTGGGCGATTCTTGCGGCGATCTTCTCGGCCGGGCTGATGCGCGCCCTGCCCGTCGGTCTTGTCGATCAGGATCAATCGCCGCAAAGCCGCGCGCTCGTACAGAACCTTTCGGCCATCCCCTCGATAGCCTTCGTTGACTTCGACTCGGCCGAAGACGCCCAGGGAGCGCTTGCCCGCGCAGATGTCTATGCCCTTCTTTGCGTGCCGCAGGAGTGGGCGGCCAAAACGGCCGCAGGGCGCAGCGACGCGGCCCTTGAGCTCTTTTTCAACAAGAGCTACTACGCCATCGCCGTTACCATAGAAAGCGACCTTAAAACCGCCCTCATGGCGCTGTCTACCGAGAAGCTTCTCGGGCAGACCGCGCAGGTCTCAGGCGGCCTTGACTCCAACCGCGAGAGGCTTTTGACGCTTTCGCAGGACGTCTTCGTGGCAGGCAACCCCGCCATCAACTTCGAGGGCTACCTCACCGCCACGCTCGTGCCCGGCGTCATGGCGCTCGCGGCGATTCTCACGGGCGTCTCGGCGGCAAGCCGCGACATGCGGCGGCGCACGACAAGAAGCCTTGTTAAAAATTCCTTCAGCGTGCGCGCCGTGCTTCTCGGGAGGCTTTTTGTCTGGTGGTGCATTTATCTTGTCTATGCGCTTGCCTACGTGAGCTGGTTTGCGGGCTACTGCGGCTGGTCGCCGGCGGGAAGCCTTCTTGCGTGGTGCATTGGCGCCATGCTACTCATGAGCAGCATGTTCTGCCTTGCCCTTGCCTTCGTCGTTCTCTCCCCGAGCTGGATCATCGCCATGTCGGCGGCGATCTGCTTTATTGCGCCCACCTTCCCGTTTACGGGCTTTTCCTACCCCATCGACTCGATGGACGTCTCGGCGCAGCTCTTTAGCAACATCTTTCCTCTGACATGGTTTCTGCGGCTGCAGTCGTCGCAATGGGTGCTGGCAAGCGGACTTGAGCACACGCTCTACCTTCTGGCCGTGCTCGCCTGCTTTAGCATCGTTCCACTTGCGCTTGCCCTTGTGCTTGTTCCCTGGCGCGCATCGCGCCTTGCCCGGGCCGAGGAAAAGCCATTAAAGCCCGATATGAGAGTGCCGGAGGGCCCCTTGTCCGCGGCCCTGATGGTGCTCAAAAAAGGCGCGTTTTCCCGCGACACCTTCGCCATCTTTTTGCTTGCCACCGCCTTTTATCTTGTCTTTTACGCCTGGCCCTACGCCAATCAATCCATCACGGCCATCGATACGGCAATCGTCGATTTGGACCGCTCAAGCGCCTCGCGCAGCCTCGTGCAGAAATTTTCCTCGGCCTCGGCTCTTTGCATCCGCGCACAAACCGCCGACCCCGGGCAGGCCCGGCTGCTCTATAAAAACGAAGAAGTAAGCGCCGTGATCACGATTCCTCCCGGCTACGAGGAGAACCTGCTTGCAGGAAAGCCCACGGCCGTGCGGCTTACCGCCAACGGCGCCTTCCCCGTCAAAAGCCGCGCCGTGTCGGCGGCCGTCGCGACGATCATTGCGGGCGAAACCATGCAAAGCGCAGCGATGAATCTTCTGCGCTCAGGCGCCCCCTCCTCTCTTGTGAGCCGAGCCGCGGGCGCTCCGCCCGTCTTTGTCGATCAGAACCTCTTTAACGTTCTCTCGGGCTACGCGGGCTACATCGTGCCCGTGGTGATGCCTGTTATCCTGCAGGCCGTGCTGCTCATGAGCATCACGATGTCGCTCGGGGGCTGGCTCTGCGAGCGCCCAAGCAGCGGGCTGCTGCGCGCTCTTTTTGTCGGCCGCGCAGGCTTTTTGGCTCTCTACGGAGCCTTCTGGGTCTTCGGCATGCTCTGGATCGGCTACGCCATGGGCATCGACTTCGTCTTGTTTGACTTCAGCTCGATGCAAAATCCCGCGGCCTCGCTCGTGCTGATGGCGCTTTTTATCGCCGCCGTCACATCCTTCGGGCTTGCGTGCACGTTTGCACTGAACTCCAACGCCTACTGCGCACAGTTTCTTGTCGTCATCTCGGCGCCTTCGGTCTTTTTGTCGGGAGCCGTCTTTCCCGCCGCTGATTTTGCCTGGCCAGCCCAAGTCATGCGCCTTTTTATTCCGAGCACCCCCGGCATCAACGGTCTTGTCGCCGCGGCGCAAAACGCAGCCTCGCTCGATCTTGTTTACCCGCAGGTTCTGCACCTGGCGATTCTTGCGGCGGGCTACGCAGCCGCCGCACACTTTCTCTATCGGTTCAGACGCAGGCAGTGGCTCGACCGCCAGAGGGGAGCCCAGGGGAGCACCACACTTTGAGCCGCACACGGATGAATACACAAGCCACACACCCGCAGCTCTTTCTTGAGGCCACGGAGGCGGCCTCCTCACTGCCTGAGGAGACCCCCGCGCGGCCTGTTGTCGAACTCTCCGACATTCGCGCCTGGCGCTTTTTTCAGGCCGCGCCCGAAGACTTTCTCGAGCAGTACGCCGATGAGTTCACCATCAGCGACGCGCATCTTTCTGAAGAATTTTTTCCCCGCGCCGTCAATTTTTTGGCGCGCAGGCCGCAGCGCACGCTGCATGTGCGTGCAAGGATCTCAAGAAACCGGCTGCTTGAGATCGTTCAAACCGCCCTCGCCCAAGGGGTCACAAGCCGCTGCACGCAGTTTGCCAGCCCCCGCGCGCTGTCGGCGCAATGTTCCGATTCTTCTGACATTACCTTGATTGCGCCTCGTTTTTCCTTTTCCCGCGCGGTCGATCTTTTGGGCGCAGGCCCCGAGTCCGACTCGGAGCGTTTTTCGGCCGCGGCCTGGACGCAGTTTTTCAAGCGTCTGTGGTACCTCGACCTTGCCGGCAGCCTTAGACTTCGGGACCGCTCGAGCTTTTTTAGCTTCATGAAGGCGCTTGCCTCCCGCACGGCGCAAGGCCTTAATTGGGCTGACATCGCCGCCGAGGTCGGCGTTTCCGCGCCGACCGTGCGCGACTGGACGCGCCATCTGGAGCAGATCGGGCTTTGCGAATTGATCGGCGCCCTGCGCGCGGCGCCGCCGCGGCGCGCCAAGCTGCGCCCCAAGCTCTATTGGACGGCCCCGGGCCTTGCACTGTGGCTTTCCGACAGCATGACAAAGCCCTCCGAAGCCTTCATTGCGGCTCTTTTGGAAAATGCGGTCTACCTCTCGCTCAAGGACGCGCTGCCGCAGGCGCAGTTTCTTCACTTTGTCGACACCAACCGCATCACGGCGCCGCTTGTCATTGCCGACAACGTCCGGCGCGATCACATCGACAACCCTGCTTCCCCTTCCGGCGAAGGCCATGACAAAGAAAAGAGTTTGCCCGATGCGCCCGCAACGGCCCCTAATGCTCCAAAAGCGCTTTACTTTGCCTGCGACGATCGCACGCAGTCCGAGGCGCTCAAGGCGCACAAGTCGCTTGCCCGCGCGGGCCTTACCTCTTTGAAGGCGCATATACTGCACTGGGATCCAGCCGATCTGTCAAGGCTGGAGATTGAAACCATTTCCGTTAGCTGATCCTTCGTTTTTTTATGCAGCACACTCGTTTTTTTGCCCTTGGACTCTTCGCAGCGGCCCTTGCCGCACTGGCCGGCTGCGCAGACATGGACCTCGATCGAAAGAGAGAAGAGTCCATGACGACAATCGACACCAACCTTTATCTTTTCAAGGCCTACATTCCCTACGAGACGCGCCGCTATCAAGCCAAGGACTATGCGGCCGAAAAAGCCATGCGCTTTTGCAATGAGAAAAATCAGGGAATGCAGCCCATCGAAGGCACGGCCAACTTCAGAAAAGCCGGCGGCATCGACGTGCAGCTTGTATTTCGCTGCGTCAATTTCCTGCCCACGCCCGAAACACCCTTTGTCGACGAAAACGAGGGAAGCAGCTAAAAAGCCTTCCGCCGATCGGCGGCGGCTCTTCGCAAGACGCAAAACAGCCGGCTCCTCAACGCCTGAGGTCGCCGGCTGCTTGTTTTTTAAACGGAGCTCTTCGAGCCTCGCGCAAAGCCCGCCCGCATAAAAAAGATGCGGGGCGTCTTCGCACGAAGCTTTGCGTTTTTTGTCGACTAAATCTTTTTGAAGATCAGCGTGGCGTTCGTGCCGCCAAAGCCAAAGTTGTTCTTCATGGCCGCACGGATGGGCATGCGCACCGCTTCGTTCTTGGCAAGGTTGACGCAGCACTCGGGGTCCTGATTCACGACGTTGATCGTCGGAGGCGCAACCTGATCGACCAGCGCCATGATCGTGAAGATGCTCTCGATGCCGCCGGCGCCGCCGAGAAGGTGGCCCGTGGCGCCCTTGGTGGAGCTCACCACGAGCTTGTCGGCATGTTCGCCAAAAACCCCGCGGATCGCCTTGCACTCATTGACGTCGCCCACCGAAGTGGAGGTGCCGTGCGCATTGAGGTAGTCGATGTCCTCGGGCTTCATGCCGGCATGTCCGAGAGCCACGCGCATGCTGCGCATCGGGCCGTCGGTCGAAGGCGTGGTGATGTGATAGGCGTCGGCCGACAGGCCGTAGCCTGCGATCTCGCAGTAAATCCTCGCGCCGCGGGCCACGGCATGGTCGTAGTCCTCAAGCACGACAAGGCCCGCGCCCTCGCCCATGACGAAGCCGTCGCGGTCGACGTCAAAGGGGCGAGAAGCATGCTGCGGATCGTCGTTGCGGCGGGAAAGCGCATGCATGCTGTCAAAACCGCCGATGCCGTTGGGGCAGACCGTGCCTTCGGTGCCGCCGGCGAGCATGACGTCGGCGTCTCCGCGGCGAATCATCCAGCTTGCCTCGCCGATTGCGTGCAGACCCGTCGAGCAGGCCGTCACGGTGGTGAGGTTGGGGCCGCGCATGTTGTGCTGAATCGAGAGCATGCCGCTTGCCATGTTGATGATCGAGCCGGGGATCATGAAGGGAGAGATGCGCCGGGGGCCGCGCTCGAGATAGCTCTGGAAGTTTTCGCAGATGAGGTTTAAGCCGCCGATGCCCGAGCCGATCAGGCAGCCAGCGCGTTCGGCCTTCTCATCGGTGTCGAAAACGAGGCCTGCGTCCTCAAGCGCCTCCTTGCCGGCGGCCGAGGCAAACTGCACGAAGCGGTCGTACCGACGGGCATCCTTGGCGGGCATGGCCACGGTCGGGTCAAAGTCCTTGACCTCGCCCGCAATCTGGCAGCCAAAGGCGGACGCATCAAACTGCGTGATGGGTCCAATGCCGCACTTGCCCTCGAGCAAAGCCTTCCAGCTCGAGGCCACGTCAAGCCCCAATGGAGAAATCATTCCCAAACCGGTAACTACAACACGGCGCATCTTTATTCCTTATGCAAATCGTTTCAATAACAGAGCCGCCCTTCGGCCGCGCGCTAAAAAAAGGGCCCTCTTAAAAGGGCCCCTTCGATGCGCGTTGTCGGCCGCCCGTCAGCCTGAGCCGAGACAGGGGCCTTGAGCCGAATTAGGCCTTGACGTTGGCGCGAATGAAGTCGATCGCCTGCTGAACGGTGCGCAGGTTTTCCTGCTGTTCGTCGGGGATCTGAACCTTGAAGGCGTCTTCAAGAGCCATCACGAGCTCCACCGTATCGAGGCTGTCGGCGCCAAGATCTTCGATGAAGGAAGCTTCATTCTTGATG
The DNA here is from genome assembly GCA_019418605.1 of Sutterella sp. GTDB lineage: Bacteria > Pseudomonadota > Gammaproteobacteria > Burkholderiales > Burkholderiaceae_F > Duodenibacillus. The sequence continues at coordinate 63,439 of DYBN01000033.1, read as the reverse complement.
TCAAGCTCATTCTTGCCGAGCTGTTCGGCGATGATCTTCTTGACCTTCTGTTCCAATTCGTCCATTTCCGTCTCCGGGGATTCTTTATAAAGAAAATGTTGTTGCCCCTGCGCAGGCAAAAGCAACGGAAAAATCAACTTATCTTGCAGATTTTATCAGGCTTGCCCCAAATGCGCACTAGCCCATGAACATGCCGCCGTTGACGTGCAAAACCGTGCCGGTAACGTAGCCCGCGGGCTCGGAGGCAAGAAAAAGCACGGCCGCCGCGACATCATCCGTTTTGCCGAGTCGCGCCGCCGGGATTTGTGCTAGGAGCGCCTTTTTGTGTTCCTCGGGCAGTCCCTTCGTCATGTCCGTGTCGATAAAGCCGGGCGCCACGCAGTTGACCGTAATGCCGCGCGCGGCCACTTCGCGGGCGACCGATTTGCTCATTGCAACAAGCCCGCCTTTGGCGGCGGCGTAGTTGGCCTGTCCGGCATTTCCCATCGCTCCCACCACGCTCGTGATGTTGACGATGCGGCCGTAGCGCTGCTTCATCATCGGGCGCAGCACGGCGCGCACCAGTCTGAAGGCGGCCGTCAGGTTGGTCGCGATCACCGCGTCCCAGGCCTCGTCGGTCATGCGCATCGAGAGCTGATCGCGCGTGATGCCCGCGTTGTTGACGAGAATGTCGATGCGCCCGAACTCGGCGAGGACGCCGTTGACGGCCTCAAGGGCGGCGGGGGCGTTCGTGACGTCAAGCACGATGCCGCGCCCGCGGCCGGAGAGATTCTCGCTGATCGAAGCGGCGCCGGCCTCGGAGGTGGCCGTGCCGATCACGAAGGCGCCCGCCTGCGCGAGCTCTTTGGCAATCGCAAGTCCGATGCCGCGGGTCGCGCCGGTGACAAAGGCCACGCGGTCCTTGAAGGAATCATTGGCAAAAAACGTCATGTCTAAAAACCTTGTCAAACAAAATCAAAGTGGTGCGCCGCCTTTGGCGGCTAGCTTCATCCCCGGCCTCAGGCCGCCTCAAGGGCCTGTTTGACCGAGTCAAGCGACTGTGCGTCGGAAATGTTGAAAGTCTTCACTTCAGGCGCGATGCGGCGGATCATGCCGGAAAGCGCCCGCCCGGGGCCGCACTCGACGATGTGCGTGACGCCCTGATCGGCCATCTTCCGGATCGTCTTCACCCACTGCACGGGGCTTGCCGCCTGGCGGGCGAGAATGTCGCGGATGCTTTCGGGGTCCTTGTGGCAGGCAACGTCCACATTGGCGATGACGTCAATTGCCGGAGCGCCGACTTCAACGCGGGCAAGTTCTGCTGCGAGCTCGCGGGCCGCGCCAGCAAGCAGCGAGCTGTGAAACGGCCCTGAAACAGGCAGCATGAGCGCGCGCTTGGCGCCTTTTTCCTGCGCAAGAGCACAGGCCCGCTCAACGCCCTTCAAATGACCGGCAACCACCACCTGTCCGGGGCAGTTGAAGTTCACGGGTTCGACAACAAAACGGCCGCCGTCGCCTGCAAGGCTGCAAACTTCGGCCACCGCCTCGTCGGAGAGTCCCAAAATGGCGGCCATGCCGCCCTCGCCCACCGGGACCGCCGACTGCATGGCCTGTGCGCGAAACCGCACGAGCCGCACCGCATCCTCAAGGGTAAAGACGCCGGCGGCGGCAAGCGCCGTGTACTCGCCGAGGCTGTGGCCGGCCATCACCACGGGCTTCATGCCGCCTGCGGCAAGCCAGGCCTCGTACATGGCATAGGAGCTTGCCAGCATCGCGGGCTGCGTGTTGACCGTGAGGTTGAGCTCTTGAGCCGGGCCATGGGCAATGAGGCCGGTTAAATTCTCGTTTAACGCGGCGTCGGCGCGGCGCATGACGTCAGTGACGACGGCATTGTCCGCAAACCCGTCGAGCATGCCGACCTTTTGCGAGCCCTGGCCGGGAAAAACAAATGCAAGCTTCACGATTTTCACCTTTAAAAATGTTCTACCAACGCAGCAGCACGCTGCCCCAGGCCATGCCCGCGCCCACACCCTGCAGCATCACGGTGTCGCCCTCCTTGATGCGGCCGTTTTGAACCGCCCAGTCAAGCGCAAGGGGAACCGATGCCGCCGACGTGTTGCCGTGCAGATTGACGGTCACGACCGTCTTCTCCTGCGGCAGTCCCAGGCGGTGCCCGATCATTTCAATGATGCGGATGTTGGCCTGATGCGGCACCCAGACGTCGACGTCGGCGGGCGTCATGCCCGCCATCGCGCACACCTCCTTGAAGCTATCGGTTAGCGAGGAGACGGCAAGCTTGAAGACCTGCTGGCCGTTCATGCGGATAAAGCCGTGCCCGACAACGGCATTGTTTTCAATGCGCGCGTCGCACGCGAGCGTCTGCACGCCGAAGCTTCCGTCGGCGTGCATGCGGTGGGCGAGAATCCCCTCTCTGTCGCCCGCCTCGATCACCACGGCCCCGGCGCCGTCGCCAAAGAGCACGCAGGTCGAGCGGTCGTCCCAATCAAGCAGGCGGCTTAAAACCTCCGCGCCCACCACGAGCGCACGACGGTAGGCGCCGGTGCGCACGAGGCCGTCGGCCACGCTCATGGCGTAGACATAGCCCGCGCAGACGGCCTGCACGTCGAAGGCCGCGCACCCTTTGATGCCGAGCGCGGCCTGAAGCCGACAGGCCATCGAGGGGAAAATCCCGTCGGGGGTCGTCGTGGCCACGATGATGAGATCAATGTCGGCCGGTGAAATTGACGCCGACTCAAGCGCCTTTCGGCTTGCCGAAAGCGCCAGGTCAAGTGTCGTCATGTTCCGCGCAATGTGCCGCTGGCAGATTCCGGTGCGTGTGCGGATCCATTCATCGCTTGTCTGCACGCCCCGCCGCGCGAGCGCTTCGGCCAATTCGTCGTTGGTGACGACCTCCGGGGGCAGCGCCGACCCCGTGCCCACGATGCGCGTGTAAATTCGATCAGTTGCCATAAAAGTCCGGATAAACCTCACTTAAATGCGGCCCGAAAACCGCGCGCCTTGCGCGCTTCGGGCCGAGTCGCCGAGGGATATTAGCAAACGGCGGACAGCAAAAAAGGAGGCGCCCGTTCACAGACAACCTCCTTTTTCGTTTTGAAGCCTTCATGAAGGCCGGCAGCTCGTTTTAAAAAGCCTGCCGAGGCTTTTGCGACAGATCAGCTTTCGGTTGTTTCCTGATCCGTGGGGCTGAACCAAAATGCTTTCCATCAGCTCACGGTTGGCTTGAGAAGCTGCCTCGATGTCTGCAGTCGCAACCGCAGGGAATTACTCAGCGTCCTGCTTGGTTGCAATGACCTTCTTGCCGCGGTAGTAGCCCGTCGGGCTGATGTGGTGGCGGCGATGGGCTTCGCCCGTCGTCGGCTCAACGGCGAGAGCCGGGTTGGTCAGAAAGTCGTGCGCACGATGATTGCCGCGCTTGCTGGTGGATTTCTTGTTTTGCTGAACAGCCATTTTTTAAACCCCACGTGGGTAGAAATTGAAAACACGTGATTGTACCTGATTTTTCATGTATTTAGGCGGCACAACCACAAAAAACTCAAGATATTGTTCCGTCCGCCGGGAGCACCACGCGCGGATAGGCGCGCCATTTTACACGATTTCCCTTTGTTTTCAACATCTTGTGCGAGTCTTCAGGCCGACGGAGTCCAAAAGATCGAAAAAGAAGGCGGCTTGCCCTCAAAGGCCGCCTCAAGCTGCCCCGAAAGCGCCCCGCCTCCCGGCACGCCCGAAAGAAAACCTCGGGCGGAAAGGGTTCCCGCCGGACTCTTTTAGGGCTGCACGCGCACCTGTGCGCTTACCTGCCTCGAGACCTTGGATTTTCCGGGCTCAAACTGCGGCAGCGGCATCGCTGCCGCCGCATCCATCGAGGCGCGGGAGGCGAGCATCGGCGCGCTGTTTTTGTACTCGATCCCGATGCCCGCATTTTCGCGATTGAAGTTGACGGTCACCACGCGGACGTCGTCGGCGGCTGCGCCAAGCTCGGAGGCAACAACCGCGGCCTGATCGCGGATGCTCTTTATGGCGGCGCGCATGAGCTGCTCCTGCACGGAGCTCTGGGCGGCCTCGCTCAGGCTAAAGCGCACGCCCGAGAAGGCAAAGTCTTCGGCTGCGGCCTGCGCGATTCGGGCCGCGTCGTTGACATTGCCGACCGTGGCCGTGATGTTTTGCCGCACCTCCCAGCTCACGATTTTTGCCGCCTCTCCCTTCTTTGGCTCGTTGTAGCGCGGGTAGGAGCTGAGGTTGGTGGTCTCAAACTGCGCCTTCACGCCGAGAGCCTTGATCTTGTCGAGCCCGGCATTGACGCGCTTTAAAACCTTCTGGGTCGCCTCGGCGAGGCTTTTTGCCGACTCCGCGGCGTAAAAGCTCACCTCGGCCTGATCGTTTGCGAGCTCCACGCTTGCCGTTGCGGACAAATTGACAAGCGCTCCGTCCTTGGCCGGGCGCATGACCGGCTCGATGACCGGATCGGTCTGCGCAGCACCGGCCGCGGCAGCCAGAATCGTCATGCAGGGAACAAGAAGAAAAATCGAACGAATGCGGGTCATAACTACTGCTTCCTTTGACCGAACCCGTTGGGAAAAACCGGGGTCGGCAAAATTTCATGCCCGCCCCGGCCGTAAACCCTGTCGGCAGCGGGGAGGCTCAGGGCGCCCTGCGCCGCTCTGCTTTTTCTTCAACGCGGCTTTACGAGGCCGCATCCTTTAAAGAGAGCCCGTCGGGCAGGGCAAACTTCATTTACGCCGCTCATTGTGGCATGCCGCCCTGTTAAGAATGCGCAGCATTGCAGTTGCAGGTTTGCAACAAAAGTAACGAGCTGTAGTGCGCCCGCCTTTGCTGCCGAAGGACAAAAAGAAAACCCGCCTCGGCCGGCCAAGGTTCGAAAGGCTTGCCTTGGCGGGCGGAAGCGGGTTGGCAGGGCTTGCGCGTACCCTTGTCAGGGGAGCACGGTGTCGATCACGATGTGTACCGACTGTTTGCCCACGGGGACCTTGCCTGAGACCGTCCCCTGAAGGTCGCCCGAGGCGGGCATGAAGTTGCCGCTGTGGCTGATGCGCGCCTCCACGATCACCTCGTCGACTTCGCTTAGCGTGCGCATGCCCATGCCCATCGTGCTCGAGCTGTCAAGGTGGAAAGTCGTGGGCAGGGCCGAGGCCTCCATGCGCATGAACGCAACGGGCATCTTGCTGCCTTCAACCGGCCGCGCATAGATGAAGACCACGTCGCCCTCCTTGATTTTGTCCTTGAGCTCCGGGGCGATCTCGATGCTGCCGTCGATGAACTTCTGCGCGGCCGCAGCCTGCCCGGCGGGAGGCTGTGCAGCCAGAAGGCTTGCGTTCTCGCTCGGAGGCAGCCCTCCGAGGTGACGGGCCTGCTCGATGTTTTCGGCAATCTGCCGCCACTCTTCGCTGCCCTTCTCGACGCCTGCAAGCATGCGGCTCCAATAGTCGACCGCCCCCTTGTAGTCCTGCTTGTCATAGCAGAGCGTTCCCATGAGCGCGAGCGCCTTCCAGTGCGTCGGGTCAATTTTGAGGACCTCTTCGATAAGCTCTCTGGGCTTGCCGTCGAGCACGCCGCCCGAAGCCGCCGCAAGCACGTCGGCCCAGTCGGCCATGAGATCAGGGTTGCCCGGCACGAGGCGATTGACCTGTTCAAAGGCCTGCGCGCTCTTGTCCCAGTTCTTGAAGGCGGCCTGCGTGCGCGCAAGCATCAGCCAGCCGTCGACATTGTCGGGCTGCTGCTTGAGGCGGTCTTCGAGAATCTGAATCTGGGCCATGATCTCGGCATCGCTGTGCCCGCCCTGTGCGGCGGCCATCTGGCGCTGCTGACGGGTAAATTCCGGATCCATGGCAATCGGAGAGCCGATCTCGAGATAAACAAGAAACGACACGACCGGGATGATCACAACGAGCGCAAAGGCGGCAAAGATGCCCTGACGGCCCGCGCTCTTTTTGGCCCCTTGGTCGGCTCTGGTTTCTTCGAGCACGCGCGCTTCGATTTCGGCGCGCGTCTCCTCGAACTCGTCTTCGGGAATGCGGCCTGCCTTGTGA
>DYBN01000033.1:0-57385 GCA_019418605.1 Sutterella sp. | reverse complement strand
TGATCGGCTTCAAGCTCGGCGTACTGCTGGCGCAGCAGCGTCAGATTGAGTTCGCGCCGCTCGGCCTCCCCGTCGCCGCCCTTGTTGGTCACCAAGGGCCAGACCACGAGCGCCAGGGCGATGAGCACCAAAAAGGCGGCAATGCAGATAAAAGCAATCAACACGTTGTTTGTCTCCTATGGGCTCAGTTGCCGCCTCGCAAAAGCTGCTCCGCCTTGCGCTTTTCGTCGGGCGTGAGCGTGCGCTCGGAAGCACGCACCGTGCTCTTGCGGCGGCGCAGATGGATGTAGAAGGCAACGGCGGCAGCCAGAAAGAGCACGACCGGCCCGAGCCACAAGATGATGGTGGAGGCTTTAAAGGGCGGGTTGTAGAGCACGAAGTCGCCGTAGCGCTCGACCATGTAGTTGATGATCTCCTTGTCGGTGCGGCCAGCGTTGATCTGCTCGATCACTTGTTTTCTCAGATCAACGGCAAGGTCGGCGTCGCTGTCGGCAATCGATTGGTTTTGACACACAAGGCAGCGCAGCTGCGAGGCGATGCCCTGCACGCGGCGATGTTCTCCCGGATCAAGTTCCGTTGCCTGCGCTTCCTTGCCCTGCAAGGCAAGCGGAGCGTTTTGAACCGCATCGGCGGCCTGCGCGGCCGCCATGGCGGCAAACATCGCAAGGGCGGCTAAAAGCTTTTTCATTTCTCTTCCTTATTGAAAAAGACCGTCGGGGACTGCGCCCAAAATCAAGCGCAGACCTCGGGAGGGCTTTCGCTGTCAACGATCAGCCCCCTGCGCCGGCTTATTCGGCCTCAAGCTTGGCAAGAAGGGGCTTGAGCTCCTTGTTCCAAACCTCGTCGGTCACGGCGCCCACCACCTTGTGGCGGATCACGCCGGCCTTGTCGATGACAAACGTCTCGGGAGCGCCGTACACGCCGAAATCGATGGCCGTGCGGCCGTCTGCGTCGACAAGCTTGACGTCGTACGGATCGCCGAGCGCGGCCAGCCACTGCTGCGCGGCCATCGGCTTGTCGCGGTAGTTGTAGCCGACGATGAGCGTCTTGATCCCGTCGTTTTTGAGCTTGACGAAATAGGGATGCTCGTACTGGCAGGCCTGGCACCAGCTTGCCCAGACGTTGAGAAGGTAGACCTTGCCGAGAAGATCCTTTTTCGTCACCGTCTTGCCGTCCATCGTCGGAAGCGAGAATTCGGGCGCAGGCTTGTCAATGAGCGCCGAGGGAACCTCGCGGGGATCAAGGTACAGGCCCTTGAACAAGAACCCGCAGACCACAAGAAAGATCGCAAGCGGAATCAAATACTTCCAACGCATGACTTATGCCTCCGCGGCTGAAGCCAAAGCGCCTGCAGCCGTCTTTTTCTTATTTCGGACACGATAGCGGCGGTCGAGCATGGCGATGAACCCGCCCAAGGCCATCAGGATCGTGCCCCACCAAATCCAGGTCACAAAGGGCTTGCGGTAGGCGCGCACGATCCAGCCGCCCTCGCCCACCGGCTCGCCCAGGCTTACGTAGACGTCGCCCGTAATCGAGTGCCGGATGGCCGCTTCGGTCATCGGCATCGAGCGAGAGCCGAAATAGATGCGCTTTTCGGGCTTGAGAACGGCAATTTCCTTGCCGTCGCGAATCACCGTGAAGTTGCCCTGCGTGGCCTGATAGTTGGGCCCGCGCACTTCTTCGGTGCCGTTAAAGACAAAGGTATAGCCGCTTACCGTGACGTGCTCGCCCGGGAACATGCGCACGTCGCGCTCGGCGGGGTAGCCCATCACGAGCGCCACGCCCACGACGAAAACCGCCACGCCGATGTGCGCAATGTGCATGCCCCAGAACGCGCGCGGGTGACTAAAGAGCTTGGCGGCCGGATTGCCCTTGAGGTTGCGTCCGCGTTCGCGGATGTTTTCAAGCGCGCACAGCGCCACCCAGAAGGCAAGCGTCATGCCGGCGAAAACCCAGGTGCTCCAGCGCCCCATCAGCAGGGGGACGGCCGCGCCCAGAACAAGGCTCACCAAAGCCACGATCCAGAGACGCTTGGCGAGCGCGCCGGGATCGGCCTCCTTCCAGCGGGCAAAGGGACCGACGCCGAGCAAAAAGAGCATCGGCAGCATCAGGGGGCCGAAAACGGCGTCAAAGTAAGGAGGTCCGACGGAAATCTTGCCTGCGTTGAGCGCGTCAAGAAAAAGCGGATAGAGCGTGCCCAAAAGCACGGCGCCCATGGCAACAACAAGGAGCACGTTGTTGACAAGCAGCATCGACTCGCGGCTGATCATCGAGAAGTTGCCCCCGAGCCCGACCGTCGGCGCCCTCCAGGCAAAAAGCAGGAAGGACAGGCCGATCACGACGATCAGGAAGGCCAGGATGAAGATGCCGCGCTCGGGGTCGGTCGCAAAGGCGTGCACCGAGGTGAGAATGCCCGAGCGCACAAGGAACGTGCCCAGAAGCGAGAGCGAAAAGGTGATGATCGCCAGCAGCACGGTCCAGATCTTGAAGCAGCCGCGCTTTTCGGTTACGGCGAGGCTGTGCAGCAGCGCCGTGCCCGTCAGCCAAGGCATGAAGGAGGAGTTTTCGACCGGATCCCAGAACCACCATCCGCCCCAGCCGAGTTCGTAGTACGACCAGTAGGAGCCAAGCGAGATGCCAAGCGTGAGCAAAATCCACGCAAACGTCGTCCAGGGACGCATCCACCTTGCCCAGGCCACGTCAAGCCTGCCGCCCATCAAGGCGGCGATGGCAAAGGCAAAGGGAACGGTAAAGCCCACGTACCCCATGTAGAGCAGCGGCGGGTGAAACACCATGCCCGGATCCTGCAGCAGGGGGTTGAGGTCGGCGCCTTCGGGCGCGGCCGGAAAAAGCCGCAGGAAGGGATTTGAAGTAAAGAGCATGAAGGCGAGGAACCCCATCAGGATGAAGCCCATCACGCCCAGCACGCGCGCGACCGTCTCATCGGGCAGGCGGCGGCTGAAGACCGCCACGAAAAATCCCCACCATGCAAGCGTCACGGCCCAAAACAAAATCGAGCCCTCGTGACTGCCCCACGTCGCGGCAATCTTGTAGTACCAGGGCAGCAGCGAATTCGAATTGTTGGCGACGTTCAAAACCGTGAAGTCGCTCACATAAAACGAATAGGCAAGCGCCCCGAAGGCGATTGTCATAAACAAAGTGTTGGCAAAGGCCGCGGTTCTTGCCAGCGCCATCCACGACGCAATGCCTTTGGCCGAGCCCAGAAGCGGCAGCACGAACTGCACGGCCGCCATCACCAGCCCCAGTATCAGGGCAAAGTGACCGATTTCAGCAATCACGGGTTGGTTCCCCCAAGGTTTCTAGAAATAATCTTTTTTTGTTATCCGGCCGAGGCGGCAGGCTTGGCGCTGTTGCTGCTCGTCGCCTTCCCCTCGCCTTCCTTGCTGCCCTTTTCATCGAGCGTCTTCATGGCGGCGTGCGCCTTGTCGACGGCGTCCTGCGCCTCGGGCGGCATGTAGTTTTCATCGTGCTTGGCAAGCACCTCGCTCGCAACGAAGACGCCCTTGTCGTTGAGCTTGCCCTGGGCGACGACGCCCTTGCCCTCCTTAAAGAGGTCCGGCAGGATCCCCTTGAACTCGGTCGGAATGACGGCGGCCGTGTCCGTGATGCCGAACGTCACCGTCACGCCGTCATCGAGACGCTTGACCGAGCCCACCTCCACCATGCCGCCCATGCGGAAGGTTCTCCCCTGCGGGGCCTCCTTGTTGGCAACCTGCATCGGAGAGTAGAAAAACACCAGGTTGTCGTTGAAGGCCGAAAGCATCAAGTAGACGCCCACGCCCACCACGGCCACCGCGCCGCCGATGAGCGCGAGTCGTTTTGCAGCCGCACTCGCCATTGCTGTTGTCTCCTGAGAATCAATGAAAGGGTCGAAAGAATGTTTGTCGCCCCGTTCGGGCTCAATTTCCTTCGCGCGTTGCGCGAACGGCCCGGGCTTCGCGGGTGAGCCGGTTGACGGCCTTTGCACGGCGGGCCTTGAGGCTCAAAAGCTCGATGACGATCGCCAGAATCGTCATGCCGTAGGCGCTCCAGACGAAAAAGCCGTGGCCGTCCATGTCGATGAAGTGAGAAATGGAATTCCAGTCCATGTCGGTTTCCTTGGTTTGTGAAGACCGAAAGAAATTAAACGCCGCCCCTTAAACGTCGCCTCGAAGGGCTGCTTCCTGCGCCCAGTCTTCGCGCCGCTCGCGCTCCAAAATGATCGTGCGCGTGCGCGCAAACGTCGCTCCGAAGCAGTAGAGCCACACGGCGGCAAGCATTAAAAGAAGCGTCGTGAGCATGATCGGGTGAATGGAGCTGCCCGAGCTCGTGATCGAGGCGCCCTGATGCAGCGTGTTCCACCAGCGCACCGAAAAATAGATGATCGGCACGTTGACCACGCCCACAAGGGCGATCACTGCGCAGGCCTTGTCGGCGCGGCGATGATCGGCAATGGAGCTTTGCAGCGCCAGAAAGCCGAGATACAAAAAAAGAAGGATCAGTTCGCTTGTGAGCCGCGCATCCCACACCCAGTACGTGCCCCACGTCGGCCGTCCCCAGACGGCGCCGCAAAAGAGCGCCACAAAGCACATCACGGCCCCCGTGGGAGCCATGGCCGCGGCAAAAATCGAGCACATCTTGTTGTTGGTGGCGAGCGCAAATGCTGAAAACACGGCCATCATCACGTAAATGAGCATGCTCATCCAGGCGGCCGGCACGTGAATGAAAATAATGCGGTAGGAGTTGCCCTGCGTGGCGTCAATCGGGCAAACGAAGAACCCCAGGTAGAGAGCCACGACGGCAAGCGCAAGGGCGGCGATGAAAAACCAGCGCACCGTGCGGCCTGCAAAGTAATAAAACCCCTGGGGGTCAAACAAAGACCGAATCATCTCAGAGCTGCCTTGTTGTTTGAATCGTTTTGGGTTGAATCAACAAAAATCACTGAATGGAAATGCGCAGCGCCGCAGAAACCGCAAACGGAGCGGCGGCAAGCGCAAGAAAGCTGAGCGCGGCCGTCACCATCAGGTAGGCCGCGGGACTCACGCTGATGGCAACCTGCACCGTGGCGCCGGACCCAAAGATGAGCACCGGGATGTAAAGCGGCAGCACGAGAAGGCTCGTGAGCACGCTGCCCGCGCGCAGGCCCAGCGTGAGCGCCGCACCGATGGCGCCCACAAGGCTCAGCACGGGGGTTCCCAAAAAGAGCGAGGCCATCAGCACGGCCGTCTGCTCGACGGGCAGATCAAACATGACCCCGAAGAGAGCCGTGAAAATCGTGATGGGAACGCCGGTGACAAGCCAGTGAGCGAAAACCTTGGCTAGAACGATCACCGTGAGCGGCTCGGCCGAAATCACCATCTGCTCGAGCGTGCCGTCGGCATAGTCAAAGGCAAACAAGCGCGGCAGCGACAAGAGCGCGGCAAGAAGCGCCGCCACCCACACCACGCCCGGGGCCATCGAGCGCAGCAAATTCTGCTCTGCACCCACGCCCAGGGGAACGAGCGTGATGACGACGGCAAAAAAGAAGAGCGTCTGCACGATGTCGGTTTTCTGGCGCAGCGCAAGCATCAGATCGCGGCGCACCATCGCCACAAAAAGATTAAACACGGCCAATCTCCTTGCCCGAAGCCCTGGCACGGCGGGAAAAGCTCGAGACGTCAACCGTCATCTGCCGGGAGGCGTCCACGGGAATCGCGCACTCCTGATGGGTGGTGTAGATCACGACGCCCGAAGCTTCGACATGCTCGGCAATCGTTTGCGCGAGATTGGCCACGCTCGCCGCGTCAAGCGCAACAAAAGGCTCGTCCAAAACCCACACAGGCTTGCTGCGGCTCACGAAAAGGCGCGCGAGCGCCACGCGGCGGCGCTGCCCCTGGCTGAGCTCTCCGGTGAGGTTGTCGACAAAATCCTGCAGGCCCACGCGCGAGAGCGCATCAACAAGCGCATCGTCGGAGGCGATGATGTTGCCCATGCGCGCGGCGATGCGCACGTTTTCAACAGCGCTCAGATCGTCCTTGACGCCGTTCATGTGGCCGATGTAGACAAGATCGCGCGCATAGTCCTCCTTGAGTTTGGCAATGCTGCGGCCTTTGTAGAGCACCTGCCCGGAGTCGGGCTGCATAAGGCCCGTCAAGAGACGCAGCAGGGACGTCTTGCCCGTGCCGTTGGCGCCGGCAAGACGCACAAGGGTTCCCGCGGGCGCATCAAAATGCAGGTTCTGAAACAAAAGACGTTCGCCGCGCTCAAGCGTGAGGTTGTCCGCCGTCAGGCGCGGATCATCGTGTTGATCTGTCATAAAGAATAGGAGAGCCTCAGCCAAGCCCCGAAGCGAAAACCTCGCTGGAAACTCTGCGTGCTCAAAAAACGGGCACGGGAAGGCCGCGCAAATAGCACAGCCCTGCGGGGTCCGTCGAGTTTAGTTTGAGCGCATTAAGACAGTCTTACAGGCGTCGAGCCTCCCCTAAATGTGGTGCGCCGCCAAGGCGCCGGCCCAAGTTCTAGCGGAAATCTAAGCAAACCGCCTTATATTGTGAAACTTCGGTTGCGGATAGAATGATCGACACTCTTTGCGCAAAAAGAGCGTTGTCCGGGGCTTTGGCGCCGGGCGGGGCGTCTTTTACGCATTGACCGGGTATTTATTGAAATAAAAATAATTCTGTTTGGAGATACATATGCGCAGTGACCCGCTCACGAAAGGCATCAACGCCGCCCCCCAGAGAAGCCTTCTGAAGGCGCTCGGCCTTTGCGACGCCGAAATCGGTAAGCCGCTGATCGGCATCGTGAGCTCGAAAAACGACATCGTTCCCGGCCACATGAACCTTGACAAGATCGTCGAGGCTGTCAAGCAGGGCGTGGCCCTGGCCGGCGGCGTGCCGATCGTCTTCCCTGCCATCGCCGTCTGCGACGGCCTTGCCATGGGGCACGTCGGCATGAAGTACTCGCTTGTTTCGCGCGAATTGATTTGCGACAGCACCGAAGCGATGGCCACGGCCCATCCCTTCGACGGCCTCGTGATGGTGGCCGCCTGCGACAAGAACGTTCCAGGCCTTCTGATGGCCGCGGCGCGCATCAACATTCCTTCGATCGTCGTGAGCGGCGGCGCCATGCTCGCCGGCCACTTCGAAGGCCGCAAGGTTTCCTACTCCAACATCAGCGAAGCCGTCAGCCAGTTCCGCACGGGCAAGATCACCAAGATCCAGTTCGAAGACCTTGAAAACAAGGCCTGCCCGTCGTGCGGCTCGTGCTCGGGCATGTTTACCGCCAACTCGATGAACTGCCTCTCGGAAGTGCTCGGCATGGCGCTGCCCGGCAACGGAACGATTCCTGCGGTGTACTCGGCCCGTCTGCGGCTTGCCAAGGAAACCGGCATGAAGGTAATGGAGCTCGTGGAAAAGAACGTGCGCCCGCGCGACATCATGACGCAAAAGGCGTTCCTTAACGCCCTGACGATCGACATGGCGCTTGGCTGCTCGACCAACTCGATGCTTCACCTGCCTGCCATCGCGCACGAGTGCGGCATTGACCTTGATCTGTCGATTGCCAACGAAATCAGCAAGAAGACGCCCAACCTCTGCCATCTTGCACCGGCGGGCAACCACTACATTGAAGAGCTCGAGGACGCGGGCGGCATCCGCGCCGTCATGGCCGAGATCAACAAGCTCGGCCTTCTCGATACGTCCCTGATGACGGTCACGGGCAAGACGGTGGGCGAAAACATCGCCGGCGCAAAGATCCTCGACCCCGAGATCATTCACAGCGTCGAGAACCCCGTTTCTCCGGAAGGCGGCATTGCCGTTCTCAAGGGCAACCTTGCGCCGGACGGATCCGTCGTCAAGCGCGCGGCCGTCGCGCCCGAGATGATGCAGCACAAGGGCAAGGCCCGCGTGTTTGACTGCGAGGAAGACGCTCTGAACGCCATCTACGGCGGCAAGATCAATCCGGGCGAAGTGGTCGTCATCCGCTACGAAGGCCCCAAGGGAGGCCCCGGCATGCGCGAGATGCTCAACCCCACCTCGGCCATCATGGGCTCGGGCCTTGGCAACTGCGTGGCGCTCATCACCGACGGGCGCTTCTCGGGCGCCACCCGCGGCGCGGCCATCGGCCACGTCTCGCCCGAGGCTGCCGTCGGCGGCCCGATCGCGCTTGTTGAAGAAGGCGACATCATCTCGATTGACATCACCAACAACTCGATTAGCGTGGAAGTCTCCGACGAAGAGATGGCACGCCGCCGCGCGCAGTGGAAGCCCCGCACGCCGCGCGTCACCACGGGCTACCTGGCGCGCTACGCCAAGCAGGTGAGCTCGGGCATGAAGGGCGCCGTTTTGAGCTAGTTGGCTCAGACTCCGGCCCTTGAGGCCGCGCACGGACAAAGCGCCGGTTCGCTGATGTTGCGGACCGGCGCTTTTTTATCCTCTCGCGCCCTCTGCCGCAGCTGCAGGGGCGGCTGCGGCAGCGCGCGTGAAGGCAACCTTCTAGCCCTGCTCCCGGTTGGGGTAGTGGCGGGCGCCAAAAATGGCGCTTCCGACGCGAACCATGCTTGAGCCCGCGTCAACCGCCGTCACCATGTCCGCGCTCATTCCCATGGAAAGCGTATCAAAGCCGTAGCGTGGGGCCAGTGCGTCAAAGAGCTTTTTCATGGCCGCAAGGGGCTTCATCTGCTCTTCGTAGCCCTCTGCCGGCGCCGGTATCGTCATCAGGCCCCGAAGCCTTAAGCGCGGCATCTTTTGAACCGCCTCGACAAGCGAGACGAGCTCATCGGGAGAAACGCCGCTTTTGGACTGCTCGGCATCGATGTTGACTTCAATAAGAACATTGAGCGGGGCCATCTCGGGCGGCCTTTGATCGTTGAGGCGCTGCGCGATGCGCACGCGGTCAACCGAGTCGACCCAGTCAAAGGCCTGCGCCACCATCCGGGTCTTGTTGGCCTGAAGCGGACCGATGAAGTGCCAGACAAGGTTCAAATCGGGCCGCAGGGCGCGCAGCTCTTCGACCTTCGCGCAGCCTTCCTGCGCATAGTTTTCGCCAAACACCCTCTGCCCGACATCTGCCGCCGCGGCGACGGCTTCGGCTGGAAAGGTCTTGCTCACGGCCATCAGCTCAACCTGACGGCCGTTGCGCAGGCAGGCCTGCCGAAGAGTTTCTCTCACCTGACCAAGACGACTTTGAATGGCTTGCGCATCAACTTGCGGCATGCTCGCTCTCTCTTATTGCTTGCGTGGGGATACAAATCACTCTCGAGCCCGCGCGCCGAGGGAAAGCCCCCGCCCGCACGCTCGATTGCCCCGGCAATATAGCTCAGCGCGAAAGGCCGGTGGCGCTTGACCCAAGGCGTGCTCCCCGGCACCCTTGCGTCTGCGTCTGCACCCGTAGCCCTCAAGCCCCCGCATGCGCGCATTTCACCAAGTTATCCACAGGACGAAACGAGTGCGGAGAAATTTCACCTGCGGGGCTTTACCCGCAGCCGCCAACGGCGCGGCTTTGCAAGCCGCCTGCCGGATGTCAAGGCCGTCATCAAACCGAAATAATTTATTCCTTTAAATTCAATGCACTGCAACCATGCCCCGCGGCTTTCTCAGGGACGGCGAAGTTATTCACGCATTCTGTGAATTGGTGTGGAGCGAGACCAAAAAGTCACGGAAAATCAGAAACTTTTCCTTGTGCCTATTTTTTAGGCACGCCGCTTACTAGATCAAACAGTTCGAAAATTTGATCCACTAGGATTTACCCTTAATTTTGGAAGGCCACTTTCTCATAATCCTTTTGGGGTACGTCGGTCAGCTGAAGTTTAGGTTCATCCGGATTCAATCCTTTGGCTTATTTACGGCCGCACATTGCCGCGTCAAAATCTTTGAACTCAAACAATTTCAGCACCGGCAGGAAACCAACCCAATGGGAAGAACCAAGCTCAACGCCGTCACGGAAGAACTGGTCAAAATCGATCCGGACAAACACCCGCTTTTCGTCAAGCTCTGGACGGAGGGCGGCATGACCCGCATCACGGACGCAAACATTGAAGAGTTCAAGCAGACGCCGGGCCTGGCGCTTCTTTGCATGGTCGACGATCCGGTGATGTACAAGGAAACGTTCGACATGTGCGTCATCGGCCCGGAACTTGTGCGCATGTTCGAGGGCACGCTCTCGGGCGCGGGCTTTACCGATCCGCGATGCGGCCGCGCCATCGCCTCTTCACTTGGCGTGCACCGGCTGCCCGCCGTCGGCATTTTCCGCTTTGGCGAACTCATGGGAGTCATTGAAGGCTTGAAGACGTGGTCTGAATACGAAAAGGAGCTCGTCAAAATCCTGATGACGCCCGCCATGCCCAAAAAAACCATCACGATTGCAAGCGCCTGAGGACATTGACCCCGCCGCTTGCAAACGGCGCCCGCCAAAGAGGCTTTTATCGAACTTTTGATCAAGGCCTTGAAGAAGTCCGCCCGCACGCTCAAAAATGAGCTCTCTTAGCGGCGGCCATGAGGCGCATCACAACATTTATTGAGGAGACATCTTCGTGCAGTTTGAACGCAAAAGTCACATTTCCAACTGGACCGGACCCGATCTGGACCGGCAGACCGAACGTCGAGCCGCATTGAAGACAATGGAGCTTCTCAAGGAGCTCGAGGCAGCCTATGAGAAATCCATTGAAACGGGCGAGCCCCTGCACTGGATTTTTGATACGGCCGTTCTTGGCGAAGACATCTGCCGGTTTCTCTACAACTCGCTTGGCACAGGGGAAGTGCGCATCACGCTCTACGACGGCCAGGCCACGGCCACGGAAACCGACATTCCGGGCCTGTGGCGGCTCAACATCGGGGGGCAGGAAAGCCTCGTGGCGGCGCTGCTGCCGCTTTGCGTGGAGCGCGTTCTTGACCAGGGCAAGGATGCCATCACGATGCCCGAGGACAAACCCGAGGGGCTTTTTGCCGCCGAGCCTCTTTTAACTGAAGTGCAGAGCGTGCTCGAAAAGACCGACGTCTCGCACATCTCGACGAGCGTCCCCTACCAGGTCGACATGGTGCGCCAGCCTCTGACGCCGGCAGACAAATCCTTTTTGCTCACCGTCGTCGGCCGCGGCAACCTCTCGGTGCAGCTGCTTGGCTTTGCCGACAGCCGCATCTATTCGACGAAAGTCAAGGGACTCTGGCGCAGCGTCATCATCAACAACGCAGGCAAGGTGCTGCTCGACAGCCTTGTCGTTGCACGCATTCCGCCCGAGGTTCCCGCCGCCGCCGAAGACCTCCCCGAGGGGCTCAACAAAATCCGCTCCGTGCACGACTGGATCGAAAGCGATCTTGCGCGCGGCGCGCTCGGCTAACGCGCCTTCCATCGTGAAAAGCACACGCATACGAAACACCCTATGACTGAATTTGCCCGCGCCGATGAAGTCTTTCGCCGCCTGGAGGCCGAGAGGCTTGCACGCATCCACGACGACACCCGCATGCAGTGCAAGGTCTGCTGGTACGTCTATGATCCCGAGGAAGGGTGCCTTGAGAGCCAGACCCCGCCCGGGACGCCGTTTAAAGCGCTGCCGCAGTGGTGGACGTGCCCCGGGTGCGGCAACGGCAAAGAGTCCTTTATTCCTTACGACGATTCCGAGGAAGAATAGATGGAGCAGGACAAGTCAGTTCCTGAAGCCCCGGTGACGCTCATTTCGCGTCCCAAGGCGTTTGACCGCGGCAAGGCGGCCCGGGAGTACGAAAAGGAGCACCCGGAATTTGCCGAGCTTCGGATGAAGGCCATGCGCGCGCGCCATGCCGGCACGCACTTGAAGGTGTTTCAAAGCGAGCCCTCGCAATTTTTTGTCAACGGCATGAACGCGATTCTTGCCACCCGCATGCAGGGCCTGCCCATCGTCAACCCCAAACTTGCGGTGCGCGCCGCCCCCTTTGTCAAAACCACCGTCGACGACGGCATGCCCGCCTGGTTCGGCGTCGTCGTGACGCCCTGGTCGGTGCAGGGCATTCTGGCGCCCTGCCGGCGCGAAGGCTGGAAATTCATTCCGGCCGGAGCCGTTGCCGACGTTGAACTTCCCGGGGGCGTCTTTCGCTTCATGTCGTGCGCGGATTCCACGCTCGGGCACTATCGCATGTGTTCGCTCAAAAGCCCCGTCTTCGAATTTGCCGATCAGGCCACGGCCGACGCCTTTGCCGCGGCCTGCATGGATTTGATGCTCGGGCGCGCGCCGATGCAGGAAAGCAACGACAATGAATCTCAACCGCAGCCCCTTGGCGGCTCGCCAGCCGAGCCCAAGGACAAGGACGACCCCCGATTAACCCGCCGCGGTTTTCTCAAGCGCTGGAGCACCGGCGCCGGAGCAGAAAACGAGGCCCGCCCGGAGAAAGACGCATGAGTTTTACTGAAGGCTCGGTCATCATCGACGTTGACACTTCCACGCCCGGGGTGACGCGCGTGCGCACGCGCTCAACGCGCGCCGGGGAGATTGCGCAGGCCATGACCGGACAGCGCGTGGACTCGGCGCTGCCGCTCACGCTCATCAAAAGCCTCTACGCCTTGTGCCCGCAGGCGCATCTTGGCGCCTATCAAAGTGCGCTTGCCGCCACCACGGGATCGGCGGCTCCCAACGTCGAGCGGCGAATCGTGTACGAACTGATGGGAGAGCATCTGCGCTTTCTCGCCTTTGACGCTCCCAATACGGTGGGCATGCGCTCGGATCCGGAAGTCAAAAAGCTCGGCGCCCTGCGCGCGCTGCTTGCCCGCGAGTTTGCCAAGGACGCCCCGGACTACGAGGCGCTTGACGCGGCGCTCGAGCCCTTGATCGAGTACTTTGTGACGGGCTGCCCGATCGCGCGGTTTCTGGCCCTGAATTCGCTTCCGGACTTTGAGGCCTGGATGATGCGCGGCGCAACGGCCGCCGCGCGCCTCTACGCACAGCTCTGGGAAAACGTTCCGTGCCGGCACCAGACGTCGGTTCCCACGCTGATGCCCTCGCTTGGCACCAAGGAAATCAACAGCTGGTTTTCCGACGGCATTTCGCCCAACGCACCCACCGTGCACGGCAAGCCCTATCAGACAAGCGCGCTTGCCCGCCACACGGACCATCCGCTTCTTGCTGAAATCGGCGAACAATACAGCTGCGGCGTGCGCACGCAGTTTGCCGCGCGCCTCATCGACCTCATGCAGTACTGGCTTGAGCGGCGGCTGCCTCAGGACGTGATCAAGTCGGGGTCGCCTGCAGAAAACTGCGGCATTGCCTCCGTGCAGTGCGCGCGCGGCATGCTCATTACGCGCGTGACGGTTGCCAACGACACGCTTGCGCGCGTGCAGATCATCGCGCCCACCGAATGGAACTTCACGCCGGGCAGCGCCGCGCAGTCCGTGCTCGAATCGATCGACTTTCAAAGCGAAGCGCAGTTTCGCGCCGACGCCTCTTGGGTGATCGCAGCCGTCGACCCCTGCGTGCCCTACCAGATTCGGTTTGCCGCGCCCCAGGCGCCCTCCCAAAAGGATCAAGCGCATGCATGAAGTCTCGATTGCCGAGGGCATCGTCTCGGCCGTGGAACAATCGGTGCCTGAGGGCACCCCCGTGCTGAGCGTGCGCGTAGCCGTGGGCGAGCTTGCGGGCGTTGACGTCGAAGCGCTGCTTTTTGCCTGGGAGTCGGTGCGAAAGGGCACCGCCATGCAGCGCGCCGCGCTTGTCATCGAGCGCCCGCCCGGCAAGGCCTGGTGCATGCAGTGCGCAAAGGACGTGCCGCTGCACCGCCACGGCGACGCCTGCCCGTTCTGCGGAGGCTATCAGCTGCTTCCCACGCAGGGCCATGAGCTGCAGGTGCTCGACGTTGAAATCCCTGACGACTCGTCCTCTGCCTGAGGCGCCCGTCGAAAGTCCTGCGCAAAATTTTCATCGAATTCAAAACTTTTCGGAGGCCAACATGTGCACCACCTGCGGCTGCGGAAATCCGCACGCTCACACTCACGTTGACGAAAACGGCAACATCGTCACGCACACGCATGATCATGACCACGAGCACGAACACTCCCACGGACATGATCATCACCATTCGCACGCGCATCCAGAGGATGCCGCAACGCGCACGCTTGCCGTCGGCATGGACATTTTGGCCCGCAACAACAATCTGGCCCGGGACAACCGCGCCTACTTTGCGGCCAACAAGATCCTCGCGCTTAATTTCGTAAGTTCCCCCGGCTCGGGCAAAACGGAGCTGCTTTGCGCAACCGTGCGCGCCAAGCCCGCCGACGCCCCCGAAATTCTTGTCATCGAGGGCGACCAGCAGACCGACAACGACGCCCGGCGCATTCGCGACACGGGCGCCAAGGCCGTGCAGATCAACACGGGCAAGGGGTGCCACCTTGAAGCCGAACAAGTCAAGCTGGCCCTTCATGAGGCCAAGCCCGCCGCCGGCAGCCTTGTCTTTATTGAAAACGTGGGCAACCTCGTGTGCCCGGCGGAATTTGACCTCGGCGAAGCCCACAAGGTGGTCGTGATCTCCGTTACCGAAGGCGACGACAAGCCGCTCAAATACCCGGACATGTTCGCCGCGGCCGACTTGATGATCATCAACAAGATCGATCTTGCGCCCTATGTGAACTTCGACATGGACAAGTGTGAGGAAAACGCCCGCCGCGTCAATCCCTCGATTCGCTCCATCCGCATGTCGGCCACCAAGGGCGACGGAATGCAGAAGTGGTGGTCCTGGCTTGCGGCCAACCTCGCCCTTTCGCAGTTCTAGCCGCCTGCGTCTTCGCTTATGGCGCTTTTTTGCCGCACCTACCGCATCACCGGACTGGTTCAGGGCGTGGGTTTTCGCCCCACGCTCTGGCACACCGCACGCGCGCTCGGCCTAGCCGGAACAGTCAACAATGACGCAGCCGGCGTGACGGCCGTCGTCGAAGGCGACGAGAGCGTGCTCTCGCTTTTTGTCGATGCATTAAAGCGCGACGTCGCGCGCGACGCTCCTTTGGCGCGCATTGACGACATCGTGCTCGTCGAGCAAACCGCGCCCCGGGGGTATAACGACTTTCGCATCATTGAAAGTCACGGCGGGCAGGCCAAAACCATGGTGACGCCTGATGCGGCCACCTGCAGGGCCTGTGCGGCGGACATGTTTGACCCGAAAAACCGCCGCTGGCGCTACGCCTTTACAAACTGCACGCACTGCGGCCCGCGCTTTACGATCACGCGGCACATCCCCTACGACCGGCGCGAGACGTCGATGGCCTCCTTTGCCATGTGCCCGGCCTGCCGCGCCGAGTACGAGGATCCTTCCAACCGGCGCTTTCACGCTCAGCCCAACGCCTGCCCCGTGTGCGGGCCGCAGCTCTTCCTTGCGGACGCCGGCGGCGCGCCCCTTGACTGCGGCGATCCCGTCGCCGCCGCTCTTGCCGCCCTACGAGACGGAAAAATCATTGCGGTCAAGGGCTTGGGCGGCTTTCATCTGGCCTGCGACGCCCAAAACCCCGAGGCGGTGGCGCTGCTGCGCGCGCGCAAAAATCGCCGCGACAAGCCCTTTGCCCTTATGGCGGCAAATCTTGCTTCGGCGCGCCTGTGGGCGCACGTCGACGATGTTGAGGCCCAGGTCCTCACGGCGCCTTCGCATCCCATCGTGCTTTTAAAGAAAACCCCGGCCGTTGACCACGACATGCCTCTTGTTGCGCCCGGGCTTTCCGAAGTGGGCATCATGCTTGCCTATACGCCGCTGCATCTGCTGCTGTTTCACGAAGCCGCGGGCAGGCCTGCGGGCGTTGACTGGCTTGACAACGACGCCGTGCCTCTTGTGCTCGTGATGACAAGCGCCAACGCCAGAGGCGAGCCACTTGTCACCGACAACAAGGAAGCGCTTGAAAAGCTCTCGGGCTTTGCCGACCTTTTTCTCATGCACAACCGCGACATCGTCTGCCGGTGCGACGACTCGGTCGTGCGCGTCATTGAAAAGACGCCCCGCATCGTGCGGCGCGCCCGCGGATGGACGCCCCTTGCGGTCAAGACGCCCGGTGCGGACATGACGGGCATCGTTGCCTTCGGCGCCTCGCTCAAGGTCACGGCGGCGGTGGGCCGCGCCGAAGAGGTCTTCGTGACCGAACACGTGGGCGACACGGACAATCCGGCCGTCTGCCGGGCGCTCAAGGCCTCCATTGATCACTTTCTCGACATTCTGGAAGTCAAGCCCCAGGCAGTTGCCTGCGATCTGCACCCGGACTTTTTTACCTCGCGCATGGCGCGGGAGGCCGCCTTGCGGCTCGATCTTCCTTTGATCGAAGTTCAGCACCACCACGCCCATGCGGCCGCCGTGGCGGCCGAGTACGGCATCGACGGGCCATTCACCGGGCTGGTGCTCGACGGCGTCGGGCTTGGACTTGACAATGAAATTTGGGGCTGCGAGCTCCTTGCGTGCGACGAGGCCGCACCGGGCGGCTTTGCGCGCATCGGGCACCTTGAAACCATGGCGCTTCCGGGCGGCGACAAAGCCGCGCGGGAGCCCTGGCGCATGGGGGCTTCGCTTCTTGCGCTTTCCGGACAAGCGCAGGCGATCCCAAGCTTCTGGCCGCGCTATGCAAAGCTTCCCATGGCCGCCTTGATTGCCAATGCGAGGCTCACGCGGAAAACGAGTTCCGCAGGCCGCTTGTTTGACGGCGTCAGCGCCCTGTGCGGCCTGTGCGAGACAGTGCAGGACGAAGCGTATGCAGCCATGCTGCTTGAGACGGCGGCCGAGCGCTCAGAGCGCCCCTATCCCGTTTTGGAAGGCGGCTGGTCAATTGAGGAAAACGGCGTGCTGAGTCTGCGCCCTCTGATTGCCGCTATCATCGAGCTCGTCAAAACACCCGCAGACCGCGCAAAAGTCGACCGCAAGCGGCAAGCGCAGGCCGCCGCCGTCTTTCACGGCACGTTCTCGGCCGCCCTTGCCGACTGGGTGACGGCATTAACGCCCGAGGAGCGCCCCGTTTGTCTGGCCGGCGGCACATTTTTAAACCGCTTTCTTGCTTCAGACCTCACGCGGCGCCTGCGCGAAGCCGGCCGCCGCGTTTACCTCCCCCGGCAGCTTCCCGCCGGTGACGGCGCCATCAGCTTCGGGCAGTGCGCCGTTGCCTGCCGCAGACTAGGTCGAAGATGAACCCATCAATTTTTCTCAATCAAAGGTCCCTTTATGTGTCTAGCCATTCCTGCAAAGATTGTTTCCATTGACGGCTCCACGGCCAAATGCGAGATGTCGGGCGTGACCAAGGACGTCGATGTCTCGCTTGTGCCGCAGGCCGCCGCCGGCGACTGGGTCATCGTGCACGTGGGCTTTGCGCTGCAGATCATCGACCCGCAAAAAGCCCGCGAGACGCTTGAAGCCATGCAGACCGTGCAAGCCGCCTGCGCGGCATAACGGCGGCGGGGCTGCCGACATTCTTTGGTGAGATTCATGACCAAAACCAACAATCCCTACATCTCGCAATTTCGGGACAAGGACAAGGCGCACAAGCTTGTGCGCCAGATTGCCGCCGAAGCCCAAGCGCAAAAGACCTACCGCTTCATGGAGTTCTGCGGCGGCCACACCCATGTGCTCGCCCGCTGGGGGCTGCAGGATCTGCTGCCCTCCAACATCCGCATGATTCACGGCCCGGGGTGCCCCGTGTGCGTGCTGCCCGTGGGGCGCCTTGACATGGCCCTTGAGCTTGCGCTTGACAAGGGCGTGACGCTGTGCACGTACGCCGACATGATGCGCGTTCCCGCAAGCCGCGGGCAGACGCTTTTCAAAGCCAAGGCGCAGGGCGCGGACGTGCGCATGATTTATTCGCCAACCGATGCGCTCGCCATTGCCCGCGACAACCCCGACAAGGAAGTGGTCTTTTTTGCCATCGGCTTTGAAACCACCACGCCGCCCACGGCCGCGGCTTTGAAAATTGCCCGCGCCCAGGGCCTCCAAAACTTTTCGGTGGTCTGCTCGCACGTGCTTACGCCTTCGGCCATGACGCACATCATGCAGATGCACGGCAAGGACGCAGCGCCCTTTCTCGACGGCCTTGTGGGCCCGGCTCACGTCTCCACCATCATCGGCGAAAAACCCTATCAAGACTTCGTCAACACCTGGCACATTCCAATCGTGATCTGCGGCTTTGAGCCTCTGGACATGCTGCTGAGCATCCTGATGCTCGTACGCCAGGTCAACGAAAAGCGCGCCTGCGTGGAAAATGAATTTGACCGCGCGGTGCCCGCCGAGGGCAATCCGACGGCGATCAAGCTCATGCAGGAGGTTTTCTGCCTACGAGAGAAGTTTGCCTGGCGCGGCCTGGGGGAACTTCCCCACAGCGCCCTCGCCATCCGGGATGAGTACGCAGAGTTTGACGCTGAAAAGCGCTTTGGGCTCATCGAGCGCTTTGTGCCCGACAACAAGGCCTGCGCCTGCGGAGAAATCCTGCGCGGAGAAAAGGAGCCTCGCGACTGCAAGCTTTTCGGCACGGTCTGCACGCCGATTCACCCGATCGGCGCCTGCATGGTCAGCAGCGAAGGGGCCTGTGCGGCCTACTTCAGCTACCAGAGCCGCAACCGCCTCCCGCAGAACGCCAATTGAACGCAACAACGAAGAAGAGAAAAGAGATGGCAGAGGTCAAAAGAAACTACATTCGTTCCCTTGACATTCAAAACGGCATCGTCGACATGACGCACGGCGCCGGGGGACGCGCGACAGCCCAGCTCATCGACGAGCTCTTTGCCCGGGCCTTCAGCAACCCCTATCTTGCGCAAGGCCACGACGGGGCCGTTTTGCCAGAGATAAAGTCAAGTCCCGTCATCAGCTGCGACGGGCATGTCGTGCACCCGCTCGTCTTCCCGGGCGGGGACATCGGTCGGCTTGCCGTGTGCGGCACGGTCAACGACGTGGCGGTGTGCGGAGCAACGCCCCTGTATCTGTCGGCTTCCTTCATCATCGAGGAAGGACTCCCCTTGAAGACACTAAAGCTCGTCGTCGACTCCATGGCCGCCGCTGCTCAAGAGGCAGGCGTATTGATTGTGACGGGCGACACCAAAGTGGTTGAAAAAGGTCACGGCGACGGGCTTTACATTGCCACCACGGGCGTGGGAGAGCGCCTTGAACACGCCCGCGTGAGCGGGCGCAATGCCGCCGCGGGCGACGCCGTGATCGTAACCGGCACGATGGGCGATCACGGCATCACGATTCTCTCGCACCGCGAGGGGCTGAGCTTTGGCGTGGATCTGCAAAGCGACACCGCTCCGCTAAACGCTCCGATCGCCGCCCTCATTGAATCGCTGGGCGAAAAGGTGCACGTTCTGCGCGACCCCACCCGCGGCGGACTGGCAACAACGCTCAACGAAATCGCCTCGCAAAGCGGCGTGGGAATCGAG
The DNA here is from genome assembly GCA_019418605.1 of Sutterella sp. Classification (GTDB taxonomy): domain Bacteria; phylum Pseudomonadota; class Gammaproteobacteria; order Burkholderiales; family Burkholderiaceae_F; genus Duodenibacillus. The sequence continues at coordinate 38,067 of DYBN01000033.1, read as the reverse complement.
CTCAACGAAGAGGACATTCCCGTGGCCGACCCCGTGCGCTCGGCCTGCGAATTTCTGGGGCTTGACCCGCTTTACATCGCCAACGAGGGAAAGCTCATCGTCATCGTGCCGCAGGAGTGCGCACAAACAGCGCTCGAGGTTCTCAAGCGCTTTGAAACCTGCAGGGAAGCCGCCGTCGTCGGCCGCGTGACGGCTGAAAATCCGGGGCTCGTTCAGATGCACACGGAAATCGGCGGCACGCGCCTTGTCGACTGGCTCAATTCCGATCCGCTGCCGCGCATCTGCTAAAGAGCCGGAGAGCCGCAAAGAAAAAACCGCTTCCCGTTGCCGGTTCGCCGGCGGAAGCGGTTTTTTTGCATCAGGCCTTGTTGTCGGAGGCTGAATCACACAATCTGGCTGTCGGCCATGCGGCAGCCCTCTTCGATCAGAGACTCGTAGATCGCGCGGTTTTCATCGTCAACGACGCTAAAGATGATCTTTTCAAACTGCGGATCCATCTCCAGGCACTGCACGGCAATCGAGAGCGCCGTTTCCGCGGCAAGCTTTTTGGGGTACTGATAGACGCCCGTTGAAATGGCGCTGAAGGCGATCGTCTTCAAGCCGTGCACGCGGGCGATTTCAAGCGACTTTGCGTAGGCTCGGGCAAGCAGCGCCTCTTCGCCCTGCGTTCCTCCGCACCACATGGGGCCGACGGCATGAATGACATAGCGGCAGGACAAATTGAAGGCGTCCGTCATGCAGGCTCCGCCCGCAAAGCAGCGGCCCTCGCGGCGCACGTACTCGTAGCAGGCCTCTCGAAGAAGAGGCCCCGCCGCGGCATGAATGGCCTTGTCGACCACGCCGCCCTCGCTCATGTCGGCTCTTGCCGAATTCACAATGGCATCCACCGCAAGCTCGGTGATGTCGCCTTCAACAACTTCGATCTTTGAGCGCAGATGCGGGGCAATGGGGATCATGTCGAGATTCTCTTTGAAGTGCGTTATTCACGTGCGGCGCTTCTGAGCTCCTGCGCCCGCCAGCCGCAAATGACCATCGCCGCGAAGTATGTCACAGCCGCTCCGACAATAACACCCGCCGCAAGGAGTAGGCGCTTACCCCAAACCTGCTGCAGAGCACTCCAGGAGAGGTCGGCCTGCACGTAGAGCAAAAAGACGCTCATCACGGCCGTGCACAGCACCACGCGCGCGATGTAGACGAGCCACCCGCTTTCGGGCTTGTACCAACCTCTGCGGCGCAAGATGACAAAAAGAACGCCGACGTTAAAGCACGCGCCCAACGCCACTGACAGCGCAAGCCCCGCATGAGAAAAGGCGGGCACCGTCACAAGGTTGCACGCCTGCACGACCACAAGGGCGCCGATGGCTGACTTTACCGGCGTCTTGATGTCCTTTCTGGCATAAAAGGCCGGCGCCACGATCTTGATTGCAATGAGCCCGAGCAGCCCCACGGCATAGCCCTGCATGGCAATGGCCGTCTGCGCAACATCGGAGGGCGAAAAGTTTTTCCCTTGATAGAGAACGGCCGTGAGCGCTTCGCTTGCAAACGCAAGCCCCGCCGAGGCAGGAACGGCAATCAGCACGACAATCCTGAGGCTGCGGTCAAGAAGCGTGTTGTAGCGCAGCATCTCCCCCCGCTGAAAGGCGCTTGAGAGTCCGGGCAGCAGCACGGTTCCCAGCGCAACGCCCAGAAGCGCCGTCGGAAACTCCATCAGCCGGTCGGCGTAGTTGAGCCACGTCACGGCTCCTTTGTCCAAGTGCGAAGCGATGTTCGTGTTGATGACAATCGACAGAGGAGCAACAGACACGCCCACCACGGCGGGCACCATGAGCTTTAAAACCTGCCGGACGCCGGGGTGCGAGAAGGCCTTGAGCGGGTTGGAAAAGTGCGGCAGAAGTCCCTTCTTTTTGAGCGCGGCAAACTGCATGGAGAGCTGCAGGACGCCGCCGATGATGACCGCCATGGCAAGCGCCATGACGGGTTCGTCAAACCAGTCGATGCAAAAGAGCGTGCAGCCGATAAAGCTTACGTTGAGCAAAACGGGCGTAAAGGCGGGCACCGCGAAATGCTTCCAGGTGTTGAGCACCGCCGCCCCCATCGCCACAAGGCTCATGAAGATGATGTAGGGAAACATCCAGCGGGTGAGCTCTGTGGCAAGCGCAAAGGTGTCCGGCGCATCGGCAAAGCCCGAGGCAATGAGATAGACAACCACGGGGGCTGCGGCCACGCCCGCAATGGTCGTCAGAAAAACGGCGGTTGCCAGAGCCGAAAACACGTTGTTGATGAAGTCGTGCTGCTCGGCCTCGGACTGCGTCTCCTTGACCTGCGAGAGCATCGGCACGAAGGCCTGGCTAAAGGCCCCTTCGGCAAAAAGCCGCCGCAGCATGTTGGGAATGCGAAAGGCCACGTAAAACGCATCGGTTGCGGCCCCCGCGCCGAAATAGCGCGCAATGAGCATGTCGCGGATCAAGCCGGTGATTCGCGAGAGCATCGTGAGAGCAGAGATCGTGGCTGCCGAACGCAGGAGGGACATGAAGAAAGAAACAAAATGCCGGCCTCGGGCATATTGTCCGAGGCCGTTTAGTTTGATAGAATTTCGCGTTTTCTCAGGGAAGGTCAATTTATCCTGACGCCCTGTGAACGCAACATTTTAAACAAACCGGCCGAGCCCACGGCTGATCGATGCTGGGTCTCTTACCGGTCATGCGGCAAGCATCCGCTGTTTACGTCGGTTTGCAACCCGGACATCAATTTTTAGGATTTCTAAATGGCCAATACCAACCAAGCTCGCAAGCGCGCCCGTCAGGCCGTTGCTCGCAATCAGCATCTCTCGGCTCAGCGCAGCCAGTACCGCACCGCCATCAAGTCGGTGCGCAAGTTCATCGTCGCCGGCGACAAGGCCGGCGCTGCTGAAGCCTTCAAGAAGGCTCAGTGCGTGATTGACTCCATGTGCTCCAAGGGTGTCCTTCACAAGAACGCTGCCGCTCGCCACAAGAGCCGTCTGTCGGCCAGCATCAAGGCGATGGCCTAAAGCATCTCCTTGTTCTGTGTCTACGGAACAAAGCTGAATCGTCCAAGTCCCTCAGCGCGGATGGTTTTAGCCATAAATTAGAAAAACGCACCGAATTTGCTCCTCGGTGCGTTTTTTTGTTGCCGCCTGCTCAAGCCTGCGACGCCTGCCCCATGCCGCCGGGTGCGCTCGCCTCGAAAGCCCTCGATGCGGCAATCCTCCCGCAGCCATCACCCGCAGGAATCCTCTTCCAACCGCAGAGCCTTCATCAACGCGAGGGCGTCTTCAAAGTAGTAGTCGGCCTGCTGCATCAGCCAAGGGCGGGCGGCTTCACTAAAAGGCTCTCGAATGACGGCCGCCTCAATGCCCGCTGCGTGCGCCGCAAGCAACCCCGCGCGGCTGTCTTCAATGACAAGCGCCTGCTCCGGGCCCGCGCCAAGGCGGTTGAGAGCCAAAAGATAGCCTTCCGGGTCGGGCTTGATGCGGGAGACGTCCTCCATCGTCACGACCGTCGAGAAAAAGTCCCGCAGGTGGATTTCCCGCCGTATCCGCTCGTTGACGTCGCAGTAGATGTCAACGTTGGCACGCTTTGTCGTCGTCACGATGGCAAGCTTAAGTCCTGCTGCGTGCAGCGCGCGGATCACCTGCGCCACACCCGGCTTGAGCCCTACCTCGTTTTTGAGAACGCGCCGGCTGATTTCATAGCGCTTGGCGTGAATCTCACGAGCCGAGAGAGGGCTCCCAAAAAACCTGCCGAACTCGCCGCAAAAGGCCGTGTAGGGCTGCGGATCATCCTTAAAGCGCTCCAAGGCTTCTTCGCGCAGCCGATGCAAAACCAAGGGGTCCGGATCGGGACACCCCAGCGCGTGCGCAAGCTCAACATCGACGCGGCTCCAGATGCCGAGAGAGTCGACGATCGTCCCGTCAAGATCAAAAAGTACGGCCTTTCTGCCGTCTAAAACACCCATGCCCTGCCCCTTGCGGCAACAATCAAAACAAACCGACGAGGTCAGCATTGTATTGAAGCAAGCAGGCCGTTGCCGATCTTAATGCAAACGATTATCATTTGCACAGTTGCAAATCATTGGAGTCTTCTCATGGTTGAAACGATTCTGGGCATCGAAGGCATGCAGTGCGAAATGTGCGAAGCGCATGTCAACGAGGCGATCAAGCGGGCCTTTCCGCAAATCAAGAAAGTCACTTCATCGCGCCGCAAAAACCGCACGCGGATTTTGTCGGAAGCCGTGATCGACGAAGAAGCGCTCAAAGCCGTCATCGCGCAGACTGGCTACGAGTTCACCTCCTACAAAAGCGCGCCCTGCGAGAGGCAAAGCTTGATGGATCGGCTGCGCTCGATGTTTTGAAAGCTTTTTACGGACCTTTAACTTTGATGTTCTTGTACACTTCAATAGATTCGGCGTTTTCTCTATCTTACGAGAAAAAATTTTAAAAGCTCACTTTCAAGCTTTTATATCTCCTCTTTACCGGCGCTTGGCGTCCCCGGCATCCGCTTGATCGTTTACTGTCCGCCGAGCCTGCCCGTCACCCTCTTCCCCGCCTTGTTTTGGCGAGGGAGATACGGCCAGGTCTTTGTCTGAGAGGCATTTCTACGAGACATTTAAAGCCTATATGAAGGCTCTTTCTTTGCCCTTGCCTGTGGCTCGCATCACCGGCCGGAGCCGATTGCGCCAGCATCAGACTGCCAAGACACCGGCTGCGCAAGCAAGCTTCTCACAGGCCGGGTTGTCCGCAAGTAAAAGAAGCATTTGCTTTTGCCTTAGCCGCCCACGTCAAAGTGCGTCCGCTCGCGCAAAATGCGCGCGCCTTTAAGAGAAAAATAAAGGCCGGCATACGGAACTCTATGAACGAATCCCGGCCGGCCTTCGAGGCCTCAAACCTTCCTTGAGGCCTTCCCGATTTTGATTTACTGGTAGCGGCGCAAATACTCGTTGACGCTCTTGACGATGCGGCCGTCCACTGTCCCGATCGCATCGATATCCTTGCCCTCGTAGTCAATGCCGCGCAGGATCACGCGCATGGCATTGAGCCGGGCGCGGCGCTTGTCGTCGCTTCGAATGACCGTCCAAGGCGCCACGGGCGACTCCGTGTAGCGGAACATGTTGTCGATGGCCTCGGTGTACTCGTCCCACTTCCCAAGAGAGGCGATGTCCACGGGCGAGAGCTTCCAGCGGCGGATCGGATCGACCTTGCGCTGCTTGAAGCGCCTTTTCTGCTCCTTGCGGCCCACGTCAAGCCAAAGCTTGACCAAGTAGACGCCGCTAGCGACAAGGCAGCGCTCAAAGAACGGAACTTCCTGCAGAAACTGCTCGGTTTGCTGCGGCGTGCAAAAACCCATGACGGGCTCAACCACGGCCCGGTTGTACCAGGAGCGGTCAAAGAGAACAATTTCCCCGGGGCTTGGCAGGTGCGCCACGTAGCGCTGAAAGTACCACTGGCCTTTTTCGAGATCCGTTGGCTTTGGCAGAGCCACCGTACGGGCGCTGCGCGGGTTGAGATGCTCGGTGATGTGCGAGAGCGTGCCGCCCTTGCCCGCCGCGTCGCGGCCTTCGAAAATGATCACCACCTTGAGCCCGTGGTCGCGAACGTGCACCTGAAGCTTGAGAAACTCGACCTGCAGCCGAAAGAGTTCCTGGTCGTAGAGCTTTTCGTCGTAGTTGCGCAGATAGGGATACGCTCCCTTGTCGGCATCCGGCGCAAGGTCGTCCATGTGTTCGACGATGCGGTTTTTAGCCGCCTTGGCCTTGAGCACCTCTTTTTCCACGAACTCCTTGAGCAGCTTTGTGCACGTCTCCGGATGCAGCTGCGCAATGAGCTGCTCGGAGAACTTGGAGCTGTCGCTTTCATCAAGCCCCAGCGAAGGGCCGAGCTTAAACAAATCCTTCAGGGCCGAAATTGCCGACCCCTTGGGATCGACCAGCGCGACGTCGCTGAAAATGTCATCGTTGGACTGCTTGGCTTCGCTTTTTTCCTCTTTGGCCATCGGCATTCTCCCTCTCGGCCTCTGACGGAATATATGTCCAACCATCCAAGGCCAAACCCGCAGCGGGCTTGCCCGACTTCAGTCAGTCGAGTCAAAGGGCTCCGCAGCGGTTGTTAAAAAAATCATTGCTGTATCCGATTGATTTTAGTTCAAGCCCCCGCGCTTCTTTGCTCTGTTTTCTCGCAAAGCCCCGGCACGGTGGTTCCGAGGGCCGATCGAGGCAAGCCGAGAGCTCCTTGGCAAAAAGAGAATCAAGCCCGCAACCGCTGCTGAAGCTTCGGCCGTGCAAGGCTTCAGAGGCCTTCAAATCCGCCTATACTGACCGGCTCAAAATCAATGTGCACGGTCTTTATTTGGCCGCTCTTTTTATCGTTGGCCCGCTCAAAAGGCTCTGAAGCGCTTTCACGCAGGAGTTTGTGTTCATATGCAAGTCGTTAAAACCGTTGACCAAGTCCGGGAGCTCGTGCGTTCCTGGCGAAAGGAAGGCCTCAGCATCGGGCTTGTGCCCACCATGGGGTATCTGCACGAAGGACACGCAAGCCTTGTGCGCGCAGCGCTCGCCGGCTGCGACCGCGTCGTCGTCTCGGTTTTTGTCAATCCCACCCAGTTCGGACCCAACGAAGATCTGCAAAGCTACCCGCGCGACTTTGCGCACGATGAGGCCCTGCTCGAAGGCTTGGGCGCCCATGCGCTTTTTTATCCCGCTGTCGACGAAATGTACCGGCCCGGCGCTTCGACATGGGTTACCGTTGAGGGCCTCACGGAAGGCCTGTGCGGCCGCACGCGGCCCACGCACTTTCGCGGCGTCTGCACGGTGGTGAGCAAGCTGCTGCACATCGTGATGCCCGAGCGCGCCTACTTCGGCCAGAAGGACGCCCAGCAGCTCGCGGTCATCCGCCGCATGGTGCTCGATCTCAACATGCCCGTTGAAATCATCGGCTGCCCCATCGTCAGGGAAGCCGACGGCCTTGCCAAATCAAGCCGCAACACCTATCTTACGCGCGAGCAGCGTCAGGCCGCGCTGTGCTTGTCTCGGGCCGTCCGCGCGGGCAGCGACCTTGCCGAGCGCGGCGTCACCTCGACAAAAGAAATCATCGAGGCCATGAGAAGCGTCATCGAGCGCGAACCGCTTGCCCGCATCGACTACATTGAGGCCGTCGACAACGCCACCATGCAGCCCGTGGAGGTCATTGCCGGCGAAGTCCTTTTTGCCGAAGCCGTCTATATCGGCAAGACGCGCCTCATTGACAACTTCATCGCCCGCCCCAAGGCGTAAAAAGCGCCCTCAGAGGTAACCTGATGCAAATTGAAGTACTAAAAAGCAAAATTCACCGCGCTCGCGTCACGCAGGCCGAGCTGCACTACGTGGGCTCAATCACGATCGACGAAGATCTAATGGATGCGGCGGGATTGTGCGAGTATGAGAAAGTCGATGTCGTCGACATCGAAAACGCCGCCCGCCTGACTACCTACGTAATCAAGGGCGAGCGCGGCAGCGGCATCGTGTGTCTTAACGGCGCCGCCGCACGCCTTGTGAGCGTCGGAGACCACGTCATCATCATGAGCTACTGCGCGGTCACGCCCGAGGAGGCCAAAACCCTCTCGCCCAAAATCGTGCTCATCGACGAGGACAACCGCAATTTCCGCTGCTTGTCCGGAGAAAAGCACGGGCCTGTGCCTTAAAGCGCGGTTCCTCTAAAATGAGCGGGCCGCACGTGCGCCCACTTGCTTCGGGCGAGCAGCGCTTTAGTTCGTTGGTTTTATTCTTTGGACAGCTTTGTTTTCCACTTCAGGGGTATCGCTAGACATGAGCTCGCATCTGCTGCCAATCTTTTCTCCGTTGCCGATCTGCTTTGAGCGCGGCGACGGTCTTTGGCTCACCGACACCGAGGGCAAGCGCTACTTGGACGGCTTTGCCGGCATCGCGGTCAACGGCGTCGGACACAACCATCCTCGCCTTGTTGCCGCACTCAAGGATCAGGTTGAACACCTGATTCACTGCTCGAACTACTTCCGCATTGATCTGCAGGAAGACGTCGCAGCAAAGATCTGCGAGAAAAGCGGCATGCGGGGGTGCTTCTTCTGCAATTCCGGCATGGAGGCCAATGAGGCCGCCATCAAGCTTGCGCGCAAGTACGGCCACCTCAAGGGCTTTACGGTCCCGCGCATCGTGGTCTTTAGCCACGCCTTCCACGGCCGCTCCATCGCCACGCTGTCGGCCACCTCAAACGCCCTGGTGCGCCGCGACTTCCATCCCTATGCGCCCGACTTCATCCGCGTGCCCGCGGGCGACGTCAAGGCCATTGAAAAGCTGGCCGAAACAACCCCGGGCATCTGCGCGGTGATGTTTGAGCCCGTGCAGGGCGAAGGCGGCATCTACGTCATTCCCGATGATGAGATGCGCGCCATCCGCGCTCTTTGCGACAAGCACGACTGGCTCATGATTCTCGACGAAGTGCAGTGCGGCATGGGCCGCACCGGCAAGTGGTTTGCCTTCCAGCACGCAGGCATCAAGCCCGATGTGATGACGCTTGCAAAGGCCCTTGGCTCCGGCGTTCCGGTCGGTGCTCTTGTGTGCAGTGAAAAGACCTACGGCGTCTTCACCCCCGGCAACCACGGTTCGACCTTCGGCGGCAATCCCCTGGCAATGCGGGCGGCCAAAACCACGATCTCGATCATGGAAGACGAGCGTTTGGTTGAAAACGCGGCCGTCATGGGCCAGTACCTGCAGGATGAATTCAAAAAGGCCCTGGCCAACGTCCCCGGCTTTGTCGAGGTGCGCGGCCGCGGCCTGATGATCGGCATCGTGCTTGACCGCCCGGCGCATGAGTGCCTCAACATCGGTTTGAAGCACGGCGTTCTCTTCTCGGTTACGGCCGGCAGCGTCATCCGCATCGTCCCCAGCCTGACAATCGCGCGGCGCGACGCCGACGAGCTCGTCAAGCGCGTCACCGCAGTGGTGCGCGAGTTTGTGGGCGCCTGACGCGTTAAGAGAGGTTGCCGCCCATGGACGAAGAAAAATTTAAAAAAGCGCTTGAACTCATCGTTCGAATCGTGATTGCAGGCGTGCTGACTTACTTCATCTACAACGTCATTGTCACGCAGCATGAGTATTTCAGCTGATCATTTGCTAAGATGACGCTCTTGCCTCCGGCTCTCTTGCCGGAGGTTTCTGCGGAGGTGTGGCAGAGCGGTTGAATGCACCGGTCTTGAAAACCGGCGACGGCTTACCCCGTCCGTGAGTTCGAATCTCACCGCCTCCGCCAGGGATAACTAAAACTGCAGTTTCATGATTAGCGATAAAAGCATGAAACTGCAGAGGGTTGAAGGCTTGAAGTTGTTGTACTTCAGGCCTTTTTCTATGCTCAGCTCTCTTTTTGGACCTGAAGGTCTTTGGGCAATTTACGCTCAGGATGCTTGCCAGCAGCCGCCTCGAAATTCGCTTGGAGCTGCTTCTTGGTGATCAGCTCGGCCTGCTCCCCTGTTTTCGAGCCAAGCCGCTTGATGGACTCGAGCAGCGCCTCGCTGGTGCCATAATTGAACCGAGCTATCTCTGCCCCTGTCCGTATGTCAAAGAAAGCAATGAGGTCTTTGCTGGCCCAAAGACGTACTTCCACTGTTTTCCCGGCATATTCGTGAGGGACAGAGAAGCTCTTGCGATTGACGCGCCCCGGTAGTCGGAACGCACCTTGCGAGTCATGCGAACAACGTCGAGCTCATACGGAATGCTCGGCAGGCTCTGTAGAAAGCCTTTCTCTTCGGCATAGAGTTCCGCACGGTTTCTCTGTTTCTCCACCATGGGCCGGTCGTTAAGCGCCTTAAGACGCTCTGACACGGCCTTGTTGAGCTCGTCGAGATCCATGAACCGCTGACCGAAGAGCGAATTGAAGATCCGGCGCTCGACCTGCAGCACGGCGTTTCCCACGAGCCCCTTGTCGGCAGGGTGCCCCGGACGGACTGCATAGGCTTTGGGGGTTAGACGCACAGAGGAAAAAGACGTGCTCAAGCCACCGTTGTGAGTCTTTTGCGGTCCCCTTTTCCTCTTCCTTGGAAGAGACATCCGCACGTTGCCGTTCAGATCGCAGCCTTAAAGCGAGCGTGTGGCCAACGGAAACGAGGCGGAAAGGTTGCCCTCGCCGCCCCGCCAGGTTGATGCCGCTTCCTCAAGCGGTTAGAACTTGTAGGAGAAATTCACCATGAAGGCGTGATCCTGGCGTCCCGCGTCGCCCGCGGTGAAGCCGTAGCTTGCGCCGAGCGCGCCCGTTTCGCCTTCGGCCTTCACGCCGATCGCCGCACGGCCGATGAAGTTTCCGGCCATGTCGGCCGACACGGCCTGCGAGACGCCCGTGCCGATGCCGGTCACGGTCGTGTCGTACTCGGTATCCCCAAACTGCGCGGCCACGGTCACGTCGGCAAAAGGCTTCACCGACCAGCCGGATTGCGTGCGGAAGAACTTCTCAACGGCCACGCCCACCGGAATCTGGAAGACGAAGGCGTCGTCCTGGTCGCTTCTGAAGGCATCCCTGCCGTCGATCTGCGTGGTGAAGTCGTCGTTCATCATCCAGACGCCGCGCACGCCCGCGTGCGGCACCACGGTGAAGGCGTTGCCCGCGTCAAAGCGCATCTCGCCCCGAACACCAAAGGTCACGGCGTCGTTGTCCACATCGGCCGAGGCCGAGCGCACGTCGGCGTAGTTGATCTTCTGGCTGAGCTCGTTGGAGGAATGGAAGTAGCCGATTTCGCCGATCAGACGCGCGTTGTCGGTCACGTCCCAGGCCCCGTAGACCTGCAGACCCCAGGTGTCGTAGTCGTTTTCGCCCGAGAGCACGTCGCCTTCGGAATCGGCCGACCCGTTGAGGTAGGAGAAGGCCGCGCCCACGCGCAGGCCGCCCGCGGTCACGGCATCGGCTCCGAGCGTCACGCCGTAGGTCGTGGAGTCGTAGCCCGCATCAAGGCCTCCCGTCATCGAAAGCGAGTCCATCTTGTACTTGCCGCCCTCGATGCGCACCCACAGGCCCGCTTCGCGCCCGGCCGACGACAAGAGGCCCGCGCGGGATTCAACGGAATCCATGAGCGAGGACATGTCGTTCATAAAGGAGGCCGAGGCGCCAAGCGAAGCCGCAATCTGCGAGACCGAGTTCACGACGCGCTCGGTTTGCGCCACGTCAAGCGTCTGGTTGTTGATCACCGCCTGAAGGAAGGCGACGTCGGCTCCGGCCGCAGTCTCGGCGTCCATCGCCAGAGCTGCGTTGGCAATGTCGGGAATGGCGAAGTTGTAGACGCTGCGCACGTCGGCCGCGATAATGTCGGCAACAAGCGTGCCGCTCGCCGCGTCGTAGGCGGTGCTGACCTTCCAGTCAAGATCGCTGCCGTTGTCGACCTGCGCATACTCACTCATGTCGCCCGTCCAGCCGCCCGTCCACTCGCCGTTGGCGTCAAGGTTCGAGGAAAGATCAAATCCGGAAAGCAGCGTGTAGGTGCCCGAGTGGCTGATGTCGGTAAAGACGGCGCGGGCCTCCTTGTCGATGGTGGCCGAGAGTCCCTCGACGCCGGCAGAGATCGCCGCGGACGTGCCGTCGGCTCCAAACGAATTGCCCGTAAAGATCGTCACCGTCCCGGCGCCGACGTTGAAGGCGTCGGTCTTCACGGTCGGCTCCTCAACCGGAGCTGAAGGCGTTTCGCCCGCATCGCCTTCGGCAAGCGGCATCACCAGAGAATTGAGCGCAAGCAGGCTTGCCGTCTCGATGCCGGTGTCGGGATTCTCGGTCTGCGAGCTGTCTTCACCGGCATCGGGCGCATCCTGCGCCGGGCCTTCGTCAGCGGCAGCTGCGCCGAGATTGATCGCGCCCGCTGCGCCGATCGTGATGCCGGAATCCACCGTGAGGACGCCCGCGTTGGATTCAAGCGCCTGCGCCACCGCCTCGGAGACGGCCGCAAGGCTCTGCGCGATGCCCCGCCTTGAGCCGAAGGTGAGCGTGCGGGTGACGTTGTAGGCAAGCCCCTCGATCGTGTTGTCCGCGGTCACGTACTCGCGTCCGTTCTGTACGTTGATCGTGCCCTGCGTCACGGCGGAGCCGTCGGCGGTTTCAAACTTGACGCCCCCTTCGTCATGCACGATCCAGGTGCCGGAATCAAGCGCGAAGGTGTCGCCCACGACGGTGAGGCCCTCGGCCGTCACAACGCCCGTCTCAGACTGCGCCAGAACGGATTTCTCGCCCACCATAATGTGATCGGCCGTCAACGCCTTGTTGTTGGTGAGCGTCGACGCATTCATGAGCTCAAGCCCGGAGACCGTGAGCGTGCCGTCGTTGACGAACGCGGTGTTGTCAAGCGTGAGCTTGCCGGCTTCAAATGTGCCGGTGTTGGAGAGCGTGACGCCCGTCAAGTTTGCGTCGCCGCTGGCGGAGATCGTGCCCGCGTTGGCAAGAGAGACGTTGCTCGCCGTGAACCCGGCGCCCTTGATGCTGCCGGTGTTTTCCATGTCCGCGGAAATCACAACGCCGCCCGCGGCCTCAAGCGTGCCGCTGTTTGCAAAGCGCCCCGCGCCATCGTACTGGGAAATCGTCAGATCCCCTTGAGTGGCGCGGATCGTGCCGGAATTGGAAAGCCCCGCGGCCTCCTCGCCTTCGGCAACGGCAATCGAAACGACCGTGCCTTCGACGGTGCCCGCATTCTCATGGCCTCCCATGGCAAGTTTGAGAGTCACCTCGCCCTGGCTGGAGATGACCGCTCCAGCCGCGTTGTAGAAAGCCCCGCCTATGTCTGCATTGACGGTCACCCCATTGGCTGAAATGCTTCCCTGGTTGTAAAGAACCTTGGAAGTCAGCCCGCTGACGATGTTTGCGTCGCCATCGTTGTTGAAATCGTCGATTTTCGCCGAGCCGCCAACCGAGAGAGAACCCGCATCGTTGACAAGAAGACTTGTATTGCCCATTCCTGCCTTCAGGTCTCCGGCGACTTCAAGAGCGCCGTCAATCGTCGCAGTCCCCTTGAATGTTGCGCTTCCCGTAAGGGAAAGTTTGGCATTCTCTTCAACAAGGGTGGTCGTAGTTTCATCATCGTCCAGAGAATCCACCGTCAGAGAACCGGAGACCACAAGGCCGCCGCCGTCAACCATAACCGTGTCAACCTTGAATGTGCCTCCTTGAGCCACATGCAGCTGCGAACCCTCGCCGCTCACCGTGACCGAGTCGAGGTGGCCGGAGGTTTGATGCGAGCCAAGACCCAGCGTGAGCGTGCCTGCGTTCTCCACGGAGACCGAGCCGGTGTTGGTGTCATTGGAGACAAGCTCGCCCGTTGCCGCGTCGCCCTCAAAGCCCACGAGATAGAGGTGGCTGCCGTCGACGTTGACCGACGTCGCCCCGGCAATGGCCTGAAAGCCCACCGTGGAAACGGTGACGTCGCCTTCTTCGCCAAACGTGATCGAAGTTTTATCGCCCGCATCGAGAATCGTGTTCGAGAGCACGACGCCGGAGGTGAGATTGTTGGCGTCGGCAATGCCGAATGCGCCGCTGCCAGAGTCCTGCTTGCCGGAAAAGACCAGGGTCGAGTCCTGCGTGAAGTCCGTGCCGAAGGCCGCCTGAAGGTTCGAGGCGGCCGAATTGACGGCGTTCACCGTCCAGTCATCGTCGGTGAACTCAAGAATGCCGCCTTGATTGACAGTGATCCCGTGCTCTCCCGTGAGCACATCCTTGACCGCGCCCACGCTCTGAATGCCCGACTGCTCAAACTGCACGATCTCACCCGTGTCAACGTCAATGCCTTCGATGTAGCCGTTGTCCGTGACCGAAGAGAAGATTTGGCCGAGCGCGGTGACGAGCTTTCCGCCCTCGTTGATCGTGAGGCCGCCCGTGTAGCGGTCTTCAAAGGCGATCTGACCGGCATTCACGACGCCGCCGTTGTTGACGACAAGCGTCGTGTTGTTCTTCAAGACGGCGTTTTCGGTGTAGGAAACAACGGATTCGTTGTTGACGTTGACCGTGTTCACGCCGAAGCCAACGCCGTCGTCGCTGCCCGCAAGCGTCCAGTCGCGGCCGTTCAGATTGATCACGGCGTTGTTGTAAAAGCCGCTCTTATGCTCGATCTGCGCGCCGTCTCCGTTGAAATTGAAGATCATGCCGCTGGTGTCGCCGAATGCCGTCACGTGCATCACGGAGCCTGCTTCAATGTTGACCGTGCCGCCCGCAGTGCCCGAAAGATAATCGGTCGAGACGCCGTTGCCCGCGACATTGAGAACGCCGCCGTTGACATGCAGTCCTTCGGCATAAAGCGTCCCGTTGCCATAGACGTTGACGTACCCCTGCTGATTGGGGCCCGTGCCAATGCCGTTGATGGTGAGAAAGCCGTCAATGGTCTCGGTGCCGTTCTGACCCACGACGCGCATGGAGCCCGTCGTACCGTCGTCGCCGAAGCCTTCATCGCCGAAACTGTGATTGCCGATGCTAAGGACTGCGCCTGTTTCCACCGTTGCCTGCGTGCGCACGCGCACGTTTCTCTCGCCGTCGGCGAGGGTCGCCGTACCGCCCACGTCCAGACTTCCGGTAAGCGTGAAATTGGTGGCTTCAAGCCGCCCCGCGACGACGCCATACGCGAAAGTGAGATCTCTAAAGTCGGCCGTTGCGTCCATCGAGTCGCGGTAGTTGAAAAAAGAAGCTTCATCCACGCGCATCGTGCCATTATTGGTCATGGTGCTTGCGGTCAGGCTGCCGCTTCCCTGTGCATCCTCCTGCCCGTAGACTGCCGCATCGATGATGCCGTCGTTTTGAATGACTCCGGCAGTGAACGCCCCGTTCAAATGCAGCTCGCCCCTCTCACGCACTTCAAGGTGCACGACGTCTGGATCCGCATGTTCTGCCAATGCGTCTCCCACGTACAGGTGGCCTTCATCTTGGTCGTCGCCCACGTACAAGGCGTTGATCGTAACGCTTCCGCCCTCAAGATTGAGCACGCCCCCGTTGCTCACGCTCGCGCGAAGGATTTCAAGGCTTGCGCCGGAAGTGTTGGCAAACGTTGCGCCGGAGACGTTGAGGGTTGAAAATTGCCCTTGGCCCGCAATGGTGCCCGCGTTGACAAAGTCGGCGTTGACGTCAAATTCATCCTTGAAATGGATCGTGCCGCCTTCGTTGGTAAAGACGCCCGAGTTGTAAATGATGTCGTCGGCCGTGAGCGTACCGGTGTTCTCAAGGCGCGCCTTGTAGAGCTCTGGCAGCGTCCAGTCATCAGAGAGCTGCCCTTCGGCAACGGCGGTGTTGGCAAGCGTGAGCGTGCCGTGCACGGTGACCGAGCCGCCTGCTTCGTTCATCAGGTGGCCGTTGATGGTGAGTGTGTTGTCGGCGTTCGCGTCTGAACCGACTTCAAATGTGCCGGTGTTGACAAGACGCCCGACCATGTCAACGCCAGTGGCGGAAGCCTGATCGTCAGAAGAGTCCGTTCCCCAAGAGCTCGGTCCCGCCACCGTCATCGCCTGGGCAACGATAAGCGTTCCGTCGTTTCGGATTTCCCCGCCGCCGTTCATGTTGATCGTGCCCGCTTCAACCTGGGAGCCAGCCTTGACGTCAACCCTCGCCGCCGCGTGCAAATAGCCGATTTCAATGTCGGCATTGTCGATCAAAAGGTAAGCCCGGCCGTCATCCGTGTTGTAGAACTCGCTCGGGTCTGTTTTCATCGCCCCGACGTAGATGTTTTCGTAGCGACCGGTCGTTTGCACGGCTGTCGCACTCCCGATGTTGATCACGCCGTGCTCAAAGTGCCCCTGCGTCCCCATGTAGCCGTTCCAGACAAAGAGCGCCGCTTTGGAGCCGCTTGAGCCCGTCAGGGTGAGGGTCTTGCCCTGCGTGACGTGAACATTCTCAACAGAGCTGTCAATGCCCGTGGCCTTGACGTCGTCCTTAAAGATCGTAAATTCGTCTGCGAGGCGGTTGAGTTCTGCGATGTTGCCCTCGTTGTCGACCACCCCGGCGTAGATCATCACGTCGGTTTTTGTACCCTCGGCGGTGATCACATCGACGATTGCAGCCGAGGCCGTTCCGGCCGCAAGAGCCGTTGCCGCGAGAACCACGGCCGCCGCGTCCCGGCCGCGGGCCTGCGCCGAGCCCGTCGCCTCGCTCGCAGCCGTGCAGCAGCCTCTGACAGCGTTCCAGACGACGCGGTAGATCTTGTTCATAAAAAGTCTCCAAAAAGGGGGACGGCGCGCCCGGGATTGGCCTCATCCATTCGAGCGTTGAGCGGTCAAAATCAAAGCTTTGTACTTATTGTCCAAGCGCCTGCAAGCAAAATCAATGCCGAAGGAAAAGCTATGAAGGCCCTGCGAATCAGCGCCGCGTCCTGCGCGGGCTCTCAGAACCCTGAAAGGATTTTGAATTGCCTCAGATTCCCAACCGGGATTTCGAAATCGGAACACCAGCCCTCGGAACCCGACACGGGATTTGAAAGTGTCCCGGAGCCGGCATCAGGTCTTGAGAAGGCGCTCCCGACCCCGTGCGCCGGTTTCCTCAGCCGTCAGTGCCCGGCATGAGTAATTACCCTGATTGCATGACCGATGATGCACACATCGCGCACGCGGGCCTTTTTCCTTGCCGAAGACAAAAAGGCAGCGAAAGCCTGCGGTGAAGCCATAGTGCGGTCCGAGCGTCATGCTGGAGTCGCTGTCGCCCTGCAGCCCACAAGAAACCTGGGCGGCGAAATTTCCCTCGGACCTTCGCTTGCCCAGAAAAAGCCCTCAAGCGCTGTAAAGTTATTCCTGCCGGCAGCCGAACTTTCATCGGCCGTGCTCAACTTCCAAGACCACGTCTTGCGCTGCAGCCGCGCAATGCGCCGCAGCAAAAACCGATGGTGCTCTCATGCAAAATTTCAAACTCTCCGATTTGGGCCCCTCGCCCTTTCTCCCCGGCTTTCGACTCGTTGACGCCGTCCTTCCAAGCGGCATACGGCTTCGAGCGGCGCTCTCGCTTCCAACAGCGGGCGCGGCAGCAAAGCCCCCGCTCATGATGGTGCACGGCCACCCGCACAATCACCTCGTCTGGCGAAAGGTCGCGCCGGCTCTCGCCGCTGACCGCCCCGTCGTCCTTCCCGACCTTCGCGGCTACGGCGACAGCGACAAACCTCAAAGCGACGACGAACACAGGCCGTACTCAAAGCGCGTCATGGCCGAAGACCTCGCGGCGCTCGCTCTTGGCCTTGGGTGGGAGAAGTTTGATTTTGTCGGCCACGACAGAGGCGGCCGCGTCGGCCACCGGCTGATGCTTGACCATGCGCAGGCCGTCAGAAAAGGCGTCTTTGTCGACATCGCGCCCACGGCCACCATGTACGAGCGGACGAACAAGGAATTTGCAACCCGCTATTTCTGGTGGTTCTTCCTCATCCAGCCCTATCCGTTTCCTGAAAAGCTCATCGCAAGCGACCCGGAGTACTTCGTGCACTGCCACATCGACCGTCAAAACAAGATTGCGGGCGCAGTGGAGCCCGAAGTCCTTGCCGACTACGTCCGCTGCTACTCAGATCCCGCAATGGAGCACGCCGTTTGCGAAGACTACCGCGCCGCCGCAACCATCGATTTGGCCGATGACGCCGCAGACGCCGACAAGCGCATCACGGCGCCGCTTCTTTTGCTTTGGGGAGCGATGGGCACCGTGGGAAAGCTCTACGACGTTGTCGAGACCTGGCGCGAGAAAGCCGTCGATGTCAGAGGCAGGGCGCTTGCGTGCGGGCACTCGCCCGAAGAGGAGGTGCCCGACGACTTTCTGGCCGAAGTCAGGGCGTTTCTTGACAATTGATTCATAAAAAAACGCGCCGCGGCAAGCCTTGCCGGCAAGCCGCGGCGCAAATTTAAACAGCGCTCAGGCCAAAAGCCGCTCAAGCGGCCGCAAGAAGCTCAAGCACCTTGCAGCTCAATTCAATGCGCGGTCTGGCGGTGGAAAGATCCGTCCATTCCTTTTCAGGATCGTGCAGATTGCCGCTGACAACACCCATGGCGCACACGACCGCCGCTCCCTGGGCGGCAAGCTTGTTGCCGTCCGAGGCGCCGCCCACCGAAAGCCACTTGGGCTTGGCTTGCCCGAGCTGCGCGGCAGCCTTGTCCACAACCGCCATCAGCTTGCGGGACTTTTCGGTTTCGGGCAGGGCCGAGCTCAAGCGATTGAAAACAAGCTCGCTCTTGACGCCCTCCATGAAGCCCTTCTCGCAGAGCGCACGGACATCGGCAATGGCCTTGTCGCGCGTGTCGTCGTCGGTAAAGCGAAAGTCAAACGTCACTTCGGACTCCGCGGCAATCGTATTGACCGCCGTGCCGCCCTTGATGATGTCGCCGTTGAGCGTCACACCCGGGTACTTTTCCTGGACAGCCGTGATCTGCGGGATGGCAAGCGCCATGGCATAGATCGCGTTTCTTCCGTCCTGAGGATTGTTTCCCGCATGGGCCGGGCGGCCATGGAATCGAACGATCAAGTTCATGGCACCCTTGCGGACCTTGACAAAGGCGCCGCCCTCGACTTCCCCGCGCCCGGGTTCGTAGACCAGGGCAAGCGGCGTCTTCTTGCCCTGCTCCTCAAAGAACTTGTTCGTGGCCGTGTTGCCGCTTTCTTCACCAGGGTTGATAAGCACGGCGATGTTGAGCTTGTCGGTCACGGACTTGGGCAGACTCTTGCAAATCCACCACACCGACAAAAGAGAGCTCTTGTCGTCGCCGACGCCTGCGCCGTGCGCGATCGTTCCCTTGAGAACAAACGGATGTTTTTTGGCATACCCAACGGGCTGAACCGTGTCGGCGTGCGCGCAAAGCACCACGTCGTAGCGCGACTGATCGGGCTTGCTCGTGGCAACCAAGGCATTGCCGCGCCCGGGGCACGGATGCAGCGTAACGGTCCACCCGATGGACTTAAACCGCTCTTCGAAGATGGCGATGATCTTGTTGACGCCTTCTTCGTGCCCGGTTTTGGAATCGATGCTCACGAGCTCCTTGAGTTCGCTCACGAACTGATCCATGTTAAACGGGCTCGAAGCAAAGGCGGCGGGAATGCGGGAAACCGCGCCGGCAGCGGCGGCGCTGACAAACATCTGACGGCGAGAAAGCATGAGCACTCTCCAGATATAAAAAGATCAAAGCGCAGCTTCCAACAAAGGGAAGCCTTTTTCCGGGAGCCATCGTAGCCCGCCGCAAAAGGGCGCCTCTCGTTTGCTTAGAGTTTTCCCTGTGCGTGCTTTCATGCCCGCGCTGAAGGTCTTTGCCGCAGCGCGCAAGAGGTTTTCAAGTCTTCACTTTGTCAAACAACTTTTCTCCGCAAAACCCCGGGGGCAGGCGCCTCAAGGTCGGGCATAAACTTTGACGCAGCCAAAAAGACACCGGCAGCATCGCGTGCCTTGAGCGCTGTGTTTGAACCGTCCAATCCTCTGGAGAAGAAAAATGCGTCTTGCCCAAACCATTCTGGCCGCATCCGTGGGTGCCGCCATCGCATCGATCAGCCTTCCGACGCAGGCCTGCTTTACGATCATCGTCGGCAAGGATGCCTCCGCAACCGGAGAAATTCTCATCGGCCACAACGAAGACAATGACCGGCGCATCATCACGAATCAGTACTGGGTGCCGGCGGCCGACCACAAGGCCGGAGAGATGATTGAGTTTGAAGCGTCGGCCGCGAAGATCCCGCAGGCAAGCCACACGCTGGGCTTTTGGTGGACGCAGACGCTCGCGCCCGAAGGCTCGAGCTTCTCCGACGGTTTCATCAACGAAAAGGGCGTTGCCGTCGTCTCCAACAACTGCAACATCACCATCGAAAAAGATCAGAAATTCAACGAGGGCGGCATCGGCTACGGCATCCGGCGCATCGTCGCCGAGCGCGCCAACTCCGCGCGCGAGGGCGTTGACATCGTCATCGACCTCATGAAGAAGTATGGGTACTTCCACATGGGGCGCACCTACACGATCGCCGACCGCAACGAGGCCTGGCAGATTTCGCTTCTGCGCGGCCACCGCTATCTTGCGCGCAAGGTGGGCGACAACGAAATCGCCTTCATTGCCAACGCCTTTGCCTTTGACAAAGTCGACCTCAAGGATCCCAACGTCATCGCCTCGCCCGACCTGATCGAACACGCCATTGAGATGGGCGCCTACAAACCTGCCAAGGCGGGCGACTACTCGGACTTCTCCTTTAGAGAGGCCTATCAGCCGGAGGCGCGCCGCGTCTTCCCGCGCAACAAAGAGCGCGTCTTTACGCTGCTTGAAGCCGTAACCGGCAGGGAGTTCTCGGATCCCAACGACTATCCGGCCTACATGCCAGCTCCGAAGAAATTCACGGTCGAAGACATCCAGACCTTGCTGCGCGGACACTCCAAATTTGAAAAGCGCGCCTCGGGCTGGTACCACGAAACCATGCAGGACATCTGCAACATCGGCACGTTTGATTCGGTGGTGTATGGCTTCTCGGCCGACCCCCTCTTGACCATGGCCTGGCGCACGCCGGGGCGCCCCTCCGAGCAGCTCTACACGCCCGCCTTCCCGCTTGCGGGCCCGGCTGCGGCGCAGACTTATCTCACGCCCGACGAAGGAGCGCGGGCGCAGTTTCACGCAACGCCCGAGCAGGTGAGCTGGAGCCCGGACCGCACGATCAACACGTTCCTTGCCCAGCAGTTCTTCCTTGACTGGATGCCGCAGGCCAGAGACGAGTTTTTGAAGTCGCAGGCATCTCTTGAAAAGGCCAAGACCGACGCAGCCCTGACGGCGCGCGACAATGCCGCAAGGCTTGCCAAGGTTGACCGCAAGAAGGCGCAAAGCTATCTGCACGCTTGGAACGTCGGCGCGTTCAATCAGTCGCTCGGGCAGGCCGCGCAGCTCGTCGAGCGCCTCAACACGCACGCAATGGCGATCACAAAGCCCGTGCTCTCGCAGGCGGACGCCGGCACGGTCGACGTGGTGCTCTTTTCAGCCAAAGGCTTTGACGCCACCAAGATTGACGAAAAGGCCACCTATTTCGGCTCGCCCTATCCCGACGGCAGCATTGAGCTCAACAAGGAAATGGCAAAGCCCGCGAAGGTGGTCTTCAAGGATGTCGACGCTGACGGCTTGAAGGACGCCGTGATCAGCTTCCCTGTGAAGGGCGCGGCTGCGTTTTCCTTTGCCGACGTGGTCTCCGAGCTCTATCTCTTTACCAAGGTCGACGGCAAGCCCGTTGCCGCCTATGACACGGTGAAGTTTACGAAGTAGTCCCCAAACGCTTCCCGCGGGCGCGAAAGGCTTCTTCCATCCTTTGCGCCCGCGCCGATAGTCAAAAAACAGGGATTTCGGGAAAAACTCACGCCGCAGCGGTGCGACTTTCGGGGTTTTTTTTGTTTACCGAACAGGCGTTTCGGCCTCGTTCGGGAAGTCGCCAGCCTTGACCGCTGCATCAAACTGCCTGTAGGCCTCGCGCATGAGCGAGCCCGCGTCGCAAAAGCGCCGCACAAAGCGCGGCTTGAAGTCTGAGAACATGCCCGTCATGTCCTGATTGACAAGCACCTGTCCGTCGCACTCGGGCCCCGCCCCGATGCCGATCGTCGGGATGCAAAGCATTGCCGTTGCCTTTGCAGCCACGTGCGCCGGCACGCACTCAAGCACCACGGCAAAGGCGCCGGCCTCTTCAATGGCCTTGGCGTCCTCAAGGATGCGCTCGGCCGCCGCGGCGTCCTTTCCCTGCACCTTGAAGCCCCCGTAGACGTTTACGTGCTGCGGCATCATGCCGACGTGCCCCATCACAGGGATGCCGGCTTCCGTAAGCCGCCGCACAACGGGGGCGATCTCCTTTCCTCCTTCGAGCTTGAGGGCCGCGCAGCGCGTCTCCTTGATGATGCGCCCGGCGTTGGACAGCGCCTCTTCAACCGACACCTGATAGCTCATAAAGGGCATGTCGACGACGACAAGCGCCTCGGCTGCGCCGCGCACGACCGCCGCCCCGTGATGAATCATGTCGTCGACCGTGACCGGAATCGTGCTCCCGTAGCCCAAAATCACATTGCCCAGACTGTCGCCCACGAGAATCGCGTTGACGCCCGCGGCGTCGATCATGCGCGCCGTGCTGTAGTCGTAGGCCGTCAGCATGGAAATCTTCTCCCCCGAGGCCTTCATGGCCGCAAAGCTGGCAACGGTTGTCTTCATGGTTGTGATTCCCTCAAAAAAACACAAAAAGTAGTTTGCCCCGCCAAAGTTCATGAAAACGGCCTGCTGCCGCGCCCGGCTCTCCAAAAAGGAAAGCGCCACGTCAGGACAGAAGCCTCATTTCTTTGCCAGGCAGCGGGGATAGCTGAGCAGCACGGCCTCGATCACGACCTTGGCGTTGAGCGTATGTTCGGATGCGCGGCGCACGTCGCGCACGGTGTTGATCCACTGATAGAGCCCCGCGGGGCGAGCCGACAGAGCCGCCTTGCGGATTGCCTCTGCGCAGGAGGGGAAGTAGCGCACTTCGCCTCCTGCCATGACGCTTGCCAGATCCCAGGCCCAGCGCGACAACAAAAGCGCTGCGGAGGCGATCGTGAGATCCTTGTCGACGGCGGCAATCGCCTCGCCCACGCCCGCCTCGGCGCCCGCGCTCAAATACGCAAGCAGCCTGCGGCGTGTGTCGCTCTTCATGGCGTAGCGGGGATCGTCGGACAAGGCCGGCAGCGGCATGCCCGCCGTCTCAACGAGCCTCTCGGAGGCGTTTTTCACGCCCTGGGCCTTGAGCCAGGCAAGCGCTTCGTCCTTTGAGGGCGTCCTGGCATGAATAAGCCTGCAGCGCGAGCGGATCGTGGCGAGCACGTTGTCGATTTCGTCTGCAACGAGAATAAAGATCGTATTTTCCGGGGGCTCTTCGAGACTTTTAAGCAGCGAGGCCGCCGCCTCGGCTCGAATTTTGTCAGCCGGATAGACGACAACGGCCCGCACGCCCCCTTCATGGCTTCTAAGGCCCAGAAAATCTCCGAGTTCGCGCGTCTGCCCGATCAAAATTTCTCTGGAAAGCGTCTTTTTCTCACCGGCCGACTCCGGCAGCAGATAGTCCATCCCGTGCGAGACAAGCTCAAATTCGCTCACGACAAAGCGCAAATCCGGGTGCGTGTTGCCGGCAACCATCCGGCATCCCTTGCACTTGCCGCAAGGCCGCCCGTCGGGCAGGGGCGAGGTGCACATCAAGCTTGCCGCAAAGGCGCAGGCCGCCTCAAACGAGCCGATGCCGCGCGCCCCGTAAATCAAAATCCCGTTGGGCAGCCGCCCGCGCAAGGCCGAAAGCGTCTGCAGGAGCTCCTTTTGCCAGGGGTAGGTCTTTATTTCCATCGGCTCGCCTCCGCCAAAAGGGTGCGCGTAATGTCGGCCGGATCGCGCGAGGCGTCGAGAATGAAAAACCTCTCGGGACTGCGTTTGGCCCTATCCAAATAGGCTTTCCGCACGCGGGCAAAGAAGTTTTGGCTTTGCGCTTCAAACCGGTCGGCCTCGCGGGCGCGGGCAAGGCGCTTGGCGGCAAGCGCCGGATCAAGGTCAAACAGAACCGTTTTATACGGCTGCAGGTCCGCCTGCACGAGGCGCTCGAGCGTTTCGACCTTATCGGGATCAAACCCCTTGCCGCCCACCTGATAGGCGTAGGTCGCGTCGGTAAAGCGATCCGAGAGCACCCAGGCGCCGCGCTCGAGCGCAGGAGCAATGACGCGGGCGATGTGCTCGGCGCGGCTTGCAAAAAAAAGCAGCGTCTCGGCTGCGACGTCCATGTCGTCGGCAAGAAGCATCTCCCGGATCTTTTCTCCGAGCGGGGTGCCTCCGGGCTCGCGCGTTCGCACCACCTCGATGCCGTGCTGCTGCAGCCACGCCTGCAGCGCGTCGATCTGCGTGGTCTTGCCTGCGCCGTCGATTCCTTCAAACGTGATAAAGCGTCCCGTCGTCATGGTGAATCGCCCGCGTGCTGCCGCGGACACAAAAAAAATGCTGAAGCGAACAAAACCCCTTAATTGCGGCTCGTCTTGCCGCGCGGGCTTCTTTGGTACTTGTTGACGGCGCGGTTGTGCGCCGTCAGGTGGGTGGAAAATTCGGTCGTCCCGTCGCCTCTGGCCACGAAGTAGAGATACTTGGTGTCGGCCGGATGCACGGCCGCGGCAATCGAGGCCCTTGAGGGCATCGCAATCGGCGTGGGGGGCAGCCCCTTGTTGAGGTACGTATTGTAGGGGCCCGGCGTGCGCAAATCCTTGCGCGTGAGGTTGCCGTTGAAGTCTTTCCCGATGCCGTAGATGATGGTGGGGTCGGTCTGAAGCGGCATGCCGCGCTTGAGGCGGTTGTGAAAGACCGAGCTCACAAGCGGGCGATCGAGCGGCCGGGACGTTTCCTTTTCAATGATGCTTGCCAGAATCAGCACCTCGTAGGGGCTTTTCAATTCGTCCATCTCGGGCGAGCGCGAGGCCCAGGCCTGCTGCAGGAATTCCTGCTGCGTGCGGTAGAGCTCGCGGTAGACGTCCAGGTCCGAAGTTCCCGACCGAAAGCGATAGGTCTCGGGCGCAAAAAGCCCCTCAAGGCTTTTTTCCTGCAGCCCCAGGGCGGCAAGAAGCTCCTCGTTGCTCATGCCGGCCGTGCTCAAAACAAGATCAGGCTGCGACTCCACACAGCGGCGCACCTGCCAGATCGTGGCGCCGTCCGGAATGCGAAGCGAAAAGGATTCGACCTGGCCCGCGCCAAACTTCTCGACGATCTCAGCAAGGGTCATGCCGCGGGTGAAGCGGTAGCGCCCGGCGTGAATGTCAGGCGCCGAGCCGTGCACGCGCAGCACCGCAAACAGGGTGTCTTCGCTTACTCCCATTCCCGCCTGCTGGGCCAACCTTGCAATCGTGCGGCCCGTTGCGCCAGCGGGCACGACCACGTCGATTGTCGCCGCATTGCCGGCGAAAGGAACGGCGCGGTGAAAGTACCACCACCAGGGAAGCCATGCGATGAGCGCAAGCACCACGACGACGATGATCGCCGCCGCCCACCATTTGGTCTTGAGGACGGGAAGATTAAGTGATTGGAAGTCGAAATTCACGCTGCAAACAAAGACGGAAAAGATGGCGCCGGGAACAGCCCGACGCCGGCGTCGCGCCCTGCGACTTGGGCCATAATAGCGGCTGCAGCCTCTGGTGAAGGCAGGGGCGTGGAATGAATTTTCGTAGCAAAATGTCAGTTTTGAATTGTACGGCAACACTTGCGTGCGCCCTGCCGCAGCTTCTCGTCGTTCGCGTCACGGGAGAGGACCGCGTGAAGTTTCTCCAGGGGCAGCTCACCAACGACGTCACGCGCCTTGAGCCCGGCACCCTGATGACGGCGGGCTGGTGCTCGCCCAAGGGGCGGCTTTTGACGACGCCGCGTCTTTTTGCCGACGACGACGGCATCGGCATGTTGATTGAGGAGGCGACCTCGCCTGCAATCCTCAAGCGCCTCAAGATGTACGTCCTCAGAAGCAAGGTGAGCATCGAGGTCGACGACACGAAAAAGGTGCTCGGCATTCTGGGCGCCCCTGAGGGCGCTCCCATAGAAGCGTTTTATGCGCTGACTACCGGCACGCCTGCGGTGCTGAAAGAGCTCGGCCTTCCCGAGGGCCGCGGCATGGTGCTCGCCGACGCAAGCGGCGGCAGTCGGCCCCAGGGCGCCTTGGGCGCAAACTCAGACGATCTTTCAGAAGTCTTTTGGGCTGCAAGCGCCGCCGCAGGCGACCCATGGGTGTTTGGCGCAGCCGCCGATCAGTTCGTGCCGCAGGCAGTCAATCTTGAGCTTGCGGGCGGCGTGAGCTTTTCCAAAGGCTGCTACACGGGTCAGGAGGTCGTAAGCCGCGTCGAGCACATCGGCAAGGTTTCCCGCCGCGCCGCGCTTGCCATTGGCGCGACGTCGAGCGCCCCCGCCCCCATGAGCGAAGTGCTCGATGCCGCAGGCAGCCATGCGGGCGTTGTCGTCTATGCCGCCGCCGTTGGCGAAAAGACGGCCGCTCTTGTGCAGCTTGGCGCCTCTGAAGCAGAGTCCGCCTCAGGCGCGTACACGATCGAAGGCGTTGATTATCGGCTCGCACCCCTTCCCTACGGCTACGTGCGGCAGCCTCAACAGAATTGATTCATATGTCGGAAAAAGGAAAAATCATCATCTACAGCCCGCAGGAAATCGAAGAGATGCGGGACGTCTGCCGCAAGGCGGCGGCTCTTCTTGACTTCATCACGCCCTACGTCAAGGCAGGCGTCACGACGCTCTACCTCGACGAGCTGATGCTTGAGTACACCGAGAAAACGCTCGGCTGCAAATCCGCCTGCCTCAACTACCAGCCCTCCGGCATGACGCCCTATCCGAGAGCAACCTGCATTTCGGTCAACAACGTCATCTGCCACGGCATCCCCAATGAGAAGAAGGTTCTCAAAAAGGGCGACATCCTCAACATCGACGTCACGCTCGTCGACGACAAGGGCTGGTACGGGGACACCTCGCGCATGTTCATCGTGGGCAAGCCCACGATTGCCGGAGCCCGGCTTGTGGATGCAACCTGGGGCTGCATGTGGGCCGGCATTGAAGCCGTGCGTCCGGGCAATCATTTCAACGACATCGGCATCGCCTGCCGGAATTTCTGCGCGCCGCTCGGGCTTTCAATCGTGCACGAATACGGCGGGCACGGCATCGGGCGCGTCTTTCACGGCGAGCCGCACGTAAGCCACGTGCCGATTCTTACACCCACGGCCGCCTTTGAACCCGGCATGGTCTTTACGGTCGAGCCCATGGTCAACGCCGGCAAGCGCCACATCATGGATCTCAACGACGGCTGGACCGTGGTCACCAAGGACCGCTCCCTGTCGGCGCAGTGGGAGCTGCAGATTGCCGTCACACCCACGGGCTACGACGTGCTCACCGTGTCGCCCGGCATGCCCGAGCCGCCCGAATGGGTCAAGGGCTGGAAAAAGCCCTCCTTTTAGCGCTTAAAAATATTCACTTTTCCAAAGCCTCCCGGGCGCTGCTGCAGCTGCTTTTTTTAGCGCGCTCCCGCACGGAGGCTTTTTTATTCACCCGCTTTGCCGCCCTGCCCGCGGCAGCTGATGCTGCCTTTCTGAGACCGCCATGACCGAACCCACCGCCCCGACGGGAACTCAAGCTGCCGGCGGCATCGTGCACGCCGTTGAACTCGTGCGCGCGCGCATTGCCGAAGACTTTATGCGCAATGCCTCCGTCGGCGACTATCTCAAGCGCAACACCGCTGCCATCGACCGCTTTGTGCTTGAAAAAGCCCGCGCAGCCGGCCTGGGGGATCTGCCCGTTGCCGTCGTGGCCGTCGGCGGCTACGGCCGCGCGGAGATGTTTCCCTACTCCGACATCGACGTTCTTGTCCTCGTGCCCGGCGACGACGAGACGGCCAACGCGCGCATCAGCACGTTCGTAACCGAGCTCTGGGAGCTCGGGCTCGTCGTGGGCAGCGCCGTGCGCACGCCCGAAGAAATGCTTGAGGCCGCGCGCGAGGATATTTCGGTTGCCACGGCCTTTCTGGAGGCGCGCCTTTTAACGGGAAATCAAGCGCTTTTTGAGAGCACTTACAGGCAGTTTGCAGCAACGCTCGACAAAAGGGTCTTTTTTCGCAGCAAAATGCTCGAAATGCGCCAGAGGCAGCAGCGCTACGACGACACCCCGTATGCGCTTGAGCCCAACGTCAAGGAAAGCCCCGGGGGCCTTAGGGATCTGCAGGTCTTTTTGTGGTGCGCGCGCTGCGCGGGGTTCGGACGAAACTGGAAGGAACTAGCCCGCAGCGGCATCATCACCGAAACGGAGGCGTATCACCTGGCGCAGTGCCACCACTTTCTGCGCGACATCCGCATCAGGCTGCATCTTCTTCGCAAGCGCCACGAAGACCGGCTCATTTTCGACGTGCAAAGCTCGCTTGCCGACAACGCCGGCTACCACGCCATCGGGTCGCTGCGCCCGAGCGAGGCGCTCATGAAGCGCTACTACCTCAATGCAAAAAACACGGTGCAGCTGCAGCAGATTCTGCTTGCGGCCCTCTCCGAGAAGCTCTTTGAGGAAAAGCTCCCGACGCAGACCACGCCCATTGAAGGCGTTTTCGTTGCCCGCGGCGACGCGCTCGACGTCTTGGACGTCGAGGCCTTCGGGAGAGACCATCACAACATTCTCAAGACGTTTTATCTTTTTGCCACGCACTTTGAGCTCAAGCGCTGCTCAACGCGGCTTTTGCGGGCGCTGTGGCACATGCGAGACCGCTTCACGGACGACTTTCGCAGCGACGCGGCCAACAAGGCGCTTTTTTTAGACGCCCTCAAGCTTCGCTACGGCACCTATCACTTTCTAAAAAACCTCAACCTCTGGGGCATCCTCGGGCGGTTTCTGCCCGTGTGGCGGCGCATCGTGGGTCAGATGCAGCACGACTTGTTTCACGCCTACACGGTCGATCAGCACACCATCCGCACGGTGCGCTTTCTGCGGCGCTTCATGCACTCGTCCTATGCGCACGAGTATCCGCTGTGCTCGCAGATCATCAACGAGATGCCGCAGACCTGGCGGCTGGTGCTCGCAGGCCTTTTCCACGATATCGCCAAGGGCCGCGGAGGAAGCCACGAAGAGCTCGGCGCCCTTGAAGTGCGCCGCTTTGGCGAGCAGTTTTCACTTCAAGAAGACGACATCGCCTACGTCGAATTTCTGGTGCGCCACCACCTTCTCATGAGTCATGTCGCGCAGAAAAAAGACATCACCAACCCGGAGGTGGTGGCGGGCTTTGCCCGCATCGTCGACACAAAGGAAAAACTTGACGGCCTCTTTCTTCTGACCGTGGCCGACATCCGGGCCACAAGCCCCAAGGTGTGGAACGCCTGGAAGTCGCAGCTGCTCCACGACCTCTATCACAACACGCTCAAAATCCTGCAGGGCAGCAAGGAGGCCTTCACCCGCGGCAGCGTCTTTGCCATGCACCGCCAAAAGGCCATGGAGCTGGTCGATCAGGCGGGCATTCCCGCCATGGTGCGAGACGACTTCTGGAAAGAGCTCAACATCGTCTACTTTTTGCGCCACTCGCCGCAAGACATTGCCTGGCACACCGAGCAGCTTGCCTGGGATCCGCGCATTTCGGTGCCGGTCGTGCGCGCAAGGCAAACGAGCGTTCCGGGCGCCGTCGAGATTCTTGTCTACACGCGCGACCAGAAGGATTTGTTTGCGCGCGTCGTGGCCTTTTTCGAGCGCGCAGGCCTCTCGGTGCTCGACGCCCGCATTCACACCACCACGCACGGCTGGGCGCTCGACACCTTTCTGGTTGCAAGCCGCCACGATGCACAAGGAAGCGACTTGACAGATCTCTGCACGACGATTCAGGAGCGGCTCTCGCGCGTCATTCTCGAGGGAAAGCCGCTGCCCGCGCCCACACAGGGCAAGCTCTCGCGGCGCAGCCGCAGCTTTCCGACGCCGCCCATCGTTGACATCGAGCGCGACGAGAGCCAGCGCAGCTGGGTGCTGCAGGTCACCTGCAGCGACCGCATCGGGCTTCTCTTTGCCATTGCGGTGGTGCTTGCGCGCCACGGCATCAATCTGGCAACCGCCAAAATTTCCACCATGGACGAGCGTGTCGAAGACGTCTTTTTGATCGAAGGCGCCGTGCTCGAAAACCCCGACGAAGTCGTGCAGATCGAAAGCGAACTGCTCGACGCCGTCACAAACGCAAAATAAAGGACGCAGGACGATCTAAACCTCGCCCTGCGCCGGCAGCAGTTCTTTTGAATCGCGCCGCGAATCACGCCACGAGTCGCGCCACGTTTGCGCGCGCACGCGCGCTTGAACGCACCCCAAAGCCTACTTCAGGAGCTCTGCGGGCGGCTCCTCGCCAAACCACTTCACGTACATCTTCGTGAATTCGCCGTTTTTGCGCGCCTTGTCGATGGCCGCATCAACTTCCTTCATAAGCGCCGTGTTTTTCTTGCTCACCGGGAAACCGAAGTTTTCGCTGTTGAGCGTTGCCGGCACGTGATAGTAGTTCTTGGCCGCCTGAGGCCTGCTCGCGAGGAAATACGCCGTCACGGGGCGATCGCCGATCACTGCGTCGCACCCGCGGTTGTTGAGTTCAAGATAGGCCTCGTTGATGGTGTTGAAGTTGCGCACCTTGGCGCCAGGCACCTTGTCGGCGCGCATCGAGCCCGAGGTGCCGATCTGCGCGCAGATCGTGCAGTTTTCAATATCCTTGACGTCCTTGATTTTGTCCTTGTCTTCGGCGCGCACAAGAATGGACAAGCCCGAAATGTAATAGGGCTTGGAAAAGAGCACGCGCTTGGCGCGCTCGGGCGTGATCGTAAAGGACGAGGCGCCGATGTCGCTGATGCCCGAGAGAATCGACGGGATGATGGCGTCAAAGCCCATGTTCGTGACTTCGAGCTTGCGGCCCATTTCCTTAGCCACGTACTCAAGCAGGTCGATCTCAAAGCCCACGGGCTGGCGCGTCTCGGTGTCAAAAAACACAAAAGGCGCATAGGTGCTTTCGCAGGCCATGCGAAGCACCTTCTGATCCTCGGCCCAAGAGCCCGTGCTGAGAGCAGCCGCCGCTGCCGCCAAAACCACAAGAATCTTCTTTTTCATTGTTTTCTCCTTTTGCAGGCCGGCGGCCGCCTATGGGCCGCTCCCATTGTCATCTCAGGCGGGGGTCGCAAAAACGCGCCCGCCGCCCAACCGGGACTAGTTTCTGTCGCTCAAATCCGGGACGTGGCGCAGCGCGGCGCCCGCAAAGAGCTGGCGCGGACGTCCGATGCGCCGCTGCGGGTCGTTGATGAACTCGTTGAGCTGCGCAATCCAGCCCACGGTGCGGGCCAGAGCAAAGATCGCGGTAAAAAGCGGCACGGGAATGCCGATGGCCTTTTGCACGATGCCCGAGTAAAAATCCACGTTCGGGTAGAGGTGGCGCGAGACGAAGTAGTCGTCTTCAAGGGCAATTTTCTCAAGCTCCATGGCAAGCTTGAAGATGGGATCGTCGTGCAGGCCCAGCTCGTCGAGCACCTCGTGGCAGGTCTCGCGCATGAGCTTGGCGCGCGGATCGTAGCTCTTGTAGACGCGGTGGCCAAAGCCCATGAGGCGCACGCCGCTCGTCTTGTCCTTGACCTGTGCGATGAACTTGCCGATGTTTTCGACCCCGCCTTCGGCCTGAAGCTTGTAGAGCATGTTGAGCGCGGCCTCGTTGGCGCCGCCGTGCTGCGGCCCCCAGAGGCAGGCAACGCCTGCGGCGATGGCCGCAAAGGGGCTCGTCCCCGAGCTCACGCATAGCCGCACGGTTGAGGTGGAGGCGTTTTGCTCGTGATCGGCATGCAAAATGAAGATGCGGTCCAGAGCGCGGGCGATGACGTCGTTGACCACGTACTCCTCGCACGGAATGGCAAACATCATCCGCAGGAAATTGGCCGCGTACGAAAGCCCGTTCTTGGGCCAGATGAAGGGTTCGCCCACCGAGTACTTGTGCGACATCGCCACGAGCGTGGGCATCTTGGCAATGAGCTGAATGGCGGCGGCGCGCCGCTGATCCGGGTCGAGCACGTTGGCGCTCTTGGGATAAAAAGCCGACATCGCCCCCACAAGGCCGGTCAAAATCGCCATGGGGTGCGCATCGCGCCGAAAGCCCCGCAGGAAGAACCCGAGCTGCTCGTGGATCATCGTGTGGTGCATCACCTCCCACTCGAAGGCTGCTTTTTGCTCGGCGTTGGGCAGCTCCCCGTTTAACAGCAGGTAGCAGACCTCAAGGTAGTTGCACTTGCGGGCGAGCTCTTCGATCGGGTAGCCCCGATAAAGGAGCATTCCCTTGTTGCCGTCGACATAGGTGACTGCGCTGCGGCAGGCCGCCGTCGACATGAAGCCGGGGTCGTATGTGAACTTGCCCGACTGCTTGTAGAGCGACGTGATGTCGATCACGTCGGGTCCCATGGTGCCGGACAAAACCGGCAGCGTCACATCAGGTGATCCATCCGAGAAGACGAGCTTGACGCTCTTTGCGGTGTTCTCAGCTTGCATCTGTCAGCCTCCCTATTGGCCCCTGCCGGGGCCGCTGCGGCCGGCCCGGCCCTCTTTGCTGAGAGGGACATGAGGTCCGGTCGATAGCGTTCATTTCATCGTGCTCTGCACGCGCGCCGCCCGGGCGTGGGCAGCGCTGCGCGCGCCTTGCGCAAAAAGCGAAGTTGACGAAATTTAGCCCAATTCGCCGCGCGCGGCCATAGGGCGAAAGTGCTAGGAAAAATGTCTCAAAAGCGCTCGCGGACAGGGAAAAAACGCTTAAATATCAGTCGCTTGCCTGCGGCTTGCGAGCGCAGCCTGCATGAGCGCCTCCGAAAAAGACGGGTGCGGATGCATCACGAGTCCCAGATCTTCGGCCGTGGCCCCGAAGGCAATCGCGCAGGCCGCCTCGGCCGCAAGATCGGCCGCGCCGCACCCGACGATGTGCACGCCGAGAATCCTGTCGGTGCTCTCCTGCACCACGACTTTGACAAAGCCCTGGGCCGCGTCCTGCGCGCGGGCACGGCCGTTGGCCGCAAAGGGGCAAAGCCCCGTGCGCACGGCCTCGCCCCGGGCGCGCGCGCGGTCTTCGCTTTCCCCAACCCAGGCCGCCTCGGGCTCGACGTAGACCACGCTCGGCACCGGCGAGTGATACGCCGCGGGCCGCCCCGCTGCAATCGAAGCGATGACGTTGAGGCCCTGCTCGCGCGCGGCGTGCGCAAGCTGTATGCCGCCCGTGACGTCGCCCGCGGCCCAGACGTTTTCAAGATTGGTCCTGCCGCAGTCGTCGACGGCGATGTAGCCGCGCTCGGTAAGTTTTAGCCCCACCTTCTCGGGCGCAATCCCCTGGGCAAGAGACACGCGCCCGGCAGCCACAAGAAGCTTGTCAAAAACAAATTCCTTTTGGCCGCCTGCGCTGCTGCTTGTGCGCACGCGCACGCCCTCAGGGGTCTTTTCAACGCTCTGCACCCGCGTCGACATTTCAAAGATGAGCCCGTCCTTGTCAAGCGCAAGGCGCACGGTCCGGCGCACGGCGGAGTCGGCCGAGGCAAGGATTTCAGGGGCCACGTCGATTAGCGTGACGGCGCTGCCAAGGCGGTGCCAGAGGCTTCCGAGCTCAAGGCCGATGACGCCCGCACCGATGATTCCAAGACTCTTGGGCGGCTCGGGAAACTGCAGTGCGCCGATGTGCGAGACGATGTCCTTTTCATCAAAGCCCGCGCCTTCCAACTCGCGGGCGCGCGTGCCGCAGGCAATGATCACGTGGCGGGCAAGAATTTTCTCTTCGCCCCCGCTGCCTTGCACCGACAGGCACCAGAAATCCTTGCGGCGCTCTTCAAAGGCGGCGGTGCCCGCCACCGCCCGCACCTTGTACTTGGCAAAAAGGTGCGCAAGCCCCGTGTTCGAGCCCTTGACGCATTGCGCGCGGTGCGCCTGCATGCGCGCAAAGTCAAGATGCACGGCGCCCGGATCAACGCTGATGCCAAAGGCGGGAGCGCCGTGCATGAACTCTTCGGCGGCCGTGCTCGCGGCAATCATCGCCTTGCTCGGGATGCAGCCCGCGTTGGCGCACACGCCGCCCCAGGCGCCCTCGGCTCCGGTGTCGGGATTGCGCATGGCGTCGACCACGACGGTCTTCATGCCAAGCTGCGCGGCGCGAATGGCCGCCGGATAGCCGGCGGGCCCCGCACCGATGACCAGTACGTCGCAAGTGGATTCCTGCATGTTCGTTTTCCCCTCTTTTTCTTTTGAACTTCGACCTAAATGTCAAGCAGCATGCGCGCCGGGTCTTCCAGGGCCTGCTTCATGGCCACCAGCGCCTGCACGGCTTCGCGCCCGTCGATGAGGCGGTGATCGTAGGAAAGCGCCAGATAGTTCATCGGCCGGATGACGATCTGATGATCGACCACGACGGGCCGCTCGCGCGTGGCGTGAATGCCAAGGATGGCCGACTGCGGGGGATTGATGATGGGAGTCGACATCATCGAGCCGAAGACGCCGCCGTTTGAAACCGTAAAGGTGCCGCCCGTGATTTCCTCAAGCTTGAGCCTGCCGGTCGCGGCCCGTGCGGCGAAATCGGCGATTTCGCGCTCAATTTCATCGAAACTTTTCTGATCGGCATTGCGCACAACCGGCACCACGAGGCCGCGCTCGGTTCCCACGGCAACGCCCACGTCGATGTAGCCGTGGTAGATGATGTCCGAGCCGTCGATCGAGGCGTTGATCACGGGGAATTTGCGCAGAGCGTAGACGGCGGCCTTCACAAAAAACGACATGAAGCCGAGCTTGACGCCGTACTTCTTTTGAAAGCCCTCCTTGTACTTCGCTCTGAGAGCCATGACCGCGCTCATGTCCACCTCATTGAAGGTGGTGAGCTGCGCGCTTTGCTGCTGGCTCTCAAGGAGGCGCTGCGCAATGCGCGCGCGCAGGCTCGTCATCGGCACGCGCTGCTCGGGCCTGCCGAAGGGATCATCGGCAAGGCGCCTGCCGCCTGCCGGAACACGCTGCAGGTGATCATTCCCCGGAGCGCTCTCTTTGGGCGCACCATCAGCCTTATTCAATGAGAGACTCTCAACGGCCTGCCTCACGTCGGCTGCCGTGACGCGCCCGGCCACGCCGCTGCCGGCAATGGTTTTGGCGTCCACTCCGGCAGCTGCGGCCGCGACGGCGGCCGAGGGCATCACGCGCGGCCCGGCGTCCGTCGGAGCGGGCTCTTGGGCGGCGGCCGCAGCGCCTGCGCCTTCGGCAAGCACGCACAGCTCCTCTTCGCTTCTGACCACGTCGCCCTGGCCGTGCAGGATGCGTCCCACGACGCCAGCCGCCGGGGCCGGCACTTCCATGATGACCTTGTCGGTTTCAATTTCAACGAGGACTTGGTCGACGGCAACCGCGTCGCCCTCCTTGACGTGCCAGGTCAAAACCGTGGCTTCGCTCACGGACTCCGAGAGCTGCGGGACCTTGACGATAACTTCACTCATGACGGTATGTGAAAAATCAAAATAGTGGAAAAAATTCGAAATTTGGAAAGGGCCTCATCGGCCCGTTTCTGACTTGGCAGTTGTTTTAGGCAAACGCATCCGAAAGCAGCCGCTTGAGCTGCTCGACATGGCGCCGCACGTACCCAACGGCTGGCGATGAGCTCGCGGGCCGCCCGGCATAAACCAAAGGCAGAGAACTCATCTCGGCCAGAATCGGCGCCATGTAGCTCCAGGGGCCCTGGTTTTGCGGCTCATCCTGGCACCAGACCAGGCGGGCTGCGTTGGGGCAGC
Organism: Sutterella sp.; assembly: GCA_019418605.1. Taxonomy (GTDB): domain Bacteria; phylum Pseudomonadota; class Gammaproteobacteria; order Burkholderiales; family Burkholderiaceae_F; genus Duodenibacillus. The sequence continues at coordinate 2,851 of DYBN01000033.1, read as the reverse complement.
GTGCAAGTTCGCGCGCAAGGCTCGTGCGATCGAGCGGATAGAGCTCCTCGATGCGCACGAGCGCAACCTTGGCGTCAAGCCCAAGCTCGCGGCGCTTGGTAAGAAGATCGTAGTAAATCTTTCCCGACGAAAGAATGATGCGCTCGACGCCCGCACCATCCTCAATCGAGCCGTCGCCGATGACGGGAAGAAAGCGCCCGCGGGCAAGCTCTTCAAGCGTCGTTGTTGCTCCCTTGCTTCGCAGCAAGGACTTGGGCGTGAAAACGATGAGGGGTTTTCTAAAGTCGCGCACGAGCTGCCGGCGCAGAACGTGAAAGATCTGCGAGGCGCTCGTGGGCTGCACGATCTGCATGTTGTTGTCGGCCGCAAGCTGCAAAAACCTTTCAATGCGCGCCGACGAGTGCTCGGGCCCCTGCCCCTCGTAGCCGTGCGGGAGCATCACCACAAGGCCGGATAAACGGCCCCACTTGGCCTCGCCCGAGCTGATGAACTGATCGATCACGACCTGCGCGCCGTTGGCAAAGTCCCCGAACTGCGCCTCCCAGATCACGAGAGCGTTGGGAGAAGAGCCGGCGTAGCCGTACTCAAAGCCCAAAACCGCGTTTTCCGAAAGCACGGAGTCGATCACCGTAAAGGGCGCCTGATCCGCGCAGACATGCTCAAGGGGAATGTAAACCCCCTGATCCCACTGCTCGCGGTTTTGATCGTGAAGCACGGCGTGCCGGTGGCTGAACGTGCCGCGGCCGCTGTCTTCGCCCGTGATGCGCACGCGGTAGTGCGCCGCCAGAAGCGAAGCAAAAGCCAGGTGCTCGGCCATGCCCCAGTCAACGGGCATCTCCCCTTGGGCCATGGCGCGGCGATCCTTGAGGACCTTTGCAACAAGCGGGTGCAGCGCAAAGCCTTCGGGCGCCACGGTAATCGCCTCGCCCATGGCCTTGAGATCTTCAACAGGAACGCCCGTGGCGGCATCAGCGCTCCAGGGCTTGCCCTCAAACGGCGTCCAGTCGACCTCATGGCGGTTTTTGACGTGCGCGAGATGAATATCAAGCGCAGGCCGCCCCTCGCGCAGCCGCGCGCGGGCCTCGGAGAGCATGGCGTCGGGCGCGTCGGCGGCCACAACACCTTGCGCAACGAGCTTGTTGGCGTAGAGCTTGCGCGTGCCCGGGTGCCGGGCGATCTTTTTGTACATCAGGGGCTGCGTCACCGCCGGCGTATCCTGCTCGTTGTGGCCAAGGCGGCGGAAACACACGATGTCGACGAAGACGTCGCGCCGGAATTCCTGCCGGTACTGCATGGCAAGGTCGGTGGCGAAAACAACGGCATCCGGATCGTCGCCGTTGACGTGCAGCACGGGCGCCTCGATAAGCTTTGCCGCGTCGGTGCAGTAGGTCATCGAGCCCTTGTCGCGGGGGTCTGACGTGGTAAAGCCGATTTGGTTGTTGACGACGATGTGAACGGTCCCGCCCGTGCCGTAGCCGCGCGTGTCGGCAAGGTTGAGCGTTTCCATGACGATACCCTGGCCGGTGAGCGCAGCGTCGCCGTGAATCATGACGCCAAGCACCGCGTCGCCCTTTGCATCGCGCCGCTGATCCTGGCGGGCGCGCACGCTTCCGACAACCACGGGATCGACGATTTCAAGGTGCGAGGGATTGGACTCCATGCACAGGTGAATGTACTGGCCGTTGACGGTCAAATCGGATGAAAAGCCGTTGTGGTACTTCACGTCGCCTGCGGGCAGATCCTCGACGGCGGCGTTTCCTTCAAATTCCGCAAAAAGCTCCGCAGGGCTCTTGCCGAGCGTATTGACAAGGACGTTGAGGCGACCTCGGTGCGCCATGCCGATGACGCACTCTTCGATGCCAAAGGCCGCCGCCTGTTCGACAAGCGCATTCATGCAGGCGATGAGCGACTCGCCGCCCTCGAGGCTAAAGCGCTTTTGCCCCACGTACTTGGTGCCGAGATGGCGCTCAAGCGCCTCGGCGGCCGTCAAATTTTCAAGAATCTTCACGCGCCTTGCGTTGTCAAAATGCGAGCGCGCTCTCGTCGATTCGAGTTTTTGCTGCCACCAGCGCTTCTTGACGGGATCGGTCACGTGCATGTACTCAATGGCAAGCGTGCCGCAGTAGGTTTCCTTGAGCGCGGCAATAAGCGCATGCAGCGGCATGGAAGACTCGCCGAAGTACGTATTGGCCGCAGAAAAAACCGTATCGAGATCAGCCGCATCAAGGCCGTAGAAGGCCGGGTTGAGTTCGGCAATTTCAGGCAGCTCGCGGCGGTGCAGCGGATCGAGGTCTGCGCGGCGCGAGCCGAGAAAGCGGTAGGAAGAAATGAGCTGCTGCACGCCCACCTGCTTGCGGGCGGCCTCAAGCTCCTTGCTCACCGCTTCGCCATTGCCCTGCACTCTGGGCTTGAAGTCGGTGTAGGCGGCGATGATTTCGGAGTGAATGGGCTCGACGGGGGCGGCATGGCCGCTAGCCACATCTTCGGCGTGCATGCTCTCAAAGCACTGCCGCCAGTTCTCATCGACGCTTGAGGGATTTTTGAGCCAGCTCTCGTAGAGCGACTCGACATAAGAAGCATTGGGCCCGAACAGCCAGCTGTTGCGGGCGAAAATTTCCATAGACATCGGCGCAGCCAAGGCAAAGATGAATCCAAATAGACAACAATGACGGCCTGCGCCGCCACGTCCTTCAAAGAATACACACAAGGCTTTGGTTTTTGGCGCCAAGGCGCCGGGCAAATCCGAGCGGCAAACCGATTTGCTCGCCCGGAAAAAAACAAAACCCCCGGTCTGCGTGCTGCAGTCCGAGGGTCTTGCAAATGGAAGAGCCTGGCAGTGACCTACTTTCAC
>DYBN01000032.1 GCA_019418605.1 Sutterella sp. | reverse complement strand
ACGCCCACGTCGTACTTGTAGCAGAAGGGGCAGTCGTAGCTAAAGATCTTGGTGAACTTGCCCTCGGCGTTGACCATGGGCTTGTCGAGCTTGACGTAGTCGGTGCCTTCAACGGCGGCTGCGGCAGCCGCGCCGCTTGCGGCGCACAGGCAGACGCAAAGAAGAGCAAGAGCGGTGTTTTTGAACATGTTGATCTCCGAAAAACAAAGAAAAAGGTTTTCGCGTTTGGCGCAAGCAAAGTGCGCGGATTGACCCCGAAGGCAGCCCGCGTGCGGGCGCCTTCGAAAGTCCCTGCGCGGGGCTTTTAAATTTTTAGAGCACTCGCGCGGCACGCTCCTTCAAGGCACGGTTACTGCGAAAATGCCTTTTTCACGCTCACCGGCATGGCCTGATAGCCCATGGAGTTGACGATGACGATTTCAACGGAGGGCTCCTTGGCGCCCCACTTGAATTCGTCGATCACCGGAGAGGCGGCGCCCGCCTTTTCGCCGGGCTTTAATTCGGACGGACGGCGGCCCATGCCTGCGGTGGCCGAGTACACCATGATGGAGTCCTTGTCGGCCTCGTAGCGCGTGAGCGACGTCACGGGGCTGTACCAGGCAAAGCCGCGCTCCTTGCCGTATTCCCAGACCTGCTCGGCGGTCATCTTGTTTTGATCGATCTTGAAGACGACGGCGCGGCTGTACTTCATCTCGGGCAGCGCGGGCTGCTCCATGCCGCGGGCGTCGCCGTTGTCAAAGACCGTGATGTAGACCACGTTGCGGTCGGACTTCTCGTCGATGCGGAAGGCCGTGTGCTGCGTCCAGGTGAAGTCGAAGTCGCCCTCGACCTGGCTTCCCTCGACCTTGAGCTTGCGGCCGCTTGCGTCAACCGGCGCGAGCAGCTTGTCGGCCCAGGGCTTCTTCCAGCCCTCGGGCGAGCCCAGAATCCACTTCACCTTCTTGTCGCGGCCGATCTTGATAATGGCCGACTGATGGCGCGAGCTGATGATGATCGAGTCGTCGGTCGGGTCGTAGTCGACCGAGTTGACGTGCGCCCAGTTGCGCCCCGGGCCCGTGCCCACGATGTCGCCGAAGTGGTCGCTCGCGTCAAGCGCCGCGATTTCCTCTGCAGAGAGGGTTTTGCCCGCCTGGCTTGCGTCGATGTTGAGGCACACGGCGCCCTGATCGAGCACCTTCATGACGTTGTCGCGGTACGGATCAAGGATTTCCCACAGACGCCATTCGTCGACCACCTTGCCGTTGCCGTCGACTTCAACGATGACGTCGCGCACGGTGCGCACGCGCTTGTTGTCGGCGCGGCGCATGTCGGCGCTTGCGGCGCGGATGAAGGTGTGGCCGTTTTGCGCGTTGTCAAGCGAGTGCGAGAAGTCGATGTAGCCCTGCGGCAGGCGGCGGTTGTAGATTTCGCGGCCCATCAGGTCGTACTTGACGTAGCGCTGCCCGTAGCCCCAGGTAATGTTGCCGTCGGCGTCCTGCTGAAAGCCCATCATGACGCCCGAGCGGTACATCTGCTCGACGTCGTAGATCGGTTCGACGTGCATGTACCAGCGCACTTCGCCGCGCGTGTCGATGATGGCGTTCATCGGGTAGAAGTTCCACTCCATGGCGCCGCCCGTCGGGTTGTTCCAGACCATGCGCGTGGCCTTGGCGTACTGCTGCATGAGGTTGTTGACGAGATAGAGGCGGTCGGAGAACTTGGGGTCCATCTTCACGACCTTCGTCTCGAACATGTTGTGCGAGAGCGTCGGGTTGCCGTTGACCTCGTGGTAGACGGGCGCCGTGTAGATGGTGTAGGACTCGGAAATCTTTTCGCTCTTGCCGTTGAACTTGCGCGTGTAGGTGACTTCAACCGTGTTGTTGTAGTCCGGATAAAGCCCGAAGACCGGGATGCCGGCGTGGGTGAGAAGCGCGCTGCGGCTTACGTCGTACTTGATTTCCTGGCCGTCCTTTTTGGGGACGATGCGCACGGTTGCCTGCGTGAGCTCATAGCCGCCGTTTTTGATGATGGCCGTCAGAGGCGCAATGCGGTACGGATTGACGACGATTTCGCCGAGCTTGCCCTGGGCGGCGAACGTCACGCGCGGGCCCGACGAGCCGCCGGCTGCGTGCACGTGAGGAGAAAGGCTGCCGGCTACGACCGCTGCCATGGTGCCCAGAAAAAGTGAGCGGCGTCCAATTTTTACTGTCATGATGAATCTCCTTGAGCGGATGAAAACGGGCCTGTGCTTGTTGTTGTCGCGCGCCACAGCCGGCATAGACCTCGGGTACAAGAATCATCCTAAGGAGCGGGGGCTTTTTTCGAAATGGACGATTTCCTTTCCTTTTTCGAAAAAAATGAAATAAGCTTTTCTCGGAAAACGATAGTTTGAGGACTCTGCGCGGGCAATGTGCGCAAGGAGTCTCGTTTTCTCATTTTGCGGAGGGCGTGCCGTGTACAACCTGCGGCTTGCGCAGCTCTCGGTGCTGCAGACGATTTTTGAAACCGGTTCGATGACCGAGGCCGCCAGACGGCTCAATCTGACGCTTTCGGCGGCAAGCCGCGCGCTCGTCAAGTGCCAGCAGGCCTTTGGCGACGAACTTTTTGTGCGCAACTTCCGCGGCATGGTGCCCACCGAGAAGTGCCGCGAGCTGATGCCGCACGTCACCCGGATCTTGGGCGAAGTGCAGGAGATGGCCTCGGAAAAGAGCTTTGACCCGGCCCGCATCAGCCGCACGCTTTGCATCGCGGCGGCCGACAACGCCGTTGTGTCGCTCCTGCGGCCGGCGCTGCGGGCGATCATTGAGGCGGCGCCGCAGATGAATTTTCGGCTCATGCCCCTCACTGAAGACGTGCTGCGCGAGCTTGCCGAGGGCAGCGTCGATCTGGCGCTTTTGCCCACCGTGCGGCTCAAGCGCCTGCCCGAGCACTACTTTGGGCTTAATTTCTTCAAGGTGCGGCGCGCTTGCCTTGTCTGCCGCAATCACCCGCTGGCCAAGCGTCACGCGCAAGGCGCGAGGCTTACAAAAAGAGACTTTCTGAAGTACCCCAAGATTGCCGTCGAGCTGCGCCAGAGGGCCTCCGAGCCCGTTTTTGACGTCGATACGCCGATCACGCGGGGCCAGCGCAAACTCATTGAGATGCCGCACTTTCTGAGCGCCCCCTATTTTCTGAAGGGAACGCTTGCCACGCTCGTGCTGCCGGTGCGCACGGCCGAGTTTTTCGCGCGCATGCTGCCCGAGGAGCTCGCGGTCATTCCGATTCCGGGCGAGGGCGAGGACTACTGGACGCGGCTTATCTGGCACGAGCGCACGCACGCCTCGCGCGAAATGCAGTGGATTCGCAGCATGTTCGTTTCGCTGCTGCGCCCAAGCGGAGACGACGGCGGCAGTGCCGCGCCGCGGCATGAAAACGTGCAGGGCGTACACTGAGATTTCAGTTGCGCTCTTTGTGCGGCAAAGCGCACGGATTGCAATCGGAGCGCAAGACGAAAAACCTTCAAGCCAAGGCAAAGACAGAGGCGAGGCAATGGTTCAAGAGACGCGGTCATCGACCTGGACGGGCACGCTGAGCGCCGTGGCGGCCTACTGCATCTGGGGGCTCATGCCGCTTTACTGGCGCGAGCTCACAAGCGCGGCTCCCCTTGAGGTGCTCGCGCACCGCATCATCTGGTCGTTTGTCTTCATTTCTTTGGGTCTGATCGTCGCCGGCCGCTTTGGCGAGACGATGCGCGTGATGCGCCGGCTGGTCACGGCCCCTTCTGAGAGCGGTGCGCTCATCCTTGTGCTCGCAGCCCTTTTTGCCTCGGCAAACTGGCTTGTGCACATCGTGGGCGTGGGGTCCGGCCGGGTCGTGGAGCTTGGCTTCGGGATGTTTTTGACGCCCTTGGCGACCGTGGCCATCGGCGTTGTCGTTTTCTCCGAAAAACTCACCGGCCTGCGGCTTCTTGCCGTGGGGTGCGCCGCCTGCGGCGTGGGCGTGCTCGTGGCGGGCCTTGACCGCTTTCCCTGGATTGCAATCCTCGTGAGTTCAACCTGGGCCGTGTACGGCGCGTTGAAAAAGAAGGTGCGCATTCCCGCAGGCGAGAGCGTGGCGATCGAGCACGCGCTGATGACGGTGCCCGCCCTTGTCCTGCTTGCCGCTTCTCCCGCGGGCTATGCGGCGCACTTTGCGGGCGGCTTTGAGAGCGGCCTCTCCCTTTTTCTCATCGGTTCAGGCCTTGTGACCTCCATTCCGATGGTGCTTTTCTCCTTGTCGGCGCAGCGCCTGCCGATGACGCTTTTGGGCATCATTCAGTACATCAACCCGGTGCTTACCTTTGCGCTTGGCGTGGTGGTCTTTGACGAGCCGCTTGGCACGGCCGAGAAGGCGGCCACGCTCTTGATTCTGGCCGCAGTTGTGTTGTACGCGGCAAGCACGCGGCAGAAAGTCTGAAGAGGCCCTCAAAAGTGCGCGGCAAAGCCGATCTCTGCGGGCGCGAGTTGCTACACTGAAGAGACAGATTGTTTTTGCGGGAAAAAGACATGCTTCGTCGAATGCTTGCGGCCGCGGCGGCCGCTTTGGTGATGTTTGTCTCGGGCGGCGCGGCCGATGCGGTGTTTGTGCCCGCGGACGTGTACGCGGCAGGCGCCTTTGATCGACAGCAGCCCGGCCGCTACTACGACAATCAGGGGCGCTATCAGGGCCGCACGGACGCAAGCGGCCGCAGCTACGACAGCAGCGGCCGCTACCAGGGCAGACAGGACGCGGGCGGGCGCTACTACGACAATCGCGGCCGCTATCAAGGCAGGCAGGACGCGAACGGGCGCTTCTACGACAGCCAGGGGCGCTATCAGGGCCGCAAGGATGCCAACGGCCGCTACTACGACAGCCGCGGCCGCTATCAGGGTCGGGAAGACGCCAACGGGCGCTTCTACGACAGTCAGGGACGCTATCAGGGCCGCAGGCAATAGGACCTTGAGCACAAAAAAACAGGCAAACCGAAGTTTTGAGAACGCTTTGCGCAGGGCTCTTTTAAAAAACAAAAAGCTCCCGCGCGAAGCTGATTTGCCCCATCAAAAGGAGACCAAAGCAATGACCGATATTTCCCGTCGCAGCGCTCTTGCGCTTGCCGCTGCCGCCGTCACCGGCGCGGTGTCCGCTCCGGCCGTGTCCGCTCCGGCCAAGGTGCCCACCATCTGGGAGGGCAAAAAGATGTACGAGAGCTTTGCCAAGGAAGGACACGGCTTTAGTTATCCGGGACCGGCGGGGCGGCCCAAGGCGTACGTGGCTATCGACACGCAGTGCCCGGACTGCATGCGTCTGATGGAGCGCATCCGGCCGCTGCAAGACAAGATCGACGTGGTGTACTTCCCGATTGCCTGGATGAACATTCATTCGGACGCGCAGGGCGCGCTCATTTTCGCTTCCGACAAGCCCTGGGAGGTGCTCGACGCGCAGCACGAGCATTTCCGCGACGAGGGCTTCAGGGGGCTGCGCTACGACATCACGAAGTTGTCGGAGAAGTACCGCAACTGGTGCTGGGACAACTCGAAGCTGCACCGCCGCTGCGGCTGCCGCGCCGTTCCCTACGGCGTGTTCAAAAATTCCAAGGGCGAGTACGTGCCCTTTGACGAGAATCTGCTCACGGCGGAATTGGCCGAGCTCTTTGAAGTGAAGCTCTAAAAAGCACATTGGTCAGCACTTCCCGCGCGCGGCGCGGGCGGCTGCCGAAAGCCTGCCCGTCTTCGGTTTTCCCGGTGCCGAAGGCGGGCAAACTTTTTTTCAAAAGCGGCGTTGGGGACCGCAAGACTACAATCGACGGCAAAGCGGCGGTCTAATGAATGGCGCCAGAACCAAAGGCGCCGCAAGGAAGAGGCTTCTGGCCACAGAGCCCGCAAGCCTCGGGCCGCCCGCATTTGACCAAGGGAGAGAGAAAAATCATGCAGTTTGTTCATGCCGAGAAGGTTTTTCCGGAGCTGCTCGCCTGGGGCGAAGAGCTCGTTGAAATCCGCCACGCGGTGCACCAGGAGCCGGAGCTGGGATTTGAGACCGGACAGACGGTCGCGCGCATCGTCCGCACGCTCAAGGGCTGGGGGCTTGAGAGCGTCGATGATCAGATCGTCAAGGGAGGCGTGATCGTCGTTGTCGAAGGCGCGCGCCCCGGAAAGGCGGTGGCCCTGCGCGCTGATATTGACGCGCTCGGCATGCCGGATACGTCGGGCAAGCCCTGGAAGAGCTGCAAGGCCGGGTGCGCCCATGCCTGCGGGCACGACGGGCACCAGACCTGGCTTATGGGGGCGCTTCGCTATCTCAACGCCCACCGCGACTTTCCCGGGCGCGTGGTGGGCATCTTTCAGCCGGCCGAAGAGCCCGCGCAGGGCGCGCGCGCCGTGATCGCAAGCGGCGTGTTTGAAAAGTACGGCATTGCCGAGATTTTCGGCGCGCACACCGAGCCCATGCTCGACAAGGGGGTCTTCGGCTTTCGCGTCGGCCCCCTGCAGGCCTCCTGCGACTACTTCTGGCTCTCGATCAAGGGAAAGAGCACGCACGGCGGGCGCCCGCACCTGGGCGTAGACCCCATCCCGGTTGCGGCCCAGCTCATCAGCGCCGCCCAGAGCATCGTCTCGCGCAAAATCAATCCGATCGACACGGCCGTCCTGAGCATCTGCGCGGTCAACGCCGGGCGCTACGAGACGCCCAACGTGGTGCCCGACGAGGTGAAGATCAGCGGCACGGCCCGCACGTTCGTGCCGCAGACGCGTGCCTTTGTCGAAGAGAGCTTCAAGACGATGCTCGAAAACACGGCCCGCGCCAACGGCTGCACCTCGAGCATTCAATGGGAGCACTCGATTCCCGCCGTCATCAACGAGGAGACGACCACGCGCGCAGGAATCGAAACGGCGCAGGCCTTGTTTGGCGAGGCGTTCGTGCGGCCCTCAATCGATCCCTTCATGAGTTCGGAGGACTTTGCCGAGTACCAGCAGCTCGTGCCCGGGTGCATGATGCGCGTGGGCGTGCGCGACGCCGAGCACACGGCGTCGGTGCACAGCACCGCCTTTGACTTCAACGACGAGGTGCTGCCGGCGGCGGCCACGCTTCTTGCGGCCATTGCGCTCAAAAGGCTTGAAGCGGCTTGAAGCGGCGGCCAGATCGGGCAAAAGCGCTCAGGCAAAAGCGCTCAGGCAAAAGTGCTTCGGGGGCGGCGGCGAGATGAATAGGGCCGCCCCCTTGCCTTGTGCCTTTGCAGGGCAAGGGAATGCCGCAGGGGCTTTTATTGCGCGCGTGCCTGCTTCTGCTCGGCGCTCCAGTCTGCGTAGGGGTGCGCCACAAGGCTTGAGTTGTAGTAGCGCGCAAGCCCCGTGACTTCCCGCCCCGCCCAAGAGGGGCGCTTGACGTCCTCGCTTTCGTCTTTGAGCTCGACTTCGGCCACGATCAGCCCCGCGTTGACGCCCAAAAACTCGTCGACCTCCCAGACTTTTCCTTCAAAGGGAATGCGCGTGCGCCTCTTTTCGATGAGGGGGTGCTCGGCCAGGGCGAGGAGCGCTTTTGCGTCCTCAACCGGGATCGGATACTCAAATTCGGCGCGTGCGGCGCCTGTGTTGGGGCCCTTGATGGTCAAGAAGGCTGCCTCGCCCGCAATGCGCACGCGCACCGTTCGCTCCGGGGCGCTGTTGAGGTAGCCCTGGCAGTAGTAGACGCTCGTGCCAAGACCCCGCCAATCGTCTCCGACAACAAGGAACTTGCGCTCGATTTCCTTTCCCATGTGCTTTCGATTCCTTTGCTTTGATGCCTTCGCGCGGCGCCCGGCGCTTAGGCTTGAGATTCGGACTTGCTGGCGGCAATTTCTCGCACGCCGGGCCCCGAGAGGCGGCTAAAGCCCCCCGTGACAGGCGTCACCTCGATGCGGGCGGCGATGCGCTCGCGGATTTCTCCCACGTGCGAGATGATGCCGATCAACTTTCCCTGCTCGTTGAGCGTTGCAAGCATCCCGAGCGTGTTGTCGAGCGCCTCGGGGTCGAGCGTGCCGAACCCTTCGTCCAAAAACAGGGACTCGACCTGCACGTTGGCGCTTGCCATGCGCGAGAGTCCGAGCGCAAGCGCAAGGCTTGCAATGAAGGTCTCGCCGCCCGAGAGGTTGCTGGAACTGCGCACCACGCCGCCCTGATAGTTGTCGATGACGTCAAACTCAAGGGGCGCCTCCTTGCTGCTTGTGAGCTCGTAGCGGTCGGTCATCCGCACAAGCGACTCATTGGCAAAGTCAATGAGCGTCTCAAAGGTGATCGACTGCACGAATTCGCGGTACTTTTTTCCGTCGTGCGAGCCGATGAGGGCATTGAGCTGCGCCCAGACTTCAAGGTCGCTTAAGGCCCCCTCAATTTTGGCAAGCGTCTGCTTCTGGCGCGCCTTTGCGTCTTCATCGGCCTTTAACTGCTCGGAAATGGCGCCGATTTGCTGCGAAAGCTCTTCAATCTTTGCTGAAGCCGCCTCCTTTTTGGTTTTGATCGTCTGCGCGTCTTCCTGGGTGAGGTTTTTGGCGGCGTGCTCTTGAAGCTGCTGCGTCTTTTCCTTGATGTTGTCGGAGAGCCGCGCGGCCTTGTTTTGCGCCTGGCTGTGCGCGGCAAGGCGCTCTTTCAAAACGTCGGCCGGCATGCGGGCGGAGAGCCAAATCGATTCGCTCTCAAAGTCCGAATTTTTTAAAGCTTTTGAGAAGCTCTCTTCAAGGCGGCTTCGCTCTGCGTTTTGCGCTGTCTGGCGGCGGGCAAGCTCGGCCTTTTTGACGGCGTGCGCCTGCTGCGCCTTTTCTGCCGCGGCAAGAGCAGCCTTTGCATCTTCCTCTTTTTTCGAGGAAATATCGAAGTCTTTCTGGGCTTTATTTTCCTCTTCATCAGGGGATTTTTCGCCAAAAATGCTTCTCCGCTCAGAGAGCTTGGCGTTGTACTCGCTCTGGGCCGCGGCGAGGTCGCTTTGGGCCGACGCAAGTTTTGTTGAGAGCTCCTGGCTGCGCTTTAAAAGACCTTCGAGCTCGTGCTCGCCGCTTTGAATGCCTGCAAGCGCCTCTCGGTGCGCCTTGCCGTCGGCTTCAAAAGCGTCAACGCTTTCCCGCACCTTCTTCTGGACGGCCTCAAGCGACTCGGGCGCGGCTGCGGCAAGGCCCGCCTTTTGAAGCAGCGCCGAGACAGAAGCGATTGTCGCGCCAAAGTCTTCGCGCGCCTTTTTCAGATCGTCCTGCGCCGTGCGCTCGATCGCCTCGGCCGCGCCGCGTTTTGAGCCGGCAAGCTGCTGATCCTGCTCGGCCTTTTGAAGCGAGGCCTGCGCCAGGCGCACCTTTTCGTCTTGCTCGCGGCGCAGCCGAGACAGACTTGAAGCTTGGGCGACAAGGTGCTTGAGGAGGGCCGCTTCCTTGCCTGCGTCTTCAGAGAGCGTCTTGAGAGCCGGGGCAATGTCTTCACCCTGGGGGAGAGGCTCGTCGTCAAAAAGCGCTTGAAGGGCGCTTTCGATGGAGGCTTGCTTTTCGCTTGCCTGCTCTTTTTCCTTTTCAAGCAATGGCGCGAGGGTTTGCACCTGCGCCCGGGCGCGCGCTTCTTCGCTATTTTTGGAAAAGAGCGTTTTCTTTTCTTCTTCGATCTTTTGCTCAAGCTTGTCCTGCAGCGCAAGATCGACGTCAATGTCGGGCGCGGCCTCGGCATAAGGGTGCGACAAGGCGCCGCACAAAGGGCAGGGCTCGCCCTCGTGCAGGCGGCTTCTTTCCTGGGCGAGCTGCTCGATGATGGTCTTTAGCCGCGCTTTTTCTTGAAGCGCCTTGCGGTTTTCCTCAAATGATCTGATGAGAGCGGCTGACTTCTTCGACGCTTCCAAGGCGGCAGCCGCCTTGCGTTCGCTCTCGGCCAAGGTCTTTTCGTTTGCGGCGATGCGCTCGCGCGTCTGTCTGAGATCCCGATGCAGGTCAAGGGCCCTTTCAACGGCGTTTTGCCGGTCAAGGGCCGCCGCCTGCGCCTTGGCGAGGTCTTCGGGCGTGCGGCCGTCAAGAAGCGTTCTGCTTTGTTCTTCGAGCGCCTCTAGCGCTCCGCTTTCCTTGGTAAGCGCCTCGCGGGCGGCCGTGAGGGCGGGAAGCGTCGCCTTCTCGTCGGAGACCGCCTTGCGCAACTCTCGCGCGGCCTTCGCCGCCTTTTCTTCAAAGTCGCCGACGGAGCGCCTGCCGCTTATGGAAAGCGTGAGCGCTTCGGCCAAAGTCTCGCGCAGCGCAAAAATGCGCGCGTTGGGCGAGTCCTCGCTGGTGCGGTGCGCGAGAGCCTGCTCCTTTGCGCGCAGCGCCGCAAGATTTTTTTGCAGCGCCGCAATCGCCTCGGACGTTGTCTGGCTTTCTTTTTGGAGGTCGAGTGCGCTTCCCTCTTTTTGCCGGCACTCTTTTGCCAGGCCCGCCAAAAGCGCATCAAGCCCGCGCACGGTCTTGAGCGTGGCGCGAAGCGCCGCAAGAGCGTCGCTGCGGGCCGTTTTTTCGTTGAGGGCTGCCTGCTGCGCCGCACGGGCATTGGCAAGGGCTCTTTCTATCTCGGGCTCAAGGGCGGCATGCGTTTTGCTTTCAACTTCAAGGTTTTTGCAGGCTTCTCTTGCCTGTGACAAGAGCGCGTAGTCCTCTGAAAGGGCGGCGGCGCGCTCGGCTTTCTCCAAAACGGGTTTTTCCGGCGCGAGCGCCTCAAGGCTTTTGCGGCTTTCTTCCTGCGCCAGACAAAGGCTCGTTAATTCGCGCTTGAGTTCATCTTTCTTTTCAAGCCAGCGCGCGGCTTCGCCCAGGGTTTTTTCAGCCTCCCGCTGTTGGGCGAGGCTGCGCTCGAGCTCAATTTTTTGCGCGGCCTTCTGCGCGGCCTCCTCGCTTGTTAAAACGTTCATGCCCGCAAGGAGGCTTTTGAGCTTGTCCAGATTTGCCGCGCGCAGCGCATACGTTTGCTGCACGCGCTGCGAGATGAGCGAATAAATGCCCGTGCCCGTGATCTGCTCAAGGGCCTGCGAGCGGTAGGCTCGCGAGGACTTCATGAAGGCCGCGAAGTTGCCCTGCGCGAGCACCATCGAGCGGCTGAACTGATCGCTTCCCATGCCGGTGATTTTTTCAATGAGCCGGGGGATTTCATTGGGGCGCGAGCTGATGATCTTCCAAGTGCCGTCGGCGGGATCAAGCTTTGAGAGTTCATGGCGCACCGACTGCAGGTTGCCCTCGGCCTTGTTGCGGGCGCGCCGCTGACTCCAGCGGGCGAGATAGCGGCTGCCGGCGGCTTCAAACGTCACTTCCGAGGCGCAGTTGCCCGCGCCGCGCGTCATGACTTCATTGCCGCTGCCCGCGATGTGCCCCTGCCGCGGCGTGCACTGGTAAAGCGCAAGCGATATGGCGTCAAGCAGCGTGGACTTGCCCGCGCCCGTCGGGCCGCAGATGGCGAAGATGCCGTTGTGAACGTAGGCCGGGTGCTCGAGGTTGACTTCCCAGGTTCCTTTAAGCGAATTGAGGTTGGTGAGCGTGATGGAGAGAATGCGCATTCTTTTTCCCTCTTGTCCGCGTTAATTGTCCGAGGGGGCGGATGCGGCCGCTGTCTGCATTTGGCCGGCGCCGCTTTGTTCATCGAGCTTTTGCGCAGGAGGGCTTCCGGCTTCGGGGCTTTGGCCTGGATTTTCATTTTCCAGGTCAAAGAGCACTTCCCGATAGGCGGCCGCAAGCTTCGCCTTTTGATTGTCAGCGAGCCCTTCGGTGCGTGAGAGTTTGAGCGCAAACATCGCCTCGGGCGTGATCGTGTGCACGTCGCTGATGCGGTCGGACGTCGCAACGCGGTTTTGCGCGACCGCGCGGCTCATGATGCGCACAAGTTCGACCCGGCTGCCGGCCGTCGCTTCGCGGCAGGCTTCGGCAAGGCGCGGTGCGTATGCGCCCTGATCGTGGATGACTTCGCAGAACATGGGCTCGTCTTCAGAGACGAGCGCACGAAGCCGCGAGAGGATTTCTTCGAGCGTGCCGTCAACCTGCTCGAGCCGGTCAAAGGCGGGAACTTCGATCGTCTCAATGACCGGCGTGCAGCCCGCTTTTTCAATGTCAACGAGCACGACCGACTTCTTTTGAGATTCTCCGAAGTCAAGCGCAAGGGGCGAGCCCGCGTAGCGCCGTGCGCTGTTTCCTCCAAGACACTGCGCGCGGTGCAGGTGCCCGAGCGCGAGGTAGTCGATTTCAGGCGGAAACACCTCGGCCGGGATTTGCCCCAGGCTGCCGATGTAGAGGTCGCGCTCCTGCGTGCCGCAGCTGCAGTGCGCGGCAAACAGGTGCCCCGTGGCAATCAAAGGGATGTCGGGGGCGCCGGCGGCGTTGCGGCAGGAAACGGCCGCCGCCGCGGCCGCCTCGTAGTGCCGCCGCGTTCCAGCGACAACCTGCGCGTCCTTGTCTTCGTCTGTTTCGCGCGCGATGCTTTTGCGGATGTCGCCCTCGCGCAGAAACGGGACGGCCGCCACAACGGCCTCCGGCCTGCCCTCGGAGTCTCTGAGAAGAACAACTTCCTCCTCAGGCGCAAGAGCCTCGCCCACTACCGTCACGCCGATGGCCGACAAGATCGCCTGCGGGGCGTTTAAAAAGGAGGGCGAGTCGTGGTTGCCGCCCACGACCACGATGTGCCGGCAGGGCGTCTGAAAGCGCACCGCGCACAAAAACTTGTAGTAGAGCGCCTGCGCAGCGTGCGAGGGCGTGGCGTTGTCAAAGACGTCGCCCGCCACAACGAGGCAGTCTACGGAGCGCTCCCTGATGAGCGCAACAAGCCACGCGAGGAGTTTTTCAAAAGCGCCGTCGCGGCGCGCGCCGTAAAGCGCCCGTCCGAGGTGCAGATCCGAGGTGTGAAGAAGACGCATGCTGCCGTCCGGCTCCGAACTTCAAAAAGAAAACGTGAGCGGACTATAGCGGCAATCCGGTGCCGGGTACGGCAGGGTGTTGCTTTTAAAGGAGCGTGCGCCACCAGCGCTCCTGGTGCTCCTTGAGGCGGTCAAGCCGCACGGGTTCGCCAATGCGCGGCGTCACGAGCGTGAGCCCGAGCGCCCTGGCGCTTGCCTCGGCCGTCTCCATCGGGTCGGTCCAGAGGTGGCGGCTTAAGTCAAACTTCGAGTTGTGGCAGGGGAGCACCGCCGTGAGCCCCAGATCAAAGGCGGCCTTGCGCCAATAGGCGGGCATGAGGTGAATGCCCGCCCAGTCCGGGTTGTACTGGCCGTCTTCGAGGACGGCAAAGTCGATGTGCGGCCACATCTCTCCGATCTGGGCGAAGTGCTTGCCGTAGCCGCCGTCGCCTGAGAGAAAGATCGTGACGCCCTCAAGCTCCATCATGAAAGCCGCCCACAGCGTCGTGTTGCGCTTCATGGTGCGCCCGGAGAAGTGCTGCGAGGGAAGGCACGTGAGGGTGCCCCGGCCTAGGGATGTTTTTTCTCCCCAGTCAAGCTCCGTGATGAGCGCGGGATCGTAGCCCCAGTACTCCAGGTGCGCGCCGACGCCCAGGGGGCAGATGACGCGCTCGACCCGATCTTTGATCGCCTTGACGGTGCGCATGTCGAGGTGATCGTAGTGGTCGTGCGTGAGAATGAGGACGTCTAGCGGCGGAATGTCCTGCGGCTGGTGAATGTCCGAGCCCGGGAACGGTTCGAAGAACCCGCCGATCGGAAAGCAGGCGTGCAGCGCCGGATCAACGGCAATGGACAGGCCCCCGAGCTTGAAGAAAAAGCCGGAGTGCCCGAACCACACGAAGCTTCCCTCGGGGATGTCGGCCAACGGCGCCTTGACCGAGGGCAGGGGCGCGGGCGGGCGCTGGCGCGACTGATCCTCAAAAAGAAAGGCGAGCATCTTGCCCGTGCGGTTTTCCCTGTCAATCGGGTCGACGACGGGCGTGAGGTTGTGAAAGGCGCCGTTGGAGAAATTGGGCGAGGCTTCAATGCGCTCAAGCCTGCGGCCAGCGGCTGCGGCTCCAAAGGCCTCAAAGGGGCCGACGCCGGCTTTGACGGCGGCGGCAGCGGCGCTGCCAGCGGCGGCCAGAGCCGCGCAGGAGGCAAAAAGCGAACGGCGCGAGAGCTTGAGCATGGTCGGTATCAGTCAACAAAAAAGGGGCGCAGCTTGAAAGAGAGGTCAAATTTTCATGACGCAGGGCTGCGCCAGTCGGCACGACCGGAGATTTTGCACGAAATGCGCAAGCTCTTGAGAGAGGTTTTTACGGTGCTCTCCGGGCAAGGTGAGACTTGAGGCATTCAACGACTTCAAGGTCGGCGGCAAGCCAGGCGACGCTGTCGAGTTCCGACACGTCGAGCCACTTCATCGCCTCGTGCTCGACGAGTTCGATCGTGCCCTCGCGAATCGTCGAGAAAAAGCAGTGCATCGTGAGATGAAAGGCCGGGTAGTCGCACTCGACCGTGGTGAGAAGCTTCTCAGGAACGATCGTCACCCGCAGCTCTTCCTGAATCTCGCGCACGACGGCTTCTTCGGCGGTTTCCCCGGGCTGCATTTTCCCGCCCGGAAACTCCCAGCCGTCCTTGAATTCTCCGTAGCCGCGCTGCGTAGCGAGGATTTTCCCCTTGTCGTGGATGATGGCGGCGACGACTTCGATGGTTTTCATTTTGTCTCTCGTGATTTTCTCAGTGGGTTAAATACGTGTAGATGTCGGGCCGCACAGGATCGCTGAGCCTGTAGCGGATCTCAAAGGCCGGCGTGCGGCCGTTGAGGTAAATGCCGTCCGGCTCGCCCTGCGCAGTCACTTCGCCCAGGAAATAGAAGGCTTTGGTTTCGTTGTCGTCCTTGTTTTTGCGGACAAACAAAAAGATGCGGTTGTCCTTGTCTGCAGGCTTGCGTTTGTAGATGTGGTCGGCGTCTGGTGAAGTGACCGCCCGGTTGGTCTTTGAGAGCGCAATGAGGCTTTGCGGCGACTCAAAGTGATCGTGGTAGTTGATCGCATCCTCGGCCTTGTCGTAGTTGATGAAGACGGGAAGCGTTTTGGTGGGCGCATCATAGCGGTAGCCGCCGATGTTGTTGGCGGGCATGTTTGCCGGCCAATTGAGAAGCCTGCAGACGTCGTCGTACGTGTAGCGCTCGTAGAGCTTTAAAGCCGTGCGGCGATAGAGGCTGCTAAAGCGCTTTTTGAACCTGTCGATGACAAAGGCGACAAGTTCGCTTAAGTGGCGGCGAAAATCGCCGCCGGCATCGAGTTCGGCAAGAAGCCCGGCGCTTGCCTGCCATTGACCGGCGGCATCAATGTCGATGAAGACGGCGTGCGGGGTCTTCATTTGCTCATCCTTGTTGCGGGCAAAGTTGTTGGTGAGAACTTTGCTGCAGTTAAGAAGGTGATCTTGCGATGCATCTAGCCCCAGGGCGATGAGCGCATCGGTCAGATGCTCCTTTAGCCCGCTTGTGCGGCCTTCGAGGACGGCCTGCAGAACCAGAGCTTCGGACGGACGCTGGCCGCTTCCGATCTTGTTGCTGAGGTAGGCGAGCATTTCGCGGCCGATTTTGCTCACCTCAGGCCGATCGGAAGAGTCTTTTTCAACTTTGCAGAGAAACTCGACGTAGGAGCCCGACTGCGAGAAAAACTTCACGGCGTCGATGGAGCCGTGTTCTTCAAAATCAAGCAGCGAAGGCACGCGGCCAAGTTGATATTTGAGCAGCTGATAGGCGCTTTTGAGTTGGGCAAAAGAGTTGGTCCGCGCTGCGTCGATGGCCCTGAAGATGCGCTCGCGCGCGATGCTGTCGAAGTGAATGGTGGAGTTGCCCGGGATGGTGTTGGCAATGAGTGTCTTGCGCATGATGTCCTTTTGGCAGGACCTGTCGCCAGAGAGCGCCAGCGGGATCATGTAGTTGTTGGCGTAGTTTCCGATGAAGTCGATGACGACAAGAAACTCCTTGCCCGGGGCCTTGCGCAGCCCGCGTCCGAGCTGCTGCACGAAGACGATGGGGCTTTGCGTCTGCCTCAAGAGCACGACCTGATTGATTTCGGGAATGTCGACGCCTTCGTTGAAGATGTCTACAGTAAGCAGATAGTCAAGCGGGGCGCACTCGGGCGAGTCGCTTGTGAGCCTGGCGATGGCCTGCTCGCGCGATTGCTGCGAGTCTTCGCCCGAGAGAGCGAGCGTACGAAGCCCGGCCTGATTGAATCTGTCCGAAAGCGTCCGCGCCTCCTGCACCGAGCTGCAAAACATGAGCCCCTTGACGCGGCGTCCGCAAAAACCGAAGCGCTTGATGTTCTTGAGAATGTGTTCGACTCGCTCGGAGCTTGTGAGTTTGCTGAAGTCTCCAAGCTCGCCTTGGCCCAGAGCGTCAGTGATCAGTTCGCTGATGCCGAAATAATGAAAGGGACACAGCAGCTCTTGCTCGAGCGCCTGCTGCAGCCGAATGTCAAGCAAAATCTGATGGTCAAACAGCTCGTAGATATTCTCGCTGTCGGGCCGATCTGGAGTGGCGGTCATGCCCAGCCACAGCCGGGGATTAAAGTAGTCCATGATGCGCCTGTAGCTCTGGGCTCCGGCGCGGTGCACTTCGTCGATGACGATGATGTCGAAGTATTCGCGGGGAAATGTGCCCAGTTCAAGGTTGCGCACCATGGTCTGCATGGTCGCAAAGACGGCCTGGCGCTCACCGCTCAGGGCCGTCCCCGAGCGGTCGCTCGAAATCAAAAAGCCGTACTGGTAGGAGTTGCCGAGCACCTGGCGGTAGCTCTGCGCTGATTTGCGGGCGATCTGCTCGCGGTGCACCAAAAAGAGAATGCGCCGCGGTGCGAGCGATTGGACGGCAAAGGCCGAGGCAAATGTTTTTCCCGTTCCCGTGGCCGAGATAAGGAGCGCGCGCCGATCGCTGCGGCTCTTGTCGTCCAAGGGCTGCCGCATGAAGGCGGAGAGATTGGCGATGAGGCGCTGTTGCATCAAATTGGGCTTGAGACCCTTTTGTTGGGCTTGCTCGCGCGCAGCGCTGCGGGCAAGTTCGGAGCGGATGCGGGCTTGCTCGGCGAAACTCTCCTCATAGGAGTCGATCACCTCTGAGAGCGGCCTTGCCAAGGGGCTTGCCCAAAGCGCTTCAAATTCCTCAGAAATGTTGCGGCTTAGCTCCCCCTCTTCGTTGGCCGTGAACCGGACGTTCCACTCTTGACTGCTTTTGAGTGCAGCGCCGGTCAGGTTGGAGCTGCCCACGATAAAGCGCAGCTGTGTTCCCGTCTTAAAGAGGTAGCCTTTTGTGTGAAAGCCTCCGGCCGAGGAGTGCATGTCTGCGGTGCAGAACATGCGCACCTCAAATGAGGGAAATTGGGCCAAGCGCCGCAGGGCTGCCGGTTCGCTGAACGTGAGGTAGTCCGTTGTGAGAATGCGCCCTTTGATGCCGCGCTCGGCCAGCTCGGAGAGCGTGAGCAAAAGCGGCGTGATCCCGGAGAGCGTCACGAAGGCCACGCTCATGGAAAATTCGCTGCAATGCCTGAGCTCGTCTTCAAGCGCATTGAGAACGCAGCTGCCCTGGGATTGTTCATTGACAAGAAGCTGCACGCGGCAGTTTTCATCGGAGTCGACGCGGCGATCGATGAAGGAAGTCTTGAGGCTTTCAAGAAGACTGCTGCAGGGCATCGGAAAATAACAGCGTGCGTGACAAACAAATCCAATCGACGGACACGCAGCTTACCATTGAGGCAGTCTCGGGCGGTGTTTTTTGATTTTTTCCTTTGCCCTTTGCGCAGGCTTTTGCGCCATCACGGCGGCGCATCGCGCGTGAGCACGGCAATCAACGGCTCAAGCCAGCGGCTTTGCTGCCGCCGCTTGGTTGAAAGCGCAATCCTCAGGCGCCTTTGCGCCCAGGCATCGTTGATGCGCACCACGCGGGCCCCGTCGAGTTCAAAGGCCTTGGTGGCGGCCCGGCTGATGACGGCAATGCCCGCGCCTTGAGCAACAAGCCCGACAAGAAGCGACTGCTCGCCCACGTGCACGCGCGGGGAGATTTTGTGCCCGAGCAGCCGGGCCTTTTCGAAAACAAAGCGCTGCATGCTGCTTGAGTTGTCCAAGCACACGAATTCGTAGTCAAGCGTGCGGGCAAAGTCCACCGACTCAAAGGCCGCGAGCGGGTGGTCCTTTGGCACGATCAGCACCAGTTCGTCGTTGCGGTAGGGCAAAAACTCAATGTCGGGGACCGTTCCGCGATAGGCGCCGATGCCGATGTCGGCGCGGTTTTCGGCGACAAGCCGCACGACCTCGTCGGAGCCCTTTTGCTCAAGCTGAATGTCCACGTCGGGGTTTTCAACGAGAAACTGCGCGATGTTTACCGGCAGAAAGTCAAACGAGGCGCCGTAGTTGGCCACCATGCGGATGACGCCCGATTCGTGATCGACAAAGGGCTGCAGGGCCTTTTTCATCTGCTCAATTTCGCGCGAGATTCTCTTGGCCGACTGATTGACGATGCGTCCGGCTTCGGTGAGCTCGACGCCGCGCACGCGGCGCGTCAGAAGCTGCACGCCGAGGGCGCTCTCGAGGTTTTTGATGTGGGAGGAGGCGCTTGAGGCCACGATGTTTACGCGCCGGGCGGCGCGGGTGAGATTTTCCTCATCGGCCGCGGCCGAGAGAACTTCAAGATCGGCAAGAGTGAAGCGCTGCATTTGGCGAGAGTTTTGTTCAACGCATAGCGTTCGGATTCTTCGAACGCAGGCATGAAAATTTATTGATGGTAAAGCCCTAAGCCTCACGTAATAATGGCGGAGATTCACCTGAAATTCAAACGTGAAATCAAAGAGTTCACGGCTGTTTCAGAGCTCTGCCGAACTTGGAATCCAGGGGGCTTGCACGCTGCCTGTGGTTCGGAAACAAAGAAAAGAAGATTTAGGAGAAAAGCATGAGATCCAAACGAATTGCCATGCTCGCGGGCGTGGCGCTCATGGCGATGGCCTTCGGGACGTCGGTGAGTGCGGCCGCATTCTCGTCAGACGTTGTCAACACCTATTCCCAAGGAGAAAAGGCTTCGTTCCTTGCCGGCGCCCACGGCAAGATGGGGCTCAACTGCGAGATGTGCCACGTCGGCGACAAGGTCTCCGACTCCGAGACCGAAATCAACGCCAAGTGCACGACCTGCCACAACCCGGCCGACCTGGCCAAGAAGACGGCCAAGGGCGAGCAGCCCAATCCGCACAAGAGCCACATCGGCGACATTCAGTGCACAGCCTGCCACTCCGGGCACAGCCAGTCGGTGGCCTACTGCACGAACTGCCACGACTTCCCGAGCATGAAGGAGATGAAGTACGGCAAGGGCGCGAAGGTCCCCAACCAGTACGAGGATCTTTCGGTCTATGCCAACGCCAAGCCCGAGCGCGTTGAAAAGACCGACATTCTTGTCGTGGGTTCGGGCGCTGCGGGGTTCGTCGCGGCCTTCACGGCGCAGGAAGCGGGCGTCAAGAACATCATCATGGTTGAAAAGATGGCCGTGCCCGGCGGCAACAGCCAGCTTGCCGCAGGCGGCATGAATGCGGCCGGCACCAAGTACCAGAAGGCCAAGGACATCAAGGACACGCCCGAGATGATGTTCAACGACACCATGAAGGGCGGCAAGAACGTGAGCAACCCGGCCCTGGTGAAGATTCTGGCCGAGCGCTCCAACGAGTCGCTTGAGTGGCTTGCCGCGCGCGGCGCCGTGCTCTCGCACGTCGGCTTGGGCGGCGGCGCGTCGGCCGCCCGCATGCACGGCCCCGAGGGCGGCATGTTCGTGGGTCCCTATCTCTCGAAGTTCTTCCGCGATCACGCCAAGGAAACGAAGCTTGACCTGCGGCTTAACTCCAAGCTCGTGAAGCTCTACACCGACGACAAGGGCGTGGTGACGGGCGCGCTTATCAAGGGCAAGCATTCCGGGCTCTACCGCATTGACGCCAAGGCCGTGGTTCTGGCCACGGGCGGCATCGGCGCCAACACCAAGCTCGTGCAGTCGTTGCGTCCGGACATCAGCCCGGATGTGAAGACGTCCAACCAGCCCGGCAGCCAGGGCGACGGCATGATTCTTGCTCAGCAGATCGGCGCGGCCGTGGTTGACGCCAAGGAAATTCAGCTCAACCCGACGCTGCTTGTCGGCTCTCCAGTGATCGTCTCCGAGACGGTGCGCGGGGCCGGCGCCATCTTCGTGAACCGTGAAGGCAAGCGCTTTATCAGCGAACTTACCACGCGCGACGTCACGAGCGCGGCCGTCTCCAAGCAGACGGGCGGCACGGCCTTTGAAATCTTCGACGAGAAGGTGCGCAAGGGCGTCAAGCAGACGAGCGCGGCCTTTGGCCTGGGGCTCGCCAAGGAAGGCAAGACCCTTGCCGAGCTTGCCAAGAACGCCGGCATCGATCCCAAGAACCTTGAAGCGACCGTCAAGCAGTACAACGAGTACGCCAAGGCCGGCAAGGATCCCGACTTCAATCGTCCGGGCATCAATGCCAAGCTCACGATCGACACGCCCAACTACTACGCCATCGAAATCACGCCCGCCATCCACTACTACATGGGCGGCCTGAAGTTCGACGAGCAGACCCGCGTCGTCAACACGAGCGGCAAGCCCATTGAGGGCCTGTACGCCGCAGGCGAAGTCACGGGCGGCGTGCACGGCAAGAACCGTCTGGGCGGCAACTCGATTTCCGAGACGATCACCTTCGGGCGCATCGCCGGTGAAAGCGCGGCTGCCCGCGTGATGGGAAAGTAGCCGCAAACGGAACTTGAAAACAAACGACGCGAGCCCCGGCGCTCATAAATAAGAGCTGCCGGGGCCGCAGGCAAAAAACAAAAATCTCTCTCCTCCTGGCCGCAGGACCTTTTCTTTTTTGAGCAAAAGGCCTGCGGCCTCTTTTGCTTTCTCCTGGCCGGGCGCGTCAAGAAAGTGCAAGGGTTCCTTCTCGCGAAAGCAGGATTTCCCGGGGCGGCTCAAAGCTTGCAAAGCCGCAGGCCGAGAGCGTTTTGCCGTAGCTGCCTGCGTTGCCTGCGGCGATGAAGTCCCCGATTTGAATGTCGCCCGCAAGGGCGGCGTCGTGGCCCAGGGTGTCGAGCGCCGTGCAAAGACTTCCGACGAGTTCAACGCAAACGGGCGACCCCGTGCGCGGGCGGCCTGCGGAGTCAAGCACGCAAAAGCCGCAGGAGCCGGGCCGGGTGAAAAAGGGCTCCTGCCCGGCCGCCGACGGGTTGTTGTCGGTTATGAGCGTTTCCATCACGGGCCGAATGAAGCCGTTGGCGCCGCCCTGCACGATGACAAACGTTTTGCCGCGGCACTGCTTGATGTCGACCACGGGCGTGATGAAAAGACCCGCCTGACAGACGATGTAGCGGCCCGACTCGATGAGAGCCCGCGCGCGGCAAAGCAAGCCGTGCCGGGCAAGCGCATCATGAAAGGCGACCCCGAGCTTTGCGACATCAAGCGGCGTGTCCTTTGCCTCATCGTAGGCAACGCCGATGCCGCTGCCAAAGTTGATGAAGGCGTGCTCAATGCCAAGCGTCCGCGCGGCCGTCTCAAAGAGCGCTGCGGCGCGCTCGTAGAAGAGGGCGAGCTTTGCCGCCTCAAGCACCTGGCTTTGCACGTGCAGGTGCAGGCCGACTGGGATGAGGCGCGGGTGCCTGCGCAAAAGCTCCTTTAAAAGCCCGCACTGCTCAATGGGGATGCCGAACTTGCCGGGCTTTGCGCCTGAGCCCGCCATGTCAAAGTCGGCGGCAAGCCGGATGCCGATTGCAAGCGTGCGCCCGCACCTTTGAGCGAGGCTGCCGAGAAGGTCAATTTCGTGCAGGCTGTCGGCGACGATGGTGCATTTGTCAAGTGCGCGTTTAATGTCGCGCGCCGTTTTGCCCGGAGCGCTGTAGTAGATGCGCTCGGGCGCAAAGCCCGCGGCAAGAGCAAGCTCGACTTCGCCCGCGCTTGCCGCATCAGCGCCCAGCCCTGCGGCGGCAAGCGTCTTTAAAACCGGCGCAAACGGGTTTGCCTTCACCGAATAGAGGACTCCTGCCGGAGCAAAGGCCTCAAGAAGCGCTCGGGCGTTTGAGAGGATCGTTTTTTCTTCATAGAGGTAGCACGGGGCCAGGCGCAGGATGTCGGCGCGCAGACTCTCGGAAAGAGAGGCAAAGGCAGTGGCGGATGCAAAGGGCATGGCGGCTTCGGGAAAGAAAAAAGGCGGGACCATAAAGAAAAGCCCTGCCGCAGCAGGCGTGCCGCGGCAGGGGACGAAAGAATAGACGCATGAACAAAGAGGCGAGCTTGCGCCTACTTTTCGCGCGCTACTTCTTGAGCGAGGCCTGATAGAGGCTTAATTTCGACTCGAAGTCATCGAGGTTTCTCACCACCACCTTGTGCAGCACGAGCAGCGCGATCAGGTTCGGGATCACCATCAGGCCGTTGAAGAGGTCGGCCAGCGACCAGACGAGGTCAACTTTGAGCGTGGCGCCGATCACGATGAAGATGCACACGATGATGCGGTAGTAGGGCAGTCCCTTGTCGGTAAAGAGAAAGCGCACGTTCTGCTCTCCAAAGAAGTACCAGCCGATGATGGTCGAGTAGGCAAAGAAGAACAGGCAGATCGCCACGAAGGACATGCCGAAGTTGCCAAGGCCGATGTTGTAGGCCTTCTGCGTGAGCTCAATGCCCGTCGTCTGATAGTCGAGCACGCCGGTGACGAGAATGACGATGCCCGTGAAGGTCACGATGATGAGGGTGGCAAAGACGCCGAACATGGCCACAAGCCCCTGCTCGACCGGGTGGTCAACCTTGGCGATGGCGTGGGCGTGCGGCGTCGACCCCATGCCGGCTTCGTTGGAAAACAGGCCTCGGGCCACGCCAAACTGCATGGCCTTGGCCACCGTGATGCCCAGGGCGCCGCCCGTGACGGCCTGCGGGTCAAAGGCCGCCACAAAGATCATTTTGAAGGCGGGAAGGATTTCCGAGGCGTGGCAGCCGATCACGTAGGAGCCGCCCACGATGTAGATGGCGGCCATGAAGGGAACGATTTTCTCGGTGACGCTCGCAAGGCGTCCGACGCCGCCGAAGAAGACAAGGCCGGAGACGATCGCCGTGAAGATGCCCGTTACCACGAGCGGCACGTCGAAGGCGGTCTTCATGGCCATCGAAATCGAGTTGGACTGCACCATGTTGCCGATGCAGCCCAGGGCAATGATGATGGCAATCGAGAAGAAGACGGCAAGCGGGCGGTACTTTTCGCCCATGCCCTTGGTGATGTAGTAGGCCGGGCCGCCCACGACGTGGCCGTGCTCGTCCTTTCCCTTGTAGACCTGCGCGAGCACGGCCTCGGCAAAGATCGTGGCCATGCCGAAGAAGGCCGCCACCCACAGCCAGAAGAGGGCGCCTGGGCCGCCCGAGACAAGCGCCGTGGCGGTGCCGGCCACGTTGCCCGTGCCGACTTGCGCGGCGATGGCCGTGGCAAGCGCCTGAAACGAGCTCATGCCGGTTTTGTCGGCGCGCTTGCCGAACAAGGAGGCGCCGCCAAAGAGATAGCGGGCGGCAAGCCCGAACTTTCTGACCTGCACGAAGCGAAGCCTGAAGCTGTAGAAGATGCCCGTGCCGCAAAGCAGCGGAATCAAAACGAACACGCCCCACAGGACGCTGTTGATGCTGCCTACGATGTCGTTGAGAAACTGCATGAAAAACTCCCTTGCCGCACGTTTTAAGGGCCTTCGCGCAAATGACGGCGTCTCCTCGTGCAGTCCGGGGCTAGAGAAGGACGGCGTGCGGATGTGGTTTGAAGAGGGGTGCTTGTGATGCGGGGAAAAAAGCTTTTTTTGTTTTGTTGTTCTGACGATGCCGGCAGTGCTGCACATATTGATGCAGGACAAAAGCATCAGGAGGGCTTTTCAAAAGCCGCGAAGGGTGCAGTTTAAGCCGGCGTCAAGCTTTCGCGCAAAGAAATCTCAAGGGGTGTTGACGGGAGTTGGCTTCCTCTAGGCGCTCAATCCTAGGCAAAAAACGCTACGAGCCTTGGCCGCAAGAGCCGCGGCAAAGACAAAAAAACGCTTTCCGCCGGCAACAGCCTGCCGGCGGAAAGCGTGAGAAAGGTCAAAGGCAAAGTTTGCCGCGCCCCGGGATTAGAGCGGCGCCTTTTCCTTCAGAATCCGCGCGGTTTTCCCGGCAAGCCCCGACATCCAGGGGAAGCGCTTTTCGTGCGCGGCGCGGAAGGCTTCGATCTGATCGAGGTTTTTCAGAGTGCTCTCGACCATGTCAAGCCCTTCGAGCAGCATCGTGCGGTGGCGCGGCGCAATTGCAAAGGGGATGACAAGGCCCTTTTCGGGCACGCGCACCGTGCAGTCTTCGAGATTGACGGTGACGGGCGTTGCGGTTTCGGTCGAAATCTCTTCAAAGAGCCTGCGGGAGTCTTCGGGCGAGACGCGCGCGGCCAGCAGACCGTTGTTAAAGCAGTTTGAGTAGAAGATTTCGCCAAAGGACGGGGCGATGACCGCCTTGATGCCCATCTGCTGCAGGCCCCAGACGGCGTGCTCGCGGCTTGAACCGCAGCCGAAGTTGGGGCCCCCGATGATGATGGGGGCGTTTTCAAAGCCGGGCTTGTGAAAGACGGCCTGCGCCTTGGGCGTGCCGTCGGGGTTAAAGCGCAGGAAGTAAAGCGCTCCCTGTCCCAGACCGCTCTTGTCGATGCCGCGCAGGAACTGCTTGGGCATGATCTGGTCGGTGTCGAGGTTGTCGATGTCGAGCGCAAGTGCGGCGCCGGTGACTTCAATGAATTTTTCCACGGTTATTCTCCTTTGCCGAGTTTGCGCCAGTCGGTGAGGTGGCCGGTGACGGCGGCCGCGGCTGCCATGCGCGGGCTCACGAGGTGCGTGTGGCTGTCGCGGCCCTGGCGGCCTTCGAAATTGCGGTTGGTGGTCGAAGCGCAGCGCACGCCGGGCTCGAGGATGTCGTCGTTCATCGCAAGGCACAGCGAGCAGCCGCTCTTGCGCCACTCAAAGCCCGCGTCCTTGAAGATCTTGTCAAGGCCAAGCGCTTCGGCGTGGCGGCGCACGGTCATGGAGCCGGGCATGATCTGCGCGCGCACGCCCGGGGCGACGTGGCGGCCGCGGACGACTTCGGCGGCCTGTTCAAGGTCGCACAGACGCGAGTTGGTGCACGAGCCAATGAAGACGTGCTGTACGGCAAGCCCCTCCATGGGCTCTCCGGGCTTGACGTCCTGGTACTTCTGCGCGCGCACGGCGGCCTGATGCGCGATCGGGTCCGAGAAGGAATCGGGCGAGGGGACAACCTCGGTGATCGCCACGGCCTGATCCGGGCTCGTGCCCCAGGTGACCATGGGCTGCAGGCCGCTTGCGTCGATTTCGACTTCCTTGTCAAAGACCGCGCCTTCGTCGGTAAAGAGCCCCTTGCCGTAGTCGCGCATGTCGCGGGCTTCTTCGTCGGTCAGCGTCAAGGCGTGGTCCTCGACCCACTTGTAGGCCTTTTCGTCGGGCGCAATCAGCGCGCCGCGCGCGCCCGCTTCAACCGTGAGGTTGCACAGCACCATGCGCTCTTCGATGGGAAGGGCTTCAACGACGGGGCCGCAGTACTCAACGACCGCGCCCAGGGCGCCGCGCGCCGAGATGCGGCGCAGAACGTCGAGCACGAGATCCTTGGCGTTGGTGCCCTCGGGCATCGTGCCCGTGATGCGGATGCGCATCGTCGAGGCAAGCCGGTAGACAAGCGTCTGGGTGGCGAGAATGTGTTCAATTTCAGAGGTGCCGATGCCAAAGCTCAGCGCTCCGAGAGCGCCGTGCGTGGTGGTGTGGCTGTCGCCGCAGATGACGACCATGCCCGGGCGCACGAGTCCCTGCTCCTCCATGACGACGTGCTCGACCCCCTGGTAGGGGCTCTCGGGGCCGTAGAAGGCTTCAATGCCGAAGTCCTTGCAGTTCTTCTGCATGTTGAGCGCCTGCTTGAGCGAGGCCTCGTCATAGATTCTGCGCGGCTCTTCGTCGTGGGTCGGGATGATGTGGTCGACGACGCACAGGTGCGCGTCGGGAACGAGCACGGGAAGGCCGCGCTCACGCACACCGGAGAAGGCCTGCGGCGAGGTGTATTCGTTGGCAAAGTGCACGTCGCAGTAAAGAAGCACCGTGTTGTCGTCAATGCGCGAGACGGTGTGCGACTCGACGAGCTTGGCGTAGAGCGTGCGGGGCTGCGCCTTTGTTTGAGTGGTCTCTGTCATGGGGAAAATTTTTCGAAACAGCCGGCCGAAGGGCCGAAGGCCCGCGGCCGGCAGGGGTTGAAAACATTCGCCAGCAAGAAAATTGAGGCACGTCGCATTTTGCGCCAAAACGTGAAATTTCTGCGCATAACGATTCGGCCGGAGGCAAGGAAATTTGATCCAAAACAGAAACCGCGCATCGTCTCGGTGATACCGCCAACGGCGCGGCAAGAAAGCTTTTCCTACAATGGCCCTTGGTGCGCCCGCGTCACGCCGCCGGGCGAAACAAAAGCTTCGCGCGCGTCAAAAACGGCGCGAAAGGAAAATTTTGACGGAGACTCATTGCAATGGCACTTCGTGACGTGGTAGCCGCCCTGCAGGCCGCGCCTGCCGACTCCATCATCGGCATCAGCGAGCGTTTTCAAAAAGATCCCAGAAGCGAGAAGGTCAACCTCACGGTGGGCAACTACCTTGGCGCCGACGGCAGAATCCCGCTGCAGCCAAGCGTGCACGAAGCGCAAAAGAGACTGCTTGAGGCCCGCACCGTGCACAGCTACCTCCCGATGGAAGGCCTTGCGGGCTATGTGCGCGCCGTCGAGGAGATGGCCTTTGGCGCGGGAGCCGAGGTCCTCGCCTCCGGGCGCACCGTCACCTGCCAGGCCGTGGGCGGAACGGGAGCGCTGCACTTGGGAGGGGTTTTCGCCCGCGAAACGCTTGGCCTCGCGCATGCGGCGATTCCCGATCCCACTTGGGGAAACCACAAGGCGGTCTTTGAAAAGGGCGGCCTTGAAGTAAGTTCCTACGCCTACTATGACAGAAAGACGGGCTTGATCGATGTGGAGCGCATGCTCGAAGATTTGAGAGAGCTCCCCGCGGGAAGCCTCGTGCTTTTGCAGGTGTGCTGCCAGAATCCGACCGGAATGGACCTCGGGCCCCAGGACTGGGCGCGCGTGCTGCAGACGGTGCGGGAGTGCGGACACCTTGCTTTTCTTGACATGGCCTATCAGGGCTTTGCCGAAGGCCTTGAGCAGGATGCCCTGCCCGTTCGGATGTTTGCCGAGGCCGGAGTCGATTTTTTGCTTGCCGTGTCGCTCTCCAAGGGCTTTAGCCTGTACGGCGAGCGGGTCGGCACGCTTAGTTTTGTAACGGCTTCGCGCAGCGAGGCCGACGTCGTGCGCACATTGCTGCGCCGCCACATCCGCTCGCTTTATTCCAACCCGCCGCGCTGGGGCGCCATGATCGTTGACTGCATCTGGCACGACGAGGAGCTCAAGGCGATCTGGAAGAGCGAAGTCGACGCCATGCGCGAGCGCGTGCGCGCCATGCGCACGGGACTTGCCGAAGAAGGCCGCAGGCTCGGCGCGGATCTTTCCTTTGCAACGCGCCAGCACGGCATTTTCTCCTTTACGGGCTTCACTCCTGCGGAGATGGAGCGCTTGAGAAGCGAATTCGGCGTCTACGGCATCGATAGCGGCCGCATTGCCATGGCGGGCCTCACCGAACCCGTGCTGCCGCTTGTGGCGCGGGCCTTTGCCAGTATTTTGGAGAGCCGCTAGACTGCCGCTCGGAAAAGTCGAAGGCAAAAAGGCGGCCCGGGCGCCCTTTCAAGGCTTCTTCCAAGGCTTCTTCCAAGGCTTTTTTCCGGCCGGCCTTTTCGCTTTTGGATTCAATCCGACTTTCCCGGCATTCGTGCCGGACAAACGACGACGCAGGACGACCTGCTGCAGCGCGTCTTCTTTATTTCGGGGACGACCCCGTCTTGACCGTAAGCGAGGTGTTCTCGATGGCTTGGTTGTTTGTGGCCGCCGCCGGCCTTTTTGAAGTGGCCTGGGCCTTTTGTCTGAAGGCCAGTCACGGCTTTTCCCTTTTGCTGCCGTCGGTTGCGACGGTGGTGCTCATGATCGTGAGCTTTCTGCTTCTTGCCCACGGCATGAAGAGCCTGCCCCTGGGGACGGCCTACGCCGTCTGGACCGGCATCGGCGCGGTGGGCTCGGCCGTTGTCGGCATTGTCTTTCTCGGCGAATCGGCAAGCCTTCTGCGGCTTGCCTCGATCGCGTTCATCGTCGCGGGCATCATTGGACTAAAGCTCGCCTCCTGAGGCGCTCATTTCTTTGCGCCGCCCGTCCGGGCGGACGCGCACCGCGCGCGGGTTCCTCGCGCGGGTTTCGTCTTTGGCAAGGGTCTACAATTGCCGCAGGCGGCCCGGGGCTATCCCGGGCGCTTTTTTCGCCCGTCTCAAGGCGAACCGAAACAATCCTGTACAACAATAGGAAAAGGAACCTGCGGTATGTCCATCAAGCAATTCGCGGCGGTGCTTCTTGCATCGGCCGCCGTCTTTTCGTCCTCTGCGGCCGTGGCCGAGACGCTGCGCGTCGGCTCCGAAACCGTCTATCCCCCCTTTGAGTATCTCGACAGCAAGTCGGGCGAGTACGTGGGCTTTGACATGGATCTCATCAACGCCATCGGCAAAAAGGCCGGCTTTGACGTCAAGATCTATTCGATGGGCTTGGACGGGCTGATTCCGGCGCTCATGAGTTCGAGCATCGACGTGGCGGTCTCGGCTCTTACCATCACGCCGCAGCGCGCCGAGCGCGTCGACTTCACGGATCCCTACTACAAGAGCGGCCTCTCGATCATGACCCACAAGGAAAATGCGGACAAGATCAAGGGGGCGCAGGATCTGCACAACAAGACGCTGTGCGCGGAAATCGGCAGTGCGGGGGCGCTTTACTCTTCTAAGCTCCCCGGCGTGACCGTGCGCACCTTCAACAGCGCCGCCGAGGCATTCATGGAAATCAGCCTCAAGGGGTGCTACGCCATGATCAACGACAAGCCCGTCAACGAGTACTTCCTCGTGCAGCGCGCCTCGCAGACCATGGACTTGACCGAGGTGCCGGTGATTTTGTCTGCCGACAACTACGGCTTTGCCGTGAAAAAGGGCAACAGCGCATTGCTTGAGCGGCTCAACAAGGGCTTGAAAGAAGTCATCGCCGACGGCACGTACGAAAAAATCCACTTGAAGTGGTTTGGCGTCAAGCCCGACATGCCTTGATTTTTCTCAAGGCTTGACTTCGTCTTTTGACGCTTGACTTTGGGGAAGGCCGCGGGCGCTGCCGCTGCGAGCCTTCCCCGAATTGTTTTTGGAAAAGTCTTCCTTTTTCCGCGAAAGGGGGCGTTGTGCGCCTTACGCCTCCCGGGCGCCGGGCCCCGGCAGACCTCTTGCGGCTCTGTGCGTGCGCTCAAGCGTCATGTTGAAGGCGTAGCGCGCGCCCGGATGGTAGGAGACGCTGATTTCAAGCACGCGCCCCTTGTCGTCGAGATAGTGCCGAAGGATGCGCAGCGCGGGCTCGCCCACCGGGGAACCGAGCTTTTTGGCCGCGCTCTCGGGCAGCGCCACGGCCTGAATGGACTGCGTGACGCGCGCGCATTTGACGCGGTGCATGCTTTCGATGAGCGAAATGATGAGCTCTTCGCCGTGCACGCGGGCGTAGTCGACCACGTCGAGATACTCGGGCGGCACAAAGACCTTGGTGCAGACAACGGCCGGATCCTCGAGCGCAAGCCCGCGGCGGATGTTGGTGAAGCGAAGAAACTTTGTGCCGACGGGGCAGTTGACGGCGTTTGAGAGCCGCTCGTCGGCCACGATAAAGCGCACGTCGGTGATTTCGCGCGTGTAGTCGTGACCGAAGCGTGCGATGTCTTCAAGGCTTGAGAGCTTTTGGTGAAAGTTCGCCGCGCCTCCGGTGGAGACAACGCGCGTGCCCTCGTGGGGCCTGCGGGAAATGAGGCCGCGGCTTTGCAGCTCGGC
This sequence comes from Sutterella sp., assembly GCA_019418605.1. GTDB lineage: Bacteria > Pseudomonadota > Gammaproteobacteria > Burkholderiales > Burkholderiaceae_F > Duodenibacillus. The sequence goes on along the minus strand of DYBN01000032.1, from coordinate 97,094 downwards.
GAGAGCCGCGCGCACGGTGTTGCGCGAGACGCTCTCGCTTTGGGCAAGTTCAAGCTCGGTGGGCAGAAGACTGCCGAGCGGATAGCGGCCGTTCGCGATGCGGCGGGCAAGACGATTGGCAAGCTTTTGCCAAAGGAGTTCTCTTGGATTCATGCAAGCGGATTCGGAGACAAAACGTGCTGCGCCAAAAAAACCTGCGCCTGTCTTTTCGCAATTTGTACCATCGGCCGCACGGCCGGTCAACGGTGCGGCGGCCGCCCGCGGCCTGCATTTTCAGGGGATTTTGCCATTTGTTCCTTCTAAGGAATCGTTCCTTGAAAAAGGAACAAATGTTAGTGCTTTGAATTTAAAGGAAATTTTTTGGTCGTCGGCCGGATTTTCTTGACTGTGATCAGAACAAATGCCGCGAAAAGACTAAGGCGCGCCGGGGGCTGAGGACAATTTGCTCTCAATGAAGGCGCGATGAAAAAGAGGCGCCGCTAAAAAGTGCTCGCCCGAGCACCTGCATCATTTGAGGAGATTTTCCATGGCTTCCACCGCAATCGACAGCGTCATTCACGGCTGCATGTTCAGCACCGACGAAATGCGCGAAATCTGGTCCGACAAGTCCTGGGCCCAGAAGTGGCTAGATACCGAAGCCGCGCTGGCCAAGGCGCAGGGCGAGCTCGGCGTCATTCCCAAGGACAAGGCCGACACCATCTGCAAGTACGCCGACGCTTCGCTGCTTGATCTGCCCTCGATCGGCGAGTACTACAAGAGCTCGATTACGATCGTGCCGCTGCTCAAGGCCTTCAAGGCCGTGCTGCCCGACAACGCGGGCGAATTCGTGCACTGGGGCGCCACGAGCCAGGACATTGTCGACACCGGCATGGTGCTTCTTGAGCGCGACGCCTACAAGGTGATCCTGCGCGACATGAAGGAGTGCCTCAAGCACTGCCTTGCGCTGGCCGTGAAGTACCGCAACACGGCGCAGGCGGGCCGCACCCACGTCGTGCACGCCATTCCGATCACCTTCGGCTACAAGGCCGCCGTCTGGGCCGATGAGCTCGGCCGCGAGATCGAGCGCCTCGAAGCCATGGCCGACCGCGTCTTCGTGGGCGAGATGGCCGGCGCCGTCGGCACGCTTGCCTCGCAGCCCGAAAAGGGTCTTGAGACGCAAAAGCGCATGATGGAAATTCTCGACTTGAAGGTGCCCACCATCGCCTGGCACGTCGCCCGCGACAATCAGGCTGAATTCGTGAGCGTGCTTGCGCTGTGCGCGGGCACCCTGGGGCGCATCAACCACGAAATCCTGACGCTGCAGCGCACCGAAATCCTGGAGCTCGAAGAGCCCTTCTTCATGGGCAAGGTGGGCTCCTCGACGATGCCGCACAAGCGCAACCCGGCCGTGCTCGAAAACGTGCTTGCGCTGTGCCGCAACGTGCGCTCGATCGCTCCCTCGATCGTCGAGTCGATGGTAAGCGAAAACGAACGCGACTGGGGCTGCTTCCTCTCGGAGTGGGAAGCCATTCCGCGCGCCTGCCACATGCTGGGCTGCGCGCTTGCCAAGAGCAAGTACATCCTTGAGAACCTCATCGTCTATCCCAAGCACATGGAGCGCAACCTCAACGCGCAGAAGGGCCTCATGATGAGCGAGTGCGTGATGATGCACCTGGCCGCCAAACTCGGCCGCCTGACCGCGCACGATCTCGTCTACAAGAGCTGCATGAAGGCCTACGAGGCGGAAGTCCCGCTCAAGGACGTCCTCATGCAGACGCCCGTGATCACGGAAAACTTCACCGAAGACGAAGTCGACCACATGCTCAACCCGCACAGCTACATCGGGCTTGCCCCCGAGTTCGTCGACCGCGTGGTTGCCAAGTGGTCTGAGAAGGCCCAGGCCTGACGCACGAAAGGAAAAAAATGGCGGCGCGCCCTGCAAAGCGCTTCACTTACAGCGTGCAGTGCGCCCGCCGCCGGTCATCGGCGCCGCCTGAGGCTTTCTTAAAGAAAAGCAGCAGCGGCGCCGTTTTGCCTCATGCGTCGGACAAGGCGTCCCGCGCGAGGCTTCCTGCGGCCGGCATGTCCAATCAAGGGAGAGTGTTATGCCCCAAAAACAAGTCAAAATCTGGCAGTGGCTCGTTCCACTGGCGCTTCTGGGCGGTCTTTGGATTACGCCCGCGCCCGAAGGCCTCTCGCTGCAGGCCTGGCACATGTTTGCCATCTTCGTGTCGACCATCATCGGCATTTTGTGCGCGCCGATCGCCTCGGGCGCACTCATGATCATCGCTCTGGCGGTGACGATCTTTACCAACACGCTGAGCTTTAAGGCGGCGCTCTCGGGCCTTGCCTCGGGCACGGTCTGGATGATCTTCTCGGCCTACGTGCTCTCGCTGGGCTTCGTGCAGTCGGGCCTGGGGCGGCGCATCGCCTACAAGATGCTCTCCTGGTTCGGCGGCTCGGCTCTTGGCATTGCCTTTTCGCTTGGCACGGCCGACCTCATTCTGGCGCCCGCCATGCCGAGCGTGACGGCCCGCTCGGGCGGCATCATTCTGCCCGTGGCCAAGTCGATCAACATGGTGCTTGACTCCCAGCCCGGTCCCAAGCAAAAGAAGATCGGTGAATTCCTCATCATGACCTGCTTTCAGTTCACGCCGATTACGGGCGCGCTCTTTATGACGGGCATGGCGGCCAACCCCTTGTGCGCGACGCTCGCCAAGGAGGGGCTCGGCATTGAAATGAGCTGGGGCGGATGGTTCTGGGCGGCGCTCGTGCCGGCCATGATCTGCTTTTTCGTGATGCCGCTGCTTTCCTACAAGATTCTCGACCCGGAACTCAAGCACACGCCGCAGGCCAAGGAAATGGGCCGGCGCGAGCTGCAGGCCATGGGCCCGATGAGCAGCCGCGAGAAATGGGTGGCCACGGGCTTTGTGATTGCGCTCGTCGGCTGGGGCACGACGATGCTCACGGGGCTTGACGCCAATGCCATCGGCATCGGGCTTGCGGCCTTCCTCTTTGTGACCGGCGCGGTGCAGTGGAAGGAAGTCTTGGCCGACAAGGCGGCCTGGGATACGGTGATTTGGTTCGGCGTCATCATTTCGCTTGCCACGGGACTGACGAGCCTCGGGTTCGTGAAGTGGATGTCCGAGGGCTTTACCTCGATGCTCGTGGGCATGGACTGGATGACGGCCTTCCTGATTCTTGGCTTTGCCTACATCTATCTGCACTATGTCTTTGCCACGGCCTCGGGCCATGTGGCGGCGATGTACGTGCCCTTCTGCGCGGTTGCCATCGGCGCGGGCGCTCCTCCGATGATGGTTGCCATCTGCTTTAGCATCTTCTCGAACTTCATGTGGGGCATCACCGAGTACGCGGGCGGCCCGGGTCCGATCTACTTTGGCCAGGGCTACTTCGAGCGTCCGAGGTTCTACAAGATCAACTTCTTGCTCGTCACGGTTTCGGTCATCATCGTCTTTGCCTCCGGCATGGGCTGGTGGAAGCTGATCGGGCTGTATTGATCGGGTTTGAATTTGTCCGGCAAAAACGCGCCTGCGTCTTCTTTACGCAAAGACGCAGGCACGTCCAAAACATGGATTTTTTGGAAAACGGGGGGCCTCGCAGCTCCCCGTTTTCGCGTCCGCCGCAGCCTCCCGTCAGGGCCTTTTGCCGACCAGGTTGAGGTCAAAGGGCGTTTCCTGGTAGACGAAGTAGTTGAGCCAGTTGGCGTAGAGCAGGTGCGCGTGCGCCCTCCAGTTCATCACCGGGGCGCGGCCCGGGTCGTCTTCGGGGTAGTAGTGCGCCGGGATCCGGGGATTGAGCCCTGCCTCGAGATCGCGGCGGTATTCGTTTCCGAGCGTCGCCGCGTCGTACTCGGGGTGGCCGGTGAGAAAAATGCGGCGGCCGCGCGCGGTCGAAAGCGCGTAGATGCCCGCTTCATCAGAAGAGGCGAGAATGCGAAGCTCTTTTTGCCTGCGCACGGCCTCCTCGTCGATTGTCGTGTGGCGCGAGTGCGGCACGTAAAAAACGTCGTCGCTGCCGCGAAAGAGCATGTTGCCCGCGCGCGTGACGCGGTGGGCGTAGACGCCCGAGAGCTTTTCAGGCAGCAGCCTCTTGCCGATGCCGAAATGGTGATGGAGGCCTGCCTGCGCGCCCCAGCACACGTGCAGCGTGCTAAAGACGTTCGTTGTGCTCCAGTCCATGATTTCAACGAGCTCGTCCCAGTAGTCAACCTCCTCAAAGGCGAGCTTCTCAACGGGCGCCCCCGTGATCACCATGCCGTCGTAGCGCTTGGCCTTGACGTCGTCAAAGCACTGATAAAAGCTCTGCAAGTGGCTTGCCGGCGTGTGCCGGCTTTGGTGCGAGCACATGTGAATGAGGTCGAGTTCGACCTGCAGAGGCGTGTTGCCGAGCAGGCGCGAGAACTGCGTCTCGGTGGTGATCTTGTCGGGCATCAGGTTCAAAAGAAGGATCTTGAGCGGCCGGATGTCCTGCGTCTGCGCGCGCTCCTCGGTCATCACGAAGATGTTCTCTTCGTTGAGAACCTTGACCGCGGGCAGATGGTTGGGGACTTTGATGGGCATGGGGCGCAGCCTCGCAAAAAAGAGAAAAAGGACAAACCAGCGCGGGCTTTTGCTTATCGGAGACCTGCGCGGGCAAGGGCGTTGCTGATGTCGGCGATGAGGTCGTCGGCCGCCTCGAGCCCGCAGGAGAAGCGCACGAGTTCGGGCGTAATGCCGCAGGCGGCAAGCTCCTTGTCCGAGAGCTGCCGGTGCGTGGTGCTTGCCGGATGCAGGCAACAGCTGCGCGCGTCGGCAACGTGCGTCTCAATGGCCGCAATCGAGAGGTTTTCCATGAAGGCCTCTGCGGCCTCGCGCCCAGCCTTGATGCCAAAGCTCACGACCCCGCAGGTGCCCTGCGGCATGTACTTTTGCGCGAGCGCATGGTTTTTGTCGCCTTCTAGCCCCGGGTACGAGACCCAGGAGACTTCGGGGCGCTCCTTGAGAAAGCGCGCAACGGCAAGCGCGCTGCTGCAGTGGCGCTGCATGCGCAGGTGCAGGCTCTCTAGTCCCAGGTTGAGGTAGTAGGCGTTTTGCGGGGACTGCCCGCAGCCAAAGTCGCGCATGAGCTGCGCGGTGATCTTGGCGATGTAGGCCTGCGAATTGCCGAATTTTTCGGCGTAGACAAGTCCGTGGTAGCTCTCGTCTGGCGTGGTGAGGCCGGCAAAGCGCTCCTTGTGGGCCATCCAGTCAAAGCGGCCCGAGTCGACCACGCAGCCGCCGACGGCCGCTCCGTGCCCGTCCATGTACTTTGTGGTGGAGTGCGTCACGATGTCGGCGCCCCACTCAAAGGGGCGGCAGTTGACGGGCGTGGGAAACGTGTTGTCGACAATGAGCGGAACGCCGTGGGCGTGCGCGGCGCGCGCAAAGCGCTCGATGTCGAGCACGGTGAGAGCGGGATTTGCGATGGTCTCGCCAAAGACCGCCTTGGTGTTGGGGGCAAAGGCCGCTTCGAGTTCTTCGTCGCTGCAATCGGGCGAGAGAAACGTGAAGTCAATGCCCATCTTTTTCATCGTGACGGCAAAGAGGTTGTGCGTTCCCCCGTAGATGGTCGAAAGCGAGATGACGTGATCGCCCGCATTGGCAAGATTGAAGACGGCAAAGAAGTTGGCTGCCTGGCCCGAAGAGGTGAGAACGGCTCCCGTGCCGCCTTCGAGTGCGGCGATCTTGGCCGCCACTGCGTCGGTCGTCGGGTTTTGCAGCCGTGAGTAGAAGTAGCCGCTTGCCTCGAGATCAAAAAGCTTGCTCATGTCGCGGCCGGATGCGTACCGGAAGGTTGTGCTTTGAACGATCGGAATCTGGCGCGGCTCGCCGTTGCCGGGACGCCAGCCGCCTTGAACGCAGGTCGTGTCGATGCTCTGATGGGACATGGGAAAAATCCTTTGCGCCTTTTTGCGCTTTTTTTGCGCCTTGCGTGTGCGCGGCGTGAGAAAAAGAAACGAGTCTTCAGCTTGAAGCTTCAGGCAGTCTATCGGCCGCGCGGGGCGGTTTTCTGAGCGCCGCGGGCCGCTTTGGCTGTAAATGCACGAACGTTTGCCGTATTACCTCGACATGGACGGAAAAAGAGAGCCCGACGGCTGCCAAAGGTGCGGCTGGGGCGCCCGCGAAAAAGGGGCCGGAAAAAGGGCCGGAAAAGGGACGTGGCAAAATTGCGCTCTTGTCAGCTCTTTTAAGGCTCAAAGACTCCTCTGTTCGGGAAACACAGCATGCTGAAGACGCCCAATTCGAACGATGAGAATATTTTCTGGGGCGAAGAGTGGATTCGCTCGACGCTCTATTACCGCGTGCCCAAACGCAAGCGCGCGACGGTGATGAGCTTTTTTCGCGCGCAATACAAAGAGACCACGCTTTTCGATTTCCTCGGCACCATAAGAGGAGAAAAACTGCGCGACTGGGGTCTCATGACGGTGAATCTCTCCGAGGACAGGCTGTGCCGCATTTTCATTCCGAGCCGGGTGCTCGATGTGAGGGACACGCGCTTTGACAGCTTCATCGCCGACCTCTTGAAGCGCCCCGACCTTGTCGCGCAGATTTGGCGGGACAACTACCCGCGCGAGCTTCTGAGCTTGCTGCGCCGGCATGCCATCGACCCGTATCCCGCGCCCGCGCGGATCGTCTGCAGAATCGAAGGCGAGTTCGGAGGGAAATATGAAACCGACATCGCCGATCAGCTCGACGAGGAGGAGCAAGACGTCAGTTACGAAACGGCGTTTCTGACTTCAGCCCTTTGGATTGCCCATGATCCCGAGACCTTCCTTGAGCTTGTTGCGGGCGACATCAAGGCTGCGCTCGAAGACTACGGAATTTCAGAGGAGCGGCTCACGACGGCGCTGCCGTTGAAGCTTGACGAGGTGCTCGAAGACGCCGCGGGCCTTTTGCCTTCGCGGCTTGCCAAAAGCCGCAGGCTTGCCTTTGACGGGCTGCTTTACTTCGGACTGCAGCCCTTTGCTTCGATCGGCACGACGGTGAGCTCGGTGCTGCCGGAAAAAATTTCGGCAAGCTACCGGCGAGGCGAAAGGATCTACATGACGCAGACGCCGTACCGCGCGTGCTACGACGAGCTCATTGAGCACACGCAAAAGCTTCTCAAGCGGTGGTTTGCGGCGGTGGAGGCGACCGAACTTGACTTTGAAACCAACGAGCGCCGCGCACAAACGCTCTGGGAGGAGTGGCTCGGAGAGGCCGCCAACAGACAAATTGAGAGCCTCACGGTGGTTGCAGCCGAAGACGGCAACCCCTACGACTGCCGTTTTCGCTTGGTGCTTGAGCCCAATGAAAAGGAGCGCGAGCTCGAGCGCGAGGGCAGGGACGATGCCGATGCGCGCACCTACGAGATCAGCGCCGCGAGGTTCTTGGCGATTGTCATGACGATGCCGCGCTGGAACGCCAAAAACGCGCCCGAGCTCGTCGTGCTCTGGCGCGCGGTAACCCGCATGGCGGGCAAGCTTTTGCTTGCCGGCGCCCTTCTTCCCACGCCCGTCTGGCACGACGAGTCGCTTGAAGTGAACTACCTGTGGATGCCCGTGCTGTATCTGCCGGAGGTTCGCAGCCGCGTCAGCGAGCTTGCCTCGCTGCTCGGGGGCTTTGTCAAGGAGCTCTTTCCCAAGGAGAGCGCCCCCGCGGGACGCTATCCGCAGGAGAAGGCCGCGCTGCGCGCTCTGACGCTTGCCGCGTCGGCAATCATGCGCTTTGCGCTTGAGAGCAAAAAGACGCTGGCGCGCCGCGAAACGGTCGAGCGCCTTGTGGCAAGCTCCTTTGGCTACACAACCTCCGAGGAGGGGAGCTACCACATTCAGCGCAACCGCTTTGATTCGCGCTACGTGTACCGCGACCTGCACGCCGTCTTCTTTCGCACGGCGCTGTCCGAAGAGCTCGTGGTGTCGGTGCGCAACGCGGGCGGCGGAAACGCGGCCGTCTCCATCGGCTTTGCGGCCAAAAAGACGCACTTGGCCGACGGCAGGCTGACGACGATTGACGTCGTCGCGGCCTCCGCCCGCTCCTATCCGAAGCTCTCGCTCGTGGCAGGCGAAGCGCTCAAGAGCTACGCAGAGCTCTTTCCCATTTTCAAGCGCTACGAAAAAGAGTTCGGCAAGTACAGCGAGGAAAGGAAAAAGGCGCATCAAGCAGCGCTTGGCTCCAAAGCGGCGAGCGCCGCAAAGAAACACCGCGCGCCGCAGCCCGTTGCCGCGCCCTTTGAAGTGGTGCTCGGGACGGCCGAGATTGAAGACTTTCTCTTTAACGAGGCGCCGCGCCTTTCGGTTGCGGGCATTTACGTGCGGCTGCCGCAGGAGCTCTCGGCGATGCTCGAGCCCAAGCTCGTTGCGGTGGTCGATGCGGGCAAGACGCTCGATACCAAAGGGCTTCTGGACAAGTACTCGCTTGCGGACTTTCGCTGGGAGGCGGCCGTGGGCGACAAGCGCATTCCTCTTGAAGAGCTCCGGGAGCTCATCAACAAGGCCGGGCACCTGGTCTCCTACGGCGATCAATTCATTTACCTGACGCAGGCGGCCGCCGAGCGCATCGAGGCGCAGATGACGGCCCAAAAGCGCGTGAGCAGCTGGGACAAGCTCAGAGCCGTGCTCACCGGCAGCTGGGACGGCACCGTGGTCGAGGCGACCGCTCCGGTGAGCGAGAGAATCAACGCGCTGCTTGCGGTAAAAAACCTGCCGCCGCCGGCGGGATTGAAGGCCGTGCTGCGCCCGTATCAGCAAAGGGGTTTTTCGTGGCTTATGAAAAACCTCAAGCTGGGGCTCGGGGCGCTCATTGCCGATGACATGGGCCTGGGCAAAACCGTGCAGGTGATTGCCGCGATCGAGCAGCTAAAGGCCGACGGCGAACTCAAGGACGGGCGCGTTCTGGTGGTCGTGCCCGCCTCCGTCATGCGCAACTGGGCGCGCGAAATCGACCGCTTTGCGCCGAACCTTTCGGTTGCGCTCTATCACGGACAGTCGAGAAGCCTCCCCGAGAACGACGCGCTGCCCGACGTGGTGCTTACGAGCTACCGGATTCTCACCAATGATCTGGAAGTCTTGAGCAGCCGCAAGTGGCGGCTTCTTGTCTTGGACGAGGCGCAGGCGATTAAAAACTACACCACGGCGCAGGCCACGGCCGCGCGCCACTTCCCGGCCCCGCAGGTCATCGCCATGAGCGGCACGCCGGTTGAAAACCGCCTGCAGGAATTCTGGTCGATCATGGCGGCGGTGCAGCCCAAGCTGCTGGGGTCGCTTAAAGGCTTTCGCGAGACCTACGCAAGGCCCATTGAAGAAAACCGCAGCGAGCTCGTGCTCGAGCAGTTCAGGCGCCTCACAAAGCCCTTCATGATCCGCCGCATGAAAAGCGAAAAGGACATCATTTCGGATCTGCCCGAGCGCACGACGGTCGACTACTTCACAAGCCTCACGCCCGAGCAGACGGCCTTGTACGAGGAGTGCCTCAAGGTGTCTCTCTCCGACCTCTCCGAGATGCTCTCCGAGGCGCTCGAAGCTGGCACGGTCGAGGAGGCCGTGAACAAGGCCGCGCTTGCGGCCACCGTAGAGCTCAAGCGCCGCGGCAACATTTTGCGCATGATCACGCACCTCAAGCAGATCGTCAATTCTCCCGCGCAGTTTCAAAAGACGATGTGCAAGACGCCCGACTCGGGCAAGGGCAGGGCGCTCATCGAGCTCTTGTCGCAGTGCTTTGACGCCGAGCGAAAGGTGCTTGTCTTTACGCAGTTTGCCGAGATGGGGCATCTGCTCGTGGAGTGGATTTCCGAAGCATTCGGCCGCAAGCCCGACTTCCTGCACGGGGGCGTTTCGATTGAGGAGCGCCAGAAGATGGTCGATCGCTTTCAAAACGACGTGCAGTCGCGCGTGCTGGTGCTCTCGCTCAAGGCGGGCGGCCTCGGGCTTAATCTCACGGCCGCCTCGGCTGTCATTCACTACGATCTTTGGTGGAACCCGGCCGTGGAGGCGCAGGCCAACGACCGCGCCTACCGCATCGGGCAAAACCGCGACGTGCTGGTCTACCGCTTCATCACCGAGGGCACGTTTGAGGAAAAGCTCAATCAGATGATCTCCCGCAAGCGGGAGCTTGCCGACATCACCGTGAGCACGGGCGAGGCCTGGATCGGGGATCTCTCCAACCGCGAGATCGAGGAAATCTTCAAGATTTCCCGATAAGAGGACAAAGAGGGCGAAGGGACCCCCGGGCCTTTGCGGCCGGGCGGCGCAGCCAAAGCGCCGGCCCGCCTTGGGGGCCCCGCGCTGCGCCGGTGCAAAAAAAAGCACGCCGCAAAAACGGGCGTGCTCGGAGTTCAACTGGTGCCCCAAGTCTGACTCGAACAGACGACCTATCGCTTACAAGGCGATTGCTCTACCAACTGAGCTATTAGGGCAAGCCGCGGGATTTTACCGGATCGCTATACCTTCGTAAAGACGGGGAGGTCGTCGTCTTCGGGCTCGTTTTTGCCCGGCGCGCTCTTGGTTTCAAGCACCGGGAAATAGCTCACGAGGTCGGTATTTTCGCGCGGATAGATGGCGGCGATGCGCCCGAGCGGCACGACGATGTTGCGCACGTGCTCGCCAAAGCGCGCCTGAAACGTCACGGCCTCGTCGTCGATAACGAGATCCTTTGTCGCTTCCGCCGACACGCACAGCACGATCGTATTGTCCGGATTGACGAATTCGCGCGGCACGACCGTGGCCTCGTCGACGCTCACGAGCATGTAGGGCGTGTAGCCCTCGCTCTCGCACCAGTCCAAAAGCGCCGTGAGCAGATAGGGCTTGAAGCTCGGCTGCGAGAGCGGCAGAACGATCATGCTGTTGTTTTGCATGGCAAAAACCTCCCCTGAATCAAACGACACTAGCGGCGCATGACCTTTTCAGAGGGCGTCATGGAGTCGATGAAGGAGTTGCGAGAGAAGACCGTTTCGGCGTACTTCAAAAGAGGGGCCGCGCTCTTTGGCAGTTCAATGCCGTAGATTCCAAGGCGCCACAGCAGAGGCGCGAGGGCCACGTCGAGCATCGTGAACTCGTCGCCCATCAGGTACTTGTTCTTTGCGAGGATGGGCGAGAGCTGCACGAGCTGCTCGCGAATCTGCTGACGGGCGATCGCCCTGCGGCGCTCGTCGGAGTTGCGGTCTTCGAGAAAGCGCACGAAACCGAAGAGCTCGCGCTCGAAGGTGTAGATGAAAAGACGCGCCCGCGCGCGCATGATCGGATCGGCTGGCATGAGCTGCGGATGCGGGAAGCGCTCGTCGATATACTCGTTGATGATGTTGGAGTTGTACAGCGTCAGGTCGCGCTCGATCAGAATCGGCACCTCGCCGTACGGGTTCAGCGCATCGACTTCCGGCGGACGGTTGTTGGGATCAACATCCACAACTTCAAAGTCGCCTCCCTTTTCATAGAGCACGAAGCGGCAGCGGTGAGAAAAGGGATCGGTGGAGCCGGAATAAAGAATCATCATGATGCAGAAAACCCCGTAAAGCCGGCGCCGCAAAATTTAGCAAAGAGGCAAAGCTTTCTTGCGGCGCTCGGGAAAAGTGTCTTAAAACAAAAAATGCGTAAAAAGTCGGCTTCGCAGCACGGGCCTCGAGACGCAAAGCCTCAGGCGCAGGAAAAGGTGCAGGCAAGGAGTGCAGGCAAGGGCGCTTTACCCGTGCAAACCGAGACTGATTATTTTAGATAAAACGCGCAAAAAACTCCTGATTTTGCCTGTAGTCCATTGAATTTAAACGAAAAAATGGAGGGCTCATGAAAAACTTCATCAAGGAATTTCAAGCGTTCATCTCGCGCGGCAACGTGCTTGATCTGGCCGTGGCCGTGATCATCGGCGCGGCGTTTTCGGCCATCGTCAACAGCCTCGTCAAGGACATCATCAATCCGCTGCTGGGCTTTTTCGTGGGGCGGCCCGACTTCACAAACCTTTTCATCGTGCTGCAAAAGCCCGCCGACTACACGGGCCCCATGACCTATGAGGCGCTCACCAAGGCGGGCGCCACGGTTTTCGGTTACGGCGCCTTTCTGACGGCCGTGGTGCAGTTTCTTCTTCTGGCCTTCGTGATCTTCTGGCTCATCAAGGTGGTGAGCACGGCCCGTGCGCGGCTTGAAGCGGCCGTTTTGCGCGAGCAGGCGCAAAAAAAGGCCGAAGACGAGAAGGCAAAGGAAGCTGCGCCCGTGCCTGAAGACATCGCCCTCCTGCGCGAAATTCGCGATCTTCTCAAAGAGCAGAAGGAACAAAAAGACGGTGCATCCGGGGCTTCCAAGTAAGCCCAAAAAACGGCGGCCGCCTCGCCTTGGGCCGCCTGCCAGGCGCGCAGGCGGCCACGACTTTAGGCCGGGTTGTCGATGTCGACGAACTCCACCTCAAGGCCGTGCTCGTCAGCCAGGCGCTTTCCCAGCGCGGCGATGCCGAAGCGCTCCGTGGCGTGGTGTCCGCAGGCGAGGTAGGCGATGTTGAGTTCGCGCGCAATGTGCGTGGTGCGCTCGCTGATTTCGCCTGAAATAAAGCAGTCGGCGCCGGCTTCGGCCGCAGCCTCGATCATGTCCTGCGCGGCGCCCGTGCACCAGGCCACGCGCCGGATGCGCTTGTCGGCGGGCCCCACCAGAAGGGGCTCTCTCGCAAGATGCCGCTTGATGCGCTCGGCAAGCGAGCGCACGGGCAGCTCCTCTTCGGGCTGCCCGATCCAGCCCAGGTTGTCTTCGCCAAAGCGGCCGTCGGCGATAAAGCCCAGCTTGCGCCCCAAAAGCGCGTTGTTGCCGAACTCCGGATGGTCGTCCAGCGGCAGGTGATAGGCCGCAAGGCTCATGTCGGCCGCAAGCAGCGCCGAGATGCGCTTGCGGCGCATGCCCGTGATGCGCGGATCCTCGCGCTTCCAAAACCACCCGTGGTGCACGAGGAGAAGGTCGGCTGCGCGCTCGCGCGCGGCGTAGATCAGATCAAGGCACGCCGTAACGCCCGTGACGATGCGGCGCACTTCGCCGCGGCCTTCAACCTGCAGCCCGTTCGGGGCGTAGTCGCGGTACTTGTCGGGCTCGAGCATCGCATTGATCGATGCAATGAGATCATGAAGCTGCATGGGAGGACACCTTTTTGTGGAGGGGCCTGCGTAGGCGAAAAATGGCGCCTTTTATGCGACTTCGTGGAAGATGCGCGAGGCGCTCCAGCGCGACTTCGGGCGCGAGGCGTTCGAATCGTCGGCGGCGCGATAGCCGAAGCTGATGGCAAAGAAGCTTCTGAGGCCCTTGTCGCGCAGTCCGAGAATCTCGTCAATCTTGTCAAAGTCGGCCCCTTCAATGGGCGTGGAGTCGATGCCCATGGCGGCCGCGGCAAACAGAACGAAGCCCTGCGCGATGTAGGCCTGGCGCATCTCCCAGCTCAAAAGCTCCTCCTGCGAGGTGCTGTGCAGTCCCACGAAGTGGCGGCGAGCCGCGTCGAGATCTTCGACGGGAGCCGTGGGGGCGTAGCGGCCGTCGGCGATTTCCTGCGCAAGCAGCTCCTTGAGGTAGGTCTCGTCGAGCTTTTCGTGCACGGCAAAAACGATCAGGTGGCTAGCGTTTTCCACGCGGTCGTTGTTGAAGTCAGGAATGGCCGGCATCAGCTTTTGCTTGGCCTGCGGCGTGCGGGCGATGAAAAACTCCCAAGGCTGGGAGTTCACCGAAGAGGGTGAAAGGCGCAGCACTTCAAGCAGCGTGTTGAAGTCTTCCTCGGAAACCCGCTTGGACGGGTCATAGTGCTTGGTCGTGTAGCGGCTGCGGACAATCTGCAGAACATCCATCGTGAAACTCTCCAATAAACGCAAAGTGAAACGGTCGGCGCCGCCCCTGGGCAAAAAGAGCGGGGCTCCCGGGCGGCGATGCGTGCTCGAGTTTAGCGCGCGAGGCTCTGCAGGCCGCGCGCATTTCGCGACAAATGACGCAAGATGATGCGCAAAGCGGATGGATTGGATTTTTTAGGCAAGACGAGCGCAGCTCACGCGCTCGATTTGCGCAAGGTCGCGCACGGTGCGGATGTCTGCAAAGCCCGAACTGCGCAAAATCTCCCGGACGGCTTCGCCCTGATCGTAGCCGTGCTCAAGAAGGAGCATGCCGCCGCGGACAAGGTGCTCGGGGGCATGGGCGGCAATGAGGCGAATGTCGTCCAAGCCGTCGTCGCCCGAGGCAAGCGCCCCTTGAGGCTCAAAGGTGAGGTTGGCAAGGTGCGGGTCGCCGCTTGCGATGTAGGGCGGGTTGGAGACGATGAGGTCAAACCTGCGGCCGGCAAGAGGCGCAAACCACGAACCCTCGAGAAATTCGATTTGCGCTCCAAGCTTTCGGGCGTTGATGCGGGCCACTTCAAGCGCCCCGGGGCTTGCGTCGGTTGCCGTAACGCGCGTTTCGGGCGCCTCGAGCGCAATCGTCACGGCCACGATGCCGCTGCCGGTGCCAAGGTCCGCAACGGTTTGGCAACCTCGTGCATCGATGGCGGCAAGCGCTTCTTCAACAAGCGTTTCCGTCTCCGGGCGCGGGACGAGCACGGCGGGCGAGACGAAAAAGGGGCGCGACCAGAACTCGCGCCGGTGCGTGACGTAGGCGACGGGACAGCCCCGCGCGATTTTGTCGACGGCTGATTCAAAAGCCGTCTCAATGTCTGCGGGCACCGGCATCTCGGGGTGCATGATGAGCGCTTCGCGCGTTGTGCCCGCAAGGTGCGCAAGCACAATGCGCGCGTCGCTGCGCGAAATGCGCCGCGATGCCTCTTTTAGAAGGACCCCTGCCTGCGTCACGGCTTGTTTTCCGCGGCCCGCGCTCTTACTCGCCCATGGCGGCGAGCTGCTCGGCCTGATGCTCGTTGGTGAGCGCCGTGATGATTTCGTCGAGGTCGCCGTCCATGATGGCGTCGAGCCGGTAGAGCGTCAGGTTGATGCGGTGATCGGTGACGCGCCCCTGCGGGAAGTTGTAGGTGCGGATGCGCTCGCTTCTGTCGCCGCTGCCGATGAGGCTTTTGCGGGTGCTCGCCTCCTGGGCGCGCTGCTTTTCAACTTCGGCGGCGTAAAGGCGCGAGGCAAGCACCGCCATGGCGCGCTCCTTGTTCTGGCGCTGGCTGCGCTCGTCCTGGCATTCGACCACGAGTCCCGTGGGCAGGTGCGTGATGCGCACGGCCGAGTCGGTCTTCTGCACGTGCTGCCCGCCTGCGCCCGAGGCGCGGTAGACATCGATGCGCAGATCGGCCGGATTGATCTTGACGGCCTCGACTTCATCGAGTTCGGGCATGACCGCCACCGTGCAGGCCGAGGTGTGAATGCGCCCTGCGGCCTCGGTCTCGGGCACGCGCTGCACGCGGTGGCCGCCGGACTCGAACTTTAATTTGGAGTAGGCGCCGCTGCCGATGATGCGGCAGATGACCTCCCGGTAGCCGCCGAGGTCGGATTCGTTTTTGCTGACGATTTCCACCTTCCAGCCCTGGCGCTCGGCGTAGCGCATGTACATGCGCAGCAGGTCGCCCGCAAAAAGCGCGGATTCCTCGCCCCCCGTGCCCGCGCGGATTTCAAGGAAGATGTTGCGCTCGTCGTTGGGGTCGCGCGGCAAAAGCAGCACCTCGAGGTCGTGCTCGAGCGCTTCAAGCTTTGCCTTGCCCGCCTTGATTTCATCGGCGGCAAAGTCGGCCATCTCGGGGTCGCGCAGCAGCTCCTGCGCATCCTCAATGTCGGCCTCCGTGCGCGTGTATTCGCGCATCTTGATGGTGACGGGCTCGATTTCGGCGCGCTCGCGCGAAAGTTCCCTGAAGCGGTTCATGTCGTCGGCCGCGTCGGGCGCGGCAAGCGTGACGTCAATTTCTTCAAGACGGCGGCACAGCCCCATCAATTTGGCTCGAATGCTTTCTTTCATGGAAGTGGATCACAAAATTCACGTGCAGGGCGCGCACAAAAAATACGCGCGTTGGGCGCGCCCGCAGGAAGAGGGCGTATTTTCGCACAAGCGCGAATTTGCCAAAAAAACTAACGGCGCCGCCCGCCGTTTTCTGCGGCAGCCTTCAAAGCCTGCCGCATCACCAGCCGCGGCCTTCAAAGAAGTGGCCTACGATGGTCGTCATGTGCTGGCGCTCTTCCTGCGTCAGGCCCCGGGCGTCGCGCAGCAGCACCGTCGGGTCGTGGATGAGCTTGTGGGTGAGCGTGCGCGTGAGCTGATCGAGAACGTCCCGGACATCGGCCCCGCGCGTGATTTGCTGCGCGGCGGCGTCGACGAGCTCCTCGCGGATGTGCTCGGCGCGCGAGCGGATGCGGGCGATGGCGGGAACGGCCGAGCGCATGGCAAGCCAGGATTCAAAGGCCTGCACGCGCAGCGTAATGATGCCTTCGGCTTCAATGACGGCGGCCTGACGGCTTTCGCGGCCAGACTGCACGACGGCGCCAAGCTCGTCCATTGAGTAGACGTAGACGTCGTCCAAGCGCGCAACCTCGGGCTCGACGTCGCGCGGAACGGCAAGATCGACGATGCAGATCGGCCGGTGGCGCCGCTCCTTGATCGCCCGCTCGATCATTCCGAGACCGATGATGGGAAGAGCCGAGGCCGTGCAGCTGACGATGATGTCGTAGTCGGCAATTTTCTCAGGCAAATCCTGAAGCCTGATGGCGCGGCCGTTAAAGCGGGCGGCCAGCGTCTGGCCGCGGTCGACCGAGCGGTTGGCAACCGTAATCGACTTGGGCGACTGAGCAGAGAAGTGCGCAAGGCACAGCTCAATCATCTCTCCTGCGCCCACAAAGAGGATGTTGGAGTCTTCAAGGCGCCCGAAAAGGCGCATCGAAAGCCGCACGGCCGCGGCGGCAAGGCTTACCGAGCTCGAGCCGATGGCCGTTGTTGAGCGCACCTCCTTGGCCACCGTAAAGGCGTCCTGAAAGAGGTGGTTGAGCATGAGGCCCAGCCCCTTGGCTTCGCGGGCCATCTGCACGGCCTTCTTAAACTGCCCCACGATCTGCGTTTCGCCGAGCACCATGGAGTCGATGCCGGAGACCACGCGGTAGATGTGGCGCGCGGCTTCGCTTTGCACGTAGCGGTAGGTGTGGGGCTCGAACTGCCCCGCGCCCACCGACTTCATGTCTTCAATGAGGCTGCAAAGTTCGTCGGCGGCGGTCTGCGGGTCCATTGCCGCGCAGTAGACCTCTGTGCGGTTGCACGTCGACAGAATCATCGCCTCGGTGAGGCCGCCGTGGTCTGCAGCCGCCAGCCGTTCCTTGAACGTCGCGATGGCCCCTTCAATTTCTTCCGGGCCGAAGGCAACGCGCTCGCGCACGGACAGCGGAGCGGTTGTGTGGTTCAGGCCAAGACAAAGCAGCTGCATAAGAGAAAGGTTTAAAAGTACAAAATCCTTGGTGCGCCTCTTGCCGAGCGCTCAATGCAAAAGCAAAGCCGCATTGAGACAAGGCGGGCAATGAAAAAGGCGCACGAAGTCCTTGGAAGGATTGATGCGAAAGGCGAATTATAAGTTCGGAAAGGTTTTGAAAAACTTAAGGATGAAAAAAGCTTGAAAAAGGACTTGCACAACGGCAAAAACCTCGGTATAGTTCCGATCTCTCGCGTGGCTAGGTAGCTCAGTTGGTAGAGCAGCGGACTGAAAATCCGCGTGTCGGCGGTTCGATTCCGTCCCTAGCCACCACAAATTTTCTTTTCCGACCCACGTCGGAAAAAGCAGGACAAGCCGCAACACCCGGTCAAAACGAAGGGTTGCGGCTTTTTTTGCGTTTGCCGTCCGCGTTTTCGGTCGGTACCGCTGATCGGACCGCCCGACATTGCCGGCGGCTGCGCTGCCGCGGCAAGAAGGCCGGGGCTGCTGCTTTGTATGCCATTTTGCGTCCTGTGAGGCGTATGCAGTGCGCCGCAAGCGGGAGAAATGCTCGCTTGCGTCAACAAGTGACGCAGGAGGTCAAGCATTTTTGCGGTATTGCCTGCTGTTTGTCTATTCCTTTTTCACGTGCTTCTGCATACTTTTGCTGCCGGCAAAATTGAGACGCCGCCGGGTGTTCGGGATGCCGGTGCAGGTCTTAGGCAGGAATACGGAAAAGATGAACGATAGCTACGAACTCGGCCGCTCGGGGCCCTTTTATGCGCTTTTGTCAGACCGTCTTGGGCGCACGATCGATCATATTTTCAAGCACGCGCCGCAGCGCTTTTTTACAAGTATGGAGGCCGCGGGCTGCATCTATGCCGCTGTTGAGCCGGAAGACAACATTATTCTTGTAGCGGCGCTGTCAAGCGGTCTGCCGGCAACGGGCTTTAAGGGCGTGCTCGAGCCCGCGCATTTGCACCTTTTACTGCAGGCGCAGGAAATTTTTCGCTCTCCCATTCGGGGTGACGGGAAGGGCTCCACAAGGAATCGGGGGGCAGTGCAAACGCTCGACAGCGAAACTTCTCCGGCGGCTGTCGATCTCGTTGTTCGTACGGTGCTTCTTGAAAAAGCTGGTTCGGCTCTTGCGTTGGTGCGCGTCCTCATTGATGTCTACGGGGTGCCGTTTGCCGGCGCGGCCGTTAAAAGGGAAGCCGCGGCTGTTGAGGCGCTTCTTGATTTTTCCGATCGCTGCAAGACTTCGCGCCATTTTTCGGCTCTCATCGAACGCATCACCAATTGGGGACGGGCGGCCAACATGGACTTTGCCGCAAGCTACCGCAAGGTTTTCTCGGTGAGGCTCAACAAATCCCCGATTCAGGGCGCCGCCTGCAAAGCGATGTCGTCCCGTGGTCGAGAAGATGAGGAAAAGTCGAGCGGGGCGTTGGAAAAGGACGATTCGCTGGCTGCGCTTTCGACTTTGTACCATCTCTGCTTGAGGGCGGGATTTTTCACTTCGCAGGCCGAAGCTTTGGGTGCGCGGCCCTCAAGGGAAACGGCAGAAAAGGAAAAGTCCGGGCAGGAGGCGCCAGGCTTTCTTGTGTCGGCCTACGAGAGCGATGAAGCGCTCTTGGAAAAGCTTTTGTTTGCTGCGGCAGGATGCCACCAGGAGATTCAGGTCGAGCGGTTGGCGGAGGGCTGCGGTGCCGTGCCCCTTATGCGCGCGAGCTACGGGATTTCCGAGAAAATTGCCATCTACGATCGGGCCTTCATCCTCAACACACTCAGGCAAGAGAGCTATACGCCGTCTTTTTATTGGCAGCTTGAGAAGCGTCGGATGCGCAGGCAGTGAGGCGAAAAAGGCAGAGAAATCCGCCCGCCGGCTAAAGAGAGTTTGAAAGCGGCGCTTCAACAAAATCCCGCTTGGCGAACATGCGTTCCAAGCGCCGCGCAATGTCTTTGCCTCAGGACTGCAGACGCACATGGCGCCTGCAGCTGTTGCAAGTTCAATTTTTTATGCGTCTTCCCAGACGTTCTGCGCGATTTCCTTGACAAGCCGCACCTTGGCCCATTGTTCGGCCTCGGTCATGATGTTGCCTTCTTCAGTTGAAGAAAAGCCGCACTGCGGCGACAGACACAAACGCTCAAGCGGCACGTATTTTGCCGCCTCCATGATGCGCGCCTTGATCGCCTCCCGATCCTCAAGCTGTGGGAACTTCGAGGTCACCAGACCGAGCACGACCGTCTGATCCTTGATGTGGCGCAGGGGCTCAAAGCCGCCGGCGCGCTCCGAGTCGTACTCAAGGAAGAACCCGTCGACTTTGCAATGGGCAAAGAGTATCCCGGCTACGGGTTCGTAGCCGCCGGAGCTAAACCAAGTGGAGCGGAAGTTGCCGCGGCAGATGTGCATCGTCACTGTCATGTCGGCGGGCTTGGCTTCGAGAATTTTGTTGATGCAGGCCACGTACGCGCGCCCGACGGCGTCAACGTCAATGCCGCGGGCGAGGTAGGCCGCACGCTTTTCTTCGGAGCAAAACTCTCCCCAGCTCGTATCGTCAAACTGCAGATAGCGGCAGCCGCGCGCATAAAGCGCAAGCATCGCGTCCGTCCAGCACTGCGCGAGGTCGTCAAAAAGACGCGCCTCGTTGTCTCGATAGGCGGCAATTGGCTCGTAGCGCTCTTCACGCACACAGCAAATCAGATGCAGCATGGAGGGCGACGGGATCGTAAACTTCAAGGCGACGCCCGCGCCGGCGATTTGCTTCAAGCGTTCGAAATGTGCGAGGAATGGGTGATTTGTCGGAAAGCCGATGCGCTCTCGGATCACGATCGTTTCGGCCTTGGGATTGGCGCCTTCAAAGGCAATCGACCAGGCTTGGGCTTTGACGTGCTCGATGCCCTTTAGGGCTGCCATAAAGTCGAGGTGCCAGTAGGCACGACGAAATTCGCCGTCGGTGACGGCGCAAAGCCCGGCTTCAAGCTCCTTTTTAACAAGCCGCGCGATTTCATTGTCTTCAATGCGGGTGAGCTCTTCGTGCGAAATTTCGCCGTGGGAAAACTTCACGCGCGCCTGCGCAAGACTCTTGGGGCGCAGAAAGCTGCCGACCACATCGCAGCGGTACGGAGGAAGGACATGTGCCATCAGTGGCTCCTTTGTTTGATGAATTGAAAGAAAAGGTGCGGGCATTTTGCACGATCGCGCCTGCAGCGGCTGCAGGAATACCGCAAAGGACGGCTTCTTCTTTTGCGCTTTTGACCCCCTGGTGCGGGCATTAAACGCTGTCTAAAGGATCCAGGCCGCTAAGATCGCGCTGTGGGCTTGGCGTGCCGGGCAAGCCCGGCAAAAGAGGAGATCATCAATGCCATTTATCACGATTCGCGTCACGGGAGGCGCCGAAGCGCCCACCAAAAAGCAAAAAGAAGAGCTCATTGCGGGCGCCACCGACCTCGTCGTGCGCGTGCTCGGAAAAAATCCCGAGACGACGCACGTCATTATTGAAGAGGTGCCGATGGACAACTGGGGCATCGGCGGGAGACCGACCACCGTTCGCCGCGCCGAGGCCGCGGCAAAAAAGGCGGCATCCAAAGCCTGACCTCGACGGCCCGGGCGCGCGGCCGGCCGCGGGCTTTGTTCCCGCCTTTTTGCTTTTTCCTTTCCTACGGGCGCTCGTGCTCGAGATCAGGGAAGGGAATTTTGAAATGGCGGTACCAGAACTTCCAGGAGTCGGCAAAGGAGCTGTAAAAGCGCCGCCGCACGGCTTCAATCAAAGACTTCATGGCCGGTGCGCCGGCATCGGCCTTGCGGCAGCACAGCTGATTGTCCCAGGGCTGAAAGTGCCAGCCCGGCAGCACCGGAACGATTTCGCCCCGGGAGAGTTCCTGTGAGACAAGCGCGAGATCAACGTTGAGCGCAATGCCCTGCCCCTCGATGAGCATTTGGCGGCAGGCGGACCCGTCGCCGCGAAACAGCCCCGGGCAGGCGGCAAAGCCAAAGCGCTCGGCTCCCTTGAAGATGTAGTCCGTGCGCGGCCTGCCGGCCCAGTTGCGGTTTGTCACGAGAAGCTTGTGCTGCGCGAGCTCTTCGGGCGTTTTTGGCGCCGGGTGCTTTTTCAAATACCGCGTCGAGGCAAGCAGCATCGTGACGTTTTGGTATAGCGGCGTGACGTGAATGCCGGGAGCTTTCTCTGGCTTATAGGGCAGCACAACGAGGTCGACGGCGCCTTTTGCGAGATCATCGAGCCCGTGATCGGCATAGATGTCAACGCGCAGTCCGGGATGCGCGGCCTTTGCGTCGTCGATGGCCGCAAGGATTGACTGCACGTTCATGTTGGCCGGGGTGGAAAGGCGAATGAGCGTCTCCTTGCCCGAGGCTGAGGCGATGATGCGGCCGATCTCGTCGGAGGCTTCCACCATGCGGCGCGCCGCAGGCAGCAACGCATGAAAAAGTTCGCTCGGCTGCGCCGGGCGCACGCGGCGGTTAAAGAGTTCGCCGCCCGCTTCTTCTTCGAGCTCTGCCACAAGACGCGAAACAGCCTGCTGCGTGAGCCCCAGAGCGCAGGCGGCATCCTTCAGGCTCCCTTCACGGGAGACGGCAACGAGGATGCGCCAGACGGCGATGTTGTCAATGCGGTGCATGATGCGGCAAAAACTGAAGAAGGCCTGAAGACGGGGCCTAATTTAGCAAAACTGTGAAGCAATGCTTCGCGCAAATGCGGTTTTTGTCCGTTTGCACTTGCCCATAATCAAAGCGTTCTGCGCACAAGGCGCGAGAGGCTTTCGGCTGCAGCAGCAGGCTGCGGTCAGACCCCGCCTGCTTTTTGCCGCCCTGTGCAAGAAAACATTTGCCTTCGAAGACAATGCCGGCGGCAAGTTCTGCGGGCAGGCTCTGGCGGCGG
The DNA here is from genome assembly GCA_019418605.1 of Sutterella sp. Lineage (GTDB taxonomy): Bacteria > Pseudomonadota > Gammaproteobacteria > Burkholderiales > Burkholderiaceae_F > Duodenibacillus. The sequence continues at coordinate 74,884 of DYBN01000032.1, read as the reverse complement.
GTGCTCTTGCACCCGCGCGGGCGTCCCGGAAAAGATGCGGCGCGCTTAAAAAGACGCCGCCCTAATTTTTCTCAAACGGCACGCTCATTGTCTTCGTGCGGCGCACAAAGACCCGGAAAGAGGAGAATGACAATGAGGACAAACATGGCCCTGGCGCTCGCAGCGGTCCTGACCGTGGCCGCCATGAACGCCCATGCGCTCGGCACCGGCCGGGCGGCCGGCACAAAGGCGGTGCAGCCCAAAAATCCCGTCGACGTCAACACCTGTCTGGCGTGCCACAACACGGCGATCAAGACGCTCACGCTGCGCGGCGCGCACAAGGACGTCAACTGCGCCTCGTGCCACGACATCACGCCCGAGCACGCCAAGGCGCCTTCGGCAAAGAACCGTCCGAGCACGCACTTTGAATACGCGGCCTGCGCGCAGTGCCATCCGGCGCAGGAAAAGGATCTGATGGATCCTAAGTATCACTACGAATGGGCGCTCAAGTACGCGCCGCCCGCCTACAGCGGCATGCGCGACATCTACGGCGACAACCAGTACCGCACCAATCAGTACCATCTGCCGCGCTTTCACGCCAACATCGTCACCGACCTCATCACGATCCGCTCAGACGGGCGCTTCGCCTACAAGGACTACAAGGATCTCTCCAAGCCGGTGGGGCCGCGCACCGAAGCCACCATCGACACGCGCCCCGAGGAGGGCGACAAAATCGGCACCAAGGACGACGTGATGTCGCTTACATGGCGCCCGCACAAGGGGCGCGAAGTCATGGGGCGCTCGGACTGCCTGAAGTGCAAGACGGTCGACAACATGATGGAGTACGCCTATCTCGGCAAGGACAAGCCGGGAGTGGGCCTGGTCTTTGACGATCCCGACGCGAAGGTCGTCAAGACCGTCAACAGCAGCTTTAACTGCGTGACGTGCCACGATCCGCACTCGGCCGAGCCGCGCATCACGTTCGACCACGTCATCGAGTCGATGACGCATCCGGACTTCAAGGACTTCCGCTATCAGAAAAACGCCGGCTCGATCGCCTATCCGAAGGTCGAGGTCATCAACATGGGCGTGCGCGGCTACGAGCGAAAGATTGCCATCCTCGAGCGCTACAACTCCAACTACATGTGCGGGCAGTGCCACATGGGCCACAACCGCTCTTCGTCCTGGTACGACGCCAAGACCGGCAAGCTTTTGCACAAGGCCAACATCACCGAAGGCGACGGCTGGTGGGTCGGCACGACGTTTGCCTCCAATCCTCTGGAGTGGTGGAACATCGTCTATAGCAAGGGCATGCACAACGGCATTGACGCCGCCACCGGCGTCAAGACGGTGGGCACGGACCACTATCACATGGAGACTCTGACGGGCTCCAAGCACGGTCAGGCGGGCGTGGGCTGCGTTGACTGCCACTTCGCCAAGAAGGCCGACGGCACGCTCGAGCATCAGCCGAGCCTGCCGCGCTTGAAGTACAAGAACACGTGCGCCCGCAGCGAGTGTCACGGCAATCCCAAGGGCGACAACTGGTCCGAAGGCCAGGCCGCCTACATGGTGCAGGTAATTCAGCAGCGCTACCGCATCCACCAGGATCGCCTTGAGCGCTACGGCAAAGAGGCCCGGGAACTTCTCGTCAAGGCCAAAAACGGCGCCGTGAAGATTCCGGCCGTCGAATACGACGCCCTCAAGATCGCCTACAGCCAGTATCTCACCGTCCGCGGCTGGTACTTCTCGGACTATTCAAACGGCGTGCATGATCCGTCCGGTTTTGAGAAGACCTCCTCGATCGTGATCAAGCGCCTGCGTGCGGCTTCGGCCGCGGCGCAAAAGGCTGCCGTGAGCGACAAGGCTGCAAAGACCGCGCAGAAGTAGCCCCGGCAGCTTTGGAAGGCCTCTGCGAAGACCCCGGCGCACCGACAGCTCTCGTCTTTGAAGGGGACAGCGTTTTTGCCGCAGACTCCCTTCCTGCGGCAAAAAAGGGCCCTTGGTGAGAAGAGAAGACTGCCGGGCGCCTTTTGCCCTGCGGCGCTCCTTGCGGGAGTGCCGCAGGGCGAAGCCGCAGATGCCAAACCAAATTGTCGCTGTCAAACTGAATTGGGTTTTCTCGTGTCAAATCAAATTGCTCGCCCGGGGACGCCGCAGGGCCTGCTAGGCCGCCCCTGATGAAGAGTTTGGAGAGACTCCTGCACAAGCTGCCGCTTGCCATTGGCTTGGCAAGCGGCCTTGTGCTTGTCGTCGTCATGGGGCGGGCGAGCTTTGCGGGGGATTCCGAGGCTTTGGCCGGGTCAGCGGCGACGGCGGCGGCCTGTGCAGGGCTTGTGCTCTCGCTTGCTCTCTACCTTGCGGGGCTACTGCAGCGGCCTGTGAGGAGCTTTCGCTACTGGGGGCTTGTGCTGCTGCACGCTGGTCTTGCGGCGGTTTTTTCCGGCCTTGCCTTAAACGAAGTCGCAGGCAGCCGCGGCTTTGTCTTTTTGCCGGAGAAGGGCTCGACGCACTACTTCGTGGGCTACGACGAAAAGGACTACCCGCTTCCCTTTGAGATCACGCTCAAGGACTTCGCCGTGCACGCCTACCCGGGAACGATGCGCGTGCGCGACTATGTCTCGCGCGTGGCCATTGACGGGAAAGAGTGCACGATTGCCGTCAACGCGCCCGTAAAGGCGGCGGGCTTTGAGCTTTTTCAGCACGACTGCGGATTTGAGGCGGCCCCGGGACATCCTTTTGCCGTGCGCCTGCGTCTGGACGGCGCCGAGCGCACGGTCGAGGTGCGCATGGGCGAGCCTTTTCTTGTCGGCAGTCGCTTTCTTGCGGTGGTGCGCGACTTTCTTCCCTCGGCTTCAAAAATGGACGGCTCGAGCGCTTTGGAGCCCCAGCGGCCCGCCGTCATGACGACGGGGCGCGACATGATCCTTAATCCCGCCTTTTTGATCGAGCTTGAGGACGACTTTGGCGGCAGATTTGCGCAGTGGGTGTTTCCCGAGGAGCCCGAAAGCGCGGTTTTTCTCGTGCCCAATCCCGTCTCGGCAGGAGACCCTGCGCGCGTTGAGATTCTCCCGCAGGCATTTCCCGGCATCGAGTACACGGTGCTCTCCGTGGTGCACACGCCTTTTAACCATCTCGTCTTTGCGGGAGTCGTCCTTGCTTGCGCGGGCATGGTTTTGTTCTACGTTTTGGGCCGCAGAAGAAAATGATGAGCACGAGCGAACTTTTTAATATCGCGGCGGCCCTTTTGCTTGCAGCGGGCACGGCGGCTTTGGTTGACCTCGCCTTTAAAAGCGGCCGGGCCCTGCGCGTCGTAAGAGCGGTCAATGTGATCGCCGTCCTTTTGCTTGCCGCGGGCTTTGGGCTGCGCTGGAAGTACTACATCGAGACGATGGATGCGGGGTGGCTGCTTTCATTTCCCGTGTCGACCTTCTACGAGTCGGCCTCGTTTTTCTTTCTTGCGCTGCTTGCGGCCAGCCTTGCCGCATCGGGGCGCCGGACCAAGGCGGGCTCAGGGCGGGGACAAAAGGGAAGGACGGCCGCCAGCGGCGGCCTTGCAGGGGTGTCTCCAAACGAGAGCCTTCTCTGGTGCGCGGTCGACTTTTTTGTCGGCGCGGGCATTCTGGGGCTGAGTCTTGCGGGCATCTCCGCGGAGCCGGTGCTCTTTTTGCCTTCGCTAAAAAGCTACTGGCTGCTTGCGCACGTGGCGCTTAGCTTTGTTGCCTACGGCATGTTTGCTCTGGCGGCGATTCTGTCCGTGCTGGTGCTTGTGCGGCGCGAGGGCGCAGAGGAGAGCGCCGCGCGCATCCGTGCGCTTGTGCGCGCGGGCGCCGTCGTCTTTACGATCGGCGGCATCTTCTTTGGCGCCATGTGGGCGCAGACTTCCTGGGGGCGCTTCTGGGCCTGGGACCCGAAGGAGACCTGGGCCTTCATCACGTGGTGCTGCTACCTGGCGCTCATTCACTTTGACCGCGGCGACAAGCTCACCCACAAGCAGCTTGCCGTTTTTGCGCTTGTCAACTTTTTCGTGGTGATCTTCACCTTCGTGGGCGTCAACCTGCTTTTTGCCGGACTGCACAGCTATGCGCTCATCAAGGCGCCCGCCTAAAGGACGCGCCTTGATGCGCGAAAAGACGCTCGCCAAGAGCAGAGCCTGAAGGCGTGCTGCACGCCAAGCCCGCGCGCAGTGCTTCTCAAGCGCCGCTTACCACCGGCTTGACGCCCAACTGCGCGGCCTTGCGCGAGAGCGCCGTGAAGGCCTCAAGCGGCAGCGTTTCGGCTCTTGCCTGCGGGTCGACGCCGCAGGAGGCGATTGCATCGGCCTCCATCAGCGTCGAGAGCGCGTTGCGAAGCGTTTTGCGCCGCTGTCCGAAGGCGTGGGCGACAACGCAGGAGAATAGATCAAAGGGAACCTCCGGGACCTCGGAGACATCCTTCGGGATCATGCGCACCACCGAGCTCACCACCTTGGGCGGCGGATTGAAGGCGCCGGGCGGCACGTCAAAAAGCTTTGCCATCTTGTAGCGCCACTGAAGCATCACCGAGAGCCTGCCGTAGGTCTTGCCGCCGGGGGCGGCCACCATCCGGTCAACGACTTCGCGCTGCAGCATGAAGTGCTGGTCGGCAACGTGATCGGCCGCCGCCATCAGGGCAAAAAGTAGAGGCGAGGAGATGTTGTAGGGGAGGTTTCCCACGATGCGAAGGGGCTCGTCCGGGTCTTTCTCGGCAAGCGCCTTCCAGTCAAGGGCAAGAGCGTCGGCCTCGATGAGCGTGAGCGAGTCTTCAGCAAACTCGCTTTTGAGCCAGGCCGCAAGATCGCGGTCGATTTCCACGGCGCTGATGTGCCCGCACGAGGCGATGAGCTCCCGCGTGAGCGCAGCCTGCCCCGGGCCGATTTCAATGATTCTCTGGCCCGGGCGGGCGTCCACGGCGCGGGCGATGCGGCCGATCCAGTGCGCATCGGTCAGAAAGTTCTGCCCGAAGCGCTTTCTTGCTTTGTGTCCTTGCAGTCCCTGCGGCATGAAGGCGTCCTGGTTTACAAGTAAATGACGAGTAAAGAAAAGGCGCCCGTGCTCAGGCCCGCCGCTTGCTGCGATCGGGCGCGGCAAGGCGCCTTTTTCCTAAATTTAAGCGCAGTCAGCGCAACTTACAGCGCGTCGCGGCGGATTTCCACGTAGGCTCTGTCGCGCAGCTCCCGCTGCCAGTCGTAGACGGCTTCGGCAAGCTTTTTCTCGCGCAGCGCCATGCGGGCCGCAAGGCGCGAGCGCTCGGCGCTGGCCTGCGCGGTGCGCCGTTCAACGACCTGAATCAGGTGGTAGCCAAACTGCGTGTGAATGGGTTCCGAAATCTCGCCCGGGGCAAGCTTGTTCATCGCCGCTTCAAATTCAGGCGTTGCCTCGCCCGGGCTGATCCAGCCGATGTCGCCGCCGCGCGTGGCGGAGTTGTCAACCGAGGTCAAGCGCGCCATCGTGGCAAAGTCGCTCTGCCCGCTCTCGATGCGGTGCTTGATTTCGTTTAAGCGCGAGAGCACTTCGCTCTCGGGCGTGAGGTCGGAGACAAACATCAGGATCTGGCGCACGTGCGTCTGCTCGACCGGCGCGCCCGCAAGCTTGGCCTTGACGCCGTCGCGAGTGTCGGCAAGCTTGATCACGTGCCAGGCGCCGCTTGAGCGCAGGACGGCCACAAAGCCGCGCTCGGTGCGGTGCGACTCGATGGCGCGCCAGAAGATGGTGGGCAGTTTGCTTGCGTCCATCCAGCCCAGATCGCCGCCCTGCATGGCGTCCTCGGCCTTGGAGTTTGCGGCGGCAAGCTTGGAGAAGTCTTCTCCTTCGCGCGCCTGATCGGCGATGCGCTCTGCGAGGTCGCCTACGTCATCTGCCTCGCTGTCTGAGGCGCCCGTCGGAATCGGCAGCAGAATGTGCTGCACGCGGTACTCCTGCGTGTCGCCCATCGTAAAGCCCGCCTGTTCGGCGAGGTAGGCGTCGACTTCGGACTCGGGGATGGTGAGCTTGCTGTCGACTTCGCGCTCGCGCAGGCGCTGCGCGGAGATTTCATCGCGCACCTGGCTGCGGAAGGCGGCAAAGCTTACGTCGTCGGCCGCAAGGCGCTCGCGCAGCTCGTCGACGGTGAGCTTGTTGTTGCGGGCGATCTGCTCGATGGAGGCCGTCACCATGCGCTCGTCGACGCGAATGCCAAGCTCTCGGGCGCGCTGATCGAGGCACTTTTCCATAATGAGGCGCTCGAGCACCTGGCGGCGCAGCTCGGGCATCGGCGGCAGCTCAATGTTTTGCTGCCGCAGGTTGATGGCCACCTGCCGCACGCGGTTTTGCAGTTCGTATTCGGTGATGACGTCGTTGTTGACGACGGCCACCACGCGGTCGACGTAGCGCAGGCCCGTCTGGGCGCCGGCCTGAATGTCCACGCCTTCGGACGTGTTGAGATCGGCCGCGGCCTGCTGGCCTGCGGCGGGGGCGGGAACGCCCGAGACGCTCTCGCGCACCGTGTTGGGCGCGTCGGCCGCAAACGAGGAGCCCAAAACCGTGAGCACGCCCGCCGTGCACAGCGCGCGGACAACCGCTTGAGCGCGTTTAGTAGTAGAAGTCATAAGTTCCAGCCTTTGTCGGCATCGGAGTGATCTGCTGATAGCCTTGAATGCTGCGCTGAAGCTCCGAGAGCGGGCTTGAGCCGACGGCGCCAAGGCCGGTCAATTCTAATTGCAGGAAGAAGGTCGTTTGCTCTTCGTCCTCGTCGCGTGTGTAACGCTGTGCAACGGCGCGCAGCGTCCAGCAGTCGGCCTGATATTCGAAGCCGACGAGACTTTCAATGAACTTGTTGTCGTAAAACGAGTAGTTCTGGCGCGCCAGGGCGTAGAGCTTGTCGGTGAGAGGCCACTGCAGCGACAAGTCGACCTGATCGATGTAGTTGTCGCTGTTTTGCTCTTCGGCCCAGTTGTAGCGGTAGGTAAGCCCGACGACGCTCATCGGACGCGGCTGCCAGCGCACGCCTGCGCTTACCTTCTGCATGCTGCTGCGCTCCCAGGACCACTGGATGGCGGCCGAGGTTTGGATGGTGCGCGTCAAGCGCGCGCCGATGCTTGCAAGAAAGTCGCTTTTGCTCGGCTGATCGATCCGATCGCCGCTCCAGCCCACGGTCTTGTCGTTGAAGTAGTAGCGCTGGCCGATTGAGGCGCGGATCCATTCAAGGCCCGTGGCGTCGTCGATCAAGCGCGTGGTGATCGTGCCGCTAATCTGGTTGGTTTCAGCAAAGCGGTCGTAGCCTGACCAGGTGTTTTCCGAGTAGAGCTGCGCGAAGTTGAAGTCGGCAAGCGTCGAATCAAAGATCGGAATGTCGGACTGATCGCGGTAGGGCGTATACGAGTAGAAGATGCGCGGCTCAAGGGTCTGCAGAATGTTGCGCGAGCCGATGCTCGTGTTGCGCTCAAAGATAAGGCCCGTGTCCACCGAGTAGATGGGAAGCGTCAGAGACGGGCTGTCGTCTCGCGTGTCGTTTCTGTCATAGTCCAGATCGTAGTGCGTGCCCACAAGCTGCACCTTCGGGGTGACGAACCAGCCCGCGCCCATCAAGGGGTAGCTCACGTCCTGCATGAAGACGAAGCGGTTGCCGTTGGTTTTGTTCTCCCACGGATGCACAAAGCGCGTGGCGTCGATCTTGGTGTTGAGTTCAAACCCGTGGAAGTCCGCAAAATAGGCCGACCAGGTGAACTGCGGCTCGCGCTCGTAGGGCTTGTCGGTGTCGTTGATCGTCTGGTTTTTCGTGACGCGCAGCGCAGCCGACCAGTAGGTCGTGCCGTAGGTGAGCCAGTAGTCCTGCGGCAGGATGTCCTCGGTGTTGTCGCGGATGCTCGAAGCGAAATCGTCGAGGAAGTCGTCGTCGGAGACCTGGTTGTAGTTAAAGCCGTACCCGAAGCCGCGCCAGTTGCCGGACAACTTTGCCTGCACGCTGTAGCGGTCGGTGCCCTCGATGCGGTCGTGCGGCATGTAGTTGATGTTTGCCTCGGCCTCAAAGGAAGGCTGCTTGATGCGGAATTCGTTGCCGAGCACGAAGCCGCGCTTGCTCAGGACGCGCGGCGTGAGCGTGTAGTCGTAGTTGGGCGCGAGGTTGAAGTAGTACGGAACCGAAATGTCGATGCCGCGCTCGGAGTTAAAGCCCACGGTGGGCGAGAGAAAGCCCGACTTGCGCTGCGAGCCCAAAGGAAACGTAAACCACGGGGCGCCGAAGACGGGGACGCCGCCGAGTTTTAACACCGCTCCGGTGCCCTCGCCCGACTGCTCGTACTCATCGAGCGTGAGCTGATCCATTTCAAGCCACCAGGCGCGGTTGTCCTTTTTGCAGCTCGTGACCACGGCGTCGTCGAATTCGGTCACGCCGCCCGACTGAAAGCGCGCGCAGCCCGCCGACCCCTGCAGTCCGCGGGGGCCGTAGTCGTACTCGATGTCGTTTGCCTCGCCCGTCTCGTCGTCGAGGTTGTAGGTAAAAGAAGGCCCCGTAAAAAGCGCGCCGTTGCGGGCCACGCTCGCGTTTCCCTGGGTGGTCACGTCGCCCGTAGCCTGGGTGTAGACGATTTTCTCGCCCTTGATGACGGTGCCCGCGCGGCGCACTTCGGCATCCCCCGTGAGCGTGAGCTCGGTTTCGGGAGACCCTTCGATGAAGTAGGCCGAGGCAATCGAGGGCGCACTGTTCTCATCAACCGGTGCGGCAAGAAGATTGGTCCAGGAGCCGAGATCAACGCCTGCCGCGTCTGAGCGGGCGGCCTCGGCGTCGGGCGCAGCCTGCGCGCGCGTCCCGGATGCGCCGCCTTGCTGGGCATGAACGGCGGGCGAGAGCGCGGCACAGGCCGCCGCCACCGCCAGAGCAAGCCGCAAAGGGGCCGGGCGCGAAGCTTTTTGTAACATTTGATTTATAGTGTGCTGGGTTGGTTTTTGACGGATTATAGGGAAAGGCTTGGTTTTTCCCGTGAAAACGAGATCATGCAGGAGACACAAGACCGTTTGCACACAGCTGCGCCGGCTTCCGAAAGCACCCCGGAGGCGGACGCGCGGTTTCAAGAGCTCTCGGCGTGGCTTGCCGCGCACGCTCCGCGCGAGCTTGCGCTGGAGCTCGATTCGATGCAGCCCGCAAGCGCCGATGCAAGCTTTCGGCGCTATTTTCGGGTTGCGGGAGCCGGGGGAACTTTCATTGTGATGGACGCGCCGCCCCCGCGCGAAGCCGTGGGGCCGTTTTTAAAGGTCGACCGTCTGATGCTTGAGGCGGGGCTTAATGTTCCGCGCATTCTTGCCGTTGACGAAGAGGCGGGCTTTGTGCTCATGAGCGATCTGGGGCGCCAAACCTATCTGGACGTGCTCAATGAGGAGAACGCCCGCTCGATGATGGACGCGGCCACCGATGCGCTCGTGCTCTGGCAGAAGGCAACGCGCCCGGGCGTGCTGCCCGACTACGACCGGGCGGTTTTAAAGCGCGAGATCGAGCTTTTTCCCGAGTGGTACGTCAAGGTGCACAGGGGCTTTGAGATGACCGACAAGCAGCGCGAAATCATCGAGCGCTGCTTTGAGAAAATCATCGCCAACAACCTCTCCGAGGCGCGCGTTTTCGTGCACCGCGACTTCATGCCGCGCAATCTGATGGTCTCCGACCCCATGCCCGGCGTGCTTGACTTTCAGGATGCGCTTTTTGGGCCCGTCTCCTACGACATCGCAAGCCTCATGCGCGACGCCTTCATCAGCTGGGGCGAGTCCTTTGTGCTCGACACCACGATCCGCTACTGGGACAAGGCGCGCCGCGCGGGCGTGCCCGTGCCCGGGGATTTCGGACAATTCTGGCGTGACGTCGAGTGGATGGGCATGCAGCGCCATCTCAAGGTGCTGGGCATCTTTGCGCGCATCAACTACCGCGACGGCAAGCCGAAGTATCTCGCAGACACGCCGCGCTTTGTGCACTACGTGCGCGAGACGGCCAACCGCTACGACGAGCTCAAGCCGATCAACTGGCTTTTGGACCTCTTTGAAGAAAAGAAAAGCCGCGAGGCGTTCACGTTTTAGTTCGTTTTGGTTTCCTTTTCCCGTCCCGGCGCGGTGCCTGGCATGCCCTTTTTTGGCGGCTGGCAAAAAGTGCTTTGTCCGCAGGGCCTTGTGCGGCGCGGGCGGGGTTTTCTTGTGAGCTTTCGGCATGCGAGCACTGATTCTTGCCGCGGGACGCGGAAATCGACTGCGGCCCGCCACCGACGTCACCCCGAAGCCCCTGCTGCCGGTTGCGCCCGGCGTGCGGCTCATGGACTGGCAGCTTGCGGCCGCAAAGCGCGCGGGCATCACCGAGATCGTGGTCAACACGGCGCATCTGGCCGATGCCTTTGAGTTTTTGCCCGAGGCCTGCGCGCGGCGCGGCCTTCACGTCAAAATCAGCCGCGAGGGCGACTCGGCCGAAGAGGCGCTCGAAAGCCTCGGAGGAATCGTGCGGGCGCTCGACATGCTTGCGCCTGCCTCTTGCGACGAACCCTTTCTGGTCCTTGCGGGCGACGTGGTGCACAACTTTGACCTCATGCGGCTTGTGCGGCGCGCCGAGGCAATCCGCGCCGGGCGCCTCGACGTGCATCTCGTGGCCGTTCCCAATCCGGACTTTCATGCCGCAGGCGACATGACCGTGCACGAAGACGGCGCCGTTTCGCCCGGCACGGGCCCCCACACCTACGGCTGCATGATGGTTGCCGCGCCTCGCATTTTCAGAGGCCTTGCGCCCGTGCGCGCCAAGCTCTTTCCCTGGCTGTGGGAGTTTGCGCGGCAAGGCCGCATGAGCGCCGAGGTCTTTACGGGCTTCTGGGACAATGTGGGGTCGCCTGTGGAATACGAAAGACTGCGGGCCAACACGGCCGCACTATGCTGGGCGCGCTTTTAAGCGGCTCGCGGGTCCCGGAGCCGGCTGCCGGCTTCAAGGCCCGGCGAAGCTTGCCCAAAACAACCGACGATTTTTGACGCATGACGACATTTGTAGAGACGCTTCAAAAAAGAAGCCTGGCACTGGCCAGTCTTCTGGGCGTGGACATCCCGTTTTTAAACGCGCCGATGACCGATGCGGCGGGGCCTGACCTTGCCGCGGCCGTAACGAGCGCAGGAGGCCTCGGCGTTCTCGCCGCGGGCTTTTCAAGCCCCGAGACGCTTGCCCGCGACATTGCCCGCGTGCGGGCGGCAACGCAGAGGCCCTTTGCCGTCGGCCTTCGCATTCCGGTCAAAGGCGCAAAGGAGAGCTTGGCCGCCGCGCAAAAGTGCGCGCATGCGCTCGAAGACCTGGCCCTTGAACTGGGGCTTGAAGCGCCCTATGCCTGGAGCCCCGAGCCCGACTTTGAAGGGCAGTTTGAGGTGGTGCTCGAGCACGACGTTCCCGTCGTGGTGGTGAGTTTCGGGGGCCTGCGGGAAATCTATGCCGAAAAGCTCGAGCAAAAAGGCGTGACGGTGCTGGGCGCCGCAACGACGCTGCGCGAAGCCAAGGTGCAGCGCGCAGCGGGCGCCGCCGGCATCATTGTGCAGGGCGTCGAGGCGGGCGGCCCAAGGCTTAATTTCGAGCAGCCCGATGCGCTCTCGCAGGTGGGGTTGATGAGCTTGATCGGCCCCGCGGCCCGCGCCACGGGGCTCCCCGTGATCGCCGCGGGCGGCATCGCCTCGGGAGCGCAGTGGGCCGCGGCGCTTGCCGCAGGCGCCTCGGGCGTGATGGCGGGCAGCGCGCTTTTGCGAACCAATGAGTGCGCCCTTGCCCCTGAAGCAAAGGAGCAGCTTGCCTGGCTTACCGACGCCGGCACGCGGCTTGTGCGCACCTTCGAGGGGAGGCTCTCGCGCGTTGTCGTCAACGGGCTTGTGCTTGCGCTTGAGGAGGCGGGCGTAGCCTGCGGCGACTATCCCGAGCAGGCCTGCGCCATGCGCCCGATCCTTGAGGCGGCGCGACGCCTCGGGCGCGAGGACTTGATGGAGATTGCGGCAGGGCAGGGCGCGATGCTTGCGCGCACGGGACCCGCGGCAGCCGTTGTCGGGCGCTTGGCCGATGAACTCAAGGCGCTCTTGGGGAGCGGCGACTTTTTTAAAAATCCTGCATAAAGGAGACTTTTGGGAGACTTTTTCGGATGACAAGCGGCAAGTGCAAACCCGATCTTTCCAAGGCGGCCCTGATCGTGGTCGACGTGCAAAACGACTTTCTGCCGGGCGGCGCGCTGGCCGTGCCCGAGGGCGACGAGGTGATCGCGCCCGTCAACCGCCTGATGGCAAGCTTTGACGTTGTCGTTCTCACGGCCGACTGGCACCCGGCCACGCACGTGAGTTTTGCGGCAAGCCACCCCGGCCGCCGGCAGTTTGAAACGATTGAACTCTCCTACGGCACGCAGGTGCTCTGGCCCGCGCACTGCGTGGCGGGAACGGCGGGCGCGCAGTTTGCCGCGGCTCTTGCAGCCGACGCGGCCTGCCTCATCTTGCGAAAAGGCACGCACGCCGGCCGCGACAGCTACTCAGGCTTTCGCGAAGCCGGCAAAGGCGCCTCAACGGGCCTTGCGGGCTGGCTCAGAGAAAGGGGCATTGAGGATGTTTACGTCTGCGGCCTTGCGCTTGACTACTGCGTAAACGCAACCGCGCTGGATGCGGCCGATGCGGGCTTTCGCACGGCGATTGTCGTGGACGCGTGCCGCGCCATCGACTCCGGAGCCGAGAACATGCGCGCGCTCCAAGCCCTCTGGGACGAGGCGGGGATTGATTGCGCGACGGTTGACGACCTTGCCGCCGGCTGCTGAAAAAAAAGCATCAAAAGGAAGCCGCAAGCAGAAGTCTCTCAAGGCCGCATTGCTCGGGCGCCTATAGAATGCTCGCCGCCAATGCCCGCCTTAACTGGCGGCAAGGCACCCGGCTCCTTTTTGGCCCAACGCCTGCGCCTGGGCCTTAAGCCTTGATTTCGGACTTTTTTTTTGCGTTTTTTCATGCCGAGGGCGTCTCTTGAACTAAAAATCGGCCCCCATGTGATTGACGGGGGCCTTGTGCTTGCGCCGATGGCGGGCGTCACCGACCCCGCGTTTCGCCGCATCTGCAGAAGGCTCGGCGCAGGGCTTGCCGTGGGCGAGATGGCGTCAAGCCGCGCGCATCTCGCGCAAACGAGCATGACGCAGCGCCGCTTGGCGTGCGACGCCGACGATCCGTTGCCCGTCGTGCAGCTTTTGGGCGCCGATCCCCGCGAGATGGCGGCGGCGGCTCAAACGGCTGCCGAAATGGGCGCGCGCATCATCGACATCAACTTCGGGTGTCCGGCGCGCGTGGTCTGCGGCAAGGCCTGCGGGTCGGCTCTGATGCGCGAACCCGCTCTCGCGCAGGACATCATGCGCGCCGTCGTGGAGGCCATGGCCCCCGAAGGCATCCCCGTGACGGTGAAGATGCGCACCGGTTGGGACGAAAAGACGAAAAATGCGCTATGTTTGGCGAAGATGGCCCAGGATGCGGGCGTGTCAGCCGTCACGGTGCACGGCCGCACGAGAGCGCAGCGCTTTTCAGGCGCGGTCAATCGCCGCGACATCGCGCAGGTGGTGCAGGGGGTTGACATCCCCGTTGTGGCCAACGGCGACATCGGTTCGCCTGAGCTTGCCGGAATCATGCTTGATGAAACCGGCGCCGCGGGGCTCATGATCGGGCGCGCCGCGCGCGGCAACCCGTGGATTTTTTCGCGCACGAGGGCCGTACTTGAAGGAAGGCCCGACCCCGGCGCGCCGGATTTGGCCGAAAGGCGCCGCGTCGTGCTCGAGCACCTCGCCGAGCACCTCTCCTACTGGACGTCGCAGGGAACCGATGAAAAGCATGCGCTTCGCAGTTTTCGCATGCATCTGTCGGCCTATCTTGCGCCGCTCGCGGGCGCGGGCGCGAGCCCCGCGCTGCGCGAGCTCGGCGCCAAGCTCCTTCGCATTGACGCGGCCGCCGAGGTGGAAGAAAATTTGGAAACATTTTTTTGTCTGTCGGGAAAGCAAAATTGACGCAGACTGTGGACAATAACGGCAACGGGTCGACGCGCTTTAAGCGCATCGAGGAGATCCTTTTGCCCGGCGTCAACATCAATGAAGCCTTCAGCGCCCTCGTCGTGCGGCGCGTGGAGAGCTATGTGCGCGACTTGGAGGGCGTCAAGGGGCTGCCGATCCACGAGATGATCGTCACGGCCGCCGAGCGTCCTCTTCTTGCGTGGGCGATGGACAAGTGCGGCAACAATCAGAAGGCCGCGGCACAGCTTTTGGGAATTAACCGAAATACCCTGCGAAAGAAACTTCGCATGCACGGGTTTCTGAACGGGGACTTTTGATAAGGAAATTGAAGCGATGAAGAAACAAGCTCTGATCAGCGTCTCGGACAAGACCGGGGTGGTGGACTTTGCCCGCGGACTTGTTGAGGCCGGCTATCACATCCTGTCAACGGGCGGCACCGCCAAGCTTCTTGCCAAGGAAGGCGTGCCCTGCCAGGAAGTGGCCGACTACACGGGCTTTCCCGAGATGCTCGACGGCCGCGTCAAGACGCTCGATCCGCACATTCACGCAGGCATCCTCGCGCGCCGCACGGTGCCCGAGCACATGAAGGCCATTGCCGAGCACAACATCGACCCGATCGACATCGTCTGCGTCAACCTCTATCCGTTTGAGCAGACGATCGCGCGCCCGGACTGCACCTTTGAACTTGCCATTGAAAACATCGACATCGGCGGCCCCACGATGATCCGCGCGGCGGCCAAGAACCACGAGTCCGTGGCCGTGATCGTCGATCCCACCGACTACGGCCGCGTGTTGGGCGAAATCCGTGAAAAGGGCGAAGTGAGCCCCGAGACGCGCCTTGCGCTTGCAAAGAAGGTGTTCTGCCACACCGCGCGCTACGACGCGGCCATCTCCAACTATCTCACGAGCTTGGACGACGAGAAAAAGCGCACGAAGTACTTCCCGGACGTCTTTACGCGCCAGTGGGTCAAGGTGCAGGACATGCGCTACGGCGAAAATCCGCATCAGAAGGCCGCTTTTTACCGCGAGCACTTCATTGCCCCGGGGTTGCTTGCCGGCTACACGCAGCTGCAGGGGAAGGAGCTTTCCTACAACAACATCGCCGACAGCGACGCCGCCTGGGAGGCCGCAAGAAGCTTTGCCACGCCCGCCTGCGTGATCATCAAGCACGCCAATCCGTGCGGCGCGGCCATCGGCGTCAATGCGCTTGAAGCCTATCAGAAGGCCTTCAAGACCGACTCCAAGAGCGCCTTCGGCGGCATCATCGCCTTCAACCGTCCGGTTGACGAAGCGGTCGCCCACGAGGTCTCCAAGCAGTTTGCCGAAGTGGTGATCGCGCCCGAATTCTCCGACGGCGCGCGCCAGGTCTTTGCGGCCAAGAAGAACCTGCGCCTGCTGACGGTGGCCATGGGCGAGGCGCACAACGAGTACGAATTCAAGCGCGTGGGCGGGGGCCTGCTTGTGCAGACGCCCGACACGCAGCTGTGCTCGGAGAGCAGCCTGCGCGTCGTCACCAAGAAGCAGCCCACGTCGGCTCAGATCGCCGACATGATGTTTGCCTGGAACATCGCGCGCTTTGTGAAGTCAAACACCATCGTCTATGCGCACAACGGCATGACGCTGGGCGTGGGCGCGGGCCAGATGAGCCGCGTCGACTCGGCGCGCATCGCCGCCATGAAGGCGCAGGAAGCGGGGCTCTCCCTTGTGGGCAGCGCTGCGGCGAGCGACGCGTTCTTCCCGTTTAGAGACGGCCTTGACGTGATCATCGATCAGGGCGCGACCTGCGTCATCCAGCCGGGCGGCTCGATTCGCGATCCCGAAGTGATTGCGGCGGCCGACGAGCGCGGCATCGTCATGGTCTTTACCGGCGAGCGCCACTTCCGCCACTAAAGCCCCGTGCGGCGCAAAGCGCGCACCGAGCCCCCTTTTGCAAAGGCAAAAAGCTTTTCGGGCGGAGGACTTCGGCGCGCGCGCACCGCGCCTTTTCCCGCGGGGGAAGCGTTTTGGAAGCGTTTCCTTTGCGGGAGTTTTCAGAAGACAAACAAGCAAACGTACGGCCTGGCGCGGCGCGAACGCCGGCGCCCCGGCCGAACGTTTTTTCGGTTTAGGAACCTCACCATGCGCGTCTCATTGAACCGCCGACGGCTGCTGCAGGCGGCAGCCTCGGCCTGCGCTCTCGGAGCGGCGCCCGCTTTTGCGCAGCTCAACATCGAAATTTCAGGCGTGGGCGCCAATCAGATTCCGATTGCGCTGCAGCCGATGGCGGGCACGGGCGCGCACCGCATGGACATCCTGCGCGTGGTGGCTAGCGACTTGTCGCGCACCGGGGACTTTCGCATGATCGATGCGCCGGCCGAGGCTACGGCCGAGGAAGTGACGCACCCCGACTTCAGCGCCTGGCGCGCCAAGCAGGCCTCCGTTCTTGCCACGGGAGCATTGAACCGCCTTGCCGACGGCCGCTGGGAGGTTCGCTTTTATCTCTATGACGTCGTGCAGGGTGCGGTGCTGGACGAGTGGGTCGCCGCTTCAAGCGAGCAGAACCTGCGCATGCTCGCGCACCGCATCGCCGACCGCATTTACGACAAGCTCACGGGGCTGGGCGGCCTTTTTTGCTCGCGTCTGGCCTACGTCGTGCAGCACTCGCCCGAGAGCTACGAGCTCATCGTGGCCGACAGCGACGGCGCCAATCCCGCGCCCGCCCTGCGAAGCCGCGAGCCCATCATTTCGCCAGCCTGGTCGCCCGATGGGCGGCATCTGGCCTACGTGAGCTTTGAAGCGCGCAAGCCCGTGGTCTATGTGCACACGGTGGCCACCGGCCGCCGGCGGGTCGTGGCCAACTTCCGCGGCAACAACTCGGCTCCGGCCTTCAGCCCCGACGGCGAGCATCTGGCCGTGGCGCTCTCGCGCGACGGCTACACGCAGATCTTCATGATCAAGACCGACGGCTCGGGCGTGAACCGCTTTTCACGGTCGCTGGCCATCGACACCGAGCCCGTCTTTTCACCCGACGGAAAGTGGCTTTACTTTGTCAGCGACCGGGGCGGCACGCCGCAAATCTACCGGCAGGCCCTTGAGGGCGGCGCGCAGGCCGAACGCGTGACCTTCGGCAGCGACTACGCCGTGAGCCCGGCGATCAATCCGGCGGGCACGCACATGAGCTACATCACGCGCATCGACGGACGTTTCCGTGTTGCTATGATGGAACTTGCCACGGGGCGCGAGGCCATTCTCACGGGCAACGATTTCGACGAGAGCCCGAGCTTCTCGCCCAACGGCCGCATGATCGTCTTTGCAAGCGAGCGCAACCGCAAGGGCGTGCTCGGAACGGTGAGCATCGACGGCTCCGTTTCGGCCTGGCTCTCGGCCGCCTCGGGCGACATCCGCGAGCCGACCTGGGGGCCGCTGCTGGCCTAGATTTAGAATTTTTTGCTCCGGGCCCCGCTTGGGGCCCCTTCGGGCGCTTTCAACCAACCAGGGCTTTTGGTCCGAATTTTTTGAGCTCAACCATTTTCGTGTAAAGGGAGGCGGCGCACGTCCCGGCCTGCAAAAAGTCAAGGCTGGAAATCCTGCGCCGATGTCAGATGAACAAGACCGTCTTTTGCCGTGCTTTGATCGGTGCGGCCGCCGTCTCGACGCTTGTGCTTGCCGGCTGCTCGAGCGTGCCGCTCGATGAATCCGCCAAGGCGGGCACGACCCGCGCCGAGGCTGAAGCCGCCCGGAGCGGCCAGCGCGATGCGGCGCAGGCCGCCCTGCAGCAGAAGTCGATTTACTTTGACTTTGACAGCTACGCGGTCAAGGCCGACTACCTGCCCGTGATCGAGGCCCACGCGCGCAACCTCATTGCCAACACCGGCATGCATGTGGTCATCGAGGGCAATACCGACAGCCGCGGCAGCCGCGAGTACAACCTCGCGCTTGGGCAGCGCCGCAGCGAGTCCGTCAAGCAGCGCATGCAGCTGCTCGGCGTGCCCGCCTCGCGCATCGAGTCCGTGAGCTTCGGGCGCGAAAAGCCCGTGGCAACCGGTGAAAACGAAGAGGCCTGGGCGCAAAACCGGCGCGCCGACATCGTCTACCGCTAATCGGACCGGGCTCTCATGACCAACAGGAAGACAGCGATGCACGTTTTCAAACGCGGACTCTTGGCAATGGGAACGGCCGCCGCCATGCTTGCGGCCGCGGCGCCTGCGCACGCGCTCTTTGGCGACGATGAGGCCCGCAAGGCGATTCTCGAGCTGCGCCAGCGCGTTGATGCGCTGCAAAACGCGCAGATGCAGCTTGTGGGGCAGATTGAGCAGCTGCGCGAACAAAACGCCAGGCTCACCGGCCGAATCGAAGAGCTTGCCAACGACCTCACGCGCCAGCAGCAGTCCTCGCGCGACTTGTTTGCCTCGCTTGACGCCCGCCTTGCACCGCTTGCTTCCGCAAAGGTTGAAATCGACGGCGCAAGCTTTGAGGCAAGCGCCGAGGAGCGGCGCCGCTACGAGTCGGCCTTGTCGCTCTTTTCTCAAGGCAAGTACGACGAGAGCGCCTCGCTTTTGAGTTCCCTCGTTGACGACTATCCGACGACGGGCTACATGCCGAGCGCGCTCTACTGGCTTGGCAACGCCTTTTATGCGCAAAACAAGCTCTCGGCCGCGCTTTCCGTGCAAAACCGCCTCATCAAGGAATTTCCGGATCATCCGCGCATTGCCGACGCCCAGCTCTCGAAGGCCGCCGCCCTGATCGGTTTGGGGCGCAAGTCGCAGGCCCAGCAGACGCTGCGGCTGGTGATCAAGAACTATCCCAATACTTCTTACGCGGAACTCGCGCAGAAGCGCTTGAATACGCTCGGCAAATAACCGGGCGCAGGCAACGCAAAGAGCTGACGAAAAGCGGGGCGCTTGAGGCGCCCCGTTTCAATATTCCCGGCGCGCTCCCGCGCCTTTGAAGGCGCAGGAGGACGGCGCGCGGTCAGATCTTTTCGATCCGAACGGGAATGCCGGTGCGGCAGTTGCCGCCCGCCCAGTAGTCGTTGAGCATGGCGGTCTTTCCCTTGCGGGTCGGATCGTGCGGCACCATCTGATTGACGGCCGTGCCGCCCGCACGAGCCTTGATGCCCGGGATCGCCTTGCCGTCGATCACGCGGTCTTCCGCTCCGTAGGCCGTGTGGCCGTAGGCGTGGGGGACGCAGACGGCGCCGGGGACGACGCCTTCGTCGCACTGCACGACTCCCTCGGCCGGGCGACCGTTGCCGCTTGTGATGCGCACCTTGTCGCCCGTTTTAAGCTCCAGCTTCTGCGCCGTCTTCGTGTTGATGCAGATGAAGTTTTGAGGTGAAACTTCCACGCACCGTTCAAAGGCAACGGAGTAGTTGCTGCGCAAAATGGGCTTGAAGCTTGTAAATAGAAGCGGGAAGTCCTTCTGCGGCCAGTGCCGGCGCCATGTTTGACCATTGAAGAATTTGGGCTCTTCGAGCACCGGCACGCCCGGATAAGTCTTGCCCGAGTAGGCGTGGTGCAGCAAGGGCATGGCGGGATTGAAGAACTGCAGGCACTTGCCGCCGCCGTTTTTCATGAAGTTGCCCTCATAGCGCGGAGCGCGGTCGTAGTAGCCACCGCGAGACAAAAGCGCTTCGACTTTAGCCGCCTGCTCTTTGCTTAAGCGAGGCGAGACAAACTTCATGGCGCGCGTGAGGCCGGCAAATGCGCGGTCTTCTTCGGTTACTTTGGGAAGAGCGGGGCACTGCTCGGCCACATTGCTCAAATAGCGCACGTGCCAGTCGTCAAAGCTCAGCAAATCCGCGGGCTTGCCGTCCTTGACGGGGATGGCGCCCTTGCCGAAGCCGGGCAGCTTCAGGGCGAGGGCGCAGTCGATGAGAAATTCCTCCATGCAGACGTGGCGTCCCTTCTTGTTGAGCACGGTGCGGGGCTCGAGAACCGGCACGCCGGCGACCACGCACTGGTGATAGTTGCCCCAGGTGCGGTCGCAGGCGTATTCCTCGTACATCACGCGGTCGGGAATGATGTAGTCGGCAAAGCGGTTGGTTTCATTGATGTAGCAGTCGATGCCTACGATAAGCGGCAGATCCTTGGGGTCGGCCAGGCTTTGCTGTACGCGGGCGTCAATGGAGGCGGCGCTGTAGAGCGGGTTGCTGCGCCAGTTGATGAACGCCTTGGCCTTGAAGGGATCGCCGTTGGCGTGCGCAACGAGCATTTCGGCGGCATTGCCTGCGATGTAGCCCGGGTTCATGTTGTGGTAGACATGATCGGCCGGGTACGGGTTGACTCCCGCCTTGACCTTGTTTTTGTACTCCGTAGAGTCTTCGTAGGCGCCGTTGCGGCACATGTTCATGGCGCCGGTCTGCGGCGCGCCCTCAACCGTATCGAGATCGTACGTTCCCTCAAAGCCAAAGAAGGCGCCGTTGCCGTAAAGCGCGCCACCCTTGGCGTCGTGCGCGGCGGCCAGCGTGTTGAGAATGCAGATGAGCCAGCCCACCATGACGGCGTCGGCGTTGTTGTTGCCTGTGTTCGAGACGGCGGCCACGCGCCGGCCGTGACTGGTGAACTCACGGGCGACGTCCTTGATGCGCTGCGGATTCATGCCGCACATGCGGGCGTACTGCTCGATCGTGTGCTTCATGGCCTCGCGCCGCACGAGTTCAATGCTCGAGACAAGATGTGCAGAGGAGCCGTCGGCACGGGCAAACTGCCGGTCGACAAAGAGCTCGGCCTTCTCGGTTGAGGCTGCTGGCGCGAGCTTGCCGTTGGCGAACACGATCGGATCTTCACTTTTGCCGAGCCCAAAGTCGCAGGCGCGGGCAAAGGCCTGCGTTTTTTCGTCGACGAGCCAGGTGGCGTTCGTGAAGTTGATCTCTCCGTTTCTTTTTGCCGCCGCCTCGTTCGGGTGCGACAGGAAGTCCGCCTCAAAGCTGCGCGCTTCAAAAATGGCGCGGATCACGCCAAAGAGAAACGCCGAGTCGGTGCCGGGCAGAATCGGCAGCCACTGCGCGGCGGTGTTGTTGGCTACGGTCGTGCGAAGAATCGGATCGACGCAGACGTACTTCGCCTTGCGCTCGACTCTGGCGTCGGCCACGCCGCGGCCGAGCCGGTTGATGCTCGCGCCCGAGGCGCCCGGCGCCGTGCCGATGAAGACGGCGTACTCGAAGCTATCCCAATCGAGGTCGCACATGCCGGCGGAAATTTCAGGTCCAAGCCCGAGAGAGTAGCCGATGCCGACGGCCGCACCGCAGTAGGCGTGCTTTGTCCCGAGGTTCGTCGTGCCGAAGGCCTTGGTCATGAAGCGGCTGTAGAAGCTGCCGCGCAGCGTGTCCTCTTCGTTGAAGGTTGCAAGCAGCCGGTTGCTGGCAGCCCCAAATTCCGGGAATCCCTCGCAGGCAGGGTGTTTGAGGTCGCGAATTGCGCGCAAGCCGTCGACATGGCCTTCGCCAAAGAGATCTCCCCCTTCGACGATTTCGCGCACGGCCTGCTCGTAGGGAATGCTCTTCCACTTGTTTTCGCCGCGCTTGCCAGCGCGCTTGAGCACCTGCGTCACGCGCCGGGGATCCGTAGCCGCGGCGATGCCCGAGGCGCCCTTGCCGCAGGAGGTTGCGCGGTGTTTGAGCCCTTCGTCGCCCGTGAGCATTTCCCAGGCGCGAGCCACCGGCGTGTTGAGATCAAGCGGATCGCCTCCGGTGACGACTTCGCAGTAGGGGTTGCCCGCCACGCGCGTGACGGTGTTGGAGGCTTCGTCGACGCGGTAGCGCAGGCCGCACATGTTGTTGCAGACAAAGCATTTGGTAAAGCCCACACGGATGCCGTCGCGGATGGCGAGCCGGCCGTTTTTGCGGACGAATTCCGGGGCAGCGGCAAATCCGTAACGGGGCGTTTTGGCTGTGTTCTGTGTCATGAATGGTTCCTCTTAGCGCTGCCAGTCGGTGGATTTGAGCTCAAGCGCGGCCTTGTCCTCAAAGACTTCGGGCAAGCCGATGTAGTAGATGTTCGGTCCCGTGCCAAGCTTGGAGAGCAGCGTGTAGACCGTGTTTTCCTTGACGAGCTTGTAGATTTCGCTTTGCGGGTCGTTGAGATCGCCGAAGACGCGCGCCTTCCCGATGCAGCTCTCCACGCAGGCCGGCAGCAGTCCCTGTTCGAGACGGTGAATGCAGAAGTTGCACTTCTCGGGCGGGTTTTTGCGTTCGGCGTCGATCTTGCGCTCCCCATAGGGGCAGGCGCTCACGCAGGCCTGGCAGTGAATGCATTTGTCGTAGTCGATGACGACGATGCCGTCTTCCTTTCTCTTGTAGGTGGCGCCGACGGGGCAAACCTTCACGCAGGGAGGATTCGCGCAGTGGTTGCACTGGTGCGGAAAGGCGATGACGGAGCAGCCGCTTTTGCCGCGCGCCGTCATTTGGTTGACTTCAGTGCGGGCTCGGTGCGCAGGGGTGTTGTTTTCAATGGAGCAGTTCACGGTGCACGACAAACATCCCGTGCAGCGGCGCACGTCAAAGAGCATGGCGTAGCGCTTGCCGGGCGTGGCGGCAAGAAGCTTTGCGCTTGGAACAACCGTAAAGACGGCGCCCCCGGCGGCCATTTCAAGAAACAGGCGTCGATTGATAGGCATAACTTTTTTCTGGCTGATTCAAAAAGTGTCGGAACAGGCAGGCCGGACGCAGGAGCGGCATGGAGATTGCGCTCGTGCGGGGCCGCCGGCTTTTGATTCGGAAGATGCGGGTGCGGCGGAAGGAGATCGCCGCACCCGCAGGCCGTCAGGATCAACAGCAGGAGGGGAGGACTACTTGGCGTTGATCTTGGCGTACCAGAGGTTGTGGTTTTGGCGCGCCCAGTTTTCATCGCACTTGCCCGAGAGCATGTTTTCCATGCCGCCCTCGCTCATCACGGCGCCCATGTAGATGTGCACGACGCTAAAGGCGCTCAGCACGACCGCACTCACAATGTGAAGAATGAGCGCGAGCTGCAGAGAGTTCTTCGAGGGATCGCCGAACGTTTCGGGGTAGAGCATCATCAGGCCGGTCACCATCAGAATCAGTCCGAAGACGGTGAAGCACCAGAAGAAGGCCTTTTCACCGGCGTTGGCAAAGCCCGCGTCCGGGTGCTTGCCTTTGCCGCCGATGTTGACGTAGCCGCCCAGGCAGGCAAACCACTTGCCGTCGCCTTTTTCGGGCAGCTGCCGGGTAAACCACTTGAGCATCACAAGCACGCCGCCCACGATGAAGAAGAAGGCGAAGAAGTTGTGGAACATCACGCTGGCGTTGGCCAGAGACGCAAAGTGCTCGGGCGACATCATGGGAGCAAGCCAGAAGCGCCCGGCGCCGATCACAAGTCCAGTCAGAATGAGAATGACGCCGGGGACGGCGGCAAGCCAGTGCAGGAACACGTCCAGAGGCGACCAGCGGTCAATGAGCTTGCCCGAGAACCCGTCGTCGAGCCTGGCGCGGCCGTTGACGAGAACGAAGACGGCAAAGAGCACGGCCACGGCCACGACGGCCGCGAAGATGACATTGCCGATGGTTTCGGCTGCGTGCAGAAACGAGAGATAGCCTGCGCTTACCGAATCCGGGTTGTAGGTTGCGGCGTACACGGGCTGATCGGCGTAGCCCAGAAGCTGCGGAATGTCGTTGTTGACGGCGTGTTCGGTCACGGGCGTCCAGATGTCGGGCAGGTGCACTGCGGTTTCGACGGGCTCGGCGGCTGATGCCGCAAGCGTGGTGAGCGAAAGAGCGCACGTAGAGAGAACCTTTTTCATATGGAATCCTTCGTTTGCTTTCTTGAAGCGGGAGCGGCCACGGGGGCCTGCATCCCTGTCATGTGATTGGAGAGAGCGACGCGGGCGGTAATGCCGGTCAATGCCGCGGCAAGCTCGCGGGCCCATACGCGCCAGAAGTCGTGCCGCGCATCAGCCTGCAGGGCCTCTAAAAACGCAGGGGCCCAGTGGCCGAGATGCTCGGCCCAGAACCGATCGAACATCTCGTTGAGAGCCTTTGCTTCGTCGCATTTGCCCTGGGCTTCGTTGGCCTGGGCCAGGGCTGCGGCGCAGTAGAGAAACTCAAGCTCGTAGGCAAAGAAGTCGCACGGTTCGTTGAGGGACTTCCCCACGGCAAGCCCCAGCTCGGCGTAGGAGTGTTCGACGGCGGCGCTGTAGCGGTTGTTGAGCACGCGCCCCGAGGTGCGCCAGACGCTCTCGTAGGGAGGGACGGTGAGCCGGTACGGACCAATGCACATGCGGTTGAAGTCCGCCTCGCACTCATCGACATCGCCCGCGGCCTGACGCGCACGGAGTTCAAGCTCCGTGCGCCCCTGCCGGCGGGCCCAGTCCGCGAGCTTTTCGTAGCTCTCGGGCTTGCCCGTGAAAAAGAGAACGTCCTTGAACGCCGCAAGGGCTTCGGCACGAGAGTCCAACGTCGGAGAGCTCATCAGCGGCGCTCCCGGATGATGACCATGTTGGGCTTGTTGGGGCCGTCCTTGTAGCCGATGCCCTGGCGCGAAGCGCTCTTTTTCTGTGCGAGCACCTGCGCGACGTTGTCGACGGTGAGGCACTTCACGGGGCAGCCGTCGACGCAGGCCGGGTTGAGGCCCGCGTCGAGCAGTTCGACGCACATGTTGCACTTGGCCGCGCGGCCGTCGATCTTGCTAATCGAGATCGCATCGTAGGGGCAGGCGCTCTTGCAAAGCCCGCATCCCGTGCACTTGCTGCGCTCGAGAACGACGATGCCGTCGGGGCGCTGCGTGAAGGCATTGGCCGGGCACACGGCCATGCACGAGGGGTTTGAGCAGTGCATGCAGCTGTGCGAGAACCAGACGTCGCGCACGCGTCCCTTGGCGTCGGTGACCTCGTAGTTGTCGACCTTGCGGAAACGCACGTCCTCGGGCAGTTCGTTGTGAATCTGGCAGGCAACGGTGCAGGCCGCGCAGCCCACGCAGTTTTCCTGACGGAAGATGAAGCCTTTTTGCAGTTTGTTTTCCATGATTTATCTCTCCTGATCAGGCCTTGTGCACGTCAACGCGCGTGGAGTGATAGGCCGAGCACCCGCCCATGTCGGTGAGCTTGGAAGTCGTGAGCGTGTTGGTGTTCGTGCCGCGTCCGTAGGGGTTGGTGCTGCGCCAGTTGCACTTGGCGGTGCGAACGACGCCGGGGCTCACGCGGGTGGTGACGCGGGCCACGAAGAAGGCCTCGCCGCGCTGGTTGCTCAGGCGGATCCGATCGCCCATCCGAATGCCGAGCTTCTTGGCGTCCACGGGGTTGATCTCGCATTCGTAGGCGTTGAAGGCGCGGATGTACTTGACGTTGTAAAACGACGAATTCACGCGCTGCGGGATGCCCGGAGAGAGCAGGCGGAACGGGAGCTTGCGCTCGACTTCGGGCATTTCCTCTTCGCAGGTGCGCAGATCAATGACCGGGTCAAAGCCCGCCTTTTTCATGGTCTCGGAGTAGAGCTCGATCTTGCCCGAGGGCGTGCCGCACTTGCCGCCCGTGCGCACGGGAACGGAGGAGCCAAGGTCGAGATGGATGAACTTTTCCTTTTGCAGCCGCTCAAGCGTGATGCCCTGGTAGTAGGGCGTGTCGGTGTCGAGGAACTGACGGATCATGTCAAGCGGCGTGTCGCGGAAGGCCTGTTCCTTGAAGCCCATGCGGCGACCGTATTCGGAGAAGAAGTCCCAATTGGGCTTGCTCTCGCCCAGAGGCTCGATCACCTTCTCGCAGATCTGCACGTACCAGCAGTGGTAGTCGCCGATCACGTCGTCGGTTTCAAACTGCGTGGAGGCAGGAAGCACCAGGTCGCAGTACTCCATGCTGTCGGTCATGATCATGTCGAAGCCCACCACGAAGAGATCGTCGCGCTTGAGGTTTTCGATGACCTGATTGACGTTGGGCGAGACGGCAATGGGGTTGCCGTTGTAGAAGACCAGCATGTGAATCGGCTTGATCGGACGGCCTTCGGTGGTCGGATTCTTCGCAAGCAGGGCATGATCGAGGTCGGTCATGTTGACGTGCTGCGGGTTGCCCTTGATCATGTAGTTGCCGCGGCCGAGGTTGATGTTCATGCCGGTGATCGGGCGCACGTTGTCGTAGATGATGCCGCAGGCGTGCTTGTCGAACATGCCGCGCAGGGCGTGCATGATGCCGATGGCGCGGGTCATGCGCGCGCCGTTGTAGTTGCGCTGCATGCCGTAGCCGCCGCGGATGATGCAGCGCTGGGACTTGCCATAGATGTCGGCAAACTCTTCAATCTCGGCGCGCTTGAGTCCCGTGACGCGCTCGATGTCCTCCCACTTCACGGCGTCAACCTTCGGGAAGACCGCCTCGGCGCCGATGCAGCAGTTCTGCAGGAACTCGTGGTCGATCATTTCGTCGTGCGCAAAGAGGTACTTCATCACGCCCACGGCAACCCAGGCATCGGTTCCGGGATAGGGCTGCAGCCAGACGTCGGCCTGCGAGCAGATCGGCGTGCGGTTGGGGTTGACGGCCAGCACCTTGGCGCCGCGGTCGCGCGCCATGTTGATGAGCTTGATGCCGTGCACGTTCGAAACCGTTTCGTTAAAGCCCCAGGAGATGTAGCAGTCGCAGTCGGGAATCTCTTCGGGGTCCGGACCGTCCGTGGTTCCCTGAACCGAGCCGTAGCCCCAGACGCCGGCTTCCGTGCAGACCACACGGTCCAGAATCGAGGCGCCCAGACGGTTGAAGAAGCGGTCGGCGCCGCGCATGCCGATGGCACCGTAGTTGCCCGAGTACGAGTAGGGCAGAACGGCTTCGGCGCCGTACGTGTCGACCACCTCGTGAGTCTTTTTAATGAGCTTGTCCCATGCCTGCTCCCAAGTGATGCGGCGCCACTTGTGCGAGCCCTTCGGGCCGATGCGCTCCATCGGATGCAGGATGCGGTCGGGGGCGTAGGTGTACTCGACGTAGGTGAGGCCTTTGACGCACGGGCAGGTGCCGGTCTTGAACTGCTCTTCGGCGCCCGAGACGTAGGTCATGCGGCCGTCCTGCACGCGAAACTTCATCAGGCAGCGGTCGGCGCAGTTGCGCAGGCAGCTGTGGTACTTCACCGTACCGGCGCGTTTGTTGAGAAGAACGGGATTGGCACCGACGGAGTGCATGGCATTTGCCGTGGCCGGGATCAAGCCCGAGAGCGAGCCGATGACGGCGGAGGCGCCAACGCCCTGCAGGAAATTGCGGCGGGAAATGTTGGGCATGTGTTTTCTCCTGAATGAACTTGATATTCCGATCCGCTCTTGCGCGAACGCCCTTGACAGGGGCGTCAGACCGTGAGAGGAGCGGGATTTTTTTCTTCTTCCGGCCCGGCAGAGACGTGTGGTTGAGACGGGGTTTGCTGCTGAGTCAGGCCGGGTTTCCGCTCGCTGGAGAACGAGGGATTTTTTCTTCTATGGCTTTTCTTGCGGGTACTTCTTCTCCTTGGCTGTGGACAGGGCTTCAACCCATGCTTTTTTGAGTCCTAAAACGAGTTGCTCGTGCACCCAGCGGAAGGCGGGCGAGCGGTTGGCGCTGCCGGTGACGACGTAGTTGCCGATGGGGCGCACGGTGCTGCGCATCTCCTTGATGCGCTTCATGATGGTGTCGGGCAGCCGGACGTAGTCGAGCTCCGGGAGCATGTCGGCAAATTGCCGGGTGAATTGGTTGCAGACCACGGCAACCGAGTCGGACTGCGCGATGATGCGAAAGGCGGAGGCCACGCTCTCGGTGTAGTCGCACACGTGCATCGAGGAGCCCGACTCGTTGCAGATGTCGACCAGAAGCGGGCACGAGAGGTCGCGGTAGTTGTCAATCTCAAGCAGGGGAAAGCGCGAGAGGTCGGCAGTCGTGAAAGAGTCGGCCTTGGCCATCAAGGGGTGCCCGCGGCGGCACAGCAGGTAGATGTCGGAGGTGCGAGCAAAACATTCGTAGTTGAGTCTGTTGTCGTCGAATCCCTCGTAGACGACGGCAAAGTCGACCGAGCCGCTGATGAGCGCGTTCATGCAGTCGTAGGAGAGCGTGTGCACGTTGAAGTGCATCTTCGGGGCAACAGGCTTGATCTGACGGTCGATGACTGCCTGCACGGGGAAGTTGAACTCGTCGTAGACGAGTATCTCGAACGTGCTCTCGTTCCTTGCCGGGTCAAAGTTGGCGGAGAACTGCCCGAGCAGCCGGAACGAGCCCAGGATTTGCTCGATGACCGGGGCGATCTCAATGGCCTTTTGCGTGGGCACGAAGCCGTTGACCGTGCGCACGAAGAGGTCGTCGGCAAACATCGCGCGCAGCACCGAGAGTCCGCGGCTGACGGCGGAGTTGGTTACGCCGAGTTCAGCCGCCGCGCGCGTCGCATTGCGGTGACGGTAGACGGACAGAAATATCTTGAGGTGCTGACAGCAAAGTTGGTCGAGAGACATGGAAGTACACCTTTTGACTTAGGGGCAGTTTATGAAGAGGGGGGAAGGAAGCAGGAGTTGAACTGTTGCGCAAAATCAAAGTCCAAGAAATTGCTTGAATTAAAAACTTGATTTTGCAGATTTCGAAAAGCCCCAATAAATACAGTGAACGGCAAGCGGTTTTGTATGGATCATCGATTGATCCTTTAAGACTTGCCAGGGGGATTTTTCGAAAAAAGGAGAGTCTTTTCCGGGGGTATTCAGGCGGTGAATAGCGCCTTGGCAAAATTGGTTCGGCGCAGTGCTTTGCTCGCCTTTTGAGTAATGAGGGCGGAACTCATCCAAATCCTTACGCGAAAACACCTAGCCCCCGAAGGGGAGAGGATTTTGCCCGTGTCTGCGAGTGTTTGGATACATGATCGGCGCTCGAATTCGACGATGCGCTCCGTTCGCGTGCCCGTCCTGAGGTTGTTCTCCGAAGAAGGAGGACGATCGCCCTGCGTCAGCGTCCTGATGCGCAAAGAGCCGCAATCTCGTGCACAATGACGCCGCCCAAGCGCACTTTGACGAGAAAGTTTTCCACCCCCTTTTTTCTTCATGCAGCAAGACGCTCCCACCGATGATTCAAGCCGCCCGCAGGAAGCGGCCGCCCCGCAAGGGAGTGCGGCTGAGCGTGCGCGCGACCATGCAGCCGGTGCTGGTGGAGAAAAAGGAAGCGCGCAGCAGCCTACGCTAGCCGACATCGCGCAGATGGCCGACGAGACGACGCCCGATACGGTCGACGGCGTGGCCTTTGCGCGGCTCTACGGCGAGCCGCTCTTTAAGGTGCCCGACGGCCTCTACATACCGCCCGACGCCCTCAAGGTCTTTCTTGAGAGCTTCGAGGGTCCCCTTGACCTGCTTTTGTACCTTATCCGGCGCCAGAAGTTTGACGTGATGGAAATTCCGATGGCGCTTGTCACCGAGCAGTACATGGGGTACGTTGAGCTCATCCGCAAAAGCAATCTGGAGCTTGCGGCCGACTATCTCGTGATGGCTGCGCACCTCATGCAGATCAAAAGCCAGCTTCTGCTGCCTGTTACAAAGATCGACACGGGCGAGGAGGTGGCCGATCCCCAGGCCGAGCTTGCCCGCCGGCTGCTTGAATACGAGCGCATGAAGATGGCCGCCGTCGAGCTCGACCAGATGCCCAGAGTCGGGCGCGACTTCTTTCGCGCCTTCGTGCTCATCGAGCAGTCCCAGGCAAAGCTTCTGCCCGAGGTGAGCGTCGATGATCTCACCCGCGCCTGGCAGTCGATCCTGCAGCAGGCAAAGCTCAAGACGAGCCACAAAATTTCCCGTCAGGAGCTCAACGTGCGCGAATTCATGAGCGCCATCTTAAAGAGGCTTGTCTCGGCGCGCTTTGTTGAATTCACGACTCTTTTTGACGTCTCAACGGGCACGGCAGGCGTCATCGTCAACTACCTGGCGATTTTGGAACTTGCCAAGGAGGGGCTCGTGCGCATCACGCAGGCCGCCCCCTTTGCCCCGATTTACGTCTCGGCTGCCGCCGCGCAAGCTGCGGACGCTTTGCAATCCTGAAAGCGAAGCCTCAAACAAATACAAAAGGAAAGGACACGATGGCCTGTCAGTACTGTGCTCAATACATTGCCCGCGCCTTTGCCGAAGTCGCGCATTTTGAAGACGCCTGCCGGGTGCTGCGGCTTGACCCGCGCGCAAGCCGCGACTATGAGGCGATCGTGCGCGGCTTAACCGGCATCGGGCAGTTTGGCACCATTCGGCTTGCGCGCCGCTTTCCGTTTGTCACCAATGAAGAGGAGTTTCGGATGGTGGCCGACGTGGGGCTGCACTTTTACTGGATGACGCTCGACTTCTGGGATGAGATCCGGGAAAAGGAGCGTCTGGAGCGCGAGGCAAAAGAAGGCGCCGCGGCAAAGCCCTCCGCAGCCCAAAAAAGCGCGTCCCGATAGGACGGCGCGGAAAGGAAGGGGCCTTGCCGCGCCGCCGCAGGTTTTTTCGTCCCTTATTCGAGATTTTGAATCTGCTCTCGCATCTGATCGACCGCAAGCTTTAGGGCGAGCGCCGCATCCGTCATTTCAATGGAGGCGGCCTTGCTGCCAAGCGTGTTGGACTCGCGGTTCATCTCCTGCGTAAGGAAGTCAAGGCGCCTCCCCACGGGGCCGCCCGCTTCAAGCACGCGGCGCACTTCGGCGACATGCGTGCGCAGGCGGTTGACTTCTTCGGCGACGTCCATGCGAAGCGCATAAAGGGTGACTTCCTGGCGCACGCGCTCGTTGACGTCTTCTTTTGTGAGAGAGCTTGACTTTGAGAGCGCTTCGCTTAAATCGGCTTCAAGCCGCTCGGCGAGCTTTGCCTTGAGCTGGGCGTGAATGAGCGGGATCTTCGGCACGAGCGCTTCGACCGTTTCGGTGATTTTGTTCAAGTGCCGGTCAAGAACGAGGGCAAGCGCCTCGCCCTCGCGCCGTCTTGCCCCGTCAAAGGCGTCCATGGCCTGCGTCATGACGCGGCCAAGCGCTGCTTCAACTTCTTCTTTTTGAGCCTCGCGCGAGGCGACGATGCCCGGGTAGGCGAGGATGTCGGCCATGGAAAGGGGGCGGACGTCGGGCATCTGCGCAAGGACGTCCTGCTGCAGGCGGCAAAGGTCGGCGAGAGCCGCCTTGTTGATGCTGGAGGCTGCCTGCGCGGGCGCAACGAGGCTCACGCGGCACTCAAACTTGCCGCGGTTCACGCGCGACTTCACGATGCCCTGCAGGAGGGGCTCGTAGGCGCGCAGCTCGTCGGCAAGCCGCATGACGACGTCGAGAAAGCGGGAGTTGACGCAGCGCAGTTCAATGTTGACCAGGCCCAAAGGGGTTTCGCCCTGCGTGTTGGCAAAACCGGTCATGGAATGGATGACGGACATAAGAAGAAGATGCAAGCAAAAAAGAGACGCGCGAAGGGAAGATGCCTGCTGCGGGAGCAGGCAAAAGCGCGCGGCTGCCGGCGGCATTTAAGCGCCGTCAAAGGCGTGTAGGATTATGCACGAGTCGGCCGCAGCCCTTGGGGCGCGCGGCCGGGGCCTTTCGTTGATTTTTAACAAAGAGCGAAACAACATGATCGAGCGACATGACCGGCGCGCAGCCAATGAAATGCGCGCCGTCACTTTTGAGCGCGGCTTTACCTGCTACGCCGAGGGCAGCGTTCTCGTGAGCGTCGGGCGCACCCGGGTGCTTTGCACGGCAAGCGTTGCCGAGGGCGTGCCCAAGTTTCTCAAGGACAAGGCCGAAGGCTGGGTGACGGCCGAGTACGGGCTGCTGCCGCGCTCGACGGGCACGCGCACCGACCGCGAGGCGGCCCGCGGCAAGCAGACGGGCCGCACGCAGGAAATCCAGCGCCTGATCGGGCGCAGCCTGCGCGGCGTGGTGGATCGGAAAAAGCTCGGCAACTACACGATTACGCTTGACTGCGACGTGCTGCAGGCCGACGGCGGCACGCGCTGCGCGTCGATTTCCGGGGCCTGGGTGGCGCTCTACGACGCCGTGCAGGACATGATCAAAAAAGGGCAGATCACGGAAAACCCGATTCTCGAGCAGGTCGCGGCGGTAAGCGTCGGGATGACCCCGGCCGGAGCCGTGCTTGATCTTGACTACGTCGAAGACAGCTCAAGCGACACCGACATGAACGTCGTGATGACCGCAAGCGGGCGATTTATTGAGCTTCAGGGCACGGCCGAGGGAGCGCCTTTTTCGCGTGAGGAACTCAATGCGATGCTTGAGCTTGCGCAAAAAGGGTGCGGCGAGATCATGCTCGCGCAGCGCCGCGTGCTCGGCCTTTAAGCCCGCGGGGGTAAAGCCTCGTTTTCGGAGTTTTCGATAATTCAGCAGCAGACAGTGATGGAAAAACGACTTGTTTTAGCCTCCAACAACAAGGGCAAGATCCGAGAGTTCAACGCGCTTTTCGGCAGCCGCGGCATTGAGGTTGTCGCCCAGGGCGAGCTTGGCGTGCGCGCCTGCGACGAGCCCTTTGAGACGTTTCTTGAAAACGCGCTTGCCAAGGCCCGAAACGCGGCGCGCCAGACGGGGCTGCCCGCCATGGCAGACGACTCGGGCATCACGGCCCGGGCCCTTGTCACCGAGCCCGGGGTGCACTCGGCGCGCTACGCGGGCGAGCACGCCGACGATGCAGCCAACAACGCAAAGCTTGTGGCTGCGCTTGAGAAATTTGAAGACAAGCGCGCGGCCTACACCTGCGTGCTCGTTGCCGTGCGCACGGCAGACGACCCCGACCCTGTGGTCGCGCAGGCTTCCTGGCAGGGCGAGATCGTCTCCACGCCCCGCGGCAGCGGCGGCTTTGGGTACGACCCCTACTTTTATCTGCCCGAGGCGGGAAAGACCGCCGCAGAGCTCACGGCCGAGGAAAAAAATGCCGCAAGCCACCGCGGCCGCGCCATGGCCCGCATGCTTGAAGCCTTGAAGGAGCGCTGGGGGTGGTAGAGGATACGACCGCTCTGGGCGGCCCCGTGCAGCGGCCCGAGACGATTGCGCTTTACGTGCACTGGCCCTGGTGCGTGCGCAAGTGTCCGTACTGCGACTTCAATTCGTTCGTGCGCTCAAGTTCCGTCGATGAGGAGGCCTACATCAGGGCGCTTCTTGCGGACCTGCAGACAAGTCTGGAGCTCTCGGGCCCGAGGCTTGTGACCTCGATCTTTTTTGGGGGCGGCACGCCGAGCCTGATGACGGCCCAGGGCTTTGCAAGGCTTTTGGAGGGCATTCGCGCGCGGGTGCGGCTTGCCGAGGATTGCGAAATCACGATGGAGGCCAATCCCGGGACGCTCGAGCAGTCGCGCTTTGAGGCCTACGCCCGCGCGGGAGTCAACCGCTTTTCGATCGGCGTGCAAAGCTTCGACGACCGCTTTCTGCGCTCTCTCGGGCGCATTCACACGGGGCTTGAAGCGCACCGCGCGGTGGAGGCCGCGCAGTCGTGCGTGGACAACGTCAATCTTGACGTGATGTACGCGCTGCCAGGGCAAAGCTTGGAAGACGTGCGCCGCGACGTTGACGCGGCCATCTGTGCGGGCACGACGCATCTTTCCTTTTACGAGCTCACGATCGAGCAGGGGACGGCTTTTGCAAAGGCGCCCCCGGCGGGGCTGCCTGACATTGATCTCGCGGCCGACATGGGCGAGCTTGTGCACGCGGGCCTTGTGCGCGCCGGATTTGAGCACTACGAAATTTCGGGCTACGCAAGGCCCGGGCGGCGCTGCCGGCACAATCTTTCCTACTGGACCTTTGGCGATTACATCGGCATCGGGGCGGGCGCGCACGGCAAGGTGACCGTCGACGGCGGCATTTTGCGCACCGTGCGCAGAAGCGCGCCCTTTTTGTACATCGACGACGTGCGCGCCGGCCGCATCAGCGGGCAGCTGCACGATGTGGACGCCGAGTCGCTTCCCTTTGAGTTCATGCTCAACGCCCTGCGCCTTTTTGACGGCGTCCCGGCCGCGCGCTGGCAGCAGACGACGGGGCTGCCCCTGTCCGTGATCGAGCCCGTGCTCGACGATCTGCGCGAAGAAGGGCTCATCGTCGCCGACAAGAGCCGCATTGCGGCCACCGAGCTCGGGCGGCGTTTTTTAAGCGACGTGCAGGAGCGCTTTCTGCCCGACGAAGACCGGCGCTAGCTTGAGGCAAGTCAGAGGCGGACAAGGACAAACGACTGGACAGGCGGATGGCAAGGACACTTTGAGGGAGAACGAGCGCATGAAAAAGGCGGCAGGCAACGATTCAAAGAGCGCGCGGGCTGACGGCGGCTGGCAGCGCGTGCGGCCGCAGACCGCACGCGCGGCGGGCGCTGCTTTTTTTCTGGCGCTTTTTCTTGCGGGCTGCACGAGCTTGGAGCCTTCTGAGACGCCCCTTGTGATTGACGGTCAAGACATCGATGCCGTGGGGACCTTTGCGCCCGTTGAAACCACGCCCGCCGAGGCGGCCTCTTATCCCTTGGCCGACGGCTCGGTGCGCTTTGCCCGGTCTTCCTTTGAGGAGCTGCCTGCTGTTGAAAGCCAAAGCTGGGAGGCGGCCCTGTCTGCTTTTCGGCTTTCGTGCACGAAGATGGGAACGCGCGCGATGTGGCTGGATGCCTGTTCAAACGCACAGTTTGTCGAGCAGGGGCGTGCGCGGGAATTTTTCCTTGCGTGGTTTGACGTCTGGAAGGTGGCGCAGGCTGCATCGCCCGCCAAGGGCGTAGCGGGGGCCGCACGAACGCGCATTTCTGACACGGGGCTTGCCACGGGCTACTACGAGCCGCTTTTAAACGGAAGCCGCAGGCGGCACGGGGTCTATCAGCATGCGATTTTTTCCGTGCCCGACGATCTTGTTGCCGTTGAGCTCGAATCGCAGTATCCGCAGCTTAAAGGACTGCGGCTGCGCGGCAAACTGAAAGGGCGAAAAATCGTGCCCTACGATA
Organism: Sutterella sp.; assembly: GCA_019418605.1. GTDB lineage: Bacteria > Pseudomonadota > Gammaproteobacteria > Burkholderiales > Burkholderiaceae_F > Duodenibacillus. Next base: position 40,093 of record DYBN01000032.1, on the reverse strand, counting down.
CGCGCGCGGGGATTGCCGAGCGCGCCCGCACGGGCGAACTCAACCGCTACGCGATCTGCTGGGTCGACGATCCGGTGGAGGCCTTTTTCCTGCAGGTGCAGGGCTCGGGGCGCATTGCCCTGGACGACGGCACGTCGATGCGCGTGGGCTTTGCCGATCAAAACGGGCACCCCTACAAGGCCATCGCCAACTGGCTTGTGGCAAACGCCGGGATTCCTGCCTCCGAGATGAGCATGCAGCGCATCAAGCGCTGGGCCGCCGACAACCCCGAGCGCACGCAGGAGCTTTTAAACGCCAATCCCAACTTTGTCTTTTTTGCCGAAAGAAAGGGCGCCTCGGCCGACGAAGGGCCCGTGGGCGCTCAGGGCGTTCCCCTGACGCCGCGCGCCTCGATTGCCGTCGACCGGCGCTACTGGCCTCTGGGGATGCCCTTTGTGATCGAGGCGAACCAGCAAAACCCCGCCATGTCCTTTGCCCGCGCCGTGGTGGCGCAGGATACGGGAAGCGCCATCCGCGGGGTGCTTCGCTTTGACTACTTCTGGGGCTTTGGCGAGGCCGCGGGGCGCCTGGCGGGAGGTCAGAAAAGCAGCGTGCGCGCTTGGCTTTTGATGCCAAAGGGCGAAGATCCCCGCATGCGGATGTAGGGGGTAGCGTCCGGTCGAGGGTTTTTGCCCGCGGCCGGGCGTGTTTATTGGCCCCGGGGCCCGTCTTTTGAACGGTGCCTTTTGGATATAATCAAGCGCCGACAATATTGATGAAGTCCGCCTTTTTCGCAAAGCGTGTGTTCGCTAAAAAGGGGCGGGCGTGGAGAGAATTTTCATGTCTGAAGAAACCAAAGTGGTCAATCCCTCGCCGGATGAAGCCCCTGCACCGCTCGTTTTCACCGACGCCTGCGTGCAGAAGGTCAAGGAGCTTCTCGCTCAGGAGGACGACCCCAACATGCCCCTGCGCGTCTTTGTGCAGGGCGGCGGCTGCCAGGGCTTTCAGTACGGGTTTCAGTTTGAGGAAAAGCCTGCCGAAGACGACGAGGTCATCGAGCGCGACGGCGTGAAGTTTTTGGTCGATTCGCTCTCGATGCAGTACCTTGTGGGCGCCGAGATCGACTTCAAGGAAGACCTCGAGGGCTCACAGTTTGTCATCCGCAATCCCAACGCCGTGACGTCCTGCTCGTGCGGGTCGTCGTTCTCGGTCTAGCCTGCAAAGCGAAAAAACCGGGCCGGCCCGAGAAATCGGGCCCGCAAGGCCGCCGCAAACCTTCAAAAAGAGGGCGCGGGCGGCCTTTTTTGTATCCCCATGCGCCGTCTTGCGCCGTCTTGCGCCGTGCGGCGGGTGTTTCAGCGCTTCTTGCCGCCGCGCCCCTCATTTGCAAATATCGTCTCCGTCTTTGACGGCAGGCGCAGAAATTGAATGCCATCGTGTCAAAAAGTTTCAAAATCTTGCCGCGACTGGGCTAAACTCGACAGCAGGGCTCGGCTTTGAGCCCGCATAGAGACTCCGCTGCCGACGTTTTCCCTTCGCGGGGAGGCGCTCCTTGAAGGCCTTCGGGCTCGGGGCGAAGCGACAAGAAGACATAAAAAAGGACAAAAGTGCGGGTCGGCCCGGCGCAGACCCGCGTTTGGAGGGCAAAACGTATGTCGATTCTTTCCTGGATTGCGGTCGTCGTCATCCTATTGACGATCTGGGCGCTCATCAAGCGATGGGAAACGCGTCTGGTGCTCATCGCCGCAGGTCTGTTTTTGTGCATCATCAGCTGGGACTTCATGTCGGGCCTTAATCAGTTCGGCAAGTCCATGACAAACAGCTCGCTCATCATGGCAATCTGCGGTTCGATGGGCTTTGCTTTTGCCGCGAGCTACACGCAGTGCGACCGCTCGCTTGTGTACTACCTTGCAACGCCCGTGCGCAGCATCGGCATCTTCCTGGTGCCCATCTGCACGGCCATCACGTTCTTTGTCAACATCGCGCTTCCGTCGGCCGCAGGGTGCGCCGCGGCCGTGGGCTCCACGCTCATTCCCGTGATGCTAAAGGCCAAGATCAAGCCCGCGGGTGCCGCGGCAGCCGTTTTGGCGGGCACGATCGGGTCGTACCTGTCGCCCGGCACCTCGCACAACCCCTACGTTGCCAAGATGGCCAATCTTGACGTGATCGACTTCATCGGCACGCACATGCCCTATTCGCTGATGTGCGGCGCGATCGTGCTCGTGGGTACCTTCATTGCCTGCGTGCTGATGGGCGACGCCAAGGGCGATGAAAACGCCCAGGTCGACGAGTCGAAGATTCAGAAGAACGACGATTTCGTTCCGAATCCCCTCAAGGCCATCGTCATGATCGTCCCGATCGGCATCCTCGTGGTCGGCAACCTCTGGGTGCCCGCCATCAAGATGGGCGTGGCGCAGGCCATGTTGATCGGCGCCATCTGCGCTCTGGCCGTGGCGCGCGCCAATCCGCAGGACTTCTCCAAGCAGTTCTTCAACGGCATGGGCAAGGGCTACGCCGACGTGATGGGCATCATCATCGCCGCGGGCGTCTTCGCCGCCGGTCTGCGCGCAACGGGTCTGATCGACACGTTCGTTGCGGCGCTCAAGGACTCCAACGACATCGCCCGCTGGGGCGGCTCGCTTGGCCCGTACATCATGGGCGTGATCACGGGTTCGGGCGACGCGGCAACGCTTGCCTTCAATGAAACGGTGACGCCGCACGCCAAGGACTTCGGCATGACGATCGAAGGTCTGGGCGGCCTGGCGTTTTTGACCGGCGCTCTGGGCCGCACGATGTCGCCTCTTGCCGGCGTGACGATTCTCGTCTCGGGCATCGCCATGGCCAACCCCATCGAAGTCGTCAAGCGCACGGCGGTTCCCTGCTTTATTGCCGTGATTGCCTGCGCACTGCTCATGGTATAGGCAAAAGGTGCAATCTCCCCCGGGCGGGCACCTCCGCCCGGATTCGGCAAAAGCCGGCCGCAGCCTCAGCGCAAAAACAAGCGTTTGAGGCGGTGCGCCGGCTTTTTTGTCGGCAAAAGCAAAATCAAAACCCTGACAACCAAAACTTAAGGGGCCGGACGATGGCCTGCATTGATCTCTCGCATCAGCTCTCAAGCGCAACCGCCGCCTATCCGGGGGACCCCGCCATCGGCGTGGAGCCTGTGATGACAATCCCGCAGGAGGGGTGTCGTCTTGCAAGGCTCTCTCTATCCACGCACAGCGCCACGCACGTTGACGCGCCCGCGCATGTCCTTGAAGACGGAAAGCCGTTGTCGTCCTTTGCACTTCAAGCGTTTTGCGGGCGCGCCTGCGTGCTTGACTGCCGCTCGGGCTTTCAGGAGGACAAGAGCGAGGCGCTCTGCCGCCGCCTTCTTGAAGCGGCGGACTTGAAGAGCCCTGCCGCAGGCGTTGACTGGGTGCTCTTTTGGACCGGGTGGTCCGCGCGCTGGGGGAAGGACGACTACTTCACGGGCGCCTATCCCGTGCCGACAAAGGCGCTTTTAAAGCGCCTTGCCGAGCTTGGCGTTACGGGGATCGGCTTTGATACGCCCGGGCCCGACCCGTACGGGGAAGTTGAGCGGCATTGTGCCTGGTTTGCCGCGGGAGGCGGGCTCATTGTTGAGAACCTCACAAAACTCGAGGCGCTGGCTCAAGAAGGGCCCATTGTTTGGTTTTGCGCGGCGCCCTTAAAGACCACAGCGCCCGACGGCGCGCCGGTGCGCGCGTTTGCGCTGACAGGCTCAAACCCGCTCTGACGGGAGCGCTGGTTCAGCCTGTTCAAACTGAGCCCTCCGCGTTCTTTGAGCGGCGCTCTGCGCCTTATTGGCGGGAGGCCTGCATCGGCAGCACCACGGGCTCCTTTTGGGCGAGCCCGAGCTTGATTTCGATCTTTCTCAAAATAAGCTCGATCTCTTCGTCGGTCGTCATGTCAAGCTGCAGGTGCCGCAAATAGAAAAGGCCTTCGAGCATCAGGACGGCGGCCAGAATGTCGGAGTTGCCCGCGGCGCGCAGCCGCGCAAACACGCGCCGGTACCACTCGAGCACGGGCCGGCGCATTTTTTCACTGTTGATCGACATCGAGAGGATGCTCACGCCAAAGGAGGCGTAGGCGGCGTTTTGCCGCCGAAAGTCGCGGTACCAGCAGATGAATCCCGCCACAACCTCAAGTTCCGGCGCAATGTCGGGGCGGCTTGCGCGCACGGCGGCGATGCCTTCGTTGAGCCGCTCTTCAAGGTGCTCGACGTAGCCCGTCATCATGCGCTCCAAGAGCTGCTCCTTGTCGTGGAAGTGGTAAAGGAGCGTCCCCTTCGTGATCTGCGCCTCCCGGGCGATTCTTTCCACCGTGAACTTTTCAATGCCGTCGCGCACGAGCACGGTGCGCGCCGAGGAGAGGATTTTCTCAATCGTGCTCTCGCCCGATTTGTTTGTCTTTCTGAGCTGCCCCCGCTTGATGCGCGAGGCGGGTTTGTCTAAAGATGTCTGCATGTTGGTTTCAACTCTTTCAACTAAAAGCGCAAATTCTTTGTACAAAGGTTTTACTAATGGTATAAAAAATTGAACAGTTTTAGTATTTTGTTTGTTCAAAAAGTACCAATTCACACAATCTTAACCGATTGGGAGAAGAGATGAACACCACCACCACGATCTCGCGCCGCAGCCTCATTGGCGCGGCAGCAGGCGCTCTTGCTGCGGTTGGCAGCGCCCGGGCCTCCGAGAGGTCCTACACCGCCGTCGACGTCCAAAACTGGGACGAAACCGTCGACATGATCGTCATCGGTTCGGGCTTTGCCGGACTCTCGAGCGCTTTTGAAGCCAACAAGGAGGGCGTCGAGAAGATCCTCGTTTTGGAAAAGATGCCCTTCTGGGGCGGCAACTCGGCTCTGTGCGGAGCGCTCATGTGCATGCCGCTCACCAAGATGCAAAAGGAAAAGGGCATCAAGGATTCGGCCGAGATGCTCGTCAACGACATGATGGCCGCGGGCCGCGGCTTTAATCACGTCGACCTGGCGCGCACGCTTGCCGAGAACGCCTACACGGCCTACGACATGATGCTCGAGTGCGGCGTTGAGCTGCAGGACAAGGTGATTCGCCTCGGAGGCCACAGCGCGCCGAGAGCGCACCTGCCCAAGGTTCCCTCGGGGGGCTCAATTACCGTGCCGATGCACAAGTACCTGGAAGAGAGGGGCGTGCAATTTCGAAACCGCGCCAACGTCGTGCAGCTTGTGAAAACGGGCGATGCGGTCGAAGGCGTCATCGTGCAGACGGGCTACGACTGGCGCACGGGCAAATACAGGGCGATCAAGGCGATTCGCGCGCGCTATGGCGTGGTCGCCGCCTCCGGCAGCTGGGGGCAGGACAGGGCTTTTGTCGAGGCGACGATGCCCGTTTACAAGGATCTTGAGTGCACGGCGCAGCCCGGGGCCACGGCCACGATGATCAAGGCGCTTCTGGCGGCCGGAGCGCTTCCCATCATGCTCGACATGTACCAGCTCGGGCCCTGGGCGTCGCCCGACGAAAAGGGCGCGGGGCCGGGAAGCTTCTTTGCCGACTACGCGTTTGCCGAGGCAATCGCCGTTGACCCCAAGACAGGCGCGCGCTTTATGAACGAGCTTGCCGACCGCAGAACGCGCGCCGAGGCGCAGCTCAAGGTTCTGGCCAAGGGCACGGCCGACAATCCCAACTACCCGTTTTGCTTCTGCTCTCAGGAGACGGCCGATCACGCCGAGGGCTTCAAGGCGGCCTACCGCGAAGGCACGGTCAAGAAAAGCGAAAGCGTTGAAGACCTCGCGCGATTGCACCACGTCGACCCCAAGGCGCTTCAAGCTGCAATCGACGACTGGAACGCCATCGTTGCGGGCAAAAAGAGCGACCCGTTTAAAAAGCCGCTGGATCGCAAGACGATTTTGAAGGCTCCCTTTTATTCGATGCGCCTCTCGCCCAAGCTTCACTACTGCATGGGGGGCGCAGGGATCTCGGTCAAGGCCGAGGTGATTTCCGCGCAGACCTTAAAGCCGATTCCGGGGCTTTATGCCGCCGGGGAAACGACGGGCGGCGTACACGGCATGGATCGCCTGGGCGGGTGCTCCTCGGTTGAGTGCATGGTCTTTGGCCGCATCGCAGGTCGCGAAATCGCCGCCCGCCGCAACCGCAGCGAGCGTGCGAAATGAGAGTTCAGCCAAGGGAGACACATACCATGACGAAAAACGTTATCCACGGGCTTGCGGCGCTTGGCTGCATTTTGAGCGCTGCTTTTGCCTGCGGCATCCTTGCCGCGGCGCAGGTGGGCGGCGTGCCCATGTCGGAGCATCACGCAAAGGCCTTCGGCGCAAATCTTCAGTGCAGCATGTGCCACGGCACGGCGCTCCCCGTTGAGCCGCCCTCTGACAAGGCCTGCATTGCCTGCCACGGAACGATGGACAAGATTGCCACCAAACCCAACAAGTTCGACAAGTTCCCGCACGCCTCGGCCCACTACGGCAATACGCTCGAGTGCACGACGTGCCACGCCGAACACAAGCCCTCGCGGGCGATCTGCAACGACTGCCACGTCGTTGAGTGGCAAAACTTCCACTGACAACACCCACCAAACACATGCCACCTCGGGCGGGGCGGGTTTTTGAAGTGAAAACGACGCCGCCATCGGCATTTTCCGCCCCGTCCTTTGCAGCAAAACGAAGGAGAATCACCATGTTGAGGCTTAAAAACCCGTTCTTCTCGTTGCGGCTGCCGCCGCGATGACCTGCGGCGCGGCCGGCGCAGCCGTCCACGAGCTCGATGGAAGGACGCTCACGATAGATGAACTCTGGGCCATGTCGGCTCCGGGCGAAGACGTCAAGGTGACGGCCGCGGGCATGAAGCGCATCCGCGACTCCTACAAGGCCCCGATTGCCGCGGCCACCGACGGACGCGACATCTACGGCCTTACCGTCAACTACGGCGCGCTCAAGGATCAGCGCGTGGCGGGTGCGAGCGTCGAAGACGAGCCCAACCGCTCGGCCTCGATCGAATTCAACGAGCGCCAGATGCGCATTCAGGCCGCCGGCGTCGAGCCCTTCATGCCAGATCGCATCTCGAAGATGGCCATGATCATCCGCGTCAACCAGATGGCATCGGGCTACACGGGCATGAGCGAGGATGCCGCTCGCGCCTACATCGAATACATCAACAACGACGTCTATCCGCTGATTCCGGCCCGCGGTTCGGAAGGCGCCAACGATCTCTCCATGGTGACGCACATCGGGCTCTCGCTCATGGGCGAGTGGGATGTGAACTACAAGGGGCGGCGCGTGTCGTCGGCTGAGGTGCGAAAGGAGCTCGGATTAAAGCCCTACCATCCTTTTGGTCTTGACGGCATCGGCATCCTGTCAAACTCCAACGCCGCCGAAGCGCAGGCCATTGCCGCCGTCAAGAAGGTCGAGCACGTGCTTGCCATCACGCCCACGATTGTGGCCTCGTCGCTTGAGGCGCTCAACGGCAACGTCTCTCCCTTCCTGTGGTCGACGGTGGAAACAAAGGGCTGGCCTCAGGGACACGAAGCAAGCGAAGCCATCCTTCGCGCGCTCAAGGGCTCCTACCTCTGGAACAAGGACGATCAAAGAAAATTGCAGGACCCCTTGAGCTTCCGGTCTTCGGGCTACATCCTTGCCGCGGCCATGGAAGAGCTGCGTCAGGCCAAGGAACTTCTTGATCAGGCGGTCAACCATACGACCAACAATCCGATCGTCAACACCAAGAGCCGCACCGACATGTGGTACAGCAAGACCGAGGCGGTGAAGATGCTCGAGGCGGGCAGCGCCAGGAGCCTGGTCAATTCGTGCTCGAACTTTGACAACACGCAGCTCTCCGTGCAGCTTGAGAGCCTCGCGCGGGCCTTGGCGCAGGTGATTCATACCTCGGCCTGGCGCACGACGCAGCTCGACGACGGCGCCCGCACGAACCTGCCAACCTATCTCGTTGCTCCTGAAAACAAGGGCGGCGACGGCTTTGCCAACATTGCGCAGTCCATGTCCGGGCTCTACGCCGAGGCGATGGCGCTCACCAACAGCGCTACCATCTACGGCGTGCCGACCTCGATCGGCATTGAGGAGACCTTCTCCAACATCAACGTCGTGGCCGACCGTCTGGCCAGGATGGCCGACATCGCCTACGAGATCTACAGCTACGAAGTGCTGCACACGACTCAAGCCATGGATCTCAGAAAGGGAAAGGGAAAGACGCTGGGCGAAGGCACCTCGAAGCTTCTTGCGGGATATCGCGAAGTCGTGCCCTACGTGAGCAAGGACCGCATCTTTACGCCTGACATCAACAACGGCATTGCGTACCTGCGCGCTCTTGATCCCGCTTCCCTTGCCGTCAAGGTGAAGTAGTCCCTGACGCAGGCTTTTCACCGATTCTTTTTGCCTTGCTCCGCGGCGGGGCCCTAAAAGAGGGCTTTGACGCTCCGGGCCCTGCGCGGACTTCGGGCAAAGAGTTTGAAAAGAAGGACCTTTTTGAAATGAAAAGAACACTGACGACCGCGGCCCTTCATGGCGGCGCTGCGGGCCTGCTTGTCCCCCTGGTATCGCTCCTGCCTTCGGCTGCCGCGGCCGACCTTGAGCTCTACGGCGTTGTCGACACGGGGTTTACGTATACGCACTCGTCTGACAACGACATCGACTCCTTCGAGATGAGCACGGGAAACTACGCGGGCTCGCGCTTTGGTCTGCGCGGCACCGAGAAAATTTCCGACGATCTCTCCGTGAGCTTTGTTTTGGAAAGCGGCTTTTCGTCGGACACGGGCGAGTATGCAGAGGCGGGCACGATTTTTAACCGCGAGTCGCAGCTTGCCGTCTCGGGCTCCTGGGGCACGCTGGGCTTCGGGCGCGTGGGAGCTTTTAGTTCCGGCATGTCGTCTCTTGGCTGGGGATGGGACCTCGACCCCTTTGAGACGGGCTATATAGACGCGGGCATTCAGGGCACGCAGGTCAACAGCTGGCGCGTGAACTCCAACACGGTCTACTACATCACGCCCGTCTGGGCGGGCCTCAAGGCGGGGCTGCAGTACAGCTTCACGGGCTCCGGGACGCAGGAAAAGGAGGAGTTTTCCGACAACGACAGCTTTGCCAACGCCGTGCTGCGCTGGGACGGCGCGACGGCCCGCGCCATGCTGGGAGTCGAATGGGAGCGCTTCGGAGAGCCGGAAGCAGGCTCGAACGTGCGCCGCGACGACGCCTGGAGCGTCAAGCTTGCGGGCGCCTGGAACGTCGCGGGCGGCCCCGCGACGCTCTACCTTGGCATGAACTACTTCAAGAACTACAACCGATTTTCGGACGCGACCTGGGCCGACGACGAAAAGGTGGTCTTTGACCCGGAAAGCGGTCGCAGGCTTGAGGCCATCTCGGTGTATCTCGGCGGCAAGTACGCCGTGGGCGCAGCCGACCTTCTTGCCATGGTGCAGTACATGGATGGTGAAAACAAGGGGGCGGCCGCCGGCGACGAGAAGGACTTCAAGCGCTATGTTCTCTCGGCGGGCTGCCACTATCACTTCTCAAACCGCACCATGCTCTACGTGATCGCCTCCTACGCCGACGGATCGGATTTGTTTGACGATTTGGCGGGCGGCACCGACACGGACCGCTATATGGCGCACGTGGGACTGACGCACTTCTTTTAAGCGCCCCTTGCCGCAGGAACTTTTTGCTTCGCCCTCCCGGGCGACGCGAGAGCGCCGGCAAAAGTCAGAGTCAATCAAAAGAGGCTGCAGGGCCGCTTGTCTTCTAAAAAAGCGGGTCTGTCAGCCTCTTTATTTATGCCCAAACGCAAAGGCCCCCGTTTTTCGCGCGGGGGCTTTGCGTGCGGCCGGCAAAAAACCAACGCGGCTTAATGCAGCTTCATGCCGGGTTCGGCCCCTTCAAAGGGCTCAACGAGATAGACGCCTTCGGACTTCTTCAAGGCGCTGCTTGCGGCAAGCACCATGCCTTCGCTCACGCCAAAGCGCATCTTGCGCGGCGCAAGGTTGGCGATCATCACCACGAGGCGTCCCGTGAGGTCTTCGGGCTTGTACCAAGCCTTGATGCCGGAGAAGACCTGGCGCAGACGTCCTTCGCCGACGTCAAGCTCAAGGCGCAAAAGCTTGTCGGAGCCCTCGACTTCCTCGCACTTGACCACGCGCGCCACGCGCAAATCGACCTTGGCGAAATCGTCGATCGTGCAGACCTCGGCAATGGCCTCTCCCCCGGGTGCGTTGGGGTCGGCTGAGGGGGCGGCTTTGGCTGCGCTCTTTTGGGGCTTTGCGTCGCTCTTTTTGGACTCAGCAGCCTGAGGCGCGCTCTGGCCCGCCTCGGGCAGCAGCTTGTCGAGCTGCTTTTCGCGGTCCACGCGCCCCATGAGGTGCTCGTACTTGGCAATCGGACGGCTGCTTGAGAGGACGTCATCGACGCTTGCCCACGTGAGCTCGCCGCAGTTGAGGAACTTTTCGACGCGCGCGGCCGTTGCGGGCAGCACGGGCTTGAGGAAGAGCGTGAGAAGCCTGAAGCCCTCAAGCGCAATCGAGGCAACGCGCTGCAAGTCGGCTGCCCGCGCGGCGTCCTTGGCAAGCTCCCAGGGCTTTTCGCGGTCGACGAACTCGTTGATGAGGTCGGCAAGCTCCATGATGCGGCGCATGGCGCGCGCGTACTCGCGCGCCTCGTAGTCGGCGCGGATGTCTCCTGCGGCCTCGCGCAGCTGCTTGAGCAGGGGATCGGCCATCGCCTCGTCGGAGACCTTGCCCTCAAAGCGCTTGAAGACAAAGCCCGCGGCGCGGCTTGCGATGTTGACGTACTTGCCGATGAGGTCGGAGTTGACGCGTGCCTGGAAGTCGTTTTTGGTGAAGTCGACGTCTTCGACGCGGCTGTTTAACTTGGCGGCAAGGTAGTAGCGCAGCCACTCGGGGTTCATGCCGAGGTTAAGGTACTCCAAGGGGCTGATGCCCGTGCCGCGCGACTTGCTCATCTTCTGGCCGTTGACGGTCATGAAGCCGTGCACGTTGACGTGATCGGGCACGCGGAAGGGGGTGCCTGCAAAGTGCAGCATCGCAGGCCAAAAGAGCGTGTGAAAGTAGATGATGTCCTTGCCGATGAAGTGAATCTGCTCGGTATCGGGGCGCGAGAGCTCCTGGGCAAAATCAAGTCCCTTTTTCTCGCAGTAGGCTTTAAAGCTCGCGAGGTACCCGATGGGGGCGTCGAGCCACACGTAGAAGTACTTGCCCGGAGCGTCGGGGATTTCAATGCCGAAGTAGGGCGCGTCGCGCGAGATGTCCCAGTCGGCGAGATTGCCCCCTTCGAGCCACTCCTGATCCTTGGCAAGCACCTCGGACTGCACGCGGCTTGCGCCGTCGGCGCCCTTGCCCTGCGTCCACTCGTGCAAAAACTCGACGGCCCGCGGGTCGGAGAGCTTGAAGAAGTAGTGCGTCGACGTCTTTAAAACGGGCGTCGTGCCCGAAAGAGCGCTCTTGGGGTCGATGAGGTCGGTAGGCGAATAGACCGAGCCGCACTTCTCGCACGAGTCGCCGTACTGATCGGGCGCGCCGCACTTGGGGCACGTGCCCTTGATGAAGCGGTCTGCGAGAAACATGCCCTTGGCCGTGTCGTAGAACTGCTCGATTTCCTTGGTGTAGATGAGGCCCGCGGCCTTCAGGCGCCGGTAGATTTCCTGCGAGAGTTCGGTGTTTTCCTTGCTCTCGGTGCAGTGCCAGTGGTCAAAGGCGATGTGAAAGCCGTCTAAGTACTGCTTGCGGCCGGCGGCGATGTCGGAGACAAACTGCTGCGGCGTGATGCCCTTTTTCTGGGCGGCGATCATGATTGGCGCGCCGTGCGCGTCGTCGGCGCACACAAAGTGCACCGTGTTGCCGCACATTCGCTCATGACGAACCCAGATGTCGGCCTGGATGTACTCCATGATGTGGCCGATGTGAAAGGCGCCGTTTGCGTACGGCAAAGCGGTCGTGACGAAAAGATTGCGCTTTGTGGTTGTCATGAGAAAAAAAGGAGGATGTTTGTCAGTGTTCGATTGGGAGTACGCCGCCCCGGGCCCCGCGCTGCGGCGCAAAAAAGAGTACGCGCGCGAAGGTCTCGAGCGCCGGACTTTTGGCCTTGTAAAGGCGCTCGACTTTTGCCTTGCCCGGCCCTCCGAATAACCCTTCGGAGAAAGGGACAATTTTGGCGTAACATTGAATTTTATTCCCGCCCGAGAGCTTTTGCTGTGGCTCTTTCGGGCCGCCTTGAAAGGCTTTTCTTTGGCCTTGAGAGCGGCCGGCCAGGACCGCGGCGCCCGCACCGGGACCCCTGAGGTGCGGTGGTTGCAGCTTGGTGCAGGAACATCCCGACATATCAGCAGAACAAAAACCAAGAGTCATGCTCACCAAAGAACAAGTCGTTGAGATCGCCGGCGCCGTCGAAGAGCCGGTCTGGAATCTTCCGCTTTCCAAGTACAAGGCCATCAAGAACGTCGTCGTCGACGGCGAGAGCGTGGCGCTCACCGTGCAGCCGGGCTATCCGGTGAAGTCCGTGGCCGCCGAGCTTGAGTCCCGCGTCAAAAAGGCGCTCAAGGAGGCGGGCGCCGCAACGGTGCTTCTGACGATCTCCGACGAAATCATCTCGCACCGCGTGCAGCGCACGTTAAAGACGCTTGCCAACGTCAAGAACATCATTGCCGTGAGTTCCGGCAAGGGCGGCGTCGGCAAGTCGACCGTTGCGGCCAACTTCGCTCTGGCGCTTGCCGCCGAAGGCGCCCGCGTCGGCGTGCTCGACGCCGACATCTACGGCCCCTCGCAGCCCATGATGCTCGGCGCCAAGGGCCAGCCCGTGAGCACCGACGGGGTCAACATGGACCCGATCGAATCCCACGGCCTGCAGATCAACTCGGTGGGCTTCATGATTTCGCCCGACGAGCCCATGATCTGGCGCGGCCCCCTGGCCGCGCAGGCGCTCACGCAGCTTTTGAATCAGACGGCCTGGGACAATCTCGACTACCTCGTGGTCGACATGCCGCCGGGAACGGGCGACATTCAGCTCACGCTCTCGCAGTCGGTGCCGATTACGGGCGCCATCGTCGTGACGACGCCGCAGGACATTGCGCTTCTTGACGCCAAGAAGGGCTTGAGGATGTTTGAAAAGGTCAACGTCCCCGTTCTTGGCATCGTGGAAAACATGGCGCTATACGTCTGCCCCAAGTGCGGCCACATGGAGCACATCTTCGGCGAAGGCGGCGCCAGGCGCATGAGCGAGCAGTATCACGTGCCCGTTTTGGGCCAGCTGCCGCTTGACGCGAAGATCCGCGAGCAGGCCGACGGCGGCTGCCCCACGGTGGCCGCCGACCCCGACAGCCCCGTTGCGAAGATCTACCGCGAGATCGCGCTCAAGGCCGCGGCAAGCGTGGCTCAGACGGCCAAGGACATGAGCCGCATCATTCCGTCGGTGAAGGTCGTCAACGACTGATTCAACGACAAATGAATTCGCCGGGCTCCGGGTGCGGGGGCCCGGCTACCCAAACGAGATTCGCCTGCATGGTTCTCAAAGAGCCTTGCAGGCGAATTTGTATTGGCCTCGCCCGATATGCATCTCGCCTTCGAGTCAGCGAAGGCAAAGACAAAAAGAAGGCCGCCTCTTGCCTTTTGAAAAAGGGAGAGCGGCCCCAAGTGCTTCGGTGCGGCGCGGGCCGCACCGAGGGGATGAAAAGTGCGTTTGGTTTGGCCGGGTGAGGCGGAACGAACGCGACCTCAGATGTCGAAGATTTTCTCAAGCGCATCCCTGTCGCGCGCAAGCTCCGGGTGCTCCGAGAGCACGATCATGAGCTTTAGGCGCGCCTTGGCGGCCGAGATTTCGCCTCCCATGGCAAGCCCCGCGCGCCGCGTGTCCGTCACCGAGCCGGGGTAGCCGTAGACGTCGAGCACGCGCCCGCCCGGGGTGCGGGTGGTGAGCACCACCGCCACGCCCTTTTTGACCGCATCCTCAATGCCGGGCACCATGGGCGGCGGCACGTTGCCGCGGCCGAACCCTTCGATGACGATGCCCTTGCAGCCCTGCGAGACCGCAAAGTCGATGTAGTCGCGCGTCGAGCCCGTCATGCACTTGATGAGGTCGACCCGGGCGGTGAGGGCTTTGGGCGCAAAGCGCAGCACGTTCAGGGGCTTGCGGCGGATGATGATTTTGTCGAGATCAACGTAGCCGATCGGGCCCCACCAGGGGCTCTGGAACGTATCGGGATTGGCCGAGTGCGTCTTCATGACTTCGCCCGGGGCGTGCAGCGTCTCGTTCATGCACACGAGAACGCCGAGGCCGCGCGCTTCTTCGCTTGCGGCCGTGCGCACGGCGCAGTAGATGTTCATGGGGCCGTCGGGGCTCGTGTCGCCCGCGCCGCGCATGGCCGCGGTCGTGACGATGGGCTTGTCGCCCTGGTGCAGAAGATCAAGGAAGTAGCTTGTCTCCTCAAGCGTGTCCGTGCCGTGGGTGACGATGACGCCCGCGACGTCCTCGCGCGCGAGAATCTCCTCGATCTTGACGTGCAGATCCCACATGTTCTGCGGCGTCATGCCCGGCGAGGCGATGTTGGAAAACTGCACGAATTCAAGCGGGGCCACCTCTGCGAGCCCCGGAACGGCGGCCGCGAGGTCTTCGCCCGTGCAGGCGGGCACAAGCCCCTGGCTTGCTTCGTCGTACTTCATGGCGATCGTGCCGCCGGTGGCGAGGACTACAACTTTCTTGTCGATCATCGTTGCATGTCTCCTTGGCATGTGAGCAATTAAAAAAGGCTTTTCCAAATGGCAAGCGCACAGCCCCTGCGGGCGTGCGTTGAAAGACAAAGACGTCAGCGCGCGACAAGGCCGTGTCCGAAGGCGCGGCGCGTTGCGAGCTCCCTGATGCCCTCGAGAATCACGTCGGCATACTTTTGTGCATCCTGCCGCGTGAGCGCCGGGGAGACCTTGGCGACGTCGTCGGGAAAGTCAAGAAGGCGCCGGTTTCTGCAGATCAGCTTTGCGCGGCGCCGGCGTCCGATGCCTCTTCGGGTGCTTCAAGCGCCCCGGCCTTGAGAGAGTCGCCATGAGGGGCGCTGCCGGCGTCCTTGGGCGCAGCGTCCTCGCGGGCGGCGTTTTCAATCAATTCGCGCGCCGTTGTAAGCGTTGCCTCGGTGATGACGCGCCCGCCCATCATGCGGGCGATTTCGCCCACGCGCTCTTCGTCCGAGAGAATCTTAAGAGAGCTTGTCGTGACCGCGTCGTGCGTTTCCTTGTGCACAAGCCACTGCTGATGCGCGCAGGCTGCCACCTGCGGCAGGTGCGTCACGCACAGAACCTGCCGCGTGTTGGCAAGCCGCCGCAGCAGCCGGCCGACCACCTCGGCGACCGCCCCGCCGATGCCGGTGTCGACTTCGTCGAAAATGAGCGTGGGCACGGGCGTAATCTGCGCGGTGATCACGGCAATGGCTAGCGATATGCGCGCAAGCTCCCCGCCCGAGGCGACTTTGATGAGAGGCCGCGGCGTGGCGCCTGCGTGGCCGCTCACCAAAAATTCGCACGACTCAACGCCCGAGGCGCGCGGTTCGCAAGGTCGCAGGACGATTTCAAGGCGGCCGCCCGCCATGGCAAGCGTCTGCATCTCGGCCGTGACGGCATGAGAGAGCTTCTCGGCCGCAGCCTGCCGGGCGCGCGTAAGTTTTGCGGCCTCCTCAAGGTAGAGCTTTTTGGCTTCGCTCTCGGCTTTTTTGAGCCCCTCGACGTCGCTTGTGAGCTCAATCTGGCGCAGCCTCTCGCGCGTTTCCTGCCAGTGGGAAAAGAGCTCTTCGGGCGTGCGGTGAAATTTGCGCGAGACTCTCCAGTAGCTGTTGAGCCGCTCGTCGATTTCAGTTAGCCGTCCCTCGTCAAGATCGAAGTGATCGAGGTGGTGCGCGATGTCGCGCGAGGCGTCTTCCAAAATAGCCGCCGCCTGCGCAAGGGCGCTTTCGTACTGCGTGCAGGCCTCGTCAAATCGCGCGGCGGCCGAAAGCGAGCGCTGCGCCGATCCAAGAAGGTGCAGCGCGCTTTCCTCGCCCTCGCGCAGATCATCGAGCGCCCTGCGAACGTTGGAGACAATCTCAGAGGCGTTGGAAAGAAGCTTGTGCTCGTCGCCCAACTTTTCCCACTCCCCCTGCTGGGGATTGAGCTCTTCGTAGACCTCGTTGATCCAGCCCAGGCGTTCGGCTTCGCTTTTTAGCTTTTCCTGGTCTTCGGTTGCCTCCGTCAAAAGCCGCAGCCGGTGCTGCCAGGCAAGCCACGCATCGCGCACGGCGATGCGCTGCCTGCGCGTTGCGCCAAAGCCGTCGACCAACTGCGTTTGAAAAGCCGGTTTTAAAAGCGACTGGTGCGCGTGCTGGCCGTGGATGTCGACCAGGCGCTCGCCCAACTCCTTCATCTGCCCGACGGTCACAGGGGTGGCGTTGATCCAGGCGCGCGAGCGCCCTTTAACGTCGATCGTGCGGCGCATGAGAACCGTCTCGCACTCTTCAAAGCCTGCGTTGGCAAGCCAGCTTTTGGCGCGCGGCACGACGGTAAATTGCGCGCACACCTCGGTCCTCTGGCAGCCCTCGCGGATGACCGAAGGGTCGCCGCGGGCGCCGAGCACGAATTCAAGCGCATCAATGAGAATCGACTTGCCCGCGCCGGTCTCGCCCGTGAGGCAGGTGAGGCCCCGCTCGGCTTCGATGGCAAGCGTCGAGACGATGACGAAGTCTTTGAGTGTGAGAAGTTCGAGCATGGCACGGCGGCCGCAGGGCGGCTGCGGGGAAAAGTGAAGGGAGGCTATTCTTTTTCAACGGGCAGCGGCGCTTGAATCACCGCGGGCGCCGTCTGCTTGCTCACCGGCGTGTGGATGGGCCGCTCGGCCTTGGGCAGGTAGTTCCACTTGAGTTTTCTGCGCAGCAGGTCAAAGTGGTTGTACCCCACCGGATGGAGCATCGTGAAGGTGTAGGGGCTCACGTAGACGCGCAGCACGTCGCCTGCGACAACGTCAAAGAGCACCTGCGCGTCAAAGCTTGCGACGGCGCTGCGGGTTTCATTGACCTCGATGTCGATGATCGAGCGCGAGCTCAGCACAATCGGGCGATTGGAAAGCGTGTGGGGCGCCACGGGCACAAGCAGCATGTTCTTGCACTGCGGGTGCAGGATGGGGCCGCCGGCGGCCATTGCGTAGGCCGTCGACCCGGTGGCGGTGCTTACGATGACGCCGTCGGCGTGCTGCACGGCCATCTGCAGGCCGTCGACGTAGACCGTGTACTCGACCATGCCGAGCGCGCGGCCGTGGCTGATGCCGATGTCGTTGATGCTGTGCTCCTGAAAGAGCTTCTCGCCGTTGCGGTAGACCTCGCCCTCAAGGAGGCTGCGCTTGTCGACGACGTAGTGGCCCGAGAGCATGGCGGGCACGAGCCTGCGCATGTCTTCGATCACGATGTCGGTAATAAAGCCCAGGCGCCCCGCGTTGATGCCGATGACGGGCAGCCCGTAGGGGGCCATGGCGCGCGCGGCGCCTAGCATCGTGCCGTCGCCGCCGATGGCGATGGCCGCCTCGCAGGCGCGCGCGAGCTCGTGCACGGGGCCCGAGGCGTAGTGCTCGGGGTGCGGCATGTGGCGGATGGCGTTTTCGTCAAGGTGCGGCGTGCAGCCCGCGTTTTCGATGATCTTGATGAGTTCCTGCACGTAGCAGGCGATGTTGCCGTCGGGTTTGGCGATGACGGCAACGTGTTCAAAGCTTTGCATACAAAACCGAATGGCGCTGTGCGCCGCGCGCGTCCTCAAGAGAGGAGGCGAGGGGAGCGGCGAGAGATTTGATCGAAGTCTAACAAAGCGGGCCGCGGGCGGCCCCTGCGGGGGCCCCGCGAGAACCCGTCGATTCCTCCGGCAAATCCCGTGCGCCAAGCACCATTGCCCGCGCGGCGCAAGCTTCCCTTTGCGGGGCGCCCTTTGCCGGGCGCCCTTTTCGGGCGGTGTAGCATAAAAGGCGCCGACCGTCGCTTGGCACGAGGTGCAGGATGCGGGCGGCGCAAAGTTTTTTTGGATTTTTGTGCACATTGCGTGCCGGAGGCGGAATGTCCATGCTCTGGGGTGCAGCCATCGGCGACATCGTTGGGTCGCGGTTTGAATTTGACAACTACAAGTCAAAGAGCTTTGCGCTTTTTGAGAGCGCCTGCTTTTTTACCGACGACACGGTGCTCACGGCGGCCGTGGCCGATGCGCTCATTGTCTGCAAAAAGGATCCCGGGCGGGATCTTGCCGCCGAAACGGTCGAGGCGCTGCACCGCTGGGGGGAGGCTTTTCCCGGACGAGGCTACGGCGGGAGGTTTGCGCACTGGCTCTCGACGGAGAGCACCGCGCCCTACGACAGCTTTGGCAACGGCGGGGCCATGCGCGTGAGTCCCTGCGCGTGGGCCGCGGCAAGCCTTGAAGAGGCCCGCAGCCTCGCGCGCGTCGTCACGAGCGTCACGCACAACCATCCGCAGGGTCTTTTGGGGGCCGAGGCGGCGGCAAGCGCCGTCTTTTTGGCAAGAACCGGCGCCTCGCGCGAGCGCATCCGCAGCTACATCGAGAGCAATTTCTATTGCCTTGACTTTACGCTCGATGCCATCCGCCCCTACTACAGCTTCAGCGAGACCGCGCAAGGCTCCGTGCCGCAGGCGCTTGAAGCCTTCTTGGAGAGCACGGACTTTGACGACGCCATCCGCAACGCCGTCTCCATCGGGGGCGACTCGGATACGATCGCCGCAATCGCAGGGGCCGTGGCCGAGGCCTTCTATCCGGTGCCGCAGGAAGACATCGAATGCGCCCGCGCGGTGTTGGACCCCGAGATCGTCACCGTCTTTGAGCGCTTTGCCGAGGTGTTTGCGGGCGCGCCGGCCGCACCGGCCGCCGCAGTGAAGCCCGCTTCGGATTCCTCCGGAAATTAGGGGGCGAGGCGGCGGGCTTTCGGGCGCAGGGAAAACAGGCTTTTGAGCAAAAAAATCCCGAAGCTCTTTTTTTCGGGCTTCGGGAGCGTTTGGCTTTTCAGGCCCTCGCGAAAAGAGGGCCCTTGGTGCCGGGAATCAGTCGTCGAGATTGGGCGTTTCCACCCCGAGGACCTTGTGGAGCTTGGGACTCGTCGTCGTGTACTGCAAAAACACCTTCTTTTCCGGGAAGACGTAGCGGCTTGCGCCGAAGGCGGCAAGCGCGCACTCGTGAAAGCCCGAGAGAATGAGCTTTTTCTTGCCGGGGTAGGTGTTGATGTCGCCCACGGCGAAGATGCCCGGAATCGAGGTTTCAAATTTCTCGGTGTCGACCACGATCTGCTTGCGCTCAAGCTTTAAGCCCCACTCGGCGATGGGGCCGATCTTGGGCTGCAGGCCGAAGAAGACGAGCAGGTGGTCAAGCGGCATGCGGCGCACGACGCCGTCGCCGCCCGTGACGCGCACCTCGGTCAGGCGCCCGTCCTTTTCCTCAAAGCCCGTGACCTGGCCCACCTCAAACTGCATCTCCCAGTTCTCGCACAGCTCGCGCATGCGGGCCACGGAGGCGGCCGCGGCTCTAAAGCCGTCGCGGCGGTGCAGCAGCACCACGCTTTCGGCCTTGCCCACGAGGTTGAGCGTCCAGTCAAGCGCCGAGTCGCCGCCGCCGCAGATCACGATGTTCTTGCCGGCAAACATCTCGGGGTCGCGCACGCGGTAGTGCAGCTGCGTGCCCTCGAACTTCTCGATGCCGGGCACGCGCAGCGGCCGGGCCTGGAAGGACCCGACGCCTGCGGCAATGATCACCACCTTGCACAGAAACTTCGTGCCCTTGTCGGTGGCGACGTCAAAGCGGCCGTCTTCGCGCTTTTGCACGGTCGTGACCTCTTCGCCCAGGTGAAACACGGGGCTGAAGGGGTGGTTTTGCTTCAGGAGATTTTCGGTGAGCTCGTAGGAGGAGTACACCGGAACGGCGGGAATGTCGTAGATGGGCTTGGTCGGGTAGAGCTCCATGCACTGCCCGCCCACGGTCTTGAGCGAGTCGACCACATGGGCCTTGATTTCAAGCAAGCCCAGTTCAAAGACCTGAAACAGGCCCACGGGGCCTGCGCCGACGATCACAGCATCGGTCTCGATGACCTCGTCGGTCGGTTCGGCAACGGTCAAATAATCTTCAATAGCCATGATGAAAAATTCACTGCGATGGGAGTCACGAAAGACCGCGGCGCGCCTTTTGCCTTACGCAAACGGGTGCCAAAAAAGGAGCTTTGCGCATAAAAAGGCGAGCGTTGCCGGCGCGAACAAAGAGCGCGCGAAGGCATCAAAGAGAGCCTGCTGCCAAAGCCATGCCGGCGCGGACAGAAGGCGCTTTCCCTGTTGATGCGCGCAATCGGCGCTCTCACTATTTGTTCGCCGCACGGGGCGCGCCCGAAGGCGGCGTGCGGGCTTCGTTCGGATTGGTCCAATCAAGGTGGCCGGAGGGCGCGCGCGGCAAAGAAAGGCGCAAAAGAGAAGTGACGTAAAACGCCCGGGGCCGTATCGGCCCGTATTTTGACACATTCGCCTCTTCTTGGGAGAGTTTTCCAAAGCCCTTGATGCAGGAAAGACAAGGCGCTTTTCCCGCGCCGCCCTTCGGGCGTCAGTCCTTGCGGTCCATGTCCGAGACGCGGTCTCGCAACTCGCGCAGCTTGGCGTCGATTTCGCTCATGGCGTAGAAGTCGGCGTCGTTGGCCTTTTGCGCGAGGTCAAACTGATAGAGCGCCGCGCGCGGGTTGTTCATGAGCTCGTACATGTAGCCCGTGCTCGCGTAGCCAAGAGACTTTTTGCCAAGCGCCTCGTAGCTGCGCGCAAGAAGCGCGTAGTAGTCCGGGTCGCTGCGCGAGAGCGCCTTTTGCTCGTGCATGAACTTGACCACCTCCTCGTGCCGGGAGGACTGATAGAGAAGTTCGGCGTAGCTTGAGGCGGCAAGAGTTGAATACGGATAGCGCTGCGCGGTGCTGCGGGAAAGTTTCAGCGCGTCATTTTTTGCCGCATCCGTCTTGGCGGTTAAAAAGACAAGCTCGCTTGTCTGCTTGTCGATGATGACGTTGGCCTCGCCGGCAAGCGCCTTGGCGCGGCGCGCTTCGCTTAAAGCCTCGGCCGTGCGGTTCATCTTTTGCAGCGCCACCGATTTTCCGTAGTGCAGCGCCGCCTCGCGGCTGCGATCGGGATTTTGCGTGAGCGCGTGGTCAAAGCTTTTGAGCGCCTTGCTCCAGCCGTCGAAGCTCGTTTCCTGCAGCACGCGCATGCGCGCCTGGATGAGCTTGAAGTCAAGGCTGTCTTCGTGGTGCACGGGCGCGAGCGTTCGCGTGCGGTTTTGCATGTCGCTGATGCGCTCGCCCGTGAGCGGGTGCGTGGAGATGTAGGCGGTGCTTGCCGACTCGTACCAGCGGTTGTTCTTTTGCAGCCGCTCAAAGAAGTCTTCCATCCCGTGGGGATCAAAGCCCGCGTTTTCAAGGCTCATCAATCCCACGCGGTCGGCCTCGCGTTCGGCGTCGCGCGAGTAGCCAAGCTGCTTGCTGAGCATGGCGGCCTGCGTGCCCATCATGATGCCCATGGCGGCGTCGCCCCCGGAGCTGCCGCCGGCGCGGGCGGCCAAAAGCGCAAGCAGCACCGAGCCGATCGTCATCGCTAGCGACCCTTCGCTTTGCGTGAGCATGCGCGCGATGTGCCGCTGCGTGACGTGTCCGATTTCGTGACCGATGACGCCGGCGAGTTCGCTTTCGGTCTGCGCGGCCACGACCAGGCCCGAGTGCACGGCAATAAAGCCCCCGGGCAGGGCAAAGGCGTTGAGCGTCTTGTTGCGGATCGGAAAGAAGAAAAAGTCGTAGGGCGAGGGGTCGGCGGCGGCCACGAGCCGGTAGCCCAGACGATTGAGATAGTCGGTGGTCTCCGGGTCGTTCATAAAGGAGTTGTCGCCGCGCACGCGCCGCATGAGCTGCTCGCCGAGCTGCCGCTCGTCGATGGTGGTGAGATCGGCCCCGGCCACCGTTCCAAGGCTCGGCAGGTTGTACTGTCCGACGCCCTTTGTCTGCGCCCTGACGCCCGCGGCCGGGCAAAGGGCGATGGAGAGCGCCGCGCAAAGCGCCGTGAGGCGTCTGGTGCATGCAGAAAAGTAAGTCACAACGAAACCGGGCGGAGCAAAGGAAAAAAAGGGGCAAAGACAACTTTCCCGCTATCATACCGGCCCGGACGGCCCGCTTCTGTGGCCAGACGTAGAGGATTCGTTACGGAATATGAAGGCCTGCCTCGCGCGGCGAGCGCGGCGGCAGCGCTCCTTTCCCGGAGAATGAGCCCATGGCGGAAGATAAAGAACTTACCCATTTTGATGCGCAGGGCAACGCGCACATGGTCGACGTGGGCGACAAGGGCCTGACGCACCGCACGGCGGTGGCCCAGGGACGGATCACCATGAAGCCCGAGACATTTTCCCTGATTGCCCAGGGGCGCGCCAAAAAAGGCGACGTCATCGGCGTGGCGCGCGTGGCCGCCATCATGGCAAGCAAAAAGACGGCCGAGCTCGTGCCCTTGTGCCACCCGATTGCGCTCACGCACGTGGCGGTTGACTTTGAGCTCGATGAAAAGGAGAGTGCCGTCATCTGCCGCGCAACCTGCGAAACGCGCGGACAGACCGGGGTGGAGATGGAGGCGCTTACGGCCGTGCAGGTGGGGCTTCTGACCGTCTACGACATGTGCAAGGCCGTCGACCGCTTCATGGTGATGGGAGAGATCAGGCTCCTTGAAAAAATGGGCGGCAAGTCCGGCCACTGGATTGCACCGCAGCAGCAGGGGCAATAGAGCATTGCCGCAGGCAAACTCAAACAAAGCCAAACAAAGCCAAATCAAAGCAAGGAGTCTTGAACCATGTCGTTTGAGCGGGCAAGCAAAGCGCTTGAGGCGCTTGGGTACGCCGACCGCATCCGGCGCCTGTCCGAGTCTTCGGCCACGGTGGCGCTTGCCGCGCATGCTCTGGGCGTGGAGCCCGCGCGCATCGCAAAGACGATTGCGCTGCAGGGCAAGGATGGCGGCGCCGTCCTTGTCGTGGCCGCGGGCGACGCGCGCATTGACGGCGCGAAGTTCAAGCGCGCCTTCGGCATGAAGCCCAGAATGCTCGCAGGCGACAAGGTCGAGCCCCTCGTGGGACACGCCCCGGGCGGCGTGACGCCCTTTGGGCGCAACCCGGGCGTTGCCTGCTATGTCGACGCCTCCGTCGAGCGCTTTGAAACCGTGTTCCCGGCCGTGGGGGACGCTGCCAGCGCCGTTGAGCTCACTCCAAAGGAGCTCGAAATTGCGGCCGGGGCCGCCGGGCGCGTTGACGTCTGCAAGAGCGGGAAGGCTCAGGAACCCTGAAAGGGCGCGCAATCTTGCACTGATACAATGCGCGGCCTGCCGGCTCGGCGAAGAGGCGGGCCGGCAAATCAACAAAATTCAACAAATATCAGGGGCCCTTTGCGCCCTGTTTTCGTTTTTTTCTTCCGGCCCCGCGGTGCGGGGCGTTTGTCTTTTTTAGTAGCGGCGTTTTTCGATGACCTCGACGACAATCACAAGCGCTGGCGACGCGGGAGCGCCGGTGCGCGACGCGCTGCGCGCATCCATTCCGGTGCTGCTGGGCTACGTGCCCCTGGGGATCGTCTTTGGGTTTCTTTTTGTGCAGGCCGGCGGCGCCCCCTGGCTTGCCGTCGTCTCCTCGATTCTGATCTACGGGGGCGCCGTGCAGTACATGATGGTGCCCATGCTTGCCGCGGGCGCCTCTGTTGCCTCGATTGCCTTTGCCACCGCGGTTCTCAATCTGCGGCACATCTTCTACGGGCTGCCGCTGCTGCGCAAGATGCCCGAGTCGGGCTGGCGGCGCTGGTACTGCGTCTTTGCGCTCACCGACGAGACGTTTTCGCTATTGAGCCTCCTGCCCGAAGACGCGCCCAAGACCAAGGTCTTTTGGCTCAGTTTTTTCAATCACCTCTGGTGGGTGACGGGCAGCGCGCTCGGAGCCGTGATCGGTGCGGCGGCAAAAATTGATCTTGCCGGCATGGACTTTGTGCTCACAAGCCTTTTTGCCATGCTCATGTGCGAACTGTGGCGGCAGAGAACAAGCGCCTGGCCCCTGTGGTCGGCCCTGGCGGGCTACTTTGCGGCGCGGCTGCTGCTGCCCGAGCATGCGCTGTCGGTTTCGATTGCCTTTTGCATGGCCGCGGGCCTGCTCTGGGGGCGGCTGCGCCGCAGGCATTCTTGCAGCGCGGGCGAAGAAAAAACGCGTCAAAAAGAGCCGGCTGCGGCTGATGCGTCCGAGGCCCGCGCATCTCAAGACAATGGCAGCGGGTCCCGCCTGACTTCCCGGGAGGTGCCGTGATGGACGACGTTCTCTACCTTCTTGCCGTGTTTGCGGCGATGACGGCGGTCACGTTTGCCGAGCGCGCGCTTCCATTCGTGGCAAGCGAGTGGCTCAAAAAACAGCGCTGGGTCGACGATCTGGGGAAGTTTCTGCCGCTTGCCATCATGGTGCTGCTTGTCGTGCACGCGGCGATGGGGGCGGCCGATGCGCGCGCAGGCGAAACCTTTTTTTCGCGCTTTCCGATTGAGGAGGCGCTTGCCATTGCGCTTACCTTCGCGCTGCAGTGGTTTTTCAAAAACCCGCTGCTGTCGATTTTTTCAGGCACGGCGCTCTACGTGGCCATGGCAAACGGCCTGACGGGACTTTTCTAGATTCTGCGCGGGCCCTTTGCAGAGCTTTTTGCCGGGCTTTCAATGAGGCCTTTTGTTCTTCGCTAAAATCAAGCATTTACGGGGCGCAAAACGCCCCGGGGGGGCCTTTAAAGAAAGGCAAATATTGGGAGCGCCCTGTCAAAAGGGAGACGCGATTCCACATCATTTTTTTCTGCAGCTTTCGCCAAGACTGCGGAAATTTTCTCTTGCAAGGCCTTGGTCCTTGCGCGACCACACTCACCGAGCTATGTCAGATACGGTTCATCAGGAAGAACGAAGTGAAGACAAGGGCGCCGTGCGCCCGACGAATTTCATCCGCGCCATCATCGAAGCGGACCTTGCGGCCAACAGCAACCGGCCGCGGCTCTGGTGCGGACATCCGGCCCCCTACGGCGAGCAGGCCGCGCAAGGCGTCGAAGACCCCGCGCGCATCCGCACGCGCTTTCCGCCCGAGCCCAACGGCTATCTGCACATCGGCCACGTCAAGAGCATTTGCCTTAACTTCGGGCTTGCGCAGGACTACGGCGGCTACTGCCACATGCGCTTTGACGACACGAACCCCGTCAAGGAGGATCAGGAGTACGTCGACGCCATTTTGGAGAGCGTGCACTGGATGGGCTTTGACTGGCGCCACGGCGACGAGGTGAACCTCTATCACGCCTCGTCGTACTTTGAGTGGATGTACGCCTTTGCCGAACACCTCATCAAGACGGGCTACGCCTACGTCGACGAGCAAAGCGCCGAGCAGATGAAGGAAAACCGCGGCACGCTCACCGAGCCCGGCAAAAACTCGCCCTTCCGCGACCGCTCGCCCGAGGAAAACCTGCGGATTTTCCGCGAGATGCGCGCAGGCAAACATCCCGAGGGTTCGATGGTGCTGCGCGCCAAGATCGACATGGCCTCGCCCAACATCAACCTGCGCGACCCGGCCATCTACCGCATCCGCTTTGCCGAGCACCAGGCCACGGGCAACACCTGGTGCATCTACCCGATGTACACCTTTGCGCATCCCATTGAGGATTCGCTTGAAAACATCACGCACTCGATCTGCACGCTTGAGTTTGAAGACCAGAGGGCGTTCTACGACTGGGCGCTTGAGCGCATCGTGCCCGTTTTGAGAGCGCCGCAGTACGAGGAGGCAAAGAAAATCATCGCCGCGATGGCCGCAGGAGACGACGAGCGCGCGCTTGCCTTTGCTCGCGCGGCCTTCAACGCCCGCGCCAAGCTGGGCCTTTCCGACCCCGAGGTCGCCATGGGCGAACTCTTTGGTCACTGGTCTGCCACGGGCGGCCCGGAAAACTTGGAGGGCGCGCAGGGAAAGACGTTCTTTACGCTTTTAACGCAGTACCCGCAGAACTTCACGCCGCTCATGCAGGCCGCCCTCTCGGCGGTGGTAAGAAAGAACTTCTTCCTTCTGTCGCACCAGTACGAATTCAACCGCCTGAGTCTGACGAACGTGGTGCTGAGCAAGCGCAAGCTCATCACGCTTGTGACCGAGGGCTACGTCGACGGCTGGGACGATCCCCGCATGCCCACGATCGTGGGTCTGCGCCGCAGGGGCTACACGGCGCAGGCGCTGAAAAATTTCGTCGAGCACTGCGGCGTGAGCCGCGTGGCGGGCGGCTGGATCGACTACGGCGTTCTCGAGCAAAGCCTCAGAGAGGATCTTGAGTCGAGCGCTCAGAGGCGCTTTGGCATCGTGCGGCCTTTAAAGCTTGTGATCGACAACTATCCGGAGGGGCAAAGCGAGGAGCTTGAGGCCCCCAACCACCCGCAAAAGCCCGAGATGGGAACGCGCGTGCTCACCATGAGCCGCGAGCTGTGGATTGAGGAAGACGACTTTGCCGAGGTGCCCCCGAAGGGATACCGCCGCTTGACGATTCCCGCCGACGGGTCCCCGGCCAAGCCCGTGCGCCTGCGCTACGGCTACGTGATCGTGCCCACGTCCTTTGAAAAGGACGAAAACGGCCGCGTCGTGTGCGTGCACGCCGACTACCTGCCGCAGACCCGCACGGGGACGGCGGGCGCGGACTCGGTCAAAACCAAGGCTGCGATTCACTGGCTTGACGCCGCCACGGCCGTTCCCGCCGAGCTGCGCTTTTACGAGCGTCTCTTTATGGTGGCGCACCCGGATGCGGAAAAGAACTTTCTTGACGTGCTCAACCGCGACAGCAAGAAGGTCTACGCGGGCTACGTGGAGCCGGCGGCTGCCGCCGCTGCGCCCGATACGCGCTTTCAGTTTGAGCGCACGGGCTACTTCGTAAGCGACCGCGTCGAGCACTCGCCGCAGCGCGCGGTCTTTAACCTTGCCGTCGGACTGCGCGACAGCTGGGGCAAGACCAAGAGCTAAACGCTCTGAGAGTCCCGCGCGATGCTTGCGCGCCTGCGCCCCGTTTGGAGCCGCAGGGACAGGCAGCGCCGCGGGATTTTTTGTCTACGCTCTGAAAGGGGGCCGCGCAGGCATGCGCGCCCAGGGCTCATTTTCCTGACGGGCTTTCGTTGATGGCAAAGAACGCTTCCCAACTGCCCTTGGGTCGCTCTCACTTTCCCGCCTTGCGCGATAGCGGCGCTTTGTACGTCGATAAAACGAGGCTTGTTGCGGATCTTGCGAAAGTTGACGGCAAGCTCTTTCTTGCGCGCCCGAGGCGCTTTGGAAAATCGCTTTTGGTTTCGACCTTCGAGACGCTCTTTGCAAACGGGCTGCGCGACTTCCAAGGCCTTGCCATCGAGCCGCGCTGGAAGGACAAAACCTATCAGGTCGTGCGTCTTGATTTTGCCGAAGTCAAGGCTTTTCGCACTCTCGACGAATTTTCCGAAAGGTTCTCGGCATACATCGCATTGCGCTTTGCCCGGGCGGGATTTGCGTGCGCCGCCGGCCTTGACGCGGTGCTGCAACTTTCCAATTGGCTTGACGCAAGGCCCGTGCGCTCTCTTGTCGTTTTGATCGACGAGTACGACGCGCCGCTTGCGGCTTGCCTTGGAGCCGATGAGCTCTTTGAAGGCGTGAGCATGATCATGCGCCGGTTTTTTGCCGTCTTTAAAAGCAGCGGCGGGTGCCTGCGCTTTTTCTTCATGACGGGCATCACGAAGCTCTCAGAGAGCGGCATTTTTTCGGAATTCAACGACCTCACCGACCTCACCGACATTTCGCTTGATCCCGCTTTCGGCGCCTTGCTGGGCTTTACCGAAGACGAGGTAAAGAGCTGTTTTTGGAATCGGCTCGAGGAGGCGGCCGCGCTTCTTGACCTTCCCGCCGACGAGACGCTTGCGCGGCTCAAGGCCCGCTACGGCGGCTATTGCTTTGACGCCGGGGCGCAGGTGCGCGTTCTTTGTCCCTGGTCCGTGCTCAACTTTCTGGCCAGCCCGCAGCAAGGCTTTGTGGACTACTGGTTTGCAAGCGGCGGGCACGCAAGCGTGCTGCTCAACTACCTGCAATGGCTTGGGCTTGACGATCCCCTCTGGTACGCCAGGGAAAAAACGCTCTGGCTGCGCGACATGTCCGCTGCCAGCAGCCATAGGGGCCGCAATCGGGCGAGTCTTCTTTTTCAAGCGGGCTACCTCACCATCGGGTCGGTGAGCGCCAACGGCGTGGTCGAGCTCGTCTATCCAAACGAAGAGGTGGCCGTGTCGATGGCGCAGCTCTATGCCGATGAGCTGCTTGTGCACGTGCCCTTCCGTTCCAAAGACAACCAGGCGCTTGCGAGCGTTCTTGAAACAGGCGGCGTGCAGGATGTGGTGCGGCGCTTCAACGACCTTTTGGACGCGCTCGATCACGCGCGCCGTCCGATCGTTGACGAAGCCGCCTGCGCGGCGTATCTGCAGGTTCTTCTGACGGGAGCCGAGATGCTCCCGCAGGTCAGGACGGTTTTAGCCCAGGGGGAGGGCGTCCTTGAAATAGATGCCGGGGCCCGCCGCTGGGTGTTTGAAATCAAATGTGCAGGGGGTACTCAAGAAGCCCCCGGGGTTCTCCAAGAGGACGCCTTGAAGCTTTTGCAAAAGCACCGAGGCAAAAGCCCGCGGGGAGGCCGCGAGCTTTTTGAAGTCGCGCTTGTCTTTTCAAAGGACGCGCAGCGCTTTGTGCGCTGGCGGGCGATTTCAGGACCTGGCAAAAGCGGCTGAAAGCCTCTTTTCCCAAGCGGCAAAGACAAAAAAGGCAGCCCGAGAGGCTGCCGGTCAAGCCCCGCGCATCGCGCGGGGCGCCTTTTCTGAGATCAGCAGAACTGATGGAAGACCTTGGCGATCGCCTGCCAGCGGCCGTCAAGCTTGATGAACGTGAGATAGTCGTTGTAGTCGGCGTTGATCGCATCGTGCTCCATGTCGATGCGCACGACGGCGGTCGTGGGCGTGATGGCGAGCACGTCGATGCGGGTTTCGATGTTGGCCGCCTTTCCGTTGGCGCGCACGAAGTCATAGAGGTTGCTGATGGGGCCGCCTAAGAGCGTGGTGCCGTTGGAGAGTCCGTACATCACGGCATCCTTGTGAAAGGCCTGCGCCACGATCTCGGGGTCTCCGACGCGCAGTCCTTCGACGTACTTGCCGGCGGCTTCGACGACGGCGTTGTATTCGCTCACGGGCACGTTCTTGACGTTGGGCATGATTGCTCCTCCTCGATAAAAAAATGCAGATGCTTCAAACAAGTGCGGTGTTTTGCGGCATCTATTTTGTAGTGCCTGCTACATAGTTCGCAATTATGTAGCAAAAGCTAAAAAAGTCAAGAGCCCGATTTGGACGCAGGCAAGTGAAAACAAGTGATGCATGGTTTGTACTACGTCAAAGCAAGGGCAATATTTGCGTGAAAATCACCATGTGCCGGGCTCTATAATCGCGCAGTGTCCACCGCCCGGGTAGGCAATGCATGTTGCCCTTCCGGAGACGGTTGACAAGTAGTACAAAAACAGCAGTTTTCTGACTGTCCCGCCCGCACGGCGGACGGGGCTTTTGTTAGGAGGGGAGAATCCCATGAAGAAAGTGCTTATTGCCGCGATGGTTGCGGCTGCCTTCGGTGCCGCGCAGGCTGCCGAAAAGACCGACATCGTCGTGATCGGTGCCGGCGGCGCCGGCATGGCCGCCGCCGTGACGGCTCACGACGCGGGCGCCAAGGTCGTCATCCTTGAAAAGATGGCCTTCCCCGGCGGCAACACGATCCGCGCCACGGGCGGCATCAACGCTGCCGAGACGCCTCAGCAGGCCAAGATGGGCATCAAGGACAGCATCGAGCAGATGTATCAGGACACGATGAAGGGCGGCCACAACCTCAACAATCCTGAACTCGTGCGCGTTCTCGCCAAGAATTCGAACTCGGCCGTGCAGTGGCTCATTAGCCTGGGCGGCGACTTCAACGACGTCGGCTTCATGGGCGGCGCCACCAACAAGCGCTGCCACCGTCCGACGGGCGGCGCTCCGGTCGGCCCCGAAGTCGTGAAGACTCTGGCCAACGCCGTGCAGGCCCGCAAGATTGACCTGCGCACCGAAAGCCAGGTCGTGGACCTCATCCAGGACAAGAAGACCGGCGCCATCACGGGCGTGAAGGTCAAGAACGACGGCAAGACCTATGAGCTCGACGCCAAGGCCGTGGTCAACGCCGCGGGCGGCTTTGCCGGCAACAACGAAATGGTCTCCAAGATCGTTCCGCGTCTGAAGGGCTTTGCCACGACGAACCATCCGGGCGCCACGGGCGACGGCATCGTGCTCTCTGAGAAGGTGGGCGCGGCCTTCGTCGACATGGACCAGATTCAGACCCACCCGACCGTTGTTGAGACGACCGGCGTGATGGTGACCGAAGCCGTGCGCGGCAACGGCGCCATTTTGGTCAACACCGAAGGCAAGCGCTTCTGCGACGAGCTCGGCACCCGCGACTACGTCTCGGCCGAAATCCTCAAGCAGCCCACGAGTCACGCCTTCATGTTCTTTGATGAAGACGTGCGCAAGTCTCTGAAGGCCATCGAGGGCTACATCAAGACCCCCGACATGGTGATCCAGGGCAAGACGCTTGACGAAGTCGCCCAGAAGATGGGTGTTCCCGCCGCCAACCTGAAGGCCACGATGGCGCAGTACGCCAAGGACCAGAAGGCCGGCAAGGACAGCTGCTGCGGCCGCACCAAGATGGAGCGCCCGCTTGACAAGCCGGGGTACTACGCCATTCGCGTCACGCCTGCCGTGCACCACACGATGGGCGGCGTGAAGATCAACACCAAGGCTGAAGTGCTCAACACCAAGGGCCAGCCGATTCCGGGCTACTTCGCCGCTGGTGAAGTCACGGGCGGCGTGCACGGCGCCAACCGTCTGGGCGGCAATGCTCAGGCCGACATCATCGTCTTCGGCCGCATCGCCGGTCAGTCCGCTGTCGACTACGCCAAGAAGCACTAATCGAGCGAGTTAATCCGCTCGGATAAGACGGCAGGGCGCATGTGTATGCTATCCTTTACCGCCCCCGCGGCAATGCCGCCGGGGGCGGTAGAGAAGGGCTGCAGATGCGCCCTCGCTTTATTTTTTCCTTACATTCGGAAGAGCTGCGGCGCTTGAAAGAAGGCGCACGAAGGCCTCATTGTTGGGGCTGCTCGTGCAGAGAGCGGCTGCGGCTTTTCCCAAGTCTTGACGAAATAATCATCAGGTAGTTTTTGCCGCTTGTTTCCCGCGCGCCGCGCTCTGCGAGTGCCGCGCCCCGGGGCGGCAGCGTCAGGACTTGCCCGATTTTTTTCTCAAAAAGACACTTTAGGAGTTCTAAAAATGATCAAGCAACTCATCGTTGCAGCTTCCGCTGCCCTGCTTTGCACCGCCGCCAGCGCCGCCTACAAGGACGGCACCTACACGGGCGAAGGCAAGGGCAATGCCAGCACGATCAAGGTCGAAGTGACCGTGGCCGGCGGCAAGGTCTCGGCCGTGAAGGTCGTCTCGCACGGCGAAACCCAGATGCTGCTCGATGCCGCTCAGAAGAGCCTCACCAAGCAGATCGTCGAGAAGAACGGCACGGAAGGCGTGCAGGCCGTCACGGGCGCCAGCAACTCCTCCAAGGGCATCATCGAAGCCGTCAACAATGCTCTGAAGAGCGCGCAGTAATTTGTTGCGCTAAGGCGCCTAGGCGCGTTGCGGCAGGCTTCCCTTTGCGGGATGAAAGCCTGCTGAATCTGAGTCTTCTGACACTTTATACAATAACTTCCGGAAGATCGAAAATTTCATTTGAAATCAAGCGGATTCCATCAAGAGTCCGCTTTTTTTTGGTTTTATTTATAGTATAATTATGTCGTTAAATTGAACCAGAATCCTATGCCAAGACCACGCGATCCGCTCGCCCCGTACCGCATCGCTACCCACAAGCTCGGGGCATACGTCTATGCCGCCACGCAACCAGCCAAGGTCGACGAACGAACCGGAAAACGCACCTACACGCGTATCCATTGGGGCCGCTTTGATCCGGAGACGAAAGTCTTTACGCCGAACATGACGTTCCTCCTGCAGGCACCGGAGGAGAGAAGAAAGTTCATCTTTCCGTCGGACTGGGACATCACTGCGATCGAGCGGTTGGCCGGTCTGCGCAGTCCGGGTCGTCAGCAGCAGCGACGCCACGGCGATCGGCTCTACGGCGACATCTGGCTTCTAGAGCAAATCGCCGAAAAGCTCGGCCTTCGCGCGGATCTGCGGGCCGTCTTCGACGGCAATGAAGAAATGGTCGACATGGTGCTGACGCTCGCCATGTTCCCGTACTTGTCCAAGTACTCGTACAACCGGCTGACTCGTTGGCAGTGCGTCGTACGCGCTCCCCATGACGAGCCGCTTACTTCCCCGCGCATAACGAGGCTCACTCAGAGCATCTCAACACTCCATCGAGATCTGCTTTTCCGTTTGCGCGCGAAGCGTCTTGGAGATAAAGCGCTCTGCGCGGTCGACAGCACGAGCCGAAGCGCATACGGCAGCTCCTTGGCCGACATTCGATGGGGCAAGAACAAAGATCGGTCCGACCTGCCTCAGACCAATGAAGTCGTGGTCTACTCTCTGGCGGATCATCAGCCGATCTACTACAGAACATTTCCCGGCAATATGGCTGACTGTCGAACCTTTCTCCTGATTACGCAAGAGCTGGACAAAGCTGGGTTCAAGTCACTCGTCTACATCACCGACCGTGCCTACGAAACGATCAAGAACCTCGAAAGCGTGATCCTCAAGGGGCGATCACTCATCACGGCCGCGCCTGTGAGCCGGATGCTGATTTCCAAGCACATCAAGGCCTATGGTGACTTCGCGGTGCAGCCTGCCTCTATGGTTCTCGACCGGGAGCTGGAGATCTACCACGAGCAGTTTGAAGAGCGCTACGTTGTCGAGACTGCCAAGAAAACGGAGAAGGTCGCAGACCGACTGCGCATCAACCTGTTTTTCGACCCGGAACTCCGTGCAAAGCAGGTCAAATCACTTGACCTGGAAACCGTTCGTCAGGAGGAACTGCTGACCGAACTGAGAGACGGCGCCGAACCGATTGATGATGGCGACGCTCTGCAGGAAGAATGCAATCTCTTCAAGCTGACAATTGAGAGCGGGAAGCTGACCGCCTTTGCGCTCAAGGAGAAGAAGATAGAGCGCCAGCGTCGTCAATACGGCTTCTTCAGTCTCCTGACGCACGGCTTGGACGATGATGCCGTGTCCGTGCTTAAGAAGTATCGCCTCCGGGACGAACAGGAAAAGTACTTCGAGCACATGAAGCCCCAGATGGGCTTTGACATGCAGGGCAACTGGTCCGAAGAAGGCAAGACCGGCCGGCTCTTCATACTCTTCGTGGGGCTGATCCTTGCCAGTCATGTACGCCACATCTGGAAGACAACAGAATTGCGCGAGCGGTTTGATTCTTCGCTGGCCGTCTTGGACGAGATGCGGTGCATCCGAGCCATTGAAACCCCGGGCACCCGGGTGAAGATGACGCCGTTCGTTTCTGATCAGCTGAAGATCTGCGAAGCGTTTGGCATTGAGGTGCCGGAAGAATGTCGCCCCGGGTATGCCTCAAAGCGGGTACGAGGCCTCGGAAGGAACCGATTACCGAATCGGATTCCTAGTACAAAACGTCGCAAAACTCAGGAGACTATGTCGGAGTAAGCATGGCTGTCTGGGGACAATTTGTCCCTAGGTAAGAACTTAGCTCAGGATCACGCTTTCGCATCTTCTTTAGATAATTTGGTTCCACGTCAACCAGCTCTCATGAACAGGTTCACGTGGCCGTCTCTTTCGAAACGGCCCGTGATTGGCCTTTTCAGTTCCCGGCGCGAAGGCAAGCAAAGCCTCGGAGGCTCGCGCTAGTTCGAGACTGTCTAGCCGTGGTCGTACAGAGAGAAATTTCGATCCAGCCAGACGATGAAGAACGTGCGGCCGATGCGGTATCCGACCATGGCCTTCATGCCGGAAAACCGAAAGGCAAGCAGGCGAACCTCAGGGGTGATGAAGGGAGGGATGCCCGCCTTGATGCTCTTTCTGTCAAGTGTTTCAAAACCCATGCCGTGGCGCGGGCACTGCTTGATCTGGGCCCATGTCATCTTGCCAAGTTTCAAAAGCTTCAGGGAAAGCGCTGCGCGGTCGTCTTTCTCGCAATCCTCCACATCAAAGCCGGGCATCATGTGCTCGAACGAAAAGGCCGGATGAAGTTCATCCGGCCGCTGCATGTCGCTTTGACTGGGGAGTCTTACCTTTCCCCGTTGCTCAAGCGCGGGCTGTTTGATGCGTTTCTTCGTCATCCACCAACCCCTTGAAAAAGCTCTTCATCGATTCTTTTGAAATGATGCCGTTGATGGGCGTGTTCTTCCAAGGCGCCTCTTCATGCGTCATGTTCCTGAGCTTCCACGCCGAAAACTGACCGTAAACGTCATAGACCTCATCCATGAGTTC
This sequence comes from Sutterella sp., assembly GCA_019418605.1. Taxonomy (GTDB): domain Bacteria; phylum Pseudomonadota; class Gammaproteobacteria; order Burkholderiales; family Burkholderiaceae_F; genus Duodenibacillus. The sequence continues at coordinate 5,555 of DYBN01000032.1, read as the reverse complement.
GCGGTCTTCGGCCGGGATGGTCGAGGCATCAAAATCAGCCGGCTTCGGAATGCCGTAGGCGCCGTTGTCCTTGAAGTGGTGATAGAGGCTGGGGACAACCGGACCATGCTGCCAAGCGTAGATGTCTTCCTCAAACATCGGCCGGTCGTTCATCGCCAGTGAAAAGCCTTGAACGTAGTAAACCAGCTTTTGAAGCTTGAGGTTTGAGATCACGTCGCCCGCCTCTTCGTCGGTCTTGGAGAGCAAGTAATTGGCGACTTCCATGCAGGTAAGCATTACAGATGTCCTAAGTGAGTAACTCAACAACATGCAATTTACAGCAAAGTGCTGAAAAAGCCCATGGAAACCTGCAATCTGTAACGATTACAGGCTTCAATTGGCCTTTTCCAACACGTGCACCCCAGCCATACCGGCTCTATTGGGCGGGCGTAGGGATCCGATAGACCTTCACGTTTGGACTCCCATCTTTAAACCCCCGGGAGCAGGGAAAGAACTTTGAGAGCGGTCCGTTCGTCAGTCGGACGGGGCAAGATGGAAAAGGACATCGGCGAGTTCAAAGCCGATTGTTTCGGCGCCCGCGCCAGCGCCACGGCGTTCCATACCAATTCGTACCGCATGCTTCTGGCCATGCTGACCCAGCTCGTCGAGAAGGTCGCCCGCAGGCTCCTGCTTCGCGGGCTCAGGTCCGCCAACAAGGCTGCAAAGCCTGACCAGCGGAAGGCTCACATCCCGGAGATGAGCCTCAGAAAGTTCAAGCAGCAGGTTGTCAACGTCTGCGCTCAGATCGAGGAAACCGGAGAAGAGATCATCCTGACTCTCGCAGAGTGCCTCCTCAACGAAAAGGCTTTTCTGGCCTTCTTCCATCTCCGACAACCGTGACAACCTGAGCGTCCCCCGACTCTCAGCGCTGACTCTCGGGGGCAAGGGGGTAGTGTCGCCGTTTTTCGCGAACCACCCCCTTTTTTGTGCGCCCGTTCGCCCCTTTTATCGTCCCTCACGGCGGCTTTCCGGCCGGTTAGATCGAGGGGCGGCTAGAAGCGGGGCACTTGCAATATGCAGGCTGGTACAAAACGTCGCAAAAATCAGGTGCTGAAAGCGGCAAACCGGCCGGGTTCTGAAATCGATGGCGCCGCATTTTTTAGCGGCGCACAGGGTTTCAGGCGGCCGGTTTTTTTGCGCCCTGGGAGTTGGACTATTCGTTTTTTACCGCCTGCTGCTGGGGCTGCTGGGAAAAGAGCCAGTCGACGAAGCCGCCGCGGTTGCGCGAGCACACGTAGAGCGTGCCTTTGCCGGAGAATTTGAGCACGACGCCTTCGCCCGAAGTCTGGCTGTGCAGGAGCTTTCCGAAAAAGCCCCGCTTGCTTGTGTTGAGCGCAAGCTCGTAGTCAAGCGCCGCATCCCAGGCCACGAGGTGCCCGTTGTCGACAAAGACCGAGCGCGTGCCGTCAAGGGTGATGGCGCGCATGCTGCCAAAGCCGCTTGCAACGAGCTCTCCTGCGCCCGTAGCCTTCATGATGAAAAAGCCGCCCGAGTCGCCGAGAACGGCCCGTCCAAGCCCCTGGGACTTCACCTCGATTTCCACGCCCTCGGTGCTTGCGAGATAAGCGCCGTCGGCCACCATGTATTCGTGGCCGTCAAGCTTGAGAATGGCAAGGTCGCCTGGTAGCGTCGGGGTGAGCAGTGCGCGTCCCGGGCCGTCGCGCGCTTCGATTTTCTGCTGAAAGAAGGTCTCGTCGTTGAGAAGCTTTCGCGAGATGGCCGAAAAGAGCCCGCCGCGGGCGGTGCCGGTGAGCGCGAGCGTCTCGTCCATGGCGACCATGGCGTTGCGCTCGGCAAAGATGCTCTCGCCTTTTTGAAGTTCCACGCAAAGAAGCGGATCGATGGAGCCTGTAACGGTGAGCTGCGGCATGGCGGTGGCTGTCCTTGAAAAAGAGTTCTGAAGGTGCGGGCCGGGAAAACACAGCGCCCGGTGCCCGTCCGAGGATTGTACGCGAGGGGCGCTGGCGGGGATTTCCGAGGAAAAAAGAGAGGATTGCAAGGCCTCATTAAGGTGCCCGAAAGGGACGGGAATGGGGCTGGATTGGGGTTGGAATGGGGCGGAAATGCCGTAAAGTTCGAAGCGGCAATGTGCTAAATTTCGCGCCGCATTGAACTGCGGCAGGCCATCCTTTGGATGCCCCTTGGATGCCCTTTGGCAGACTCCCGAAAAGTCCCGCAGGCGCCTTTTGCACTTTCGCACTTTCGCTTTTTGTACTCCCGCTGATTCTTTCTTTTTTAAAGCCCCTTTTTTCCCTCATGACCCCCGCCTCCTTCGCTTTAAAACACTTGACTCGTTTTGTGTGCGCGTGCGCAGTTGCGGCGGCTTTTTGCCTGCCCCTGCATGCACAAGCGCTCGATAAAGAGGGCGCTCCGCAGGAGCGGCAGGAGGCCGGGGCCGAGGCTGTCTACGAGGCCCGCTACACGGGGCTTTCGATGGGAACGATCGTCTCGGCCCGTCTTTTTGCCAAAGACGAGGCGACGGCTGCCTCATTGTCGGACGCCTTCGAGCGGCAGGTCGCGCAGTACGAGACGCTTTTTACCGTGCACGGCTCGGGGCCGTTGAACGACGTCAACCGCCAGGCGGGCCGCTGGGTGGGGGTGGACTGCCGCGTCGCGGGCCTTGTGCAAAGCGCCCTTGACATCGCCAAAGCCTCGGACAGGGCCTTTGAGCCCACGATCGGCGCTCTTGTCAACGTCTGGAAGATTGGCTTTGGGGGCGAGACAAGACCCGAGCAAAAGGACATTGACGCAGCGCTTGAAAAGGTTGACTACACCCGCATTGCCGTCGAGCAAAAGCCGGGAACCTGCCGCGTAAAGATTGGCGAGGGGCAAAGCATTGATCTTGGCGCCATCGCCAAGGGGTGGATCGGCACGGCGCTTGCCCGCGACATGAAGAAGGCGGGCGCGCAGCAGGGCATCATTGATCTTGGCGGCAACGTGAGCTTGATCGGCAAGTCGCCTTCGGGCAGAGACTGGCGCATCGGCGTGCAGCGGCCCGACGCGGAGCGCAACACGATTCTTGCCGTTGTCGATGCCTCCGACGAGTCGGTCATCACCTCGGGCGACTATGAGCGCAAAATTGAGTCCGGCGGGCGCGTCTACGGACATATTCTGAGCCCGGTGACGGGCGAGCCCGCGCTTACCGACCTGGCAAGCGTCACGATTGTCGACGCCGACGGCGCGCGCGCCGACGGCTGGTGCACGGCGCTTTTTGCCATGGGTTCCGACCGTGCGATCGAGTATGCCGGCAGGGAAAAGCTCGCGGTGATTCTCATCTCAAGCGACTTGAAGACGCTCTGGGTGAGCCGCTCGATTGCCGGGCGCGTGACAGTTTTGGACAAATCCATGAAAATTGAGCAGGTGCCCTGAGTGCGGGCGGGTGCAAAAAAAGCGCCCGCTTCATGCTCGCCGCGCCCCTTCTGCACAACCAAGGAAAATTCAGGAATCGACATGACGACAGAAAATCCGCGCACCATCCGCGAGATGCTCGAGCCGGCCATCATGAAGGCGGGCGGCTGGGTCAACACCCATGCCCACGCCGACCGGGCCTTTACGCTTTCGCCTGAAATTCTCGAGATGCGCCGCACCTGCACCCTGCAGCAGAAGTGGGATGCCCTGGACCGGCTCAAGAGAGAGTCGACCGAGGAGGACTTCTACCGGCGCTTCTCGATGTTCTTTGAACTCATGATCAGCCAGGGCTGCACGGCCTGCGCGACGTTCGTCGACATCGACCCGATGACGGAAGACCGCGCGATCAGGGCGGGCATCCGGGCGCGCGAGCACTACGCCGATCAGATCACGGTGAAGTTTGCCAACCAGACGCTCAAGGGCGTGATCGATCCCGAGGCGCGCAAGTGGTTTGACATCGGCGCCGAGATGGTCGACATCATCGGGGGACTGCCCAAGCGCGACGAGCGCGACTTCGGGCGCGCGGCCGAAGCCTTCGACATTTTGCTCGGCACGGGCAAGGCCTTGAACAAGATGGTGCACGTGCACGTCGATCAGTTCAACATGTCTAGCGAATACGAAACCGAAATGCTTGCCTTAAAGGCTATTGAGCACGGCATGCAGGGGCGCGTGGTCGCCATCCACGGCATCTCGATCGGCGCGCATTCCAAGATGTACCGCCAGCGCCTCTATGAGCTCCTAAAGGAAGCGGGCGTCATGATGGTGTGCTGCCCCACGGCCTGGATTGATACGGCGCGCACCGAGCGCATCGGCCCGATGCACAACTCGATGACGCCCGTCGACGAACTTGTGCCCGCGGGCGTGACCGTGGCGCTTGGCACCGACAACGTGTGCGACGCGATGGTGCCCTGGAGCGCCGGCGACATGTGGCACGAGCTGCAGCTTCTTGCCACGGGGTGCCGCTTTGACGACTTCGAGCAGTTGGTCAACATCGCGAGCGTCAACGGCCGCAAGGTGCTCGGCCTGTCCTAAGGATCGCTTTCACTAAAGGGAATCATTGACGATGACTTACAAGCCCAGCTACACGAGCAGGATTGCCGAAGACATCATGGCCGAGCGGCTCATCCGCGCCCAGGCCGTGGAGTTTCTGACCGACGCGCCGATGCGCTTGAAGTCCGGCCTGATTTCTCCGGTCTACGTCGACAACCGCAAGCTCTTTTTCCACCCCGAGGCGTGGAACGACGTGATCGAGACGATGGCTAGCCGCGTCGAGGAGTACGACCTCAAGTTCGACGTCGTCGCGGGCGTCGAAACCGCGGGCTCGATGCACGCGGCGGCGCTTGCCTACCGGCTGGGGCTGCCTGCGATCATGGTGCGCCAGACGGCCAAGACCTACGGCAACCACTCGCGCATCGAAGGCGGCGACGTGCACGGACTCAACGTGCTGCTTTTGGAAGACCATGTCTCAACCGGCTTGAGCTGTCTTGACGCCATCCGCGCCCTGCGCGAGGAAGGGGCCGAGGTGACGCAGGTGATGTCGATTACGAACTACGCCATTCCCGAGACGATGCGTCTTTTTTCCGAGCAAAACATCAAGACCTACGACGTGATCGCCTTTGACGTGGTGGTAAAGAAGGCCTGCCAGATGGGCGTCATCAACGAGGAGCAGTCAAAACTTGTCATGGAGTGGCTCAACACCCCCTGGACGTGGGCTGCCATGCACGGCGTCGTGGCGACGGCGCGCGAAAATTAGTCTTTTAAAAAAGATCTTTCTTTTCAACGATCCCGCCTCAAAGAGGGAGGCCGGCAAAAAGGCTCTCGAGTGAGCAAGGGGGGCGTTAAGGCGTCTGCCTTTTAGCCACCCGTTTTTCACCGCTCTTTTTGTCTCCCCTGAGGGCGGGTTTTTTCTTTTTTGCGAGCAAAAAGACAATGTCGACGGTTCTCTTTCCTTCGCCCGTTTTTGGTCCCGTGCACAGCCGCAGGCTCGGCAGGAGCCTTGGCGTCAACCTGCTGCCCGCCGACGGCAAGGTCTGCAGCTTTGACTGCGTCTACTGCGAGTGCGGCCTCAACGACGAACACCGCCCGCAGCACAAGCTTCCCACGAGAGA
>DYBN01000031.1 GCA_019418605.1 Sutterella sp. | reverse complement strand
AGCTTCATTCTTAGGGTCAAGCGAAGCGGGAGTCAAAAAGCTTTGGGGTGCTTACGGTGGCGGTTATGCGCACAACGGAAGACTTATCCACAGCCTCGACCGCTCAGCCTACTTACTGGGCCGTAGGTCGAGGTTGTGGGTAAGTCGTGCAGTCTGACAGTTCCTGCGCCTGCAGCGTTGGCGAGCCTGGCGTCGCGGCGCGGCATCTGGAGTGGACAGGCCTTTCGTTCCAATCCATGAGAATCGCTTCGCAACGCCCAGCGCAATGCGCAATCTTTTTCAGAGCGCCGCTCGCCTGCGTGAAGTTGCTTTTCTTTGATCCTTCAAGCCGCTCCAAGCTTGCCGCGGCCAGGAAGCGGCTGTGCTGGCAAGGGCGCTCCGTCTTTTCTTACTTCGAATCCTTCCCATAGGACCAAGGACCGGGACGAAGGAAAAGTTCGACTTTCTCGGCTTCAACTTTCTGAACGGCAAGACCCGCAAGGGCGACTACACGCTCTGCGTTATCACGAGCGAGAAGAAACTCAAAGCCAAAAGGCAAAGCGTGAAGGCATGGCTACGCACAAGGTTGAATCCAGCCGATAGCGGCGACGCTGAGGTCGATCAACCGGGCGATCCAAGGACCTTGCGCGTACTACAGCGTGAACGGGAACTACTGAAAGATTCGGAAGTTCGCCGACTACGTCAAGGTATCCACGCTGAAGATGCTCCGCCGACGCGGGCAAAAGCACCCAATGACGTGGGAAAAGTTCAATGCGATATGGAGGTGCTACGTCAAGCCGGTACGCATCATGGTGGATGGATATATGGGGATGGAAGCCGAAGATGGATTGAGGAGCCGTATGGGGCAGTACCGCACGTAAGGTTCTGTGAGGGGGAGCTGGGTCATGACAATGACCGTCGCTCTCTACTCGACGGTAAGGGGGCAGTCTGTCAAATCTTGTAGAAAAAAATAGGGAAACAGTCAAATTCCGTATTGGAAAGGCAACGTGTTATGTCGGCTATTGGCTATGGACGTCTTCCATCACTGCCCGATGAAAGATTCAGGTTATGTGCAAAGACAAAAGAGGGCGAGGCTTTCGCCCGTTTCGCCCGCTTCACCCGCATCGGCCGCCGCCCCGCTGACGGCAGCTGTTTTCCGCCAGGGCCCTTTGAAAGGCGCAAGAGCCGTGCGCCATTTTCAAAGGGCTTTCTTCAAGCCTCAGAGCACGCGGCTTGCGTAGTCGGCAAGTCTGCTTCGTTCGCCCCGCTCAAGCGTGATGTGACCCGCGTTTTCCCATCCGCGGAAGCGGTCGACCACGTAGGTAAGGCCGGATGACCCCTCGGTGAGGTAGGGGGTGTCGATCTGCGCGATGTTGCCCATGCACACGATCTTGGTGCCGGGACCTGCGCGCGTGATGAGCGTTTTCATCTGCTTCGGGGAGAGGTTCTGGGCCTCGTCGATGATCACGAACTTGTTGAGAAACGTGCGTCCGCGCATGAAGCTCATCGACTTGATGCGGATGCGGCTGCGGATGAGGTCGGAGGCCGCGCTGCGCGCCCAGCCGCCCGTGGAGCGGTCCGACTTGTTGAGCACTTCGAGGTTGTCTTCAAGCGCTCCCATCCAGGGCGTCATCTTCTCTTCCTCCGTGCCCGGCAGAAAGCCGATGTCTTCTCCGACGCTCACGGTGGCGCGCGTAAAGATGATTTCGGTGTAGCGGCGCGCATCGAGCGTCTGCGTGAGGGCCGCCGCGAGCGTAATTAAGGTCTTGCCCGTGCCCGCCTGTCCCAGGAGCGTCACGAAGTCGATGTCGGGGTCCATCAGAAGGTTGAGCGCAAGGCTCTGTTCAAGGTTTCTTGCGTGCACGCCCCAGACGTTGTTTTTGGGCTGCATGTAGTCCTTCAAGGTCGCAAGCACGACCGTGCCGCGGTCTTTGGACTTTACCTGCGCGGCAAAGCTCGCGTCGGACGCGGTGAGAAATTCGTTGACCGTAAGACGGTTCGCAAGGGGGCCCTCGAAGCTGTACCAGGTGCGCCCGTCGGCCTGCCAGCTCTTGAGGTTGACGACGTCCTTTTCCCAGAAGTCGGGCGACACCGTCGTGCGGCCCGTGTAGAGCAGGTCCGTGTCGTCGATCGTCTTGTCGTTGAAGTAGTCCTCGGCCGCAAGCCCCAGGGCCGTCGCCTTGATGCGCATGTTGATGTCTTTGCTCACAAGCACGATGTTCTTGCCTGCAAAGACGTCGCCGATTGCCTTGACCACGGCCAGAATCTTGTTGTCGGCCTTGTCTTGATTGAGGCCCGCGGGCAGACGCGCGGAAATGGCGCTTGTCTCAAAGTAAAGCCGTCCGTGGGCCTCGCGGTTTCCGATGGCGTCAAGCCGCACGCCCTTGTCGATGCTGTCGGTGCCCGCCTCGATGAGCTGATCGATCGTGCGGCTCACCTCGCGGGCGTTGCGCGCCAAATCGCTTGTTCCGGTCTTGTGGTTGTCGAGCTCTTCGAGCGTGGTCATCGGCAGGAACACGTCGTGCTCCTGAAAGCGGAAAAGGCACGTCGGATCGTGCAGCAGCACGTTGGTGTCGAGCACGAACACGCGGGGCTTTAATGAAGAGAGCGTCGCGCGGGGCTTGCGAAGGCGGCTTGCCCCGGGCACGATCGTGACGGGCTCGGACGCCGCAGCGGTCTCGTTTGAAGAGGCTGGCAGCGGTGCCGCCTCGCTCTGCAGTTTGCCGGCCTTTTCCGCTTTTGCCTCTTTTGCCGGGCTTGCCGAGCGCGCGCTCTTTGCCGCCGGCGTTGTCTTGGTTGCCTTTGTCGCTTTTGCGCTCCCGGCAGTCTTTTCCGTCTTTGTTGATCCCGCGGGCTTGGCCGCGGCCGTCCTGCGGGAGGCTTTAGCGGTCGGGGCCGCAGCTTCTTTCAGGGCCGCGCCGTCGGTGCCGGGCGCGGCAGGCGCTGCAAGGGAAGTTTCCGGCGCTTTGAGAAGGGCGGCTTTGGCCCTGGGCTTTCTCGTGCGAGCGGCGGGCGCTTTTTCCAATCCTTCGAGGGCAACGGTATCGGCGGGCTTGGTCGGGGCAGGGGGCAGAGGCATGGTGCGTGTGTCGTTCGTGGTGAAAAGAAAAGGGAGCGAAAATCTTCAGGCCCCCTTTTGATGGTCGTTGGTGAATCAGGTGTGCCGCAGCAGCGACGGGTCCTTTCGGATGGCCGAGCGGATGCCCTTGAAGATGGCGTCCGCAAAGCGGGCCTGGTGTCTGGCGTCGCGCAGACGGTTTTCCTCCTTGGGGTTGCTGATGAAGGCCGTCTCGACAAGAATCGAGGGCACGCCCTGGGCCTTGAGCACGGCAAACTCGGCGTACTCGACGCTTGACTTGTGCAAGGGGCCGAGCTTGGAGAGTTCCGAGAGCACCTCGTCGCCAAGCTGAATGCCGTAGCGCAGCTTTGTTTCCGCAAGCAGATCCACAAGAGAGCTGCGGGCCGAGGCCGGCACGTCCTTCATGACCTGGCCTCCGATTTCGTCGGCGCGGTTTTGCGACTGGGCAAGCCAGCGCGCCTGCAGCGACGAGGCGCCGTTGACGCTGAGCGTATAAACCGAAGAGCCGTGCGCGTCGGCCTTGATCCAGGCGTCGGCGTGCACGCTCACAAAGATGTGGGCCTTTTGCTTGACGGCAATGCCCGCGCGGCGCGACAGCGGCAGAAACACGTCCTTGCTGCGCGTTAAAACCGCCCGCATGCCCTTGGTGCGGTTGATCGTGGCGGCAAGCTTTTTGCTGATGGCAAGCACCACGTCCTTTTCCTTGGTCTTTCTGCGGCCCACGGCGCCCGGGTCTTCGCCTCCGTGGCCGGGGTCGATCACGACGATGAGCGTCTCGGCCTTGCCGTTTTGCCTTGTGGGCGTGCGCTTGACGCGCCGCTCGGTCTCCTTGACCGTGTTGGGCTTGGCCGGAGGCGCTGCGTCGGCAACCTGCGTCTTGCCTTCGGCGCTTGTCTTTTCAATCACCTGCTTCATCAAGTCCGCATTGGTGGGCGTGATGTTGATGATGATGCGGTGCTTGTAGTTGGCAATGGGCTTGGAGTAGTTGACCTCGGCGTTGATGTCGGTCTTGAGGTCAAAGACCAGGCGCATCACGTCGGGCTTGAACTGCCCGGGCCGCACGGCCGAGATGAAGTTGTCCTTCGTTTTGAGGTTTCTCAAGCCCTGGGCAAGGGCGCTTGTGAGCTGCATGCCCTCGATGTCGAGCACCAGGCGATAAGGCTTGGTGCCGCGCAAAATCATGTGGCGAAACTTGAGCTTGCGATCGGACTCTATCGAGATGCGCGTGCTCTCGTCGTCGGGCCAGATGCGAAGGTCAAGCTTTTGCGCGGCGGCCCAGGACAAGAGGGGATTGCCCGCGGCAAAGGCCGCCGCGGCGCCCAAAATCAAGTCGCGGCGTTCAAGCTGCACGGCACACCTCAAAGCTCTTTGCAACGTCCGAAACCATTGCGGAGGCAAGCGCGCTTAAAGCGCAAAGCCTCGCGCTTCGGCCTTCATCCTTTACGACAAGCGTCATTTCAAGGTCGGCCGCGGGAAGATAGTCCGCCGCCTTCTCGCTCCACTCGCAGGCCGTGATGCGCCCGGGCCCGAACATTTCCCGAAAGCCCGCCTCTTCAAATTCACGGGGACTTTCAAAGCGATAGAAGTCAAAGTGATAAAAGGGGATGCCCTCGAGCACCTCGTACTCTTCAAGAAGCTCAAACGTGGGGCTGCGCACGCGCCCGCGCACGCCGAGCGCTCTTAAAAGCGCCCGCGTGAAGGTGGTCTTTCCGGCGCCGAGATCGCCCGTTAACCGCAGGTTGAACCCTTGCAGGACAATGCTCTCGCGCCCTTGGGCGAGCGCCGCGGCAAAGCTGCGCGCAAGGGCTTCGGTCTGAGCCTCCTCGGAGAGAAAAATGAGAGTGTCGCTCGTGCTTGTCGTCATGGCATAAAAGTTTAGCGGCCGCGGCCGGCCCGAGAGAGCCCGGAAAAGGTTTTTTGCGAAAAACGACGCTTTCCTTGCACGAAAAGACAAGGGGCTTGTGCGCTGCCTTTGAAAAGGGGCTTCCTTGCCGGGCGCAAGGCCAAGCCAGGGACGGCGCTCCAAGAGGGACCTCTGCCGAGGCAAAACCCGACGCCAAAGTCGGCGTTTTGTGATCCCGATGGCACGGCTTTTGCATGGCGCCTTGGTCAATTGCGGGTATCTCAGTAGGAAAAAGGTGGTATTTTTCGTTTATTGAAAGTCTAAAATCGGTCAAAAATTTTGAGGTGAATGGCCGTTCAGGCAGGAATTTTGCAAGGGTTTCAAGGGCTTTTTCCCTTTGTGTCCCGGGTGCGCGAGACAGTCTCGGAGCCGACGGCTTCCGGGCGGCCCGAAAAGGGAAAGGGGGCTTTTTTTGCGTTCGCAACGGCCCTTGACTTTGCTAAGCTCAAAAATTCAGGGCTTTGCGCTTGCTGACGCGACGTTTGCACAAGATTTTGCGGCGACACGAACGACAACTCCAGGATTTGGAAAAAAAGAGAGCATTCGATACGGCCATGTACTGTTTAGGCATTGACTTGGGATCGACCACCATCAAGTACGTTCTTCTCGACGAGAAGGGGCGGACGGTTGCACGAAAGTACCTTCGGCATCAAAGTGCGGTGGTGGAGACGCTGCGGCAGATGCTCTCGGAGCTTGCCCGCAGCATCGATCCGGCATCCGGCCCGATGCGGGTTCTTTTTTCGGGCTCGGGCGCGCTCGGCCTTGCCGAGACCGTGGGCGCGGCCTTCGTGCAGGAAGTGGTCGCCGCCTCCATCTATTTGAGAAACCGCGCCGAGGGCATTGACGCGGCCGTGGAGCTCGGAGGCGAAGACGCCAAACTTTTGTATCTGAGTAACGGCGTTGAGCTGCGCATGAATGAGGCCTGCGCGGGTGGCACGGGCGCCTTCATCGATCAGATGGCAAGCCTTCTTGACACCGACGCCCAGGGGCTTGACGCTCTCGCACTTGACGCCCACGTCTCGCACCCCATTGCAAGCCGCTGCGGCGTCTTTGCCAAGACCGACGTGGTGGCGCTTTTTAACAACGGCGTTCCGAAGTCCGAAGTCGCGCGCTCGGTTTTTGACGCCGTGGTCGAGCAGACCGTCAGCGGCCTTGCCTGCGGCAGGCCTCTGAAAGGGCGCATTGCGTTTTTAGGCGGCCCTCTGTCTTTTCTCAAAGGCCTGCGCGAGGCTTTCGTGCGAAAGCTGCAGGCTCCCGGCACCGAATTTCTGCAGTTTGAAGACGCCCATTTTGCCGTTGCCTGGGGCGCGGCGCGCCGCGGCTTTGACGCAACGGCGGGCGACGTGGCCCAAACGCGCCTTTGGAACTCAATTGCCGAGCTCGAAGAGGCCCTGCACGGCGTCAAGCTTTCGGTCGCAAACGAAATCGAGCTCACGCCGCTCTTTGCCGACGAGGCCCAAAAAGAGGCCTTCATAGCGCGCCACGCTCAGCACAAGGCCCCCCGGGGCGAGCTCGCAAAGGCCGAAGGAGACCTGTTTCTTGGCATTGACCTTGGCAGCACGACCTTAAAGGGCGTCGTGCTCGACAGCAAGGCGCGCATCGTCTACAGCTGGTACGAGCAAAACGAGGGCAACCCCTTGGAAAAGCTCTTTGAGCGCATGCGGGAGTTGATGGCCGCCATCCCCGAGGGGGCGGCGATTCGCTCGGCCGCCACGACGGGCTACGGCGCCGATCTTGCCCGCGCGGCCATTGGCGCTCAGTTTTCCGAAGTCGAAACCCTTGCGCATCAGCGCGCGGCCGTTGCCTTTGACCCCGAGACCACCTATGTGATCGACATCGGGGGCCAGGACATGAAGTGCCTTGACGTGCACGACGGCCTTATTCGCAGCGTCAAGCTCAACGAGGCCTGCTCGTCTGGCTGCGGCTCGTTTCTGCAGACATTTGCGCGGCAATTAAACCTCACGCTCGAGGAGTTTGTCGCCGCCGCGCTCAGAAGCCGCCATCCGTGCGATCTGGGCACGCGCTGCACGGTCTTTATGAATTCCAAGGTGCGGCAGGCGCAGCGCGACGCGGCTCCCATCGAAGACATCGCAGCGGGCCTGTGCCGCTCGATCGTGCGCAATGCGCTCTACAAGGTGCTTCGCATTCACGACGTGCGCGAGCTTGGCGACCATGTGCTCGTGCAGGGTGGAACGTTTTTAAACGACGCCGTGCTGCGAGCCTTTGAGCAGCAAACGGGCCTTGAGGTGATCCGCCCGGATATCTCAGGCCTCATGGGCGCCTACGGGGCGGCGCTTTTGGCCAAGGAGCGAACGGTTTCGGACACCGTCCCTTTGCGGATTGTTCCCGAGGAAATGGACGCAAGCCGCGTCAAGGTGCGCGAATTTCGCTGCAAGGGGTGCACGAATCACTGCGAGCTCAAGATGAACCGCTTCCCCTCCGGGCAGAAGTTTTTCAGCGGCAACCGCTGCGACTTCGCCATGAAGTCGGGGGGCTTGAAGGGCAAGCAGCAAAAGGGTTTTGTCGACGAGAAGCTCGCACTTCTCTTTGGCGACGAGGCGGGAGAGCCCGCGCTCACGACGATTGATCCGTCTGCGCCCGTGGTCGGCATTCCGCGCGTGCTCAACATGTACGAGCACTATCCGTACTGGCGGGCGTTTTTCCAAGCGCTTGGAATGCGCGTGGTGCTCTCGCCCCCATCGGATCACGCCACCGGCATGCTCGGCAACGACACCATTCCGTCGCAGACGCTGTGCTTTCCTGCAAAGCTCGCGCACGGGCATTTCGTGCAGCTTGTGCGCGCAGGCGTCAAGGACGTCTGGTTTCCCTGCGTGCCGCGCGAGGGCGTGCCCGCAAAGGAGGCCGACGCCCGCTTTGCCTGTCCCGTCGTGGGGGGCTACCCCGAGGCTTTAAAGCTCAATGTTGAGGAGACCTTCCCGGGCGTGCGGCTTTTGACGCCGTTTTTGGACCTCACGGTCGACAAGACGGTCGAGAGCGCCGTGCTTGCGGCCTTCCCGGAACTTAAAAAATCAGACGTGCGCCGCGCCGTTCACGCTGGGCGCGAGGCTCTTGCGCTTTACAAGGCGCGCGTGCGCGCCAGGGGCGAAGAAATCTGGCGGCGCCACATGGCTAGCGGCGAGCCCCTCATCGTGCTTGCCGGCCACCCCTATCACATCGATCCCCTGATCAATCACGGCATTCCGGCTCTGATCGAGTCCATGGGCGCGGAGGTCGTCACCGAGGATGCGGTGGCGCACCTTGCCAAGACGCCCGAGCACCTTGAAGTTGTCAATCAGTGGACGTTTCACTCGCGCCTTTACCGCGCCGCGCAGCTTGTCAAGGACTCCCCCTTTGCCGAACTCGTGCAGCTTGTGAGCTTTGGCTGCGGGCTTGATGCGATTACCTCCGAGCAGGTCAAGCGGCAGCTTGATTCGGCGGGCAAGATCTACACGATGCTCAAGATCGACGAGGGCGACACGCTCGGGGCGGCGAGAATCCGTCTGCGCTCGCTTCTTGCGGCCGTCGAAGACCGCCACGCAAGAAGAAAAGGCCTCACGCCCATTGCCGATCAGGACGAAGAACAAGCAAAAGCCCCCAAGGGGTTGCCCGCGAAACAAAGAAAGCTCTATGCGCCGCAGATGGCGCCGCTTCACTTTCCGATCCTCGCAGGGGCCCTCAAAGGCCTTGGCTGGGACGTTGAGGTGCTCCCTGACGTGAGCCCCAGGGCGATTGAACTGGGCCTGGCGCACGTCAACAACGACGCCTGCTACCCGGCAATCGTCGTCATCGGACAGCTTCTTGAGGCCGCCACGGCCCCGGGGTTTGATGCGGCCAATTCGGCGCTGCTGCTTGCGCAGACGTGCGGCCCGTGCCGCGCCACGAACTACCCGGGGCTCTTGAAGTGGGCCTTAAAGGACGTGGGGTTGGAAGACCTCCCCGTCGTGTGCCTGTCGGCAGCGAGCATGCACGGAGTCGAGCACCTCGATTTGGGATTAAAGGGCTTTCACAGGCTCATGCTTGCGCTTTTGTACGGCGACTTGCTGCAGCGACTCACCCTGTACGTGCGCTCCTATGAAGTCAAGCGCGGCAGCACCGAACCTCTTGTGCGCAAGTGGGTGGCGCGGGGTTCCGAAGTCTCGGCCAGGGGAGACGCCGCGGCCTTTGCGCGCGACGCCTCTTTGATGGTCAAGGAATTTCTCGCCCTGCCCATGACGCAGGAGAAAAAGCCGCGCGTGGGCATCGTGGGAGAAATTCTTCTCAAGTACCACCCCCGGGCCAACCTTGACATCGTCGATGAAATCATCAACGAGGGGGGCGAACCCGTTTTGGGCGACATCACGAACTTCATCCTTTATTGCTTAAACGATAACGTCTATCAGGCGCGCTCCTTTGGCGGCAGCAAAGTCAAGGGATCGGTCTCCTGGCTTTTGATCAAGCACTACGAGAGACTCAGAAAGCCCCTTCTGGAGGCCGTGCGCGGCACGCCGGTTGAAGGCAGCATGGGGCTCGCGCAGGGGCTTGCCGACATCCGCGGCTTTATTTCCGAAGGCCAGCAGGCCGGAGAAGGGTGGCTTCTGACGGCCGAGATGATCGACTTCATCCGCACCGGCACGCCCAACGTGGTGTGCCTGCAGCCCTTCGGGTGCCTGCCCAACCACATCACCGGCAAGGGCGTGATGCGGCGCTTGAGAAGCGACTACCCGCTGGCAAACTTGTGCGCCATCGACTTTGAGGCGGGCACCTCGAAGTCCAACGTGGCCAACCGCTTGAAGCTCTTCATTGCCCAGGCAAAGGAAAACTTTGCAAGGCAAAAGGCGCAAAAGGGCGCAGGGTCCGGCGCGGGACCGCAGGGAGGAAACGGCGGACATGGCAGCGGGGACGAAACGCCCCGGCGCCGCACGATCCGCATTCTCTCGCGCAAGCCCGACAACGAGACGGATGCCTCGGTTGAGGGCCACCGCGCGGCCTTTGTGGGCGGCGGCATTTAAAGCGATCAAGCTTGGGGCGCCTTTTTTTCCGTCCGCCGGCAGCCGGGCGCTCGCCTTGCGGTCTTTTTTGCGGCGTCCTTTTCGGCCCCTTTTCGGCCCCTTTGCGGCCCCATTTATGAGGCCGCGGGCGCGCCGGCGGCATTCGTCCTAAAATTGCCGCCTGTTTTCACTTTCGGGCGGCGCCTCTCTCCTGCGGGCGCCAAGCCCCGCCGTCAGCTTCCCTTATTCCCCGAGGTCGAACATGGATGAAAATTTCGCGAAGGTGCTTGCCTTTGTCGTTTTCATTTGTCTGGGCTGGTTTTTGAGAAAGCGCTCCATCCTAAAGCCCGAGGCCTTTCACGCCATCAGCGGACTGGTGCTTTACGTGACGCTGCCCTGCACGATCTTTACGAACCTCAACGGCGTCAAGATCGAAGGCGTCATGCTCACCGTGGCCCTGCTGGGGCTCTTGTCAAACTTCATTTTCCTTGGGGTTGCAAAGTTTCTGACGCGCCGCGAAAAGGATGCGCAGCACCGCGACTTCTTTTTGCAGAACTTCGGCGGCTACTCGATCGGTCCCATGGCCGTGCCCTTCGTGCAGGCCTTTTATCCGACGACGGGCCTTTTGACGGCGTGCATGTTTGACGTGGGCAACGTCGTGATGAGCGGCGGCGGCACCTACGCCATCATCGCCGGCAGCCGCGAGCACGGCGGCTTTCTGCGGTTTTTAAAGACGCTCGCCTCAAAGATGGTGCGATCGGGGCCCCTCATGGCCTTTTTCGTCATGGTGATCCTGTCAGTTTTGGATCTCAAGTTTCCCGATACGGTGATCACGATCACGCGCGTGGGGGCGCTTGCCAACATGTTCCTGTGCATGATCATGATCGGCGAGACGATCAACCTCAAGATGACGCGCGAGCAGATGAAAAAGGTCGCCGTGATCCTTTTCTGGCGCTGGTGCGTGTGCATCGTCTTTGCCTTGGCAAGCTGGTTTGTGCTGCCCTTTGAAGGAGAAGTGCGCATCGCCATGGTGCTGGTGAGCTTGGCGCCCATTCCGCCCATGAGCCTTATCTACACCGCGCAGCTCAAGGGCGACATTGGGCTTGCGGCCAACCTCAACTCGATCAGCGTCTTGTGCTCGATTGCGGCGATGTCCTCGGCCCTGATGCTTCTGGGGCTTCTGTAGGCCCAGCCGGGAACAAACAAAAAGCGAGGCGGCGCCTTCTTTAAGAAGGCTCCGTCCCGCTCACGACTGCCGCAAGGAGAGTTCCTGGCGGCTTTTTTATGCCTGCGGCCCCGTGCGCGTCAGATCGTACGACTCGCGGTAGGTCGTGCTGGTAACGCCTAAAAGTCCCAATACCGTGTGGTAGAGGTTTTCATGGGTCGGACGCTCGGACTTTTCGGCGCGGGCCTTCAAAGCGGCGATCTTTGAGGCGGCCGTGTTTTCAAAGTCCTTGGAAAACCACATGAGCATCGGCACGTCGATCTGCTCGGAGATGCCGAGGAAATAGGGCGCGCCGTGCAGGTAAAGGCCTTTTTCGCCCAAGCTTTCGCCATGGTCTGAAACAAAGACCAGGCCCGAGGCAATGTCGGTGCGCTTGCCGAGCATGTCGATGATCGAGTCGATCACCTCGTCGGTGTAGTGCACGCCGTTGTCGTAGGCGTTGACGATCTCGTCCTTGGTGCAGCTCGAGAGGTCGGCGTCGGTGCATTCAGGTCCGTAGACCTTCATCTTCTCGGGCGATCTCTGCGTGTAGGCGGGACCGTGCTGGCCCATCATGTGAAGAAAGAGCACGGTCGGGCGCTTGGCGCCGGAGGCGGCGATTTCGTTGGCCTTGCGCTCGACTTCCTTGACAAGAATGCCGTCATAGCAGTGCCCCTGCGGGCACAGCGCCGGATCAAGGGCTGCGTCGGCCCTGCGCGAGGGCACGCCGCTGCAGGTGCCTTTGCAGCCCGATTGATTGTCGATCCACTGCACGTCGTAGCCCGCGCGCTGCAGCACGTCGGGCAACGCTTCTTCGCTCAGGATGCGCTTGCGGTCATAGTCGCTTCTGCCGATGCGGCTCATCATGCAGGGAAGCGAAACGTCGGTTGACGTGCCGCAGGCCGTGACGACGGGAAATGAGATCACGTGGTGGTCTTCCACCTCGGGCGTGGTGTTGCGGTTGTATCCCGCAAGCCCCCAGCTTGCCGAGCGGGTCGTCTCGCCCACAAGTACGATGAACAAGGCGGGCTTGTCGTAGTGCGCCTGCATAACGGGCGCGGGGTCCGTGACGATGCGCACGCGCGCCTTGTCGGGGCTTGAGTCGACCAGAACGGTCTTGACAAGAGAGTTGACGAGACTCACGGGCACGAGCTGATAGCGAAGCGTGCGGTCGGTGCGGATGGCTCCCGCAAAGTTTTGGTAGTTGACAAGGAGCACGGCGCCCGTCAGAACAAGGCACCCGAGCGCGGCGGCGGCAGGCCGCATGCGGTTTTTAAGGCCCGCTTTAAAGCCCGCGGCCAGGCGCGAAAGGCTCGAAGCGCCTTCGCGCACGGCAGCCGCCGCACGCGAGGGCATGTTAAGGAGCACGGTGGCCGCAATCGGAGGCAGCGCCGCCCAGACAAAGACAAAGATCGTGCGCGCGCCCATGTAGCCCGCCACTTCGCGCGTGTCGGTGGCAAGGGCGTTGCGCACCATGTCGGCCGTCATGACCGCGCCGTAGAGCACGGCCGCGGCAAAGGAGACGGCGCCGGCGATGTGAAGAACAACGACAAGGCCCTTGAAGGCGTACTTGGGCAAAAGAGAAAAGATGCAAAGAAGCGCCGCCGCGGCCGCAATGAAAAGCGCCGCGCAGGCAAAAAAGAGCGCGCCGCTGCCCGTCTTCATGAAGGGCTCGCCCGAAATCGAGGCCGCATGCCACAGCGTCGGGCCGTTAAAGACCAGGGCCCACCACAGGGCGCAGAAGGCAAGGCCCGAAGCAAAGGAGATGCCGCCGGTCAATTCGCCGCGAAGCTTGCTCACAAAGCTCTTGCGCGCAAAAAACGCAATGTAGAGTCCCGCGCAGATGAGCCAGTCCAAAAGAAGCGAAACGAGGTTGTGCGACAGGAAGTGCAGGCCCGAGCTCATGCGCTCAAAGCCCGAGATCGAGCCCAGGGCAAGCGCGGCGATCAAAGCGGCGCGGGCAAGCCGCGGAGCAATGTCTCTTAGAGCAAAGAAAAGCGCAAAAAGACAAAAGCCGCTTCCGGCTGCGCCGCCCGGCCAGCAGCGCCCGGGCTTGAAGGAAAAGCCGAAGTCGGGCGAGACGATGGGCGAGGTGCCGCCAAAGGGAATGGTGTTGCGCGGGCAGGCAACGCCCGTGGTGGCCTTAAGCCAGGCAACGACGAGCACGCAGGTCAAGACGGCAGCCAAAAAGTAAATGAGGCGCCGGGTGAGTGCCTGGGCCTGCTCTTTTTGCAGCGGGCAGGCGTTTTTGCGTTGTGAAACATAAAGTGCAATCAGGGCG
>DYBN01000030.1 GCA_019418605.1 Sutterella sp. | reverse complement strand
GGCTCTTCGTGGATGTGTGTGAAAGTCACGTGGCGTGAAAACAACATTTGATGAGAGAGTCCTTGAGAACGGCGTACGAAGAGGTCAGTGTTTGGTAGATGGATTTAGGCTTGCCGGGGAAGGATTTCCCCGGCAGGATTGAATAGATCTTCAAACGGAAGTACTCGAAGTCCCTGAAGCCGTAAGCCGTGCGCTTCAAGACCTTGATCTTGTTGTTGGCCCCTTCGAGCGGGCAGGAGCTGAAGCCAAAGCGGCCGACCTCGACGATGCCGTCGGCACGGCGTTTGAGCATCTTGGCGAAGTCTCGAGCGGGCTCGAAATTGTGGGCGTTGGCGATGGACTGGCAAAGCTGCCGAAGCTGCTCAAGCAGGCGGGCGGCCTCCTGCTTGTTCTTGCATTTCCAGAGGTTGCGGATCATGTCAGCCAGGGGATAGAGATCGTTGAGCAGCTGGTTGTCCTGACGCAGCTTGAGCAGCTTGTCGTGCTGGCCCTGATCGAGCGAGTCCGAGGGCTTGACGAGAACCCATTGAGAAGAGCTCAGGAGCCGCTTGGCGGCGTTGAGAGCCGCGCCGGTCAAGGTTGCCAGAGCTTTGTCGAGGCAAACCTTTTTGGCCGCCTGGAGAACATCACGGGTGAACATCTGCAGGACGTGGAAGCCGTCGTAGAGCACCACGGCATTGGGCAGGTATTGGCGAACCAGGGAAGGGAAGCAGGCGTTCATGTCCGTGGCGACCGAGCGGATGTTTTTGGCCAGTCCCTTGGCTTCGAGCATCTCGAAGAAGCCTTTGACCTCCTTGCCGCTCTTGCCTTTGCAGACGTAGATGACCTGATGGGTGTCGGCGTCCATGATGGCCGTGGCGTAGTTGTGCCCCTTGTGGATGGCGAACTCATCCATGATGAGGTGCCTGGTATTGGAGAGGTCGATCTCTGAGAAGCAAAACTGCAGCTGCTCCTTGTCGAGCCGCTTGGCCGTCGTCCAGTCAATTTGGAACTTGGCGGCGGTGGCGCTGCAGGTGGCGCCGCCGCGCAAATCCATTTGAATCACGGCGGCGAATTTATTGGTCAGGCGACTGTGAGCAACGATCCAGGGGACGACTTCGTTGCCCTTGCAGCCGCAGGCACAGCGCACGCGGCGCAGCGGGAACTCGACAAAGGTGCGCTGAAAGCCGTCGCGCGGCGCGCAGCGAACCGTCTTGAGAGAGCTGGCATGGAACTTGTAGCAGCGCTGTCCGCACTTCGGGCAGACGGCGGGGCCTTCAGGCTCAAGCCGGAGGGTGATCGAGTCAGTGATGGCGCAGGTGGAGAAGTCCACGAGCCTGTAGCCGGGGTAAGCCTCAAGGAAATAGCGGTCGGCAGCGGACGAGCCAAGTAGAATGTCGGCCATAGCGTGTTTTTTGTGTGGTTGTTTTTTGGAAGAACGCAACTTTACACAAGGGGCACGCTATTTTTTTTGCCTGCGGGCACTGCACTGGGGAGTCTGAGGGCAAGCGGCCGGCCCGGCGGGAAGAGGCCGGCTGCGGCTGTCAAGGCACCGTGGAATAAATGCCCGAAGGGCGTTTATTCCGCGAAAGGCCTTGACTGCCACGGTCAAAGAGACGCTTTGGTAAGGGCAAGACGAAAACAGCTTGCCTGGTTTCGGCTTGGCCTTGCCAGCCGCGTGCGAGCCTTGGAACAACTGACGCAGTCAGCCCAAAATACTGGAAACCTCGGCAGTTGTGAGGCGGAGGCCTTTTTTCACACGAATTCCCGAAGAACC
>DYBN01000003.1 GCA_019418605.1 Sutterella sp. | reverse complement strand
CCCCGTCAATCAAGGCTTCCGGCGCGATTTTGTCCAATTTGGTATAAAAGTCGGGCCATGGTCGAGGCGCAAAGGGCGGTGATGAACCAGCCGCTGATGACGGTCAGAACGCCCGAGACGCGGTAGACGGCCGTCTCGCGATCCCACGCGCCGTCGGCAAAGCTCGAGCCCATGGCCACCATGAAGGTGACGTAGGTGGTCGAAAGCGGCAGCTTCAGGCTCGTGGCCGAGGCAATCAAAATGGCGCTCACCACGAGGTTGA
This sequence comes from Sutterella sp., assembly GCA_019418605.1. Taxonomy (GTDB): domain Bacteria; phylum Pseudomonadota; class Gammaproteobacteria; order Burkholderiales; family Burkholderiaceae_F; genus Duodenibacillus. The sequence goes on along the minus strand of DYBN01000003.1, from coordinate 34,201 downwards.
TCGAGGCGCGCACGTAGTCAAAGGGAAGAGGCGTTTCGCCGCGCACGAGCTTTTTGGGCTCAAAGCGGGTGTCGATGCCGCGGCGCACGCCAAGCGGAATGATCTGGTTGACGACCTTGCCAAGGCCCATCGTGGCGCGCACGATCATGCGGCCCGGCAGCGAGCTGCCGAACTGCTCCTGCTCGCCCGCGTTGCTCGCCGACAGGTTGATCGAGGTCTGAATCACGATCTGGGCCTTTTTGCTGAACCACAGCGTGAGCACCATGATGAGGCCCGCAAGAAGCAGCAGCCCCGTATTGGCCACGGTGGGCTTCAAGAGCCCTTCCATCGTGAAGGTTTCGGCCGCGGCGCCCGAGGCCGTCCATTCGCGCCAGGAGTCAAGCGCGGCAAGCGGCACGCCCACGAAGTTCACAAGGTCGTTGCCCGCAAACGCGAAGGCAAGCGAGAAGGTGCCGGCCAGAATAATGATCTTGAAGATGTTGACGCGGGTAAAGAGGATCAGAAGCTGGAAGAAAATCGTGAGCGCAATAAAGAGAACGAGCACGATGGAAAGCGTGTTGTCCTCCATGAACTTGATCCACTCGGGCCGCATGAAGCTTGCGCCCTTGGCGCCCTTCATCACGAGGAAGTAGAAGATGGCGGTAATCGAAAAGCCTGCGTAGATGCCGCCTGCGAGGCGGTACATCTTCTCGAAGTTGAAGGTGAAGATAAGGCGCGCGACGTACTGCACGACGGTACCGGTGACGAAGGCCACCACGACCGAGATGAGAATGCCCGAGATGATGGTGAGCGACTGCGAGGAGTTGATGTACTCGACCACGTCGGCCACCGACCGGCCGTCGGCAATGAGCGTAAAGGCCGCGGCGGCAAGGGCGCTTCCCAAAAGTTCAAAGACGATCGAAACCGTCGTTGAGGTGGGCAGCCCCAGCGAGTTGAACGCATCGAGCAGGATGATGTCCGTCACCATGACCGCAAAGAAGATGATCATGATTTCGGAGAAGGTGAACATCTGGGGGTTGAAGACGCCCGAGCGGGCGATTTCCATCATGCCCGAGGAGAAGGTGGCGCCGAGCATGACGCCCACGCTTGCGACGAACATCGTCGTGCGAAACGAGGCGATGCGGCAGCCCAGGGCCGAATTCAGGAAGTTGACGGCGTCGTTGCTCACGCCGACAAACAGGTCAAAGGCTGCCAGCAGTCCTAGAAAGGCGAGCAGCGCTATGTAGTAGTTTTCCATGATGCAAAAAGTGACAAAACGTAAGCTGGTCAAAATTGACGGCGAAAGTGTGCGCCGGCACTGTGACGGATAGACTGCGCTCTCGTGTCAGATCGATGACGAGACGGTGACAGGGCGATGACAGGGGCCGCTTTTGCGCCCGCAGTCCCTGACGGGGCCGCAACGGCAAAGGGAAACCGGGGGCGGGCGCCGCGGTAAAAAGCGCGTGAAACCGTCTTTGCGCGCAGACTCTCGAGAAAGATGTGAGAGCCCTTGGCCGGGCGCGTCTTATGTGGGGAGAGGATTTGTTCGTGCGCACCCCGGCCGTTTTTGCAGGGTCTTCGATGCGATAATGTCGCGTCGATTGACGCCCGGGCGCACGTTCTTTTTTGCCGCCAAGGCCTGCCGAGCCGGCCTTCCCGGCATCTCTTTTTGAGCTTTTTTCTTTCCGGCCCTTTGGCAAGGTCGCTTTCGACTCCTTGGCAAAGGGGACGGGGCGTATTTGCCGCCCGCGCACTAGAGGGCGGGCCTTGATTTAAGCGCTCTGCTTTTCCTGCGCCGCAGCGCAACACCTCTGCGGACGCAGACGCACCCGGGCTGCGTGAACGCTGAATGGATTTTTGACTTTCTTTGACTTTACTGGGCGAGTGCACGAAAAAAGCGCTCCCTTTGACCTCGAGCGGGGCGCAGCGCGCGCCCGCGCCCGGGGGCGGAAGGAAAGGTTTTTTGCGAGCCCGCCCGCAAGAGCACTTAGGGGGCTTAGGCACCATGTACCACTACGCAAACACCGTGGCCGCCGTCGACGGCGAGGTCTGGAACTACATTGCTGCGGAGATGCAGCGCCAGGAGCAGCACATCGAGCTCATCGCGAGCGAAAACTACGCCTCGCCCGCCGTGATGCAGGCCCAGGGCAGCCAGCTCACCAACAAGTACGCCGAAGGCTATCCGGGACGCCGCTACTACGGCGGCTGCCAGTACGTCGACGAAATCGAGCGCATCGCCATCGAGCGCGCCAAGAAGCTCTTTTGCGAGCCCGCGGGCGTTGAAATGGCCGTCAACGTGCAGCCGCACTCGGGCGCGCAGGCCAACGAGGCCGTCCTCATGGCCTTTGCCAACCCGGGCGACACGATCATGGGCATGAGCCTTGCCGACGGCGGGCACCTCACCCACGGCATGAAGATCAACTTCTCGGGCAAGTACTTTCACATCGTGAGCTACGGCGTCACCGACGACAAGGAAGCCATCGACTACGACGAAGTCGAGCGCCTTGCCAAGGAGAGCAAGCCCAAAATCATCATCGCGGGCGCCTCGGCCTATTCGCTTCGCATCGACTTCAAGCGCTTTGCCGACATCGCCCACGGGGTCGGTGCGCTCCTGATGGTCGACATGGCCCACTATGCGGGGCTTATCGCCGCGGGCGTTTATCCCTCGCCCTTTGGCAGCGCCGACATCGTGACCACCACCACGCACAAGAGCTTAAGGGGCCCGCGCGGGGGCATCATCTTCTGCCGTCCGGACTTGGAAAAGGCGGTCAACTCGGCCGTCTTCCCAGGCATGCAGGGCGGCCCCCTGATGCACGTCATCGCTGCCAAGGCCGTGGCGCTTGGCGAAGCGCTCAAGCCCGAATTCAAGGACTACGGGCGGCAGGTGCTCAAAAATGCGCAGGCGCTCGCCGAAGAGCTCGAAAAGCGGGGCCTTCGCATCGTCTCGGGCGGCACCGAAAGCCACGTGATGCTCGTTGACCTGCGCCCCAAGCACATCACGGGCAAGGCGGCCGAGGCGCTTTTGGGCGCAGCGCACATCACGGTCAACAAAAACGCCATCCACAACGACCCCGAAAAGCCCTTTGTCACCTCCGGCATTCGCCTTGGAACGCCCGCGATGACAACCCGCGGCTTTAAGGAAGAACAGATGCGCAAGACGGCAAACCTCATCGCCGACTTGCTCGATGCGCCCGAAGACGCCGCGGTGCTCGAGCGCGTGCGCGCCGAGGTCGATCAGCTCACGGCGCTCTACCCGGTCTATCGTCTCTAAAGAGGGGCGCGCAAACCCCGTAAAATTGCCTTTGAAGGGGCCCCGAAAGGGGGCCCGTTCAAGGGCCGCCGCGGGAGCAGGTAAAGCCCGCGGAGAAGCGGCCGGGCGCAGTGCGCATCGAACGAACAACCACTTTGCGCGCGTATCTCAGATCAACCGGGGACAAGTCATGCGATGCCCGTTTTGTAAAGCCAAGGACACTGCAGTCATCGATTCGCGCTCAAGCGACGACGGTTTTTCCATTCGCCGCCGCAGAGTCTGCTCGGAGTGCGGCAAGCGGTTTACGACCTTTGAGCGCGCCGAACTCAACATGCCGATGATTGTCAAGCGCACGGGCGACAGGCGCGAGTATGACCGCGAGAAAATCCGCGCCTCGATGCGGCTTGCACTAAGAAAGCGCCCGATCACAAGCGAGAAAATCGAAGAGGTGATCTCAAGCATCGAGCAACAGCTGCGCTCTTTGGGCGAGCGCGAGGTGCTCTCTTCGAAGGTGGGCGAGCTGGTTCTCAAGGAATTGAAAAAGCTCGACGCCGTGGCCTACGTGCGCTTTGCAAGCGTCTACTACAACGTCGACAACCCCGAGGGGTTTCATCGCCTGATGTCGGACTTGGACGATGTGGAGGCCGCAGGTGCCGGTCACGACGCAAAGCCCGGGGCATAAGCCTCGTGCCCGATTTTTTGCTTTTGTTCTTCAGGCCGCTCGCTGGGCGGCCTTTTGACATGCACGGCTGCATGCCGGCAGCCGGCGGACGAGTTGCGCACAGATTCCGCGGGCGCAGGATTTTTCAAAGAGGAAGCTTTTTATGATGCACGCAAAGGACGCGAGCGCAGGCCCCGAGCATGACCTCTACTGGATGCGGCAGGCCATTGCCGAGAGCCGCAAGGGGATCTACATTGCGCCCCCCAATCCGGCCGTGGGCTGCATCATCGTGCGCGAGGGGCGCGAAATCGCCCGGGGCTTTACGCATGCGCCGGGCAGCGCCCACGCCGAAATCGACGCGCTCAACAACGCGCGCCGCATGGGGCAAAGCGTCGAGGGCGCGACCGTCTATGTGACGCTTGAGCCCTGCTCGCACTACGGAAGAACCCCTCCGTGCGCGCTGCGACTCATTCACGAGAAGGTGGGCCGGGTCGTGGCCGCCGTCAAGGATCCCAATCCGCTCGTCTCCGGGAGGGGCCTTGCAATGCTCGCCCAAGCGGGCATCAAGGTCGAAAGCGGCGTGTGCGCCGACGAGGCCTGGGAGGCCAACATCGGCTTTTTTACCCGCATGCAAACGGGCCTGCCCTGGGTGCGCCTTAAAGCCGCGGCAAGCATTGACGGCCGCACGGCGCTAGAAAACGGCAAAAGCCAGTGGATCACGGGCGAGGAGGCGCGCGCGGCCGGGCGCCTTTTGCGCGCCCGCGCGCAGGGGCTTTTAACGGGCATCGGCACGGTGCTCGCAGACGACCCGCAGATGAACGTGCGGGCGGCGGGGCCTGAAGACTACCCCAGCCCCGTGAAGTACGTGCTCGACGCCATGGCCAGAACGCCCGCGTCGGCAAAAATCCTCTCGGGCCGCCTGTGCCGGATTTTTGTGAGCGCCGCGGCCGACCCCGAGCGCGTAAAGGCGCTTGCGGCGGCCGGGGCCGAAATCCGCACGGCGGCTTCCAAGCCCGCGGAGGGCGCAGGCACGGACACGCAGGGAGAAGAGCATCTTGATCTTGGCGAGGTGCTCAAATCGATTGCCGCCGACCAGGTCAACGAGCTGCATGTCGAAGCGGGCGCGCACGTCAACGGGGCGCTTCTCGCGGCGGGCCTGGTCGACGAGATCGTCCTCTTTATGGCGCCTTCGATCATCGGCCGCGGCATTCCCGTGGCGCAGCTGCCGCTCATTACCGAGATGAAGGATGTCAGTCGGTGGCGCTTTCACGAGGCAAGCCGCGTGGGAGAGGATCTCAAACTGGTGCTGCGCAAAAAGTAGCAAGAGGGGGCTTTGCGCCCCCCGGCAACCCGCCTTGTCGGGCCGCGGCGGCCGCTTTTGTCGTTTTTCGACTCTTTTTGCCGCTTTCCGCCCTTAGAATGCGTTGAGTTTATTGACGGCGGGCGCCGCGCCCGGCCTGCCCGCCAGGAATTTGATCAAGAAGCAAGGGGAACAACCCAAAGATGTTTACCGGAATTATTCAAGCCGTCGGCAAGGTGCGCGAGCCCCAAAAGCTCGGCAACGGCGTGCGTCTGACGATTGTGACGCCCGCGTCCTTTCATCTTGAGGAAGTGCATGTTGGCGACTCGATTGCCGTCAACGGCGCCTGCATGACGGTGACCGAAATCAATGGCAACGAGTTTTCAATCGACGTAAGCGCCGAGAGCCTCTCAAAGACAACGGGGCTCGATACCTTCGGCGAAGTCAACCTCGAAAAGGCGATGCGCCTGGGCGACAGGGTTGACGGGCACCTGGTAAGCGGCCACGTCGACGGCGTGGGCCAGGTCGAGTCCTTTGAAAAGGTGGCCGAGAGCTACAAGCTCGTCGTGCGCGCGCCTTTGATGCTCTCGCCCTATCTCGCCTACAAGGGATCGGTGGCGGTCAACGGCGTCTCGCTTACCATCAACTCGGTCGAAGACACGGCCATGGGGGCTCTGATTTCCATTAATCTCATCCCGCACACGATCGAGGTGACCACTCTCAAGCATCTCAAAGCCCAGGACTACGTCAACCTTGAAATCGACACCATCGCGCGCTACGTCGAGCGCATGGTCTCGCTCAAGGAAAAAGAAGGCGACGACCTCTTTTAGTCCGCAAAACATGAGCCGCCCAAGGCCCAAGAGAGTTTTCTTATGAGCGCCTTGCTCTTTGCTCCGATTGAGATCGGAGGCGTTGCGATCGCCAACCGCATCTGCGTGCCGCCGATGTGCCAGTGCCGCGCCGACGACGGCCTTGTACGCCCCTGGCACACGATGCACTACGGGCGCCTGATGAATTCGGGCGCGGGACTCGTCGTGGTGGAGGCCACGGCGGTCGACCCCGAAGGGCGCATCACGACGCGCTGTCTGGGGCTCTACAACGACGCGCAGCAAAGAGCGCTTGCAAAGCTCGTGGCCGACTGCCGGGCGGTGGCGCCGTCAACGCGGCTCTTTTTGCAGCTCTCGCACGCAGGCCGCAAGGGAAGCCGCGAGGATCCGGCCGTGGGAAAACGCGTGCTCGCGCCCGACGAAGGGGGCTTTGCGCTCATCGCGCCATCGGCCTCGAGCTACTTTGCGGGCACCCCCGCGGCGCGGGAAATGAATGAGGACGACATTGCCCGCGTGATCGGCGCCTTTGCCGGGGCTGCGAGACGCGCGCAGGCCGCGGGCTTTGACGGTCTGCAGCTTCATGCCGCGCACGGCTATCTGCTGCATCAGTTTTTGTCTCCCGTCACCAACCGCCGCACGGACGCCTGGGGCGGCGACCTCTCCGGCCGCATGCGCTTTGTGCTTGCCGTCATCGATGCCGTGAGGGAGGCTGCGCCCGCAATGCCCCTTGCGCTTCGCGTGCCCGCAAGCGACTGGGTGGAAGGCGGCTGGCAGATTGAGGATACGGTCTCGCTCGTTAAGCAAGCGTCGGCAAGAGGCGTGTGCGCAGTCGATGTCTCCGCCGGCGGCGGCATCGATCCGGCGCAAAAGATTCCCGCGGGCGTGCTCGTGCAGAAGTACTCAAGAGAGGTGCGCGAGCGCACGGGCGTTGTGACCTATGTTGCGGGCAACATCACGGAACCCCTGCAGGCCGAGGCGATACTTGCCGCAGGAGACGCCGACGGCATCTGCATCGGGCGCGAGATGATCCGCAACCCCAACTGGGGGTGGAAGGCTGCGCAGGAACTTCACGCCGTGGTGCAGGTCCCGGCGCCCTACGTGCCCGCCTTTTTCTAAACGAGAGCAGTGCGCGGGGCTTCCCGCCCGCTTCCCGCCCGCTTACTGCTCGCTGCGGGTTTGCTTTTCGCCCGGATTCTCAGTCTTTGACGCCTGCTGCTTTTGCGGGGCCTGCGAGGCCTCCTTTGCAAGCGCCTCTTCGGTCAATACCATCTGCGCGGCGTGCACCTGCGTCTTCCAGATGCGGTAGCGCGCAAGCTCTCCAAACATCATTCCCACCGCAACGAGCACGGCGTCGGCCGCAAGAAGCGGCGCCTCGGGCGGAAACTTCCCCGTAAATCGCAGGTACGCAAGAAGCCCCGCGCAGATTACGGCAAGCAGAATGCGCCGGCGAAAGCGCACCTGAAAGGGGCGCTCTTCGCTTGTGACCTCTTTTTCCTGCATCAGACGGTTAAAGCACGTCTGCGCCGGAGCGCTTTCGGCAATCTGCCGGGCGCTCGCCCAGGCAGAGGCGCGCGAGAGGAGTTCCGAGAGCGCCAGAGCGTTTTTCTCCCATCTCCAGGCCCAGACCGGAAAAATGAGCCGCAGCAGCTGAAAGGCGGTGTAGAGCACGGCAAGAAGAAAGCACAAACCGGCGGCAAGAAGCCCTGTTTCGGGAGTCATGGCAAAGGCAAGGGGAGAGAATTCGAACAAACAACGCCGGCCGCAGCGCCGGCAACAAAAAAGAAAAGGCGCGCGCAGCGCAGCGCCCGTTTTCCTTGCGAAGTCTAACAAGCGCCTCGCGCGCCGGCGGCGGTTTCAAGCGGCAGGCGCCCGTGCGCATGGCTTGAGCCTCGAGGCGTTTGCCGGGCTTTGACGGAGGCAGGAAAGTTGCGCGGCGGCGTTTTCAAAAAGGCCCAAAAAGTGGCGTAAAAAGGGGTTTTTTGCGCATTGGCCCGCTACAATACGTCCACACAAAAAACGACGGGGAGCCTGCAGCGCGTTCCCCGCAAAAATTCAATAGGAGTAATTTCTCATGGCTGTTGAGAAAATCGCAGGAAGTCTGGACGGTACCGGTCTGGTCATCGGCGTCGTCGTGTCCCGCTTCAATGAATACGCCGGCAAGGAGGAATTTGAAGCCTGCCGCGAGGAGCTCGTCAAGCTCGGCGTTGCCGAAGAGGACATCACGCACGTCTCGGTGCCGGGGGCGCTTGAAATTCCGTTTGCGCTCGAGCACCTCGCCGAGAGCCTGCGCTATGACGCCCTGATTGCGCTCGGCGCCGTCATCCGCGGCGAGACGTATCACTTTGAGATCGTCGCCAACAACTCGGCCGCCGGCATCGCCCGCGTCTCGAGCGAGTACGACATCCCGATCGCCAACGGCGTGCTCACGACCGAAAACGACGAGCAGTGCAAGGCGCGCACCCACATGAAGGGCGTTGACTGCGCCCGCTGCGCCGTCGAAATGGCCAATCTCGTCAACGTGATGCCCGAGTACGCATACGCCGACGACGAATTCACGGACGAAGACGATGAGTGAAGCGGCCCGCATCCCCTCGCTGGCGGGCAGGCGGCGCAAGGCGCGCGAGTTTGCGCTTTTAGGCGTCTATGAGTCGATCGTCAATCCGACGGCCGACTTTGCGGCCATCGACGCCAACCTTGTGTCGGTGATCACCGACGAGGGCAAGCCCGTGGCCGGGTGCGATCTCTCGGCGGATGATTTTGCCGAGTGCGATCAGGAGTTCTATCGCGAGATTCTCGAAGGGGTGCTCGCCGAGCGCGCCGACATTGAGGCGCGCCTTGCCAAGCACCTTGACCGCGAGCCCTCGCGCTTGTCGGTCGTTGAGCGCGCCTGCCTTGTGATCGGCGCCTGGGAGCTCATCCACCGGCCCGAGAACCCCTACCGCGTGGTGATCAACGAGGCCGTGGAGCTCTCCAAGCACTTCGGAGCCGACAGGGGCTACAAGCTCGTCAACGGCGTGCTCGACAAGATTGCGGCCGAAGTGCGTCCCTCAGAGGTGCACGGCAAGGGCAAATAAAGCCAATCTCAAACAAAGGGAAAGCAAAGCTGCCGGCAAGCCTCTTGAGGCCGCGCAGGCGGCGCTTTCCGCCGAGGGAGCTCTTGGATGCAGGCGCGGGCGCTCAAAAACGCTGCAGTTTTTGGCCGTCCGTGCCTTTTTGCCGTCTGAAGGGCGCGCTTCTGGTTTGGTTTTCGGTTGTTTTTTGTTCAAAAGGGAATGAGCAAATGGTTCAAAACGGCGAATTTGCGATTATTGAGCGCTACTTCACGCATGCCTCCTTCGGCGCCTGGCGCAGCAAGGGGGTGGGAGACGACTGCGCCATCATCGACATGCCCGCAGGGCGCATTGCCGTGACGACCGACATGATGGCCATCGGCACGCACTTTCTCCCCTCGGCCCGGCCCGAGGACGTGGGCTACAAGGCGCTTGCCGTCAATCTCTCGGATCTCGCGGCAGCCGGCGCCGTGCCGAGGGCGTTTTTCCTTTCGATTGCGCTGCCCGAGCGCGACGACGCGTGGCTCACCGGCTTTACCAAGGGCTTGATGGAACTCTCGCTTGCCTCGGGCTGTCCTCTTTTGGGGGGCGACACGACCCGGTCGACCACGGTGGGCGAGGTGCACGCGCCGGTGACGATTTCCATTACCGCCATGGGAGAGCTCCCCGCGCAGATGGGCTTGACGCGCGCCGGCGCCCGGCCGGGCGACGACATCTGGGTGTCGGGCACGCTCGGAGGCGCCTACGCCGCGCTCATGCACCGCTGGGGCAAGTGGACGCTCTCCCACGAGCTCTTTCCGGCCGCGGCGCAGCGCATGGACAGACCTGAAGCGAGAAACGCGCTGGGCACGGCCCTTTTGAGCTCGGCTTCGGCCTGCGCCGACGTCAGCGACGGCCTCGCGCAGGACTTGGGGCACATTCTGGAAAGAAGCGGCGTGGCCGCCGAAATTCTCTGGGAGTGCGTGCCCGCGCATCCGAGTTTGAAGGGTCTTGCAAGGGCCCGGCAGATTGAGGCTGCGATGACCGGGGGCGACGACTACGAGCTTGTCTTTACGGCGCCCGCCGAAAAGCGAGGCCTCATCGAGCAGGCTTCGATTTCGGCTCTGACGCCCGTGACGCGCATCGGGCGCATCGTGCAAAAAGAGGCCGAGCCCGATGCTGCACAGCTGCGGATCATCGACGAGCGCGGCGAAGTGTTGCTGCTGCCCACCGCCGGGTTTGACCACTTTGCTTAAGCGCCGATGCTCAGAGCGCCTCTCAGAGCGCCTATAGCGCGTCTTTGAGCTCTTTTTGTCGTTTTTTAGGTTGAGCCTTTCATGGGACTCGCGCAAAAGTACGCCTCAAGCAATCCCGCCAACCGCGTGCGGCCGACGCTGGGGTTTGTGTTTTCACACCCGGCGCACGCCATGGCGCTTTTTTTCGGTGCGGGACTGCTGCGTCCGGCGCCCGGCACCTGGGGCACGGCCGCAGGCGTGCTCGTCTGGGCGGGGCTTGCACAGGTTTTAAGCTGGCAGGTGCTTGCGGTTTTGATCGCGTGCCTTTTTGTTGCGGGCGCCTGGGCCTCGCAGAAGACGGGCGACGATCTGGGGGTTGAGGACGCAGGCTGCATCGTCGTCGACGAGGTGGCGGCCGTCTGGCTCGTGTGCCTGATGCTGCCGCAGAATGTCTGGGGGTGGGCGGCCGCCTTTGTCGCCTTTCGCTTCTTTGACATCGTGAAGTTTCCGCCCGCAGGGCTCATTGACCGGAAGATGAAAAACGGCTGGGGCGTCATGCTCGACGACCTCTTTGCCGCGCTCTGGTCGGTGGCTGCCGTGATCATCGTCGACATGATCGTGGCGCGCACGTTTCCCGCCTTCTCTCTTTTTCATGGAGTGTTCTGACATGCAGCCTTCGCTTGAGACACGAAAAGCCGCCCTCAGGGCCGAGATCGGGCGCCTTGCCCGGGAGCTCGGAGACGTGCTCGTCGCTGCCGGCGTCTTGTGCGCGACGGCCGAGAGCTGCACGGCGGGCGGCGCGGCCTACGCCGTCACCTCGGTTGCGGGGTCAAGCGCCTGGTTTGACCGAGGCTTTGTCACCTACACCAATGAAGCCAAGCAGCAGATGCTGGGCGTCAAGGAAAAGACGCTTGCCTCCTTCGGGGCGGTGAGCGAAGAGACTGCTCTGGAGATGGCGCACGGCGTTTTGCAGCACGCGCCGAGAGCCTCTGTGTCAGCCTCCGTCACCGGCATCGCGGGCCCGGGCGGGGCCGTTCCCGGCAAGCCCGTGGGCACGGTCTGCTTTGGTTTTGCAAGGCGCAGTGCCGCAGGCGGCGCGGTGGTGGAAACCGTGACCGAGCACTTCGCGGGCGATCGAGAAACGGTGCGGCTTGAGAGCATTAGGCGCGCGCTTCAGGGGCTCATTGAGGCGGGAGCGCTCTGCAGCGCCTCTTGAAAGCACCATTGAAAGCGCCATTGGGGCGCTGACTTGCGCGAGCCTTACTCGACGGAGGTAAAGAAGTGCGTGAGAGTCTTGCGCGGCGGCTCGACGCTTGTCTCTTCGGAATTGCGAATCCAGCGGTGAATGGGCTTTAGACGCTCAAACTTGATGCGCGCGAAGTCGGCGCCGACCACGTAGTCGCCCTGCTGCTTGAGGGTGATGACGCAGCGGTCAAGCGTGGCGCTCGAGCAGTTGAGCACCGCGCGAAGGGCGTCGCCGCGCAAGGGTAGCGGCATTCTCACCCACTCTTCGTTGTCGATGACCTCAAGGTGCCCGAAGGCCACGGCCCATGAGAGCAAAAACGCAAGAAAGCGCCCCTCGATGTCCATCTGCGCAAGGATCCCGAAGCCCAGCCTGTCTGAGAGCGTAATCTTTTCAAATTCGCTTGCCACAAGGAGCATGAAGTCCTTGTCCTTTTCGCACATGCTCATCACGAGCGACTGCGGGACGCTGACAACGACGCTCGGGACCACGGCAAAGTAGCTGCCGATGCAGGGCTTGTGGCTAAAGAAGTTGAGGTTGCCGCAGGCAAGGCGCCCTGGAACGGAAAAAGCCATGGCGGGGCTGTTCTGTCTGTAGGCCGAGCCGAAAAAGCGCGCCGTGATGCCCGACTTCACCAGCACCAGCTGGTCGACCTTGTCGGTGATTTGACCCAAAACCGGGTCGCGGGCGTTGAGGATTTTCTCCACGCCCCAGCGCTCGATGAGGCTGCGCAGCGTCGGATGCAGGGCAGGCGCAAGCCACGGAAAGATTGGAAAGCTTCCGTGGCGGTCTCGCACGTACGCGGCGTCGCGCGATCGTTCAATTTTCTTAAACCAATTCGAAGAAGGGGCCCTCATGTTGCAATTGCTCCTTACCACCTGCAACCATGCGCATTGAATTTGAATGAATTCTAAAGGAACAAAGCCTAGGGGCAAGAGGGCTTTCAGGTGCAGTTAAGAAAATTGTGAGCAAACAATTTTTCCGAACCCCTGGCGCCTCCCTCGGTGCTTGCTTCGGTTTCGGCAGCGCCGCCGCTTGCCGCCGGCTCGGCGGCGGCTTGAGAACATGCTCCTAGGGTTGGGCGCGCCTGGCAAACACAAAGATGGTAGCTCCCGGGCGCGGCAAGAACAAGAAAACGCATGCGCGCGAAGTCATGGCTCTCAGATTCAAGGAAAAAGACAAGAGGGCCGGGGCGCACGAAAGACAGCCGCAGCAAACCGCGAAGACGTCTTTCTCGGGAGACAGCGCAGAGCGAGTCCTGCCGGGAGAAAATGCAGGCCTCTCAAGCGGTGTTTTGAGAGGCCCGCGCTGCATTCCGGAGGAAATGTCCGCGCGCTTCTACAGGAAGCTCACGGCAATGACGACATAGGCATTCTTGAAAGTTATCCTTTTTAATTACGGGTTTATGCTGATTTCTACTCCATACGGTTAATATATTGGCCTGCTCCTTCGGTGCATATACTCCGGAACATGGAGTCACTATCTCTTTCTACCCAAAGGAGAAACACCAAATGAGAAAGTCTTTGATCGCCATGTCGCTGCTCGGCGCTTTTGCCGCCGGCTCGACAATGGCGGCCGATATTGAGATCTACGGTTTGATCAACCCTGCACTGATGTACTCTTTCAGCGACGGCGACTATGACGGAGCCGAAACCAAGCATCAGTTCTCGATGGAAGAAGGCAAGGAATTCGGTTCCCGTTGGGGCATCCGCGGCACGGAAACCATCAACGAAGATTTGAAGATCGGTTTTGTTCTTGAATCCGGCTTCCGCTCGGATACCGGCGTGCTGGGTGCGGCCCGCGACACCGGCCGCATCTTTGACCGCGAGTCCCATCTTGATCTGCACACCAAGTTTGGTAAGTTCTCGTTCGGCCGCATGCCGCTGTTTGGCAGCGTGCTCGGCGCCGACGGCTTGTTCCGTGCCATTGATCCGCTCTTTGCCAACTACACCGTGGCGTTTGGCTCGGGCTCTGCCACTGCTTCCGACTGGACCCGTGTTGACAACGCCATCAGCTACGTCAGCCCGACGTTTGCCGGCTTGACGGGCTACGCGATGTACTCGTTCAAGAACGACGCGACAACTGGTGGTGAAGAAAGCAAGGCCGAATCCGACCGTTATGCCTCTCTGGCTTTGCGCTATCAAAACGGCGGCCTGGAAGCTGTTTTGGTTGCCGACATGACGATGTACGGCTCCGTCGACAAGCCTCGTCATGAAGAAGAGGATGTTGACAACGGCTACACCGTGACGCTCGGCGGCAATTATGGCTTTAGCAACGGCTTCAAGCTGATCGCTTTCGTTCAGTACTTCAAGGATCAGTACCTCAATGCACAAGCCCGTGCCGGCGTCACGCTCGACGGCGTGCAGTGGGTGGCTCGCGAAGCCTCCGCCGCGTATGCGTACGGTTTTGTTGATGGTTGGGGCGCCAGCCTCGGTGCGCATTATCCGGTTGCCGGCGGCACGCTGAAGGGCCAGATCGCTTACCGTGACATGGACAACACCAAAGACATTGACTTCAACCGTTGGTTCGTCGCCTTGGGCTACGACTATCCGCTCTCCAAGCGCACGAATCTCTTTGCCATGACGGGCTACACGCAGGAAAAGGTTGAAGCCGCCGATCGTGAAGCGACCCCGAGAGGTTACGAATTCACCGCGGGCATCGTTCATCGCTTCTAATGCATCGCTTGCGTTCGGTCTGAACGCTTGACGGATGCTTCAGAGGGTGTTGACAACGTCGATCCGAGTCGACGGAATCAACGCCCTCTTTCTTTGCCCAGCCTCTTTGCCCGGCCACTGATGCTCAGGCTCAAGCAGATGATCGGCGCCGTTGCCGGGAGGCATGCGGTGCAAAGAAAAGGGCGCCTGAACCAGCAGGACGGCCGGGGCAGTGCGGCGGCCGCCGCCTTCGCATTCAGACTGCGGGCTGCCGCCAAATCGAAGGAATATCCAAAAGCTTCGGCGCTCCCCGTGATTCCCTGGACTTTGCCAACACCCTCTTTTTTGTAGGTACATCGAAAGATGTACCTCTCTCCAAACGTTCACCCTAGCTTAAGGGGACTCATTTTAAAACTGCGGGTTTTCCCAAAAAAACACTGGTAGAAACCCCATTTCACTCCTATTTGCGTGGGGGTATTCCTCCATATTGACTAGCCCTAAACTAGCCGTCAGACGGTTGGAGAGGTTGTGATTTCAACCGATCGACCAAATCAAAAAACACTTGTTCGAAGTGAAGGAGAAACAAAGTGACCAATAGTCTTTCCCGCCGCAGCTTCCTCGGCTCTCTGGCTGCCGCTGGTGCCGCCGGCGTTGTGTCTGCACCCGCCCTTGCGCAGACCGTGAAGGTTCCCGCCAAGTGGGACAAAACGGTTGACTTCCTGATTGTCGGTACGGGCTTTGCCGGTTTGGGCGCTGCCATTGAAGCGCATGAACAGGGCATCAAGAATGTCCTCGTCATCGACAAGATGCCCTCCTACGGCGGCAACTCCATCATCAACGGCGGCGCCGTGGCTGCTGCCGGCACCGACATGCAGAAGGCCGCCGGCATCGAAGACAATCCCGATCTCCTCTACAAGGACATCGTGAAGGCCGGCGGCGGTCTGGCTCACCCCGAGCTCGCCCGCCACATCGCCGACAACTGCGTTGAAAACTACGAATGGCTCAAGAAGGTCGGCGTTCAGTTCAAGGCCGTTACCTTCCACGGCGGCCACTCCGTTCCCCGCAGCCATGCCGTGACCAACAACTC
Source organism: Sutterella sp. (assembly GCA_019418605.1). Lineage (GTDB taxonomy): Bacteria > Pseudomonadota > Gammaproteobacteria > Burkholderiales > Burkholderiaceae_F > Duodenibacillus. The sequence goes on along the minus strand of DYBN01000003.1, from coordinate 18,936 downwards.
CGGCTCCGGCTTCATCAACCCGATGTACAAGAAGTGCCAGGAATACGGCGTTCCCGTGCAGCTGCGCACGATCGTCGATGACCTCGTTGTCGACGACAACGGCGCCGTGCTCGGCGTCAAGGTTCGCGAGAACTATCGCTTCGGCCGCGAAAACTCCGGCAAGGTTGCCTACTACCGCGCCACGAAGGGTGTTCTGCTCGCCGCCGGCGGCTTCAGCCAGAACGTCCAGATGCGTATGGAACACGATCCTCGTCTGAACGAGAAGTTCGGCTCCACCAACCATCCGGGCGCCACGGGCGACGCTCTGCAGGCTGCTCAGATGATCGGCGCCAACACCATCCAGATGGACTGGATTCAGCTCGGCCCGTGGACCAGCCCTGACGAAAACGGCTTCGGCGTGGCTCCGCTCTTTGTGGAATCCGCCGTCGGCTACGGCCCGATGATCGATCCGGCCACCGGCAAGCGCTTCATTCAGGAAACCGGCAACCGCAAGGTTCGCGCCGACGCCATCGTTGCCATCGGCCATCCGACCCTGATCTACACCTGCGTCAAGAACGCCGAAAACAAGATCATCGGCAAGAACATGACGCCGGAACTGTTTGAACGCGCCATGAAGAACGGCGTGGTCAAGAAGGTCGCCAACCTCAAGGAACTCGCCGATACGTACAAGATCCCGTACGACGAGCTGAAGAAGACCAATGAGAAGTTCGACAGCTACATCAAGGCTCAGAAGGATCCGGACTTCAACTGCATGATGTTCAAGGACGCTGTCCAGAACGGCGACGGCCCCTTCTACGTTGTGCGTCTGTGGCCGCGCGTGCACCACTGCATGGGTGGTCTCGTGATCAACAACAAGGCCCAGGTTGAAAACGCCCGCGGCAAGGTGATCCCGGGGCTCTACGCAGCTGGTGAAATCACCGGCGGCGTGCACGGCATGGTCCGTCTCGGCACCGTTGCCGTGGCCGACTGCATCATCTTCGGTCGTACCGCTGCCCGTACGGCTGCCGGCAAGTAATCCGGCTTTCTCTCCGAGGGCCGTTCGTTTTTCGGCCCTCTCATCCCCTCTATAGCTCTCTTGGACCCGGCGCATCCGCGCCGGGTCAGGGAGAGCTCGTTTTCCCCAAACAAAAAAGAACCAACGTATCAGGAGCTCACAATGTCTTTTTCGAAGACGCTTTTGATTTCGCTCGGTCTGGCTTCATTGATCGCCTGCGGCACGGTCAGCGCAGCGGAAAAGTTCGGCGCGGACCGTCACGTCGCCCGCGGCATTTCCTGCCAAATGTGCCACGGCCCCGATATGAAGAATCCCGAGTACCCGGACGAAAATACCTGCATCAAGTGCCATCCGAAGGATGCCGTGGCCAAGAAGACCGAAAAGCTTGAGCCCAACCCGCACGCCGCTCCGCACAACGGCGACTGCACGCTGTGCCATATGCAGCATGAACCCGCTGTGAACTACTGCGAACAGTGCCACAAATTCAATTTCCCGAAGGTGCCTTAATCGCCTTCAAAGCCTGATCGTCTCCTCTCCTCTCCGCGATCGGGCACTTGACCATCAGTCTCTCCTCTAAAAATTAAACCTGGCCGCCGCGCATTCATCTCAATGAAAGCGCGTGCGGACCAGGTTTTTTTTTCGTTTGGGTTTGACGGCAGATTGTGTGAATTCGCTTTTTTTCGCAAAAAAGAGGCTGGCAGCAGACAGCCGGCACAAAGTTTTCTAATTTCATTAAGTAATGCAATAATGTTTGGGTATAAATATCCCCTTGAGAAGGAGCGCAATGGCCGGACGCCCGCAGAAGTTTGTCCTCAAATTTTCGCCGCAGGAGCGCGACAAGCTTGAGCGACTCGTGAATTCCCCGACCGCCCGGGTTCGTCATCAGCAAAGAGCAAAGATCCTGCAGATGCGCGCATCCGGGGCTGATTATGAGGAAATCAGCAAGGCAGTGGGCGTCTCGGCCCCGACCATAGCCAAAGTCATCAAGAAGTGCTTCACCTTCGGGCTTGACGCCGCGCTCGAAGACCTGTCCCGATCCGGGCGGCCGGACACCATCTCTCGAGAGGCCAGGGTCTGGGTGGCGTCGCTCGCATGCCGCATGCCGGAGACAGTGCCGGGAGCGCCGAGGACGCAACGCTGGACTGTTTCGGCACTCACTGAACACGTTCGGAAACACTGCCGCAAGCAGGGGCATGGAGAGCTTGAGAACGTGCAGAGGTCGACCATTTGGGAAATTCTCAACGACAGAGCAATTGCGCCCCGCCGCATGAAGTACTGTCTGGCCGAACGCAAGGAGCCGGAACCCGAGGAAAAAGCCAGGAACGCCCTGTTGGTGTACAAGCATCTCGAATGGGCCCTGCAATGGACTTGCGACAAGGCCGGCGAAGAGGTTCGGGCCTGTGAAATCTGCAGCGAGCCTTTCTTGTTCTTTGACGAAAAACCCGGCGTACAGGCGCTCGACAACACTGCGCCGGACCTGCCCGCGCCCGAAAGCCATGGCTGCAAGGCAGCCGGTGACGCGCATTGCCGTTCGGAGACCGTGAGCCTGTTGTCGGGCATCGACCTGCTGACCGGCGAAGTGATCGGCATCGTTCGCGACCGGCACCAAAGCGCGGAGTTTGTTGAGTTTCTGAAAAAAGTCGACGAGCATTGCGCCGATGCGGTGACGATCAACATCATCCTCGACAACCGTTCGGTGTGCCGATCCAGGCAGACAATGGAGTACTTGGCCGGCCTGCGGCAGGGGCGGTTCCATTTCATCTTCACGCCCGCCCACGCTTCGTGGCTCAACTTGGTGGAGTGTTTCTTTAGCAAGCTGGCGCGGCAGGCGGTGAGGAACATCCGCGCCAAAAGCAAGGAAGACTTGATCAGGTGCATCGAGCAGTGGCTTGAAGCCGCCAACCGCGAGCAGGTTGCCTTCCGCTGGAGCTGCGAGCCTGAAGATATTGAGAACGCCTTTGGTGCCCAGGGTACTTAAAAAAACAGGCCGGAGCGCCCGTGTAAAAGGCGCTGCCAGCCCGACAAAAGAACTAGAGGAGAGAAAAGAGACCCAAAGCCGCCCGTGAAAGGAAGCCGGGCGGCTTTGGATTTTGGCGGACAGAGACCGTCTTACTTGGCAGCCTCTGCGGCGGCCTTGCCGGCAATGCGGCCAAAGACGATGATGTCCGTGTAGGCGTTGCCGCCCAAGCGGTTTGTGCCGTGGGTGACGCCCGTGACTTCGCCCGCGGCCCAAAGGCCCGGGATGGGCTTGCCCTGTGCGTCAAGCGCCTGGGCCTTGCCGTTGATGCGCACGCCGCCCATGGTGTGGTGCACGCTCGGCACGGCCTTGATCACGTAGTACTTGCCCTGGCTCATGTCGACAAGACCCGAGCGGTGGTGGAAGTCCTTGTCGTTGCCCTTGCCCGCCATCGAGGAGACGCGCTTGACGGTCGAGGTAAGAGAATCGTAGGGGATCTTGGTGAAGTCGGCGATGCACTTTAAGTCGTCGCACGTCTTCATGATGCCCGTCTTCGTGAATGCTTCGTACTCGGTCGGGTGCTCCTTGACGGTGTTGGAGATTGCGCCGATCTTGTCGTTCCACAGCACCCAGCAGTAGCCGCCGGTCTGCTTGAGGATGGCCTGGCTCAAGACGTCGCGGCGGTCAAGCTCCTCGACGAAGCGCTTGCCTTCCTGATTGAGCATGATGGCCCCGTCAAAGCGGGAGTCGGCAATGAGTTCGATCACGCCCGAGATCGGGTCGCAGATCGGGTAGGTCTGGATGTACTGCATGTTGACGAGCTGCGCGCCGGCGCGCTCGGCCATGTAGAGAGCCTCGCCCGTGGTGCCCGGCGCATCGGTGGTCTTGAAGCGCTCGTCAATCGACGGGTTGTACTTCTTGACCATCTCGGGATTGGCGCCGAAGCCGCCTGTGGCAAGCACGACGCCGCCGCGCGCGTTAAACGTATAGGCCTCGCCATGCATCGTGGCCTTGACGCCCACAACGCGGCCGTCCTTGTCCTTGATGAGCTCTTCGGCCTTCATGTTGGTGATGACGGGGATCCCCAGTTCATCGGCCTTGGCCTGGAACTTCGTGATGTACTCCGTCCCGGTGTGGCCCACGGGGATGAGGGCGCGCTTGCGGCTGTGGCCGCCGAACCAGAAGAGGTTGTCCTCGATGTACTTCACGCCCAGGAAGTCGCGGCACCATTCGGCGGCATCAAGGGCGTTGTTCGCCAGGACCTTGATCACTTCCATGTCGCCCTTCTTGTCGCCGCCCTTGTAGGTGTCTTCGGCGTGAAGTTCAGGCGAGTCGTCCGTGATGCCGAGCTTGGGCTGAATCCAGTTGCGCGCGGCGTTCATCTCGGCACCCGAGATCAGCGAGTTGCCGCCCACGGCGGGCATTTTTTCAAGCAGCACGACGTTGGCGCCGTTGGTCTTGGCTTCGATCGCAGCCGAGAACCCCGCGCCGCCCGCGCCGATTACCACAACATCGTAGTTGTTGACCTTGGGAAGGTCGGCGGCGGCCTTTTTGATCGCCTTCTTGTCGGCCTTCGAGAGCGTCACGCCGGCCTTTTTGGCGGCGTCCTTGACGGCGTCCAAAAAGCCCTTCGAAGAGAAGGTCGCGCCCGAGATGGCGTCGAGATCGGCCGAGTTGGTGGCGATGACGTTGTCCTTGAGTTCGGTGAAGACCTTGGCGGCAAGAACCTTGTTTTCCTGCTCGCGCACGATCTTGATGTCCTGAATCTTGTTGTTGTCGAACGTGACGGCAACGGTGACGTCGCCGTGCTTGCCGACGCCGGTGCCCTCAACAGTCTGAGGCGCGGCATAGGCCGAAACGGCAAAGACGCCGGCCAACAGCGCGGCAGTCAGTGTCAAAGAGCTTTTCATGAATTTCTCCCGGTGGATGGTAAACGGCCGGTGCATGGGCATGCCTGCCGGCCGACGGCAGGAGATTATATAAAAAAGGACTAATCGGTCTGTAATTTTCAGATGGAGGCCTAGTGGAAGTCCTTACGATAAAAGCGCTAGTTTTGTGCTGAGAAATTGCATTTCTCCATTGCCGGGCAACAATCCGCCGCATGCAAAAAAGAGCCGTGGAATCAACCGGTTGTCCCTGTAAAAAAAGCAAAGGCGGGATGCTGCGGCGCGGACGGGGGCGCAGAAGTGTAAAAGCTTTCACCGAGCTTGTCTTGAATCAATGCCGGGGCTGAAATTGCAAAATTTATAAACCGACCAGTCGGTTTAAGCCGGCCGCTTGGAAGACAACGCCCGAAGAGACCGTGCGGGCCAAAAACGAGGCCGCCCGCGCCGGGCTGGGATAAAAATCCCAGCGCCCGTCCGAGCAACCAACCCTGCGCCTATCCTTGCGCTTTGGCCGCCAGCGCCTTGGTGCGAGCATTGCGGATGGCGTCGCGCGTGGCGCGCGCGGCTTCGGCTGCTGCCTGCGAGAAGTCTTCGCCCTGACCCGCAAAGATCACCGCGCGGCTTGAGTTGATCATCATGCCCGCGCCCGCGGCGTCAAGCCCCGCGGCGACGGCCGCGTCGACGTCGCCACCCTGCGCGCCGATGCCGGGCACCAACAGGGGCACGGCGGGAGCCAGGCGCCGCACGCGCGCGATTTCCGCGGGCTGCGTGGCGCCCACCACGAGGCCGAGCTGTCCGGTGGTGTTCCAGGGGCCGGCCGCAAGGCGCGCGATGCGCTCGTAGATCATTTCGCCGTCGCAGACAAGTTCTTCGATGTCCTTGCCTCCGGGGTTTGAGGTGCGGCACAAAACGATGACGCCTTTGTCGGCATATTCGAGGTAGGGCATGATCGTGTCAAAGCCCATGTAGGGCGAGACCGTCACGGCGTCGGCCTGGTAGCGCACGAAGGCCTCCTTGGCGTACTGCCGCGCCGTCGATCCGATGTCGCCGCGCTTGGCGTCAAGAACGAGCACGACGTCGGGGTAGGCTTCGCGGATGTAGCGCATCACGCGCTCGAGCGTCTTTTCAGCTCCCATGGCGGCAAAGTAGGCGATCTGGGGCTTGAAGGCGCACACAAAGGGCGCCGTCGCATCCACGATTGCCTTGCAGAAGGACCACACGGGGTCCTCTTCGGTCTTGAGGGGTTCCGGAATGCGCTTGAAGTCGGGATCAAGACCCACGCAGAGCATGGAGTCGACGGCCCGGGTGCGGGCGGAGAGCTTGGCGGTGAACATAAGGTGTCGGTGTCAAACGTCTGACGTAAGTAAGGCGGCAAGGCCGGGTTGATGCAGACGGACGAATAAAAGAAGAAAACTCAAAATTGAAGGTGGCAAAGGCGCCCCTTTTCGGGCGCGGCTGCCGCAGCCATTGTACCGTCAGCGGCAGGTTTGACCGGCTGCATTCGCAGCGTATGATCCTCTGTCAAAGCCGGGAGGAAGGTGCCGCAGAGGGCATTTTTCCCTGCGCTTGAGGACAATGCTGCAGCGCCGCCCGTCGATGGAGGGGCTTCTTGAGACTTCCCTTGTCAGGGGCGCGGCGGCAAATCGCAAATTTTTTACGAATTAAAGGGACTTTACAGTTATGAACAAGACGATAGGGACGATTGCGGCCGGCGCCTGTGCGCTTGCGGCCGGCATGGCCGCCGCGGCGGCCGACGACGATGCGCTCATGGGCTACGTCAAGGGGGCGGAGGTGGCAGACGTCCCCGTCGTTGAGGGAAGAATCGACGCCGTCTCGGGGATCGTCTACAACCAGGTGAAGTCCCTTCGCGCCGTGCGCCAGCTCAAAATGACGGTCTTTGTGCCGCGCACGCGCGCCAAAAAGGCGGCCGTCGTCTACTACCCGGGCGGGGGCTTTACCTCGTCGGACCATGAAAAGTTCCTTGAGATGCGCTATGCGCTCGCCCGTGCGGGCTTTGTCGTGGCAGCCTGCGAATACCGCACGGTGCCCGACAAGTTCCCCGCGCTTGTCAACGACGCCAAGGCGGCCGTGCGCTTTTTGCGCGCGCACGCCGACGAATACGGCATTGATCCGGATCGCATCGGCATTCTGGGCGACTCGGCCGGCGGCTATCTCGTGCAGATGATGGGCGCAACCAATGGAGAGAAGACCTGGGACGTGGGCGACTTCCTTGATCAGAGCTCCGACGTGCAGGCCGTGGTGTCGATCTACGGCATTTCGGACTTGGCAAGCATCGGCGAGGGGTTGGGGCAGGATGCCGTGCACCATTCTCCCGCCGTGACAGAAGCGCTTCTTTTAAACGGCCCGGCTTTTAAAGAGTTTGCAGGAGCAAGCATCACGGCCGACGCCGAGAAGGCGAAAAACGCAAGCCCGATCGGACACGTTGACGGCAGCGAACCTCCGTTTCTTTTGATGCACGGCTCGGCCGACAAGGTGGTGAGCCCCCTGCAGAGCCGGCGCATGTACGAGGCGCTCAAGGCCGCCAAGACCGACGTTGAGTACGTGCTCGTGCGCGAGGCGGGCCACGGCGACCTGCCCTGGTATCAGCCAAGCATCATTTCGCGCGTGGTGAACTTCTTTACCGAGAAGCTGGGCTTGCCCAAGAGCGAAGGGGGTGAGGCGAAGTCCTCGGCTTCCGACAACCTGTAGGCCCGCCCCGGCAAGGAAACTTTGGGCGCGGGTTTTGAAGACAAAGGCGACGTTAATTCCACATGCAGCGCAGCGACTTTGAACTGATGGCGCCTGCCGGCTCGCCCGAGGCGCTTGCCGCGGCGCTCGAGGCCGGAGCCGACTCCGTCTACTTCGGCGTCGGGGAGCTCAACATGCGCGCGCTTGCAACGAGCGCCTTTACGCTTGAGAGCATTCCGGCAATTGTCTCGGCGTGCCGCGCGCACGCAGCCCGCGCCTACCTTGCGGTCAATACCGTGGTCTTTGATGAAGACCTCCCCGAGATTGCCCGCGTGCTCGACGCTGCAGCGGATGCAGGCATTGACGCCGTCATCGTCTCCGACCCCGCCGTCATTGCCGCGAGCCGCGCCCGCGGCCTTGAAGTGCATCTGTCAACGCAGCTCAACATCGCCAACGTTGAGGCGCTCAAGTTCTACGCGCGGGAGGCCGACGTGGCGGTGCTCGCGCGCGAGCTCACATTAAAGCAGGTCGCGCACATCGCCCGGGCAATTGACGCGGAGCACATCTGCGGCCCTTCGGGGAGCCCCGTGAGAATCGAGATGTTCTGCCACGGGGCGCTTTGCATGGCGGCAAGCGGCAAGTGCTTCATGAGCCTGCACACGCGGGGCAAAAGCGCCAACCGCGGCGAGTGTCTGCAAACGTGCCGGCGAGCCTACGTCATCAAGGACGCCGAGCGCGACATCGAGCTTGAGCTCAACAACGGCTACATCTTGAGTCCCAAGGATCTCAAGACGATCGACTTTCTTGACAAGATGGTCGAGGCGGGCGTGCGGGTCTTCAAGATTGAAGGGCGCGCCCGGGGCCCCGAGTACGTGCACGCCACCGTCTCCTGCTACAACGAGGCGCTTGTCAGCATTGCAGACGGCTCGTTTGACGACAAGCGTCTTGCCGACTGGAACCGCAGGCTTGCCGAAGTCTTCAACCGCGGCTTTTGGGAGGGATACTATCTTGGAGCCTCCACGGTTGCCATGGCCGCAAGCGGCGGCTCGCAGGCCGCGCTTAAAAAACGTTTTGCGGGAAAGTGCCTCAACTACTACCAAAGAGCGGGCGCGGCGCGCTTTTTGATTCAGGCCGAGGGCTTTTGCGAAGGCGCAAGGCTTCTGGTGACGGGACCCACCACGGGTGCGGTCGAGTTTGCGGCGCACGGCATGTTGCGCGAAGACTCTCCCGCTGAGGCCTGCGGCAAGGGAGACGACATCACGATGGCCGTGCCCCGCCGCATCCGCGAAAACGACAAGCTCTACGTGCTCGAGCCCAGGTAGCACACAAAAACACACAAGGCTCGCGGCGCTCACAAAACACGTTCTCTTTTTTAGAGGAGGCCGCCATGACCACCACGCCCTCTTTTGAAGACATCAAGAAGGCGCTCACAAACTACGAGGCAAAGAAGGCCCCCGACGGCGTCTGGGAAATCGAGCTTTATCTCAACACGGTGGCCGACGCGGTGCAGACGCTCGTTCCCGTGCCGCTGCCCTATATCGACCTTGACGCCGGGCTCGTGGCCTACGTCACCGACCAGGTTGAGGCCCTTCCCAAAGACGCACGCGTGCGGCTTGTGCTCTATCTGCCCGAGGAAAACATCCACGCAGGCGACGAAGAGCGCCTGCAGGCCGTGCTGAACCTCTACTTTGAGCTGCGCGTCAAGCGGTTTAAAAGGCACGAGCGCGCGGCCTTGGACGACGTGATCCGCTCCCTGATCTGGGGCTTTGGCTTCATGCTCGCCTGCCAGGTGCTGCGCTGGCTTTTGAATTTTCCTGATCATCCGACGATCACGCAGACCATATCCGAAGGTCTGCTGGTGCTGGGCTGGGTTGCGCTTTGGAACCCCTACGACCGCTTTCTCTTTTCCTGGGTGCCGGCCATCCGCAAGCTCAAGCTTGTGCGCCGCATGCGCAGCATTGAAGTGAGACTACGGCCAAGCCGCTATGCGATCACGCGCCCCCAGGACAGGAGGCAGGAGCCTGCGGAAACGGCCGCTGGCTGAGGGAGCGTGGCAAGGGAGAAAGACGTCAAAAAACGACGCTGAAAGAGCGCTCCGGGCGGGCTCGCAAGATGGGAAAAATTGCGCTTGCGAGAGGCGCTCTTTTGGGGTGAGTGTTGTATTTTTTCTGATGCCATATTGGCGACGTGTTCATTGCGAGCATCAAAAATATGCTGAAAGATCAGCATAGTGTCGAGGTAAGAAAATTTGGAATGATGATATCAAATAAAAGGGATAACCCGTAAGGCCATGGGGGGGGGTAAATACCTAAACTCGAGGCGGCTGTCGGTCTTATACGACGGTCAGGATTTTTTAAAAGCTTTCGAGTACAGACAAAATGAACAAGACATTTAAAGTCGTCTTCAGCAAGGTTCGCGGCGGCATGGTCGTTGCGAGCGAAGTTGCTGCCACGTCCCGCAAGAAGGGCGTCAAGACCGTGATTGCCGCGGCGGTGTCCGCTCTGGCAATGGGGGCGGCGATGGCGGCCCCGGTGGAGAATGAGGAAATCTCTCCGGTTTACAACGCGGGGGCCTATCTGGGAAGTGAGTATTACAACAACACGGATCCCGACAAGATCTCGATTGAGGCCACGGACGAGGGCTACGTCATCAAGGCTGATGGCTTTGGGGCGGGCGCGCAAGAGGGGAGCGTCCCCGTGTATGGCGCTGCAGTAAACAACAGCACGAATAGCTATGTAAACGGCCGTGACGAAATCCACATTTTGAACGGCAGCGCGTTTACCGGCAACAAGGCCCAGTACGGCGCGGCTTTGGTGATCTTCCAAGAGGGTGGAGAAGAACTTCTCAATCACGCCAACACAGTGACCGGCACTACGTTTTCGGGCAACGAGGTCACCGGTCAGGGCGGCGCCGTGGCCTTGTTCCAAAACGGTTACGATGCACCTGCAGACGGGTCAACAACCTTTGACACGGTCGTTGTTGAGCGCAACAAGGCGGTAGGCAACGGCGGAGCCATTTATGCAGAAGGCACTGAGGTGAGAACGCAGGGCGCCAGCCGCTTCGAGGAGAATGAATCGGGCCAGGACGGCGGCGCGATCTACGGAAACAGGTACACGACCATCAATGTCGGTGCCGGCTCGGAATTCGTCGGCAATAGCGCAGACAGAAATGGCGGTGCCATTTATTCTCATGCTGGAGTGATTGCTGTCGATGGAGCAGATTTCACTGGAAATTCGGCTGGAAAGAATGGCGGCGCCATCGCAGCGTTCACCGACAATCATCTGAGCGGTGAATACAGCATTGTCAATTCGACCTTTTCAAAAAATACGGCAACCGCAAAAGGCGGAGCATTGGCCTGGCTGCAGATGGAGACTCAGCAGAGAAGCGAGGTCTCACTCAATGTTGTCAATTCAACTTTTACGGAAAATAGTGCCGGAACAGGTGGCGCAATTGCCGTAGAAGAAGAAATTGTTATTTCCGGCAACAGCTCGTTTAGTGAGAATTCCTCAACTTCGAATGGCGGTGCTGTTTGGGTGAATCCTGCGATTGAAGGAAGTCACCTCATTGTGGCAGACGGAACCGAGTCAGAGCACGTTGTTTTTGCAAATAACCATAGTGGTGACCAGGGCGGTGCTATTTACAACGGAAGCGTCACTGAAATTGGTGACTACACCGTGTTTGAAGGAAACACTGCTCTCATTGGCGGCGCAATTTCGACAAATACAAATGGTTCTGTCAACCCGAACGCGAGCATGACGATTGGGAACAATGTCTCTTTTATTGGGAATGAAGCTGAACATCAAGGCGGAGCAATTTTTGCTCAAAAGTCGGACCTCGTTATCGGCGATGATGTCCAGTTTGTAAAAAATCATTCATCGGAATTCACTGGCGGCGCAATTTACATTGATACGGATCAAGGAGTTGAGTCGACTACCGTGATTGGCGACAGAGCTGTTTTTGATGGCAATACATCCGATACTGGGGCTGGCGCCATTTATATCTACGCGAATCAGGAAACGGCCGAAACAACAGCGACTCTCCGTATTGGGGATGACGCAAGTTTTTCCAACAATTCCACTACGGGAAATGCCGGCGCAGTGGCTTCGTTTGCCGCAACAGTGGAAGTTGGGGACAGAGCAGTCTTTACGAACAACCATGCTGATGGCAACGGTGGCGCAATCGTCAGCCGTATGGACAGCACGATGACGCTGGGCGATGGCGCCGTTTTTGAAGGTAACTCGGCCAATGGCAGCGGCGGTGCGATTTTCAACGACGGCACATTGAATGTCAGTTCGGCCACTTTCTCCGGCAATACCGCGGCCGGAGAGCTCAACGACATCCACAACGACGGCACGCTCAGCGTCACCGGCGACTTGGTGCTCGACGGCGGTATCTCCGGCACGGGCACGACGAAGTTTGGCTCAGAGTCTTCGCTGACGGTCAAGCTTGGAACGACTACGATCAGCAACACGGTCAATGCTGATGACGGTGCGCAGCTTCGCTTTGTCATCAACCCCGGCTTTACCGGCAACTACAACGTCTTTACCGAAGATAGCACGGCTGCCGAGAGCTTTACGCTTGACACCGACAACACGGTCTTCAACATCTCGCGCAATGAAGACGGCACGTTTACCGTGGAGCAGAAGTCTGCAGGTGAGATTTCCCAGTCTACAGGCGCTGATGCGAACCAAGCTGCCGCTTTGAACGCCATCATGGCAAGCGGCGCGGGCTCCAACGACATGTTCAACTCGATTTCCGAGTTTGTCTCCGCCAACATCCAGTCGAGCGACGCCGGCAGCCGGCGCTCTGCTCTTGACGCCGTGACCGCGCTCTCGCCTGAGGCTGCGCCGCTCATTGCGCAGACGCAGACCGATACGGCCAACCAGATCTTCACGGCAGTTGGATCGCGCTTTGCGTTGAGCAACACGCAGCAGCCCGGCTCCAACCTCTGGGTGCAGCTGCTTGCCAACACGGGCGACTATGACGGATCGGGCTCCGTGCATGGCTACGATACGGACAGCTACGGCGTTGCGTTCGGCCTTGACTCGGCGGTGAGCGACTCGGTGCGCGTGGGCGTGGGCTTTGCCTACACCGATACGGATGTCGACGGCTTTATGCGCGACATTGACGTCGGTACGGCAACGGCCTTCCTCTACGGTCAGTACAAGCCTTCTGAGTGGTTCATCAACGGCATCGTCTCCTACGGCTGGTCGTCCTACGACGAAAGCAAGCGCGTGGCGGGCTTCAACGTTGGGGCGGACTACGACGTCGACACGTTCGGCATGCAGGTGATGACGGGCTACGACATGACCTTTGGCGACGTGAGCCTCACGCCCGAAGGCGGTCTGCGCTACTACTACATCAGCCAGGACGGGTATCGCGACGATGCCGGCTCCTCTGTTGACAGCGAAGACAACGACGTCCTCACGGCCGTGATCGGCGCCAAGCTGAGCAGGGCCTGGGAGGTGTCTCCCGCTGTGACACTGAAGCCGCAGGTGCGCGTGGCCGCGACGTACGATCTCATCGATGCGGACAACGACGCCGTGGTGACGCCTGCCAACGGCTCGACGTACCGTGTGAGCGGCGAGACGCTTGACCGCTTCGGCTTTGAAGTCGACGCCGGCATCTCGGCGGCTGTTTCTGAAAATTTTGAATTTGCCTTGACCTACGCCGGCAACTTCCGTGGCGACTTCACGAACCACGCCGGTCTGATCAACATGAAGTACAAGTTCTAAGAGACATTCGCCGTCAGTCTTCTGACTGACAAAGAAAAAGCGCCCCCGGTCGGAAGACAATCCCGGCCGGGGGCGTTTTCAATTCAAGTCCCTCGCCGCAATAAAGCTCTGCCACTAGCCGCCGCGATCGGAGGTCGCACGGGGCTCGGTCGCAGCGAGGCCGCAAACAAAATCGGCCCGGCTCCCGCACAAACGGGAACCGGGCCGAATCTCCTGGGTGTTGAGAGCTGGAGAGCTCTCAACGACAAGTCAGGACTTTAGCGGCTGATTACATCATGCCGCCCATGCCGCCGTCCATGCCCATCGGGGGCACGGCGGGCTTGTCTTCGGGGACGTCGGCAACCATGCAGTCGGTCGTGAGGATCAGGCCGGCAACGCTCGCGGCGTTCTGCAGCGCCGTGCGGGTCACCTTGGTCGGATCAAGCACGCCCATGGCCATCATGTCGCCGTACTCGCCCGTCTGAGCATTGAAGCCGAAGTTGCCTTCGCCGTCGGCCACCTTGTTGACGACCACGCTCGGTTCGTCGCCGCTGTTGGCCACGATCTGGCGCATCGGCTCTTCCATGGCGCGCAGCACGATCTTGATGCCGGCGTTCTGTTCGTCGTTGTCGCCCGTAAGGCCCTTGATGGCCTGCTTGGCGCGGATGAGGGCAACGCCGCCGCCGGCGACAACGCCTTCTTCCACAGCCGCACGGGTGGCGTGCAGAGCGTCTTCAACGCGGGCCTTCTTTTCCTTCATTTCGACTTCGGTCGCAGCGCCAACCTTCACGAGAGCCACGCCGCCGGCGAGCTTGGCCACGCGTTCCTGCAGCTTCTCGCGGTCGTAGTCGCTCGAGGCGTTCTCGATCTGCTGGCGGATGTTGAGCACGCGGCCTTCGATGGCCTTGGCGTCGCCCGCACCGTCGATGATCGTGGTGTTTTCCTTGGTGACTTCGATGCGCTTGGCGGTGCCGAGCTGCTCGAGCGTGCACTTCTCAAGGGTCAGGCCGAGGTCAGACGAGATGACCGTGCCGCCCGTGAGGATGGCGATGTCTTCGAGCATGGCCTTGCGGCGGTCGCCGAAGCCCGGAGCCTTGACGGCGACAACCTTGAGGATGCCGCGAATCGAGTTCACCACGAGGGTGGCAAGCGCTTCGCCGTCGACGTCTTCAGCAATGATCAGAAGAGGACGCGAGGTCTTGGCAACCTGCTCGAGGATCGGGAGCATCTCGCGGATGTTGCTGATCTTCTTTTCGTGCAGCAGGATGAGCGGATTTTCGAGAACCGCAGCCTGGCGCTCGGGCGTGTTGATGAAGTAGGGCGAGAGGTAGCCGCGGTCAAACTGCATGCCTTCGACCACTTCGAGCTCGTTGTTGAGGCTCTTGCCGTCTTCGATCGTGATCACGCCTTCCTTGCCGACCTTGTCCATGGCCTGGGCGATGATGTCGCCGATTTCCTGATCGGAGTTGGCCGAGATGGCGCCGACCTGGGCAACTTCCTTGCTCGTGGTCGTGGGCTTGGAGATCTTCTTTAATTCTTCAATCGCGGCGGCAACAGCCTTGTCGATGCCGCGCTTGAGATCCATCGGGTTCATGCCGGCGGCCACGTACTTCATGCCTTCGTCAACGATGGCCTGGGCGAGCACCGTGGCGGTGGTCGTGCCGTCGCCGGCGTTGTCGTTGGTCTTGGAGGCCACTTCGCGCACCATCTGCGCGCCCATGTTCTCAAACTTGTCCTTCAGGTCGATTTCCTTGGCAACGGTCACGCCGTCCTTGGTGACCAGCGGGCCGCCGAAGGAGCGCTCGAGCACCACGTTGCGGCCCTTGGGGCCAAGGGTCACCTTCACGGCGTTGGCGAGCGTGTTGATGCCGCGGACCATGCGCACGCGGGCGTCGTCACCGAAAAGAACTTGCTTTGCAGCCATTTTGTTTCAATCTCCGAAAAAATGGATCGTTAAACTCGTTGTTTGACTTGAACCGGTTGCGGCGTATTAGGCAACCACGCCCATGATGTCTTCTTCGCGCATCACGAGGAACTCTTCGCCTTCGACCTTCACGGTCTGGCCGGAGTACTTGCCGAAGAGCACGCGGTCGCCCACCTTGACGTCCATCGGGATGAGCTTGCCGGCATCGTCGCGCTTGCCCGGACCGACGGCAACGACTTCACCCTGATCGGGCTTTTCCCCGGCCGTATCCGGAAGAACGATGCCGCTTGCGGTGGTGCGCTCGGCTTCGAGACGCTTGACAATCACGCGGTCATGCAACGGACGAATCTGCATTTTTCAAACTCCAAACAGTTTTAAGTAATGAGTTGATGCCCCGGTCTTGCGGAGACCGGCATATAAAAAATCCGCGCACCGCGCGTTTTCCCTTCCTCAAGTCCTGTCTTTGGAGCTCAAGGCGGCCGCGTCGGTGCCGACATGACCTAATATGGGGACGGCCTTTTAAATTTCAACCCCCGGCCGAAGATTCTTTTTGAAACCACCTCGAAGGCGCAAGGCAAACGGCGTGATGCGGGCGACAAAATCCCTTTTAAATCAAAAGACTGAATCGATACTACGGCTCGCGGCGGGGGTCTCTCAAAGAGCCTTCGCCGCCCTCGGGTCCATGGCGGCGCGCAAGAGTTCCTTCATAGCGTGCGGAGCCGCCGCTGCGGCCGCGCTTCTCTTTTGTGCGCCTGCTTTTGCGGCACAAGCTGAGGGATCCGCGCAGCTGCCCGAGGACATCGCGGCGGCTTTTAAGGAGAGCGGCGTCTCCTACGCCGAGGCCGGCATCTGGGTTGCTCCTGCCGGAGCGTCCGACCCCGTGCTTGAGTTAAACGCGCGCCGCCCCATGCAGCCCGGAAGCGTCATCAAGACCGTGACGACGCTTGCCGCCCTTGACCTTCTGGGCCCTGCCTACACGTGGAAGACTGAGTTTCTTGCCGATGCGATGCCGGACTCCAAGGGGCGCGTCACGGGACTTGTCGTCAAAGGCGGGGGCGATCCGCACTTTGTTATCGAGCGCTTGTGGCTTGCCGCGCAAAAGCTCTCCTTGCTGGGCGTCAAGACGATTGACGGCAACATCACGATTGACCGCTCCTTGTTTGATCTGCCCGCCTTTGACGAGGGCGACTTTGACGGGCAGCGCACTCGCCCCTACAACGTGGGCGCCGATGCCGCCATGGTGGCTTTCAAGTCGGTGTCGCTGTCGATCACGCCCGTCGAGGGCGAAGCCTCGGCGCGGGTGATTGCCCTCCCGAGCCTTGCGGGCGTTGCGTTTCCAAGCCGCGTGCCTCTGTCTTCGGGCAGCTGCGGCGACTGGAAGCAAAAAATAAAGCCCGACTTTTCAGATCCCCTTCACATCCGCTTTCGGGGCGCGTTTCCGCGCGCGTGCGGACAAAAAACACTCAACTTGACCCTGTGGGCGGCCGACGACTACTTCACGCGCGCCTTTTCTCACGTGCTCGCGCAAAACGGCATTCGCTGGAAGGGAAGAGCCGTTGAGGGCAGCGCATCGGCCGGAAGCCGGGCAAAAAACGGGGTGAACAAGGTTGAGCTTTTGACGGAGACGTCAGAGCCGCTTGCCGTTGCCGCCTACTGGACCAACAAGTTTTCCAACAACCCGATGGCCCGGCACATCTTTTTGTCGCTCTCTTTTGCTGAGGTTGAAGATCAAGCCTCTGGGGCGAGTCTTGAGCGCAGCCGCCGGGTGCTCTCGCACTGGGCTTCGGAATCAACGGGCCTGTCGCAGGCTGAGCTTCAAAAAAGTTTTTATGTGGAGAACGGCTCGGGCTTGTCGCGCAAGACTCGCGTGACGCCCGAAGCTCTGGGGCGGATTCTCTCCTGGGGCTTTAAAAGCGCCGTGATGCCCGAATTCATGGCGACGCTTCCCATTGCGGGAGAGGACGGCACGATGAGAAAGCGCGGGCTCTCGGCCGGCGCGGGCCACATCAAGACGGGATTGTTGGAAAACGTGCGCGCGGCGGCGGGATACGTCACGGATGATGCCGGCATGCGCTGGAGCGTCGTTGCCATCGTCAACGCGCGTCCCATGAAGGCGGGGGCGCAGAAACTGACGCAGGCCGTGCTTGAGTGGTGCGCCTCGGGAGGCGCGCGCAGGGCTCTTGCCCAAAAAGAGGCGGGAAGAAAACGAGTCCCCGGCGTTTTTGAAGGGCGCCCCGTCGGCCGTCTGCAGTGATCTCGAGGTGAGTAATTTCCCCGGCCGCGCAAACACGGCATTTGTCGTATCCTGTTGACTCATTTTTCAAGCAACAAACGCCCGGGGCCGGCAAGGATGACGGCCCTGCGCGCAGCGCGTCACTCATGCTTCAGTCTTTTTGGGCGATAGCCGCAGCCGCCTGTTTTTCGATCATGGCGGCCTTTGTCAAGATCTGCGCGGCCGATCTCGGGGCGTTTGAGCTCGTCTTCTACCGCTCGGTGTTCGGCGCCCTTTTCATCGCCTTTGTCGTCACAAGCCGCGGCGGCACCTTGAAGACGCAGCACTTCGGCATGCACGTGGTGCGCTCGGTGCTGGGAGTGCTTTCAATTGCGCTGTGGTTTTACGCGCTCGGAAAGATGCAGTTTGGCACCTGCATGACGTTGATTTACACGACGCCGCTTTTCATGGCGCTCAACTTCATCATCCTTGCCAAGATGCGCGGCGCTCGTACGCCGTGGCTTATGACGGCAAGCATCCTTGCGGGCTTTGCCGGCATTACGGCGATGCTAAGGCCCAGCTTCAGAAGCGACGAGTTCATTCCGGCGCTCGTGTGCCTGTCGGTTGCGCTGATTGACCTTGCAAGCTACTGGCAGATGAAGCAGATGGGAAGGCTCAAGGAGCCCTCCTGGCGCATCGTCTTTTACTTCTCGGTGCTGGGCATCGTCTTTGCCATCGTCGGCACTCTTTTGACTGGAGGCTTTCACAGGCTTACCGGCATGAACGTCGCCGGCATCCTCGCCATGGGGCTTTTTGCCACGCTGGGGCAAATCTGCACGACGCGCTCCTACGCCTACGGCAACATGCTCCTGTCGTCGTGTCTGGGCTTTTCTGCCATTCCCTTTTCGGCCATTCTGGGGTTCGTGCTCTTTGACGACTCGCTTCAGGCGGCCTCTCTCATTGGCATGAGCCTCATCCTTGCCGCCGGCATGACGGCAGCGGTGACCACCCGGAAAATGCAGGCCGAGGACGAACAAAAGAACGCGGACTGAGCCGGGGCGCTTTGGTGCTGCTGTCGTGCGGGGCTTGGCGCTTCCTGATTTTTGCTGATCGCACCGCATCTTCAGAAAGGCGCGCATGCCGCCACATGCTTCTTTGCGGCCGCTGCTCTCCGGGGCGCTTCACGTTTTTCCGCGCTTCGAGCCCAAGACGAAGCGCAAGCGGACAAAAGCGATCCTTTCTTTGAACTGTGCCGGGGCAGGGAGCTTTTTCCTCTTTCAGCGGCCCGACTGGCGCTCCTCTTGAGCGGCGCTTTGCCACGTTTGCGGGTTACATGGAGCACAAGGACAGTTGCCGAGGGGCTTTTGCAGGAAGGGCTCCGGCGGATGCGGCTTTGGGATTTTGGCGATGCGCCGCGCGGGAAAACCTTGCGCCGGGCTGTGCTGGTGTTTGAAAGAGTGAGCCGAAGGTTCCCGACCTGGGGGCGAGTAGGTTGACAGTGCGGAGCCTGACTTTTCGACCACTTAGCAGGTGACCTGCTCGGGAACCCCCGGCAGGTCTA
>DYBN01000029.1 GCA_019418605.1 Sutterella sp. | reverse complement strand
CGCTGAGGCCCACAAAAAAGCGAGGCTGTCTGCACGCAGGGCCTCGCTTTTTTGTGCCCTCTTTTTGGGCCTGAAGGTCTATGGGCAACTTACTTTGCGGGCTCGCGTCAGAATGCTCTCCAATCCCTTCAACCGGATGCGTGTGTCTGAAATTTGATGCGCCCGAAGCCCCTCGCGCGCGGCGCCTCTTTGTCTGCCGCGGGTCCTTGTCCTACAATGGGACCTCCAATTTTTTTCTGCATTCCCTGCGCCCGCTGCCGACGCGCCACATCGTGCGTCCCGGGCTCTTTTTGCACCACCATGAAAGAAATCCGCACGCGTATTGCACCCTCTCCCACGGGCATGATGCACTTGGGAACCGCCCGCACGGCCATCTATTGCTGGGCCGTGGCACGCCACTTGGGCGGCAAGTTTTTGCTTCGCATCGAAGACACCGATCAGCAGCGCTCCACGCAGGCCGCCGTCGACGTCATTCTCGAATCGATGAAGTGGCTCAACCTCGACTACGACAAGGGCCCGATCTACCAGATGGACCGGCTTGCGCGCTACCGCGAAGTGGTCGATCAGATGCTCGCCGACGGGCGCGCCTACAAGTGCTACGCAACGCCCGAAGAGCTCGATGATATGCGCGAAGCGCAGAGAAAGGCTGGCCTCAAGCCCCGCTACGATGGACGCTGGCGCCCTGAAAACTGCCAGGGCAAGCCCATCCCCGAGGGCGTCAAGCCCGTCATTCGCTTCCGCAACCCCGACGACGGCGTGGTGTCTTGGAACGATGCGGTCTACGGGCCCATTACGATCTCCAACAAGGAGTTGGACGACCTCATCATCATGCGCGACGGCATTCCCACGTACAACTTCGCCGTCGTGATCGACGACTGGGACATGAAGGTGAGCCACGTCATTCGCGGTGCCGACCACATCAACAACACCCCGCGCCAGATCAACCTCTACAAGGCCCTTGGCGCCGAGGTGCCCGTCTTTGCGCACCTGCCGCTTATCAACGGTCCCGACGGCCAGAAGCTTTCCAAGCGCCACGGCTCGGTCTCGGTGATGGAGTACGAAGCGCAGGGCTTTCTGCCCGAGGCGGTCTTCAACTACCTTGCGCGCCTGGGCTGGGGCCACGGCAACATGGAGAAATTCTCCCGTGAGGAACTCGCCAAGGTCTTTGAGCTCGGCGACTGCTCGCGCGCGGCGGCCCGCCTTGACTTCAAGAAGTTCGAGTGGCTCAACCAGCAGTACATGAAGGAAGCCGACGATCAAAGGCTTGCGGGCCTTGTGCGCGCACGCATCGAGCGGCGCGGCGGTACGGTGGAAGGGGGCCCTGACCTTGCGGGCGTCTGCGGCCTTTTGAAGTCGCGCTCGGCCACGCTTGAAGTGCTCGCCGACCAGGCGCTTTTCTTCTACAAGCCCCTTGAGCGCTCGGTTGAGGCCGTCAAGGCCGCGCTCGAGGGCGACAACCTCGCGGCCCTCAAGGCCTTTGTTGCCGCCGTTGAGCCCATGCAGGACTTTACGGCCCCCGCCATCTATGAGGCGATCAAGGGCGTCATGGCCGAGATGAACATCAAGATGGGGCCCATTGCCACCCCCCTGCGCGTTCTTGTCTGCAACGCCGACAGAACGCCTCAGATCGACAAGACGCTCGAGCTCTTCGGCAAGGACGTTGTGCTCGATCGCATCCGCTCAGGCCTTGCCATGGCAGGCTTGTAAAACGCGTGTTGTCCATAGCGGCGCGCGGGCTTTTCAGCGCGCCCCCATAGACGCCAAGGGGAGAAACCTCGGTTTAGGTCTCTCCCCTTTTTTTCATGCCCGGTTTTTGGCGGGCTTGCTTTGAGGCCCGCCGGCCGTCAAGCTTTCTTTTCCTTCCGGAGCCGATCAAGCCGACTCAATGAGGCGCGCGGCGACGCCTGCGGCGATAAACCAAAAGAGCACGGCGCTTACGTGGTTCAACCACCAGCCAAAGCGGGCGCCTTTCAAGAACCTGCCGGCAAAGCAGGCGATGTAGCTGTAGCCCAAGTGCACGATGAGGCACGTTCCCACGAAGATGCCGATTAAAAGCGCCATCGCGCTCACGTAGTCGGCCTTCGGATCGATAAAGGGCGGCATCAGCGAGAGCAAAAAGACGATCAGCATGGGGTTGGTGACCTGAAGCGAGGCAGCGCCCCAGAAAATGGAGCTCTCCTTTTGCGCATGGCCCCCGGCGGCAGCGACGCGGCTCAAGTCAAGGCTTGACGCGCGCCAGCTTTTGAAGCCAAAGTACACGAGCACAAGCGCGCCCAGAATCTGCAGCCCGTAGAAGGCCTCGGGCGTGGCCGAAATGAGGCTTCCCAAACCCGTGGCCGAAATGATCGACATCATGAGCACGCCGAAGGCGTTGCCCAAGGGCGAGACGAAGGCGTGCGCCTTGCCGTAGCGAAAGGCGTTGCTCACGGTCATCAACACGCCCGCCCCGGGCGTAAGACACGTCACCACGACGACCAAAAGATACATCCAGAAGTCCTGCATTTTCTTCTTTCAAAGCCCTGCGACAAGAAGGCTTGCTCCTACTTTGTTTCGGCCGGCTTCCTGCCGGCCCTCATGCGCAGTTTGCGCACAGCGCTAAATATAGGTAAAAACAAAGGGCGTCAGTGATACGATTTTTATGGCACCTTGCCACTCTTTTTTAAGCAGTTTTCCCTATGCTCAACCGCTTTGACTACCGTCTGGTGCGGCAGCTTTTGCTTCTTGCCGTCGTCATTGAAGAAAAGAGCCTGCGCAATGCCGCAAGGCGCCTGAACATGTCGCAGCCGCCTTTGGCCGCGCAAATCGACGAACTCGAGGCGCGCCTCAAAATCAAGCTTCTTGAGCGAAGCCCGCGCGGAGTGAAGCCCACGATCGAGGCCGCCTCGCTCATGCCCGAAATCAAGCGCTTCGTCACGCAGGCTCAGGAGCTTGAGTTTGCCGTAAAGGAAATCCAGACCGGGCACCGCGCCCTCATCACCGTCGCCTCGGTGCACGAAGCGATGCTGAGCTGGCTGCCGAAGTTTCGCGAGCGGCTCCAAAGCCTTGAGGCGGGCTTTTCGATCTTTGCCAAGGAAATCGACTCGGGCGACATCGCCGACGAGCTCAAGGCAAATCCGACCTCGCTTGCAATCGGCTACATCCCGGAGCCTGAAAACGCCCCGTGGGGGAAGCTCGTTTTGTCGCGCGAGACGCCCGTTGTCATCGCCTCAAAAAGCCACCCGATCAGCAGCCGGCGCGAAGTGGCCTTGGAAGAGCTTTCGGGCGAAGACTGGGTCTTTCCCGGGCGCGACATCTCGGTGCGCTACGTCGACCGCCTTGTGGCGCAGTGCCTTGCGCACGGCTTTTCCCCGCGCGTGCGCCACGAGGTGACCTCAACCATGCAGCAGATTGCCTACGCAAGCTGCGGACAGGGCCTGGCGCTCGTTCCCAGGTACTTTGCCTGCCTTCTGCCCGAGTCGGTCGTTGCGGTCACGCTCACCAACGTCGAGCCCTGCATCGAACTTTCCATGGTTTGGGACAAAGAGACGGCAAGCCCCATGCGCGACCGCGCCATTGAAATTGCCCGGGGCGTGCGCTAGCGATCCCTTCAGACACTGCGCTCGAGCCAGGGTCGCCCCATCGAACTCACGCCGCAGCCAAAAACGAGAGATTTGAGAGATCAAACACTAGAGCAGCCCTCATCAGGGGCTCTTTGCCGGAAGGCTCTTCAGGGCGCTTTTGTTCGAGCGCACGAACTTCTTGATCAAGAAGCCGCAAAGCCTCCCTGCCGTCGCGAGCCGCTTTGATTTCAAACACCCAGCGGCGATTGCCGGCGTCAACTTCAAGAGCGCTGCGCCCCGCCTCTTCGTGCGCTGTTACGCCGGGCACCATTTCGGCGCCGATCATGAGCGTCTGCAGGCAGGACAGGCACTCGGCCTCGGTTCTCACCGGGTAGGCCTGATAGTCAACGGCGCTCATCAGGGCGTTTAATCTTGCGGTGATGTCTTCGAGCGTTCCGCTTGCAAGGACGTCGGTCAACGAGTCCTTGCCCGTCTCAACACAAGGCTTGCCGCCCAAGAGAATTCGCGAATATAGACGCGCCATGGACACCGCAACATCGCGGTTGGGCCAGTCAAGCGTGACCGTGCCGTTGCGCGACGCGCGCACTCTTGGCGAGGGGCCGGCACGGCATCGTTTTGCGGTCTTGCAGAAAGGCTTGCAAAAAATTTTTCATGTGCATATAATGCCGGTCTGCTTAGATGAGTGCGCCAGTAGCTCAGTTGGATAGAGTACCTGGCTACGAACCAGGGGGTCGTGGGTTCGAATCCTGCCTGGCGCACCAAAAGCTCCGCGTTTCGATGCGCAGACAAAGAGAGGCTTTCACCGTTGTCGGTCGAAGGCCTTTTTTGTTTTTTTTCGCCATTGCCCCCTCTTCGACATTGACGGCCGGCGTGAAGCCTTGATCGCCCACCGAACCTTTCCCGCCTTCGCATTCCCTCGTTCCGGCTCTTTTCGCCTTCAATCGACTGTTTTCGCGCGCAAACGCGGTCGTAAATTTTTACGACTGCTTTTTCGATTCATTTGCGCGCGAAAAATGATTTGTCAGTGCTCTGCCGGCTGTGCGCCCGCCGAGAGCGCGTCAACCGCGCGGATGAAAGCGGGGACTGCGTCCGCATCCGACGCAAAGCGCGTGCCCAAGCTTCTTGCGAGCTCGGCGCGGCTGCAAATGGCTGGGACTTCGCTCAGGCCGCAGGCCTGCAGCACGACGTCTCCATAATCGGCGGGCTCAATCTCCCTACTCTTGAGCAACTTCAGCAGGTCCTCCGTGGATGCCCGCGGGTTGTGTTCACGCAACGACGGACGCTCGCTCACAGGCACGTAGAAGTATTTCTGCTGGCTGCCGCTGTAAATCGCGGCAACCTTGGCGTCGCAGAGCGCCTTGCAGATCGTGTTGATCGAAAGCGGCGTTCCGCGCTTCTCGAGCTTGTCCTGCACCAGCCTGAGAAGCACCAGCGCTAGAAAATTGACGAGCGCCTGCGCCCGTATGTGATCTGAGTTCCGGACGTCCATCGGAAGCAGTCCGAGATTGGTTTTCATGATCCTCAAGCTGTTCTCGATCTCCGCATGCCTGAAAGCCACGGAGAAAGGATATCGAGCCTTCTTGTCAATCGCCGGAGGCGGCAGTGGTGCAGGCGAAGGCGATGACTTTTCGGCCTGCTGCGTTTCCTGCTCTTTGGCGAACGCATTGTGAGGCCCAAGCTCATCCTTGGCCGCAGAGACGACCACGGCGGAAAAGCCGCAGAGTTTTCGTCTTTTGGCCAGCGCTTCTTCATCCACACCGAGGATTTCCTGATCGGCTGCATCGTTTGTTTTGGCAAGCGCCGCCCAATTCGTTTCCCTCCCCTTTAACTTGACGCCCGCGGCCGCCTTGCGCTCCACGACCCGCACCCAGGCGTCGAGGATCGCCTCCTGTCTGGCGCGCCGCTTTTCACTATAGATCACGACAAGGGTGCAGGGCGCTGTTGAGCCGCGGCTTTGCTTCACCCAATTGCGAACAACAAGAAACGATCCTATTTCCGGATGCTCGTGAGAGATGGGAGAATAGTTCGATAGATCAAATATTTGTTCCTCAAGCGCCTGGGGAAGCTGCGCAGCCTTTTGGGAAGCGGCAAAATCGAGCTTCAAGTCTTGGAGCATCTTGAGAGTGCTCATCGAGCTCAACCTGCCGTCGGCCGCGACTATCGCTTCCTTGACGCCGTACTTGTCGACCATGGACTGAATGCTCGAGCGCGTCGTTTTGAATGGCGAAGCATTGCCGTCACAGACCTCAAAATCCATGGGGAAGCCATGGCGGTCGAAGACCATCACGATCGACACCTCGGGCAGGTCCGTGCGGTGCTCCATGAACGGGCCGCGCATGCGCGGAAAATCGGTCTTTTCATCCGCGACGCAATCCCAGAATGCCGCGGGAAAGCAGGAAAAGTCCCAGTCCCCGTCCGCATCTCGACAAGCAGCATCAAGTTCCCCCGCAGCGGCAAGCGCATTGGCCAATTCGAGGGCGCGCTCGAAAAAATCCTTGTGCCGGCAGCTGTCCTCCTCGGAGCTATCCTCTCCGCCCTCCTCGCTGGTTGGCTCGCCCTCAAAGCACGCGTTGCCAGCGTCGTAGACAACCATCGCCGCCCGATCGGCCCCGAGCCTTGCATCGAGCCGCTTGTTGAGGTGCTTGAGGATGCTCTCCTTGTTGTTCTTGAGAAAGTCAAAGACCTCGCAGCAATCGTCAAGCGTTGCGTCAGCAGCGGGCTCGCCGAGGAAGTTGTCCTTGTCAAGAAAGCTCGAGCCCATGGAGCCCAAGCCAAGGGCTTTTTGAAAGACGAGAAAGGACGCCAAGGCGTTGATATCGCATTCGGCCTTCGCTTGCTTTTGCAGGTAGCGCAGCTTCGAGTCGAGCCGAAGGGCCTCGTTCCAAAC
>DYBN01000028.1 GCA_019418605.1 Sutterella sp. | reverse complement strand
GAGCACTGAAACAATGCCGACACCCCTCGCGTCATGCCTACCAAAGACGAACAAATCAACTTCCTGCGCGCAGAGCTTGCCAAGGCGCAAAATGCGGCTCGGAAGGCGCAAAATGCAGCTCGGAAAGCACAGCAGCGCGCCGACAGCCAAGCTCGCAAAGTGACCAGCCTCGAGAAGGAAAACACTCGTCTTGGAGGACTTGTCGAGGAGCTCAAGGCGTCGATCAAAGCCAAGGACTGCTCCCTCATTGCCGTGCTGGCCGTGCTCGAGAAGACGGTGAAGTATCTCGACGACATGCCCGACATTCCGGAAGCGCAGCAGGACCGCTTGAAGTGGCTGGTGCAGCAGGCGAATTTCGACGCCGGCGAAATCTTCAGTTCGGGATACGACCGCCTTCTGCGTGATCTGTTTGCCCGAGGCGGCGAAAAGATCAACGGCTTGTTCAAGCTCGACGGCAAGAGCGTCGAGGAAAAGCAAAAGGAAGTCGTCGACGAGATCAACAGCCGCAACGCCGGCTACCAGCAGCAGAAGAAGGATGCCGACAACCTGTTCGATGTGATGGATCAGGCCGCGGCACAAGCCGCGCAGGAGCACCCTGAAGACCCCCTGGTGCAGGCCGTGGCGGAGGTGGCCGCTGCTGAGCGTCCGACAAAGCGCGTCAAGCCGCCAAAGGTCGAGCTCAAGGATGGAAAAAAGACCCGCGGACGCGTCGTCACCGAGGCGCAGAAGAACGCGAAGGTGAAGTTCGGGCACCCCTTCAATGCGCAATGCAAATGCCCGAAGTGCGGCAGTCTCCGTCTCAAGGAGCACGTCCAGGACCTCATGCCGTTTCTCCGAAGCCTGCGCCATTGTCTGGACGAGCTCATCGGCGAGGACCGCTACAAGGTTCCGATCGTGCACTGTCCCGACTGCGGCTGCGTCTTCGCCGACCGCCCCGAACACGTGCCGGTGCCGTACTCGCCGACCTCTAGCTGCACGACGAGTTCGAACGTGGTGATTGAGATGGGAGTTCTGGCCGCCACCGGCACGCCGAACCACCGGGTGGAAGGATTCTTTGACACCGACCGGCTGCAGATTTGCAAAGAGGGATTCAACCGCAGCATTCATGCCTGGCTCGGCAAGACCGGCATCGGCGGCCTGCTGCTCGGGCAGATTGTCAAGCAGGCCAGGAAGGCCGAAAACATCGTCTGCGACGAGACGCCGTTTCGGGTGCTGGAGAGAGATTCGGACCCGGGCAGCCCGCACTTGATCGCCCGCACCAGCGTGCTCGGCGACGACATTCAGTTTGCAATTTTCGAGTACATGCCCAGCCGCTCGGGAGCCTGCATCGCCGAAAAGCTCTGGGATTGGGAATACGTCACGCTCACGCGCGATGCGTACGAGGGCTACGAAGCGGCCGCTCGGCATGAGCTGCTGAAAAATCGCACCGTCCGCACGCAATGCTGCCTTGTGCACTTCAGGCGGACGCTGCTGAGGGCCTTGAACATCAAGGACCTCAAGGAGGAAGTCATGAGCGAAGGGGCTCTGGAGAGAATCGTTGCGCAGGTCGTCGACCACACGCCGCGGCATTTTCTGACCTACGCGCTCGAGACCATCTCCAAGGTTTACTCCTGGGAAGCCGAATGCGCACGGCGCAGCGGCGAGACGCGCGCCGAGCAGCTTGAGCGCATCAAAGAGATCCGCGCAAAGCACTGCAGGCCCCTGATGCTCAAGCTCAAGCAGATGATCGATGCCATTGCCGGGAAGTATGCGGTGCAGGAAAACGGCGTTTGGACCAGCAAGTTGGCCGGCAGCGCGACGGCCGCCGTCGTCACCTACTGGAAGAACCACGAAGACAAGCTGATGTACTTTCTGGAAGACCCGCACGTGAGTCCCGACAGCAACATCGTGGAGCGCATGATGCGGGCGGTGGCGCTTTACAAGAACGGAGCGTTCTTCAAGAAGAGCGTCGAGGGAGCGAAGGCCTACTGCGGAATGATCTCGCTCAGACAGACGGCCAGGCTCAACGGCATCAGGAACGTCACCCGGTGGCTCCTCAGGTACCACCGCGCGTTCTACGAACACATCGAGCGGTACGTCTGGACGAGCAACTACGCCGGGAAGGCCGAGGACAAGGAGCTGGTGACGGCGATACAGAAGATTCCGCAGACGGCCATCGACAGCTTTGACTTTACGCCCTGG